>NZ_JAPZUB010000009.1 GCF_027533505.1 Flavobacterium sp. | reverse complement strand
AAATCTTTTGAAGGTTTTAAAACAAGAATTTTAGCAAAAATAACAGCATTAACTTTGGTTCAGTATATCAATAAATTTATCTTTAATAGACCAATAAATAAAATCAAAAATCAATTAATTTAATTTCACCCAACGGGTTATAACTAGATTTTTTTTATCGGGGAAGTTTTGGTTTAGTTTCATAGTTTTGAGGCCTTATTGATGCAGTATGAGTAAAACATTTAATTTTTATTGTGACGAGAGTTGTCATCTAGAGCGAGGGGATGAGCGATTCATGTTAATTTCGTACATAAGTTGTGCTTATAATCAGGTGAAAATTCATAATGATTTTATTCGCCAAATTAAGCGAAAACATTTCCTAAAAGGGGAGTTGAAGTGGACCTCTTTATCCAAGAGTCAGTATCCTTTGTATTCAGAGATCGTGGACTATTTTTTTGCTACAGATTTGCAATTTAGGGCTATTATTATTGATAAATCTACCATCAAAAACCACATCTTTGAACAAAATCATGAAGATTTTTATTATAAGATGTATTATCAGCTTTTAAATAAAAAGATACAGCAAGAAAACAAATACAACATTTACATCGATGTTAAAGATACCCATAGTGGAGAAACCGCCAAAAAGCTCAAGTCCTATTTAAATAGACAATATCTCAATGTAAACAACTTGCAACCTATTCAGTCTTATGAGAGTGAATTGATGCAAATTGCCGATGTATTAATGGGAGCATTGTCCTATCATTTAAGAGGAATGAATAGGGTTATTGCCAAGAATAAATTAATAGAGAAGATTCAAAGACATAGTAATGTGCCATTGAATACAACTAGTCCCTTGTATCAAGAGAAGTTTAATTTATTTTTTATTGATTTAAAGTAATTTTTATGCCTATTAATGCGATAAAAGTTTATGATTCATTTCTAGAGTTACTCCATTTAAATCAGGGGCAGCGGATGGAATCTTTGCGTCAAATTTTCACAAGAGATATAAGTGAGAATGCTAATTTTCAATTCCTCGGGAAATTGGTTCGCCCCGTTAAAGGTATTGATGGAGAGTATGATGTTGAGGCTACATTTTCTCATTGCATTACCCAAGATGATTATGATGAAAAGGGTAAAAAGATAGGAAGTAGATCTTTCGATTATGAAAGAGCAAGACGATTACACTGGATAAAGTATCATTTTATTCATGCACAAACTTTAGGGTTGCGAGTTTTTAGCTATGAGGATAAAATCAATGGCAGGAAAACTATTCGTACCTACTTATTAAATTTAGAGAAACAGTATGTAGTTATTTTAGATCCTTTTAGAAAAGGGAAGGACTATTATTTAATTACAGCTTATTATCTAAATACAAAAGCAGGAAAGAAACAGATGCGCGATAAGTTTAAAAGAAAATTAGAGCATTTGTATTAAAACGCAAAACTCGATATACATCTTGGCATATCGAGCTTCGAAACTCTTCCTTTTATAATAAGGTCTTCCTATATTGGAAAGTTGAGTGCAGCAAATATAGAATGTTTCAAATTTACATGCAAACATTTGTTCATGTTTATCAACATTATTTGCATTTATTAACAATTCTTGTCTTGTTTTAGGTGCAATATCTATGCCAGTTTGTTTTGTAGTCTTATTTAAAAATGCATTAGTATAATGCATTTTCAAGATGCAAAATGCAAGGATAAGATGCTGTAATTGGTACTTTGTATTCGATTTAAGGGATATCAGGACATTTTGATTGCCCGAAAGATTGCCAAAGTATATCAAAGATTGGTTTTAATAATGTTTTAGGATTTGATTCATAGTTTGGAAACAAAATAAAAGGGAAGATAATTTCATTTTTACTGAATCTACCCATTATGCGTCTATCATTATCCATAATGGTGTCTTTTACATTATGAAGACTAAAAGAAACAAAAAAAGGAGCTTCGATTTTAACCTGATTTAATATTTCAATTCCTTCACTTATGCAACGAATGACTTCTTGAATTAAATCAAATCCATTAAAACCAACTTGATCGTTGTGTCTGGTTGGATAAAAAAGTTCGGAAGAGAAAATCTCATACGATCCATTTCTTAGTAATTGATTATAGGAAACGATACTTCGGTTAAAATCCTCGGAACTGTAAACGGCAAATCCATCAAGGTTGTACATGTAGTTCCAACCTCTTGCATGAATTGGACGCATTTTAGTGGTAAATCTCTCGGCAAGTATTGAGAAATCAACCAGTTGATTTTCTAAAAAATTTATGGGAATAATGTGGATAAGTATAGCATGTTGAACATGAAGATTTGGGATACAATTCTGTGAGAGTACATTTTGGATTCGCTCCATTCTGAATTTCTCTGCTTTTTGGATTAGCATCTGATTTTGCATAAACATGGCATTTAATTCATAAACATCTACGGCATATTTTCCACTATTGCGTCTTTTAAAAAATTTATTACTTTGATTAAAGGTGACCATTGTTGGCAATCCAATGCATTTAGGAATGCCAAGCACAAGAATCATTTTTTCTTCTATTGAGATAATTTGAATGACTAAATGATTTATGCTTGGTTCGGTGTTGTTTTTGACAATATCTTCAATTTGTTGTATTAGCTTATCGGTGTTTTCGATTTGAATTCCTGATATTTTTTGCGGTTTTCCAGTGTTTTGAGAATTAGAATCTTTTTCTTCTTCGATTCCATAAATAATACAGCCTCCATCGGTATTGTACATGGCAGAAATATCAAAAAGGAATTCTTTTTTATCAGCATCTTTGGCAAAATGAAGTTCCTTTTTGTACTCTAAAGTTTTTTGTTCTGGCACTTGATTCTCGATTAGCCTTTGAATATCATTATCAGTTAATTTGTCAGCTCGAACTCCTAAAACATACATGGTTTAATTATTTAAATTTCAAAATTTATAGAGAAGTTAATGGTTTAAATCGCTCTTAAAATTACTTTCCCTTTTTCCCTTTTTTTAATGATTAGCGCTAAAAAAGGGGTAATGGTATAGGATTGTTTCTCACCTTTGGTGACTTTATAGGTGAGTATAATATTGCCTGATTTGTTTTTTTGTAATCCAACCACTGATAGGGTTGTTGCTTGATTTGTTGGGGAAAGAATAATTGCAATTACATTCTCAGAGTTGAAATCAATTTTGGTAGGAAGCCCATCTTCTCCCATTACTGCGGCCATTGCGAAATAAGTATCGAAAGTCGTTTGAGACTCTATTTTTGGGTTAAATAGTTTTGGAGCAGTATTTTTAACAAAGTAGTTTTTGGCAATGCTAAAAGGGATATTATGACTTGAATTTTTTGCTTTGTCTTGGGATTTTATGGAGTGATTTAATTTGTTGTTTGCTGTTATAAAGGAACATGAAATAAGAAAAGCGAGTGCTAGGAAAGGAGTAAAAAATAGTGTTTTATAATCTAAGGTTTGAAAAAATGATTTCATAGTTTTTATCTTAAAAGTTATTGTGTTCTTTTTCTTTAATCAGGGGTCATTAAAAAATCAACTAAATTCATTAACCTGTAAGGGTAGAAATAATTCTTGATCAGTTTCTTGTAACTGATTCGATACTTTGGCATTCACATTTACAAGATATACCCTGTCTGCAAATTGTATTAATTGCCTACTCTTAGGGTCTCTTATTGCAAGTTTTTCTATTGCCTCTAGTGGGAGTTTACTTTTTAATTGTTCGAACTGTTTTTGGCCAAAGTCAAAGGTAGCAATGTAGATTTGGCTTTCAATTTCTATTCCTGCTGACATAGAAAACATATTAGGGTCGAGTTGACCCAAATGAAATATGGGCACTTTATGAAATAATAAGCTTTTGAACTGGTCAAAGCCTAATCGTTTTAAATGTAGACCAAAATCTTTTTTCAGTACAACTTCTGTATTATTAAAAATCTTTTCAGGGCTTAGAAATTCTTTAAGTTGTGACCAATATCCTGGTATTGCCCGAGTTGGAAAATGCAGAACAGGCTCGGGTTTGCTTACATTGTAAAGTGTAAAATACACGCCATTGCATAGAGCGAAATAGTTCACCCGAACCTCACTATGCATTGCGTAGGAGTAGCCTTGTTCGACGGCCTTAGAATTTATTGTAGATTCTGAAGGGGATTTGGCATCTAGAATCCATGCAGGTTTACTATTTACCTCGAAAAGATAATCGGGAGTGATGTATATTTTTTTGCGTTGAGAACCAATCGATACAAAGGGGTGAGTGAGGTTTCTGCTTCGAATAATTTGGAAGGGTTTACTGGCTGAATACCCTAAGTTTTTAATGATAGGGACTATTATTTCTTCTCTAACAGAATCTTCTTTAAAGTCAGGGTGATTTAATAAATCAAAATCAAAATGATCTAAAACATTGTATAGGGGTGCAGAATTCATATTTGGCCAATAAAAAAAGTTGGTTTGTTTTGGGTCGAAGTATACTTTAATTCTTGACAAATAAAGTTGAACAACGAATACTCAAATGTAATCAATTACGGTTTAGTTTTTAATCTGTTATGGGTTGTTTTTGATAAGTAACGGATTAATTGATTGTGAATGTGATTTTGATAATCGTGTAATTTTTTACTGAAGAACTCACCTTGTTTTGCGAAATATGAAAATTCAGGTATGGATTTTTATTAAGAATTAGGACTAGGTATGTGTTTTTTAAATGTAACTCTCTTTTAATTAGTAGATTACAAAAAATATTTTTTCAAAATCTCAAATAAATACGTACATTTACGCTAAACTACATTGTAATGAACCTTTGTATTACATATAGCTTTCTATCTAATTTTGATGGTACTTCATCATTAAAAAAGCTATTGTCGTTCATTGCCTACAAGATTTATCTAAAAAGTTTTCATTAAGCGTTAAGTTATTTCACTCTTTATAGGGTGGGGTATTCACGCGCAATTGAGTGTCCATTTTAAGTCCGTTTGGATTTAAGGTTTAAAATCAAGTTTAATTTTAAAACATTAAAAATCACCTAGGATAATTGTATCTAGTAACTTCATTTTCTTTGAATAATAGTAGGAGAGAATCCAGACGCAGGAGTTAAATAAGTGTGTATTAAAAAAACAGTTAAGAAGAGTTACTGTGAAACACTCTTTAATTAAAAATTTTCAAAACATGACAATTTTCAAATTAATGCCCTTTGGGCAAATGAAAGGTTTGAATCCAATTAGGGGTTCAAGTATTAAAAAAATTATGGATAAAATACTATGGCTAAAAAACCTAATTTTAGGAAAAGAAAAGGTTCCTATAATAGGAACCTTTGGAGTTTTTTACAGTCCAAAAACGGGCTGATTTTGATCTCAATAATTCTTACTGTTGCTATTTTCTTTTTGTCGAGCGAAAAACAACGTACTGAATTATTGTATTTTCTTCGAGACATAATCATTTGGGTAATATCTCCATTGATTTATTATCGTTCTCAAAGAAAAAAGCAGTAAATAGATTCCCAACGGAGATTCTTCGTTGGGTTTCTTTTTACATTTATTTTTGTAAAATTCAAGTTCAAATTTAAATTGTATAAATACTATAAAATTGAGTGCTCGCGAATGTATATTTTATTTTTTAAATACACAAGTAATAATAACGATAAGCGATGCTAAGAGTTTCATGGCTAGTTTAGTAGCGCAGTTTTAAAGTTCATCGCGTGACGATGTTAATCTTAAGAAGATAGATTATGTTATAATCCATGAACAATCAATTTTAAGAAAACTAAATACTGTAATTGTATCTATAAAATTATTGCTTATTTGTTTAGAAAACAAATTTTTAACACACCATTTTGTAGTGTTTTAATCTTCTCCTGATCCTTTACAAGCATTGCAACTACCCTCTGAATGACAAGTATAGCATTTTGTAAATCCCAAACCATCACAGCTTGTGCAGGTATTATCGAGTTCTTGACCAATAATATTCGTACTGGGTCCAAAGACCCCTTTTCCTTCACACTTCCAACAAATGGCTGTTCCCCTTGCATTACAGTCCTTGCAAATTCCACGACCATTGCATTGGGAACATTTTTTATGTGGGGATGTAGTATTGGAGTAGGCGCTATAAGACCCTGTATAATTAGATGAGGCCGTGTAGTTGTTCTGTGTGGGTAAGGCATTGGTTGATTTGTTTTGATCGACAGGGGGAGCTGATTCTGAGTGAACCAACTTATAAATCCCATAGGCAACTAGACCTATAGTTGCAAGTCCTAATAATGAATTCTCCGAAGTGTTTACTTTTGGAAACGATCCATAAGCCTTTTGTCCTTTTTGATCATAAAAAAAACCTTGTGTGGTTATTTTAGAATCGATGATTTTACCTACAAATTTTCTTCCATCACTCCATTGATAGGTTCCTTCAGCATTAAGGAAAATGCTGCCATTAAAATTGCAGGAATAAATCGTATCTGCGTTGGGGTAATGGATCGTTGCACAGCCAAAAGGCTCATTATTTAGAAAGCTACCTGATATTTGTATGCCGTTCTCAAGATACTTTACTCCTGAGACTAAACCGCAATACGAGTAATAATCAAGGGGGAAGGATGTATCGAGCTCACTTGCAAACTCGGGTCGGAAGGTTCCTTTACTACTTAATTTGGAATTGATAAAGCAGGTGCCGGTAAAAGTTTTAAAATTATCCGCTAAAATTCCTTTGTAAATAAGGCTAGTTTTATTTTGCGAATCGGTACTAGTGAAGCAGTAACTGAATTCTTTAGTTTGATAATTCAAATCTACCTCTACCCAGAAGTAATCACAGGAGTAAATACGATTGGATTTTATTAGATTTCCTTTTGAGAAAAGGTCATATCGAACAATATGGGTATTCTGTTGTTTTTTTTCTGATTTGCTCCACCCAATTCTATAGCCATTAGAGAAGGTTACGGCTTCACTTAAGATGTCTTTTTTGGTTTTTGCATCATAGGTCATAAGCATTCCTTTTCCATCAAGTAGATTATCTTTGACCCCTCCAAACCATAAGTAGTAATAATCCTGTTTGTCCTCTTCACAATCAGCCATGTCTAATTCCACATCATAGAAATAGGCATTTTTGTGGTTCACGGTTTTAATCTTGCAAAAAGATTGTCCCGAGTTATAGTTAAAGAATAGTAACGAAAAATAAATCCACGGTGATTTTATAAAATCTAACATGCTCTTCTTTATTGATTTAAAACGGAGAGATAGGCTTTGTAAGCTGCTTTTTCAGTCCAAAGAATTTCATTTGATTTTTTGTAGAGTTCATTTTTGTTATCATACATCATCGCATAGGACTTTGAATTCTTCAAGTCTAAAACATATACATCATAGCAGCATCCTCTTGAGAATTCGGGTTTAAAGAAGCTATTATCCTCTGGGTTGTATCCTACAATGAATTCGAATAAATTTTGATTGGATTTTTCTAGATTAAAGTAATTGTAGACTTGATCAATATCCTTTTTAGGAAAAATGTTGTCTCCGAGTATTGCCTTCCAGAACCCGTCTAATTGATTTGAGCGAATGTAAACATTCAAGGTGTTTTCTTTAAATCCGGGCACCATAATTATTTTATAGGATTCGTGTTGGGCCAAGAAGAATCGATCGGCATTGGAGCCAGTACCGTTTTGATAGGTTTCAAAGGCGGTTTTTCCAAGAAAGTTTTTTACAAATAACCCAATGTATTTACAAGTTTGGTCATTGCAGTTTTGAGGTTCTATTTTTTGATACTGCCCAAAACTTAAAGCAGAATAAAACAGGAAAAATGGAAGTAGGTTTTTTAATCTCATGGTACTAATATTTTAAATTACTAGACACAAGCTTAATACAATTGCTGGAAAGTTCTAAAGTAAAGGCAGGGTAATTTTTAAACCCTCAATATTCCCAAACCAACTGACAAATAGGGATATTTAATTCAATTGATTGAAGGCTAAAATTAAATAGAAAAAGAAATAAATGCCGATTACTATTTGCAATGATAGAATTGTCTACATGTGTTTATTTCAACTGTATTTAAAGTAAGTTGCTTATTAAAAAAGTACTGATTCAGTAGGGTTTATTTTATTTGCATTTTATCTACATACATATCCATGATGTTGTTTGGTAGTGATTTAAGATAAATTTGAGTTGTGGTCAAACTACTATGGCCAAGCATTTGAGAAATCGCACTTAAGGGGATATTATTTAATAGTGCTTCAGTTGCAAAACTGTGACGTGAAACATAGGAGGTCAATTTGGAATTTATTTTGCATTTATCAGCAATTTTATCAAGATTAGAGTTATAGGTTTTTCTTGCCCATTCAACATCTTTATATTGATCTTGTAATTTTTTTCTTTTAATAATAGGGAAAACAAAGTCGTTTTCTTTTTTGTCTTTAATGTAATGTTCTAGGATTTGCATCAATTGATTTGAAATGGCAAAATCATATATTTTGGAAGTTTTTAACCTTCTGTATCTCACTCTTCCGTTTTCAATATTGGATAATTTCAAAAACGCCATATCAATAAAGGACATGCCACACATAAGATAGGATGCTAGAAAGTAGTTTCTTGTATTAAACAAATTGTCATCATTCTTCACTTCTAGTTTTAATATCTTTTTCACATCTTTTCCATCTAATGCTCTTTTTTCAGTAGGAGTAGTTTTGATTTTATATTTATCAAATGGGTAATATTTTTTATCAATTAATTCAGAGTTGATTGCCTTATTGAATATAGCCCGAATTGTCCTCATGTAAACAGCAAGTCCATTGTAAGTATTGCCTTTAGATAAATGATAATTTTCAAATCGAGAAAGGAAGTCAAAGTTGATTTCTTCGAAGGTTAAATCTTTACTTGAATGAAAACCTTTGAGAACACCTAATAAAGTTTTGTAAGCTTTTTCATTACCAAATCGCTCTGTCTCTACAAATTCTAGAATTAGTTTCTCAGTAAATGAAAAAAATGAATGTGATAGATTTCCTTTTGTAAGAATATTTTTTATTTGTGTTATACTCATAAATTTGAGTTTATCTTCCTCTTTGAGTTGATTGATAATGTCAATTGCTTTAACTTTCTGTTTATTTAAATAGTTGTTGAGGCGAGTAACAGAGGATGTTCCCGTGAAGGATTTACGAATCATTTTCTTGTCAAAGTCCCAGTCTTTCTCTAAAACTGAAATCCCTGTAGAATAAGAAGTTGAACGGTTAAAGTGACTAATGCGAATAATAACTGGAAAAGTGCCGTCTTTCTTTGCCCTTCTCATATCAAGAGTAAGGACTAATGAGGTGTTCATGAGTGAAATTGTTTTTAATCTAAGATAGGAAAAATTAGCCTAAAAAACCACTAAAAGAGAAGGTTAATTTTGTATAATTTGCACATAATTTGCAAGTATTTATTGGTTCAAATTAATCAGAAACAATTCAATTTGATATAGTAACATTTTGACAAACAAACAGATAAAATCATTTTTCATCAATCTAAAATAATAAATCAATGCCTCATAATCAGGTGGTCCTTGGTTCGAGCCCAAGTGGGACCACAACAAAGCCTTGCCTTTTCTGCAAGGCTTTTTTTTATAGTGTTTTGGGCGAGTTCCGAAGTCTCGGAATGACCCCTAGAGGGACGATTCGGGGAAGTAGATTAGATATTTCTGCCAATTGCTTGATTCTTTAAAGTTGACGTACGGGTCCTTATTTTTCCTTACAGCAGATGAAGAGCAACAATGAAGTAGTATTTCACCATGGAAACGTCGATTTAACGATTACTTTTCATCATTATGGAGCGATTGTTTGCTTTTTTTTGACGCTTGACCCCTTTTATCTTTTCGTTGTCGATATTTTTTGCGGTAGTCTATCATTTAATTTTTTTTTGCAGAAGAGAAACCAAAACACTTTTTTTTTCGTTAATACCGATGAAGCGATAGAAAGGTTACGATATTGTGAAATGTTTTGCAACTCACTCAAAATATGAAGTAAAAAATTTTGACAAAGCGTTTTTTTTTATACTTTTACGCCCTATGAAAATCGACCCAACGAAAGTAATTTTAATCACTCTAGCGATTTTGTGCGGTCCTATGACCTTTGCAGCACCGAGTCCACCGGCCCCAATTCCACCGCCACCACCGGGTCTTCCTGTGGATGAAGGTTTGGTTTTTTTGGCACTTTCGTCTATGGTATATGTAGGATACAAGTTAACCCGATATAAAAAAGCTTCAAGATAGTACTTGAAGCTTTTCTTTTTTATTGAAATGATTTTTTGGGCCTATTTTCCTATTTCGTAGAGTCTTGCCACATATTTTCCGATCACATCAAACTCCAAATTGACAGGGGTACCTATAGTAAAGGTATGAAAATTCGTATGTTCGTAGGTGTAAGGGATAATGGCGACACTAAAAGCATTTTTTTGCGAATCAACCACGGTCAAACTGGTGCCATTAACGGTAATCGATCCTTTTTCGATAGTCACGTTGTGGGTTTGCGCGTCATATTCAAAGGTAAAATACCAACTTCCTTCGGCTTCGCGGATGGCCACACAAGTGCCTATTTGATCCACATGCCCTTGCACAATATGTCCGTCCAAACGATCGCCCAATTTCATGGCGCGTTCTAAGTTCAATTTATCACCCACGTTCCATTGCCCTACATTGGTTTTCAAAAGGGTTTCCTTAATGGCAGTAACCGTGTATTGATTGCCTTCGATGGCAACGACGGTTAAACATACCCCGTTGTGGGCTACACTTTGGTCAATTTTTAGTTCGGAAGTAAGTTCGGAAGCCACCGTAATATGCAAGTTTTCTTGCTCTTTTACAAGTGCAGTTATGGTTCCTAGGGTTTCTATAATGCCTGTAAACATTTGTCGTTTTTATTTTCTAAATTTGCCCTTCAAAAGTACGCATTTAAATCGACTTCATTTGCCCATGAAAAAAGCGGAGAATATAATACTTGGAATTGCTGTTGGAGATCTAAACGGCATTGGTTGTGAAGTGATTTTAAAAACCTTTGAGGACACACGTATGTTGGAGTTGTGTACGCCCGTTTTGTTTGCTAATGTTAAAGTGATTTCTTTTATCAAAAAAAGCATGCAGTCGGAATTGCCGCTTCATGGTATAGACCGTCTAGATCAATTGATTGTTGGGAAAGTGAATGTGCTCAACGTCTGGAAGGAATCGGTGGATATTCAGTTTGGACAATTGAATGATCAAGTAGGAAGTTATGCCATTAAATCGTTTGTTGCCGCTACAGAAGCGTTAAAAAATGATGCTATCGATGCGTTGGTGACGGCACCTATTAATAAGTATTCGATACAATCAGAAGAGTTTTCATTTCCTGGGCATACCGACTATCTCGACCAACAATTAGAAGGCAATGCCTTGATGTTGATGGTTCACGACCGATTGCGAGTAGGTTTGTTAACCGATCATGTTCCTGTCAATGAGGTTTCGCAACACTTAACGCGTGAACGGGTTCATCAAAAAATACGAACGGTATATCAAACTTTAAAACAAGATTTTCGAATCAATCGTCCTAAAATCGCGGTTCTTGGATTGAATCCACATGCCGGTGATAATGGCGTTATTGGTAAAGAAGATCAAGAGATATTAAAACCCGAAATACAAAAATTGTTTGACCAAGGTATTTTGGTGTTTGGGCCTTATTCTGCCGACGGATTCTTTGGGTCGGGACAGCATGAAAAGTTTGATGCCGTCATCGCCTCCTACCACGACCAAGGATTAATTCCGTTTAAAACGCTTTCTTTTGGTTCGGGAGTGAATTACACGGCGGGCTTGCATAAAATTCGCACTTCACCCGACCACGGAACGGCCTTTGAAATTGCAGGAAAAAATCAAGCCGATGCGACTTCTTTCAAAGAAGCAGTATACCTTGCACTTGATATTTACAAGGCCCGTCATGAATACAAGGAATGGTCCAAAAACCCCTTAAAAATTAAAGAAAAACAGTTGGAATCAAAAAAAGGGCATTAAGGCTTTTGATTTTGATATAAATTTATATCTTTGCACTCCCAAAGTTGAGGCTTGCAGTTAGGCAAATTGGTGAAACGATGAAAGTTACAAATGAATTTTTAATTCCTTTTACAGGATTAAAATTGGGAAAACACCAATTTGACTATCAAATTAGCCAGAAGTTCTTTGAATCGTATGCATATTGCGATTTTGAAAATTGTGCGGTAGACGTAAAAGTGGTTTTAGACAAAAAATCTACGTTTATGGAATTGTCACTCAAACATAAAGGAACTGTTTTTGTTCCTTGCGATGTCACCGGTGAGCAATTCGATTTGCCAATCAAAGGTGCTATTAAGGTGGTTGTTAAATTTGGAGACGAATTTAACAATGAAAATGAGGAACTTCTCATATTGCCCCACGGAGAACACCAAATTGATATTACGCAATATGTCTATGAGTTGATTGTGTTGTCGGTTCCCCAAAAAAGGGTTCATCCCGGCGTAAAAGACGGATCACTCAAAAACGAAGCCCTAGAAAAACTGTCTGTTACTTCGGTGAAAACTAAAGAAACAACACAAAAAGAAGAAAATATAGATCCCCGTTGGGATAAATTAAAACAACTATTAACGGATAAATAATATAAAAAATGGCACATCCTAAGAGAAGACAATCTGCGTCAAGAAGAGACAAAAGAAGAACGCACTACAAGGCTACTGCTGCGACTATCGCTACTTGCCCTGTAACTGGTGAGGCTCACTTGTATCACAGAGCGTACTGGCATGAAGGTAAAATGTATTACAGAGGTCAAGTAGTTATTGATAAATCAGTAGCTGAGGCTTAATATATACGGTAAAAAATCCCTCAAACTCTCACTATGTGGGAGTTTTTTGTTTTTTACACCATAAAAAGTATAACTCAATTATTTTTTGTAATTTCCACCCTCTGAAACGATACGCTTTTCAGAGCGCAATTAAACCAAACTATGAGTACAATTACAGCCGCTATTACAGCCGTAGGCGCTTATGTCCCTGATTTTGTTTTATCCAATGAAGTACTGGAGCAAATGGTAGACACCAACGATGAATGGATTACTACCCGCACCGGAATCAAAGAGCGCCGTTTGCTAAAAGAATCGGGAAAAGGCACTTCTTTTTTAGCCATTAAAGCGGCCCAAAATCTTCTCGAAAAGAACAATATCGACCCCCTAGAAATCGATTTAATCATCATGGCTACCGCTACACCCGATATGCCAGTTGCTTCTACCGGAGTCTATGTAGCTTCTCAAATTGGTGCGGTTAATGCTTTTGCTTTTGATTTGTCAGCCGCATGTTCTAGTTTTTTGTATGGAATGTCGACGGCTGCGGCTTATATTCAATCGGGGCGTTATAAAAAGGTGTTGTTAATTGGAGCCGATAAAATGTCCTCTATTATCGACTACACCGATCGAGCTACTTGTATCATTTTTGGCGATGGTGCGGGAGCGGTTTTGTTTGAACCCAACACGGAAGGCTTGGGGTTGCAAGATGAGTTTTTGCGCTCGGATGGAATCGGTCGAGAGTATTTAAAGATCGATGCAGGCGGTTCGATTTTACCTGCCTCCAAAGACACGGTCGAAAACGGACAGCATTTTGTTTTTCAAGATGGAAAAACAGTTTTCAAATACGCCGTCTCTGGTATGGCCGATGTGAGTGAAAAAATCATGCAACGCAATAATTTAACCCATGATGACATTAATTGGTTGGTAGCGCATCAAGCCAACCGCCGTATTATTGACGCAACAGCACAACGCATGGGATTGGATGAGTCCAAAGTGTTGATTAATATTCAACGCTATGGGAATACAACTTCGGCTACCTTACCGTTGTTGTTGAGTGATTTTGAACATCAATTAAAAAAAGGAGATAATTTAATTTTTGCTGCATTTGGAGGTGGATTCACTTGGGGAGCCATTTACCTAAAATGGGCGTATAACAAACAATAAACGATAACTAAAACGAAAGAACTATGGATTTAAAAGAGATTCAAAATCTGATCAAATTCGTATCCAACTCGGGTGTTGCTGAGGTAAAATTGGAAACTGGCGATGTAAAAATTACCATCCGCACCACTTTAGAAGGAAATACTCCTGATATTACCTATGTACAACCCGCACCCGTGGCACCTGTGATTTCACAAGTGGCAGCTCCTGCTCCAGCAGCAGCTCCTGCAACACCTGCCGCTCCTGCCGCTCCTGCCGCTGATGATGCAAAATATATCACCATCAAGTCGCCTATGATCGGTACTTTTTACCGCAAACCCGCACCCGATAAATCTCCTTTTGTTGAAGTGGGTTCAACCATCGGTAAAGGGGATGTGTTATGTGTGGTTGAAGCAATGAAATTGTTCAATGAAATTGAATCGGAAGTATCGGGTAAAATCGTCAAAATATTAGTAGACGATATGTCACCTGTAGAGTTTGATCAACCGCTTTTCTTGGTCGATCCGTCTTAATTTGTAGCGATTTCCTCACGGCTGAGGATTCCTTGCCGTGTTTGAAATTTAGGTTTAATTTAAATTGAAACAGGATGTTCAAGAAAATATTAATCGCCAATAGAGGCGAAATCGCTTTGCGTGTGATTCGTACCTGTCGTGAGATGGGGATAAAAACCGTAGCGGTATATTCCACTGCTGATGCCGAAAGTTTACACGTAAAATTTGCCGATGAAGCGGTGTGTATCGGACCTGCGCCGAGTAACTTATCGTATTTGAAAATGTCCAATATCATCGCAGCTGCAGAAATTACCAATGCAGACGCGATTCACCCAGGCTATGGTTTCCTTTCAGAAAACGCCAAATTCTCTAAAATTTGTCAAGAACACGGCATCAAATTTATTGGTGCTTCACCAGAAATGATCGAGAAAATGGGGGATAAAGCAACCGCCAAAGCTACTATGAAAGCGGCGGGAGTTCCCTGTGTACCTGGTTCCGATGGGATTTTAGAGTCTCTAGAACAAGCTAAAAAAGTAGCCAAAGAAATTGGGTATCCTGTGATGATGAAAGCTACTGCAGGGGGTGGAGGAAAAGGGATGCGTGCCATTTGGAAAGAAGAAGAGCTCGATAAAGCTTGGGAAAGTGCTCGACTTGAAGCAGCAGCGGCCTTCGGAAACGATGGGATGTATATGGAAAAATTGATTGAAGAGCCCCGTCATATTGAAATTCAAGTGGTAGGGGATTCCTATGGAAAAGCATGTCACTTGTCTGAACGTGACTGTTCGGTGCAACGTCGCCACCAAAAGTTAACCGAAGAAACGCCTTCGCCATTTATGACCGATGATTTGCGTCAACGTATGGGGGATGCAGCTGTAAAAGCTGCAGAATTTATTCAATACGAAGGAGCGGGAACCGTAGAATTCTTGGTAGACAAACACCGTAATTTCTATTTTATGGAAATGAATACGCGTATCCAAGTAGAACATCCAATCACAGAACAAGTAATTGACTACGATTTAATTCGGGAGCAAATATTAGTTGCTGCAGGGGTACCCATTTCGGGTAAAAACTACTTGCCGCAATTGCATTCCATTGAATGCCGCATCAATGCTGAAGACCCGTACAATGATTTCCGTCCTTCACCAGGCAAAATCACGGTGTTGCATGCGCCCGGAGGACACGGAGTTCGTTTAGACACTCACGTTTATGCTGGCTATACCATTCCACCGAACTATGATTCAATGATTGCTAAGTTGATTACAACTGCGCAAACTCGTGAAGAGGCTATCAACAAAATGAAACGCGCCTTGGATGAATTTTACATTGAAGGAATCAAAACTACGATTCCGTTCCACCGCCAATTGATGGATGAGCCGGATTATGTGGCAGGGAATTATACCACAAAATTCATGGAATCCTTTAAAATGAAAGATCCCAATTAAAATAAAGCCACCTTTCGAGGTGGTTTTTTTTGCTCGTTACTGCAACTATTCAAGCTTGTTTTTGAAATAATATTATTGCACACAATAAAAAAACCCGCTCCTTAGGAACGGGTTGATTTATGTTCTAATACGAAGTATTATGCTTTGAAGGGTTCAATAGATACAAATGATTTATTATCCCCTTTTTTCTGGAATTTTACAATTCCATCAACCTTAGCGTGTAGTGTATGGTCTTTCCCCATGTACACGTTTTCACCTGGATTGTGTTTTGAACCACGTTGTCTAACGATAATGTTACCTGCAATAGCCGCTTGGCCACCATAGATTTTTACACCAAGTCGTTTCGACTCTGATTCTCTACCGTTCTTGGAACTACCGACACCTTTCTTGTGAGCCATGATGTTTTGGTTTTATAAGTTATTATTCTTCAGTTTTTTTGGTTTTCTTCGGTGCTTTTGGTGCAGCATCCTCCGATTTTTCAGCTTTTGGTGCTTTTGCTTTTTTAGGGGCTTCTTCTGTAGTTTCTACAGCTGGAGCAGCTTCTTTTTTAACCGCTTTTTTTGCACCAGTGGCAGCAATGCCTTCAATAACGATTTGGGTTAATGCTTGACGGTGACCGTTTTTCTTTTTGTACCCTTTTCTACGTTTTTTCTTGAAAACGATTACTTTTTCACCTTTAAGGTGTTGTAAAACTTTGGCTTCTACGGAAGCACCTTCTATAGCTGGGGCGCCGATCGTAATTGTTCCGTTGTCGTCTAATAAAAGAACTTTTTCAAAAGAAACTTTTGAACCTTCTTCGTTCGCTAAACGGTGAACAAAAACTTTCTGGTCTTTGCTTACTTTGAATTGTTGCCCTGCTATCTCTACGATTGCGTACATAACAATAATGTTTAGTTAAAAATTTTAAGGTTGCAAATATACAAATTAATTTTATTCAAACAAGCTAATTTTCAAAATACTCGACCTAATAATCAAAGGATTAGATTGAAGTATTCGTTGAGAAGTAAAAATAATGCTGAAACCCAATTAAAAAATCTATTTTTGTGTAACAATTTGCCTATTTGTGTGACCTATGGGCATTCGATTTAACGCTGGGTTTAACCCCGAAAAAACAAACAACGAATTCTTATGAAAAAATCTTTAATCGCTTTAAGTTCATTGCTTATGCTTGGAGGTACAGCTCATGCTCAAAAAGTTGCTTTTGAAGAGTATGACTTAGACAACGGAATGCATGTCATTCTCCACAACGATCCTTCGGCGCCTGTAGTGATTACTTCGGTAATGTATCACGTAGGAGCCAAAGACGAAAACCCAGATCGTACTGGTTTTGCCCACTTTTTTGAGCACTTATTGTTTGAAGGGACTCAAAACATTAAACGAGGCGAATGGTTCAAAATCGTAACGGGTAATGGCGGGACTAATAACGCCAGTACGACCGATGACCGTACGTATTATTTTGAAGTTTTCCCTTCGAATAACCTTGAGTTGGGGTTGTGGATGGAGTCCGAGCGCTTGATGCACCCTGTGATTAACCAAATTGGTGTTGACACGCAAAATGAAGTGGTTAAAGAAGAAAAGCGTTTACGTGTAGACAATCAACCTTATGGTCAATTGATTGCTGAGGTAAAGAAAAATATGTTTGTAAAACACCCGTATCGTTGGGCTACCATTGGTTCTATGGAGCATTTGGATGCGGCTACTTTGGAAGAGTTTCAAGCCTTCAACAAAAAGTATTATACCCCAAACAATGCCGTTTTGGTAGTGGCGGGGCAAATTGACATTGCGCAAACGAAAGCTTGGATTCAAAAGTATTTTGGACCCATTCCTCGTGGGGAAGAGGTGAAGCGCCAGAAGTTTGAGGAAGCACCGATTACGCAAGAAATCCGCGCTACCTATGAAGATCCTAACATCCAGAAACCTATGGTAGTGGCTTCATACAGAACCCCTTCTATGAAATCACGTGATGCTCGTGTATTGGATATGATTTCAACATATTTAAGCGATGGAAACAGTTCCAAATTGTATAAGAAAATTGTCGATGACAAAAAAATGGCGCTACAAATTGGAGCGTTCAACTATTCTCAAGAAGATTACGGGATGTATATTCTGTATGGAATGCCCCAAGGCGAAACTACTTTGGCGCAACTGGTAAAAGAGATGGACGAGGAAATTGTAAAGTTGCAAAACGAACTCATTTCGGAGAACGATTACAAGAAGTTGCAAAACAAGATTGAAAACAATTACGTAAACAACAATTCTAGTGTAGAAGGGGTCGCTGAAAATTTAGCGTCTTACTATATGTTGTATGGCGATGTTAACTTAATCAATACTGAAATCGAAATGTATCGCTCTATTACCCGAGAAGAAATTCGTGACATTGCCAAAAAGTATTTGAATCCCAACCAGCGTTTAATTCTGGATTATGTTCCAGCCAAAGACAAAGCAGACGCTAAATAATTGAATCATCATGAGAAAATCTATTATACTTTTATCAGGCTTGTTTCTGACATTCATTATGCAAGCACAAGACAGACCCCAACCACAGCCTGGACCGGCACCTAAAATTAGCATCAAAAAACCAGAAACGTTCACACTTCCCAACGGGTTAAAGGTCATGGTAGTAGAGGACCACAAATTACCACGTGTGTCTTTTAGTTTGACTATAGACAATGCTCCTTACGCTGAAGGCGATAAAAAAGGCGTTGACGATTTGACCAGCAGTTTGATGGGAATGGGTTCAACCAAAACGCCAAAAGATGCGTTCAATGAAGAAGTTGACTTTTTGGGAGCCGACATTAGTTTCAGCTCTAGTGGCGCTTATGCTAGTGGTTTATCCAAATATTCTAAGCGCATTTTAGAATTGATGGCCGAAGGATCTTTGATGCCCAATTTCACGCAAGAAGAGTTTGAAAAAGAACGCGATAAATTAATCGAAGGATTAAAAACACAAGAGAAGAGTGTGCCCGCAGTAGCTGGACGTGTTGAAAATGTATTGGTGTATAGCAAAAATCATCCCGCGGGAGAATATTTATCAGAGGAAACAATTAAAAATGTAACCTTAGATGATATTAAGAAAAATTATGTGACCTATTTTGTGCCTTCTCGTGCGTATTTGGTTATTATTGGGGATGTAAAATTTAAAGAAACTAAAAAGTTAGTCGAAAAGTTGTTTGGCTCATGGACTAAAGCTACAGCACCTGCGGTTTCGTATACGCAGCCTAGCAATGTTCAGTATACGCAAATCAATTTTGTCGATATGCCCAACGCAGTGCAATCAGAGATTTCAGTAGTAAATACCGTAAATTTAAAATTGTCTGATCCTGACTTTTTCCCTGTTATCGTAGCGAATCAAGTGTTGGGAGGTGATTTTAATAGTTATTTAAACATGAATTTGCGTGAAGCCCATGGTTGGACGTATGGCGCCCGCTCCAATGTAGGCTCTAATAAGTACATGATGAGCAAATTCAAAGCAAATACCCAAGTACGTAATTCGGTTACCGATAGTGCTGTGGTTGAAATCATGAAAGAAATCAAACGTATTCGCACCGAGAAAGTAACCGATGAGGCACTTCGCAATGTAAAAGCCGGTTATATTGGTCGTTTCGTTATGCAAGTTGAAAAGCCGCAAACGGTTGCACGTTATGCCTTAAATATTGAAACGGAGAGTTTACCTGCCGATTTTTATGAAAATTACATCAAAAATATTGAGGCCGTAACTGCAGAAGATGTGATGCGTGTTATGAATAAATATGTATTGGCCGATAACTTACGTATTATTATTACAGGGAAAGCCGCAGAAGTTGTACCAGCTTTAGAAAAGTTGAAAATTCCAATGTTCTTCTTTGATAAGTTTGGTAACCCAACGGAGAAGCCAAAAATGAAAATGCCAGTGCCTGCTGGGGTAACGGTAAAAACGGTTTTGGATAAATACATGGCCGCCATTGGAGGTGAAAAAGCAGTTATGGGGGTAAAATCGATCGCCGTAAATGGGACTTCAGAGATTGAAGGTGCTCCCGCTCCGTTGGCATATATTTCTAAAAAAGACAGCAAAGGACGTACGTTAATGAAATTAGAACTTACAGGAATGATGGAGTTGTCTAAACAAGTCATTGGCGATAAGTCAGGGTATTCTGCAGGTCAAGGGCAGAAAAAAGAGATGACCGCTGAAGAATTTGCTGAGAAAAAAGCATTGGCGGGTACCTTTGAAGAGTTGGGCTTGGCTAAGAAAACCGATGTAGTTTTAGACGGAATCGAACCGTTTAATGGCGTGGATGCCTATGCATTGAAAAGTGGTAAAACAATTTATTACTACGATGTGAAAACGGGATTGCGTGTGGGTTCAACCACAACACAAGAGCGCAATGGCCAGCAAATGACCTCTTCCATTTTATTATCGGATTACAAAGATGTAAAAGGAGTTAAAGTGCCTTACATCATTGTGCTTTCTCAAGGAGGACGTGATTTAGAAATTAAAGTTTCAGATGTAAAAATCAACGAAGGAGTTTCTGACGCTGATTTTCAATAAGCTAAAGGCTTGTATATAAAGAAGGCTGTTCTTAGGAGCAGCCTTTTTATTTTTTACTCGAAAGGTAAACACCAATCAATATGATCAGTGCCCCAATGCCCTGAACTGCGGTTAATTTTTCGCCATCAACCATACCCCAACACACAGCAACCACAGGAATTAAATAGGTTACCGAAGTGGCAAAAACAGGTGAGGAGATTTGAATTAATTTGTAAAAAAGAATGTTGGCTATTCCTGTTCCAATCACGCCCAAAATCATGATATAAAGCAACGCTTCTTGGGTGGCAGGCGACGTAATAATTTCCTGAATATTAGTACTCCAAAGTATCGCAAATGCGGGGAATAGCATGACCAAAAAGTTACCGGTTGTTATGCTTAACGGTTTCACATCGGAAAGGTGTTTTTTGATTAAATTCACATTGGTCGCGTAACAAAGCGAGGCAATAAGCACCAATACGGTGTACATATAATTTTGATTGGGGTGTGAAAGCGCTCCATCAATAATGAGTAGTAGCGTTCCTGAAAATCCGATGACAACACCAAAAATTTGACTACGTTTGAACGTAAGACCAAAGGCTAGCGCTCCTAAAATAAGCGTGTTTAGAGGAGTTAATGAATTTAGTATGGAACTTACTGCACTGCTGATTTGTGTTTGTGCAATGGCAAAAAGGAAAGCGGGTATAAAGGTTCCAAATAACGAAGTGAGTGCAATATACTTCCATTGATAGTGGCGAATATCTTTCAAACTTTGGAATCCGATTAAGAGTAAAAAAAGGGCAGAAAACACGATTCGAGCCGCCCCCAATTGGAGAGGCGACAAGCCCAACAATCCTCTTTTTATCAAAATAAAGGAACTTCCCCATGTGAGCGCTAGGATAATGAGGAATAACCATTTTACTTGTTGTTGGGTCATAGCAAAGATGTTAAGGTTTGCAAAATTGGGATTATTTTATGAATGCTCGTATAAAAAAAAATTTATTTTTGTTTGCAATTCAAAGGAATAACCATGAAAATAACATCTGCATTTAGTATTCTAGCGGCTATGGTTTTGACATTAACCGCTTGCAAACAAGAGACCGCTGCGGCTCCAAATGGAAAAGAAGTTGCCAGCGCCACCAAAGCGCCTGCTGTTAAACCAGAGACCGCTTCTTTGCAAATTGATGGAATGACTTGTGCCATTGGGTGTGCCAAAACGATTGAAGAAAAGCTCGTAGAGATGCCCGGGGTTCAAGAGGCAAAAGTTGATTTTGAAACCAAAAAAGCGGTCGTGAATTTTGATGCGGACCAACTTTCGGGTTCCGAATTAAAATCGGCAATCGAATCCTGCGCTGATGGCAAAACCTACAAAGTCACCGATATGAAAGTGGCTAAAAAAAGTTAACAACTTACTTAATTATATTCAACTCAAGGATTCCATTTCTACTGGAATCCTTTTTTTTATTTCCATTTCAACGACTCCATCAAAGATTGCATATCATTTTTAATGTAATCGGCCGCAGGCATAATGGAGTCAAAATTAGGGCGCGCATAAAAATACATAGAGCCACTTAAAAAATGGCGGGTACTGTCGGTTACATAGAATTGTGCATTGGTAGCAGCATTCCCTCCCACGCGGTAAAACATGCCATACACTTTGTCTTTGGCGTTCATAAAAGGTTGTTCCAGTATATTGTCGGCTTTGATGACATGTTTGTAGGTTAGTTTCTGAGTATCGCGTAATAATTGTTCTAAATTCCCTTGAATCGGTTTATACGTAAGAAATAGCGTTGCCTTCATTTTGGGATACGTAATCGTAAACGTGCAGTCGCCTTTTTCTTTGATTTGCGCTTCTTTGTTTCGAGCAAATGAAAAAGGACATGGGCCATTATAGGGAGTATACGCCGCCATTGGATATTCTAAACGCAAATGTCCGGGGGGTTTTGGAATGATTTCTTCTTTGCAACTCGCAGCACAAAATAAAAGGAATACCATTAAAAAGCCGAAGCGATACGAGCGATATTGCGCAGAGAAAATGAAGTTATGGTGTTTCATTCGATGATTAAAATTAAAAGGTGTACAAAGGTATCATTTCGCTGTGACAATTTGTTCTTTTTATCAAAGGGGTTAACGCAAGGCTAATTGTATTATTTTGTAAAAGAAAGTGTTCGTTGAAAATACAGAGCGACATCAACCGATTAGGGTGAATAAAAAAGAACTGCAATTGCTTTTTGGTTTGTTTTGTAGAAACAAAATTATATTCTCGCTAGGCAGAACATAATCCAAGAAGCAATTGCAGTTTGATTTTTATACCTTTTAATGCAAAACATTAAAAAGGAGTGGTTTAGAAAGGCATGTCGTTTTCAACATGCGAGCTTGGCGTTTCATAGCTAGCATTTCTAGGTTCGTGGTTGGGTACCGCACGACTTTCTAAATCTTTTTTCACATTTAGAAATGTAAACTCAGTCACCTGAATTTCAGTAGTGTATTTAGTAATACCCTCCTCGGTTGTCCATTGACGCGATTTGATACGCCCTTCGACATAAATTTTATCGCCTTTGGATAAAAAGCGTTCGCAGATTTCCGCTGCTTTGTTACGTACAACCAAATTGTGCCATTCGGTTGATGTAATTTTTTCGTTAGTGGATTTATTGATATAAATCTCATTTGTAGCTAATGGAAAGCGTCCAATGCAATTACCGCCTTCGAAATAGTGCATTTTAACATCATCCCCCAGATGACCAATCAGCATAACTTTGTTAAGTGTCCCGTTCATAATTAAATTGGCGTGTTTATATCACGCAAAAATACGAATTAATACCTAATACGTCTTAATAAAATTATAAATTACAATTGGAAACGGGTAATCTTCGAGTGATTCTCTGGAAACACCTTCCACCAATTCTTTATTAATACTAATCTTGTAAAAACGAATGTACAAATTTTGATGAGAAAGTTTGTGTAAAATAGTTGTTTTATTTATTTCAACTATAGAATTTATCGTTTCACTGGGCCAAATGGATGTAATTTTTTGTTGTAAATCCTCCCAAGAGATGGGGGACGGGGTTTCAATTAAAGGAAATTGGTAGAGGTTGTGCCATATTCCTTTTTCGGTTCTTTTTTCAAGCAAAATCTTACGTTGAGGGTCTTCAAAAACAAGGTAATGGAAATAGCGGTTGGTTATTTTTGTTTTTTTTGTTTTTACGGGCAATTCATTTACTTTTTGATCACGATAAGCCACACAGCTCCACTGAAGGGGACATTGGTGGCAATACGGATTTTTGGGTGTACATTGCATGGCGCCAAATTCCATAAGCGCTTGATTGAATTGAGCGGGGCGCTTGGGGTCCAAAAGTGTATTGGCTAAGGCCGAAAATTCTTTTTGAGCGGCAGTAGCGGCGATATCGGTTTCAATCCCAAAAAAGCGTGCCAATACCCGATAAACATTTCCATCGACGACGGCTACGGGTTCGTCAAACGCAATAGATGCAATAGCAGCAGCGGTATAGGCTCCGATGCCTTTGAGTTTTAGGAGTTCGTGATAGCTTTTAGGAAATTGGCCTTGGTAATCATTGGCAACTTGTTTGGCGGTATAATGAAGGTTCCTGGCTCGAGAGTAATAACCAAGTCCTTGCCATAATTTAAGAACTTGTTCTTCCGAGGCTTCGGCCAAATCGACTACCGAGGGGAAGGCTTCAAGAAAGCGTAAATAATAAGGGGTGGCTTGCGCGACACGGGTTTGTTGCAACATGATTTCTGAGAGCCAAATACAATAAGGGTCGCGTGTTTGACGCCAAGGGAGATCGCGTTGGTTTTCTAAATACCAAAGTAATAGTGAGTTAGTAAATTCCATGAATAATTTGAGTTTAACAAAAGTATAACTTTATGTATTTAAATTTTAATAGATTATACTTGAAAATTTGTTTTTTTAATTCCTATATTTGCACTCTCAAAAATTTACACATAATTATTAAATACGAAAGAAAATGACGAAAGCAGATATCGTAGCGAAGATTTCAGAGAAATTAGGTCTTGAAAAAGGAGATGTTCAATCTACTGTAGAAGCATTGATGGAAGAAGTAAAGGCTTCATTAGAGAACGGAGACAATGTATACCTAAGAGGATTCGGTAGCTTCATCATCAAAACAAGAGCAGAGAAAACAGGTAGAAATATTTCCAAAAATACTACCATCAAAATTCCAGCCCATAACATTCCTGCCTTTAAGCCAGCTAAAGTATTTGTTGAAGGTGTAAAAGCTAAAACTGAAGTTACAGTCTAAAAATATTTATTAATCACTAACAAATTAACCTATGCCAAGCGGTAAAAAAAGAAAAAGACATAAGGTTGCGACGCATAAACGTAAGAAAAGAGCGAGAGCAAACCGTCATAAAAAGAAAAAGTAGTTTTTAACTACTTTTTTCTTTTTACACGTTCCTTGAAATTACGGGAAAAACTTAAAAAAATCCGAATAAAATACTGTTTTTTAGGTTGTTTTACGTTGCAAACCTAAACAATCGTTAATTTTTTTTCATTTTTCCCAACGGGTAAACAACCTGTATAAATGTTTAATCCATCCTAAAATTGGTCTTTTCGACCTGTTCCGGGATAAAAATTTACATCATGAATAAAGAACTTATCATCCGAAAGGGTGACGATGCTGTAGATTTTGCCTTATTAAAAGATGGAAAACTCATTGAATTACACAAAGAAGAAGAAGATCGAAGCCAGTTTTTGGTAGGCGATATTTTTATTGCCAAGATTCGAAAACCAGTCCCAGGACTCAACGCAGCCTTCGTTAACGTTGGATTCGAGAAAGATGCCTTTTTGCATTATCACGATTTGGGACCTAATCTCACTTCTTATTTGAAATTCATTAAACTTGTAAGCACAGGTAAATTAAAAGATTTCTCCCTAAAAAACTTTCCGTTTGAAAAAGAGATTGATAAAAATGGTGCCATCGCCGATGTGTTGAGCGCCAATCAATCGGTACTAGTTCAAGTGGTCAAAGAACCCATTTCCACCAAAGGACCGCGGATCAGCTCTGAGCTGTCGTTTGCGGGACGTTATTTGGTGTTAGTGCCGTTCTCCGATCGGGTTTCGGTTTCACAAAAAATCAATTCACGAGAAGAAAAAGACCGACTTAAAAAATTAGTTACCGCCGTCAAACCGAAAGGATTTGGTGTTATTGTGAGAACAGTAGCCGAAGGCAAATCAACAGCCGAACTCGAAAAAGACTTGCAAAATCTGATGAACAGATGGATTGCAATGTGTAAACGATTACCTACGGCACATCATCCGTCGAAAGTGTTGAGTGAACTTACCAAAGTTTCTTCGATGCTTAGAGACATTTTCAACGATACCTTCACGGGAATCACCGTTGATGATGAAGTGTTGTACCAACAAACCAAGGACTATTTAGCCGAAATAGCGCCAGAGAAACAAAAAATTGTGAAGCTTTATCAAGCCGTCGATCATCCGATTTTTGAACGTTTTCATATTGAACGACAAATCAAAACTTCCTTCGGGAAAACAGTTTCCATGAGTAAAGGGGCCTATTTGATTATCGAACATACGGAAGCGCTCCATGTCATCGATGTGAATAGTGGCAACCGCTCCAATAAAGCAACCAGTCAAGAAGGCACCGCTATGGAAGTCAATTTGATTGCTGCTACAGAAATTGCGAGGCAGTTGCGACTGCGCGATATGGGTGGGATTATTGTGATTGATTTTATTGACATGCAAAATCCTGAAAATCGCAAGGTGCTCTATGATCATCTCAAAGCCGAAATGAGCGACGACAAAGCGAAACACAAAATTTTGCCACCGAGTAAATTCGGATTGGTCCAAATTACACGACAACGGGTGCGACCTGAAGTCAACATTAAAACACAGGAAGAAGATCCTAGCCAGGGGTCACAAGGCGAAGTCGATGCGCCCATTTTGTTAATCGACCGCATTGCTTCCGATATTGAACGATTAAAAGACAGTCAAAAAAAGTTGGTGCTTAATGCCCATCCCTTTGTGGCTGCCTACCTTACCAAAGGTTTTCCATCTTTACGTTTGAAGTGGTTCTTCGAACATAAAAAATGGGTGAAAATCATACCTCGTGATGCTTACACGTACCTCGAATACCGTTTCTTTAACGAAGAAGGAAGCGAGATTAAAGAATAAATAAAAAACCGCCTCTCGATTTGATTGGCGGTTTTTTTGTTTTTAGGGCAGCTATTCCGGCTTTCCGCTGAACTTGCCTGCCGACTAAGGTAGGTCTCCCTCCTACGTCGGGAGGATGCCGCTTCAACCTGCTGCCGGAAGGCAAGTCCGGGCTGCAAGCTGCTATCAATCGCGTATCAACTCAACTTTACGCTTGATTTCATTCCCTTTTTCATCTACTACGGTCACCCGATGGACTCCCGTTTGGGCCGTTATCTGCATTTCATGAAAGGTTTGGGTCGTTCCCAAATAACGGTTGTCTACATACCAATACAATTTAGCTTCACGGTTGGAATGCGCCACTTTAAAAACTACCGGCTGAATCACTCCATTGAAGTTCTTCGTCAAGTAAATTTTACTCGTCGCCCGCGGATAAATAAAGTCCATTTGCACCTGCGCTTCCCCTATACAATCCGGTCGAAAGGGCGGTAAAGGTTGGTAATCAATATGCAAACTTTTGTAATACCATTCCCAAACAGGTGGCAACACAAACCATTTTTTATTGATCATTCGATCTACCGATTCACAATTGCTGTTCACACGAAACTGTTCGGTTGGGTCCAAATGCACCAATTTATGATACGGACAAACTTTGGTTTTCAATCCTTTTATTGGGGTCCATTGTTTAGATTTGGGACAATCATCTTGCGCAATATGTCCGCTTTGCACACAGATGTCCGCTTGTTCTAAATCATTCAAAGGGGCTATAAACCAACCCGATTTGGGCAGCGTATTAAACACATCAAATAATAGGGGAGCTGCACTATCTACACCGGTTAACTCGGGTCGGCCCTCTCCTGAAGCATTACCCACCCAAACGCCCACCACATATCGTGAATTGGTTCCAATTGCCCAAGCATCACGATTTCCAAAACTGGTCCCCGTTTTCCATGCAATGGGTAAAGCGGAGTCATAAAACTTCCAAGCTTCATCGCCTTCCGGACGGTTAACCTCCTTCATCGCATTGTAGGTCAAATAAATAGAACCTGCACCAAAAATCGTTTTATCATAGGAATCCGATCCAAAATCGTGTTCAAATCCTTGGATGAAGTTCAAATCGGCAAACTCTTGACTGCGGTATTTTTTGGTTTGATTGTAATAATTTAAGGTCGACGTCATATTGGCATACGTCTTCGTTAAATCCCATAAATTACTTTCGGCTCCTCCCAAAATCAAGGATAAACCGTAATGATCGGGGTGTTTGTTGATATTCTTTTGCCCTAATTGCTGTAAGGTTTCATAAAATTTCGGAATACCGTGTTCTTGCAACATCAATACGGCCGGAATATTCAACGATCGCGATAAAGCACGCTGCGCGGGAACAGCGCCATCAAAGGTTTGATTGAAGTTTTGTGGGGCATAACCCGAAATTTGTGTCGGAATATCAGCTACTAAAGTATTGGGTAAAAGTTCGCCTTCATCCAACATCGAAGTAAATAATAAGGGTTTTAAAATACTTCCTGTGCTTCGTGGCGCTCCAATGATATCCACATCTTTTCCATGTTGCGGGTCGGTAGGCGCATTGCCGACATAACTCACAATATTCCGATTTTGGACATCAATCACAATGACTGCTAAATTGTGGACTTCGTTTTGTTTGTATTGATTATAATAAAAACTTGCTATTTGATTTACCCGATTTTGCAAGGGCAATTCAAGGGTAGTGGTGATGCGTTCACCAGGATTTTTTTTATAAACGCGTTCCAACAAATGCGGCGCCAACTGCGGTAAATCATAGGGCTTTTGAGGTAAGGGTTCTTTGATAGCTAAATCATAGGTCAATTGATCAATTTCATTATTCTGGTATAATTTAAACAGCAAAGCATTGCGTTTTCTTAATAATTTCTCCTGATTTTTCCCAGGATAAATCAACCGTGGGGCATTCGGTAAAACGGCTAATGTTGCACTTTCAGCCCAAGATAATTGATGCGCCTGAACCCCAAAATACCGCCATGAGGCCATTTCCAAACCCACCACATTACCCCCAAAAGGGGCATGCGCTGCATAGAGTTCGAGTATCGTATCTTTGGAATGGCGAAATTCTAATCGTGTCGCTAAGACGATTTCTTTAACTTTTTCCCAATAGGTTCGGTCTTGATTATTTCTTGATAAACGTATAACTTGTTGGGTCAACGTACTGCCACCGCGCACTACTTTTCCAGCAGCACGGTTTTGTTGCACCGCTTTGTACATGGCTACAGGACTGAATCCCCAATGCTGATAAAAATGTTCGTCTTCATAATAGACAATACATTTTTTAAATTTTTCAGGAACACTATCCTTCGCCGGAAAACGCCATTGTCCATCAGTTGCTATTTTAGCCGCTAGCAATTGTCCGTCATTACTCTCAATAACGGTTGAGTAAGGGACTTGAAACAGTGTGCTTGGTAATGAAAAATAATACACGACAAGCACTATAAAAAGCACTGCTGATTTTTTAGGGTGCTTACGTATACGCATTTTCGCCGCTTGGAAGAACGGTGAAAAGGTAGACTTCAAGTAGTGAATAAATATGTGTACTAGTCTTTGCAATGATTTGGTAATTTAGACCTAACAGGTTTTTAAAACCTGTTAGGTTTATTATTGTTCAAGAAAAAGAATGTCCTTTAAAAGCTCAAAATCTATTTTTTTTAAATCATGACTATTTTTAAAATTATCAATACCTCCAAACAATGTGAAGATATATTGTCGAGTTAATAAGCTGGGCTGAACACAAAGATAGGCTTTATAGGAGGTATGTTTGTAAGACCCAAAATCCGTACAAACCTTGTGGTATTCAGGATTTAAATGTACAAAAGCAACAGCCTGAATTAGGGTTTCATTGGTACTGATTCGATTCCTTTTCAGATGCTCTTGAAATAAACTGCCTGTTCTTCCATAGGCTTTATTTATTGCCTTTGCATAGCTGTTAAAAAAGTTGGAAAAGGGCAAGTGCAATTTGTCTTCCGCCATATTTCTTAATTCGTCCCGTTCTTTAATTTTTAAAATGATATGAAAATGATTGTTCATCAAACAATAGGCATAAATTTCAGCAATTGGATGAAGGTACTTCTTCATAAGATTCAAAAAATAAAGATAGTTTCGTTCTTCCAGGAATAAATTTTCTCCATTATTCCCTCGGTTGTACACATGGTAATATCCACCATATTCAAATAGTTCTCGTTTCATATTGGCTTATATTATAGACCTAACAGGTTTTAAAACCTGTTAGGTCTGGTTACTCTTGGCTTATAATTTTTTTCAACCTATCACGATAGGCTACTCATTCACCACTTCAACCCATTGCCCTTTGGTTCGGGCAATAAATTCATGGTCATACATCGCTTCACATTGCAATCCGGGTAAATAATATTTACCGAGATAGGAGGCATTCAACAATAACTTGAACGTTCGGGTTTCACCGCCTTTTAATCCAAAATAATAGTTGGCACGATCATCGCGAATATCCATATAATCCACGGTGTTTTCTGTTGCATTGCCGTAGTCTGTAAAACGAGTATTCACAATTTCAAATCCGGATGGGATGATTTGGGTTAATGCAATATTTTCCACATAATCATTCTTTAAATTTGTTAACGTAACAACTGCAATACATTCAGTGCCCTGCGCAATTTTAGTAATATCTATTTTATTGCCTTTACGGTCTTTAAATACCAAGGAAGCTTTTACATTATTTTCCATTGGCTTTTCTTTTCCAACCGGTAGAATACCACTATTGTAAACGCGAACAAATAAGGTATTTTTCAAATTGTTTTTCAAGGTCACCTTATTCGAACCATTTTGAACCATTAACGTTCGTTGCGAAAGCGATTTTGCCGTAGAAATCGTCTCCGATTTGCCCTTTTGAACCACAGTCACATTCATACCTTTCCCGCCATTATATTGTGCAAATTTTGACATGGCATACAAACAATAGGCCGAAGTTTGTGTACTCATCCATTCGTCAGAAGCCATGTTTTTAGCCAGTTTTGACGCCAATTGGAAGGCTTGTGTTTTTTGACCTAAAAGAAGTAACGTTTCCAACGCCATGGCACGATTGCGTTCCCGTGAACCGTAATAATAGTCGTAGTAATTTTCGTCAGAATATTCTTCATCAATTTTAGCTCGAGAAAGCAACGCCATACCCGCATTATTTTGTTTTAATAAGGCAAAAGTAGCCGCTAAACGTAACTTGGCTTCATTCGAAATGTCGCGGGTTTCTCGCAAACGGTTCATCGATGCCAAATCGGGACTTCCCGCTAAAGCTAAAGTATACAATCGGTACGCTTGTGCGATATCGTTATGACTTTCGAAACGCCATTGTTTGGCCGCCCGTTGTTGGTAAGCAATCCATTTCGTTTTAAACGTTGGCGGAAGTGCATACCCTTTTTTCTCAGCTTCAATCATAAAATGTCCGGCATAGCTGCTACCCCAGTCATCAGCATAATTACTGCCAGGCCAATAACTCATTCCGCCACTAGCGGTTTGGAATTTGGATAAACGTTGAATTCCCGCAGCAACATTACGTTGAATACGCGTTTTTCGATTCGTATCCAAATCCATAATATCATTCAAATACAACTGAGGAAATACCGAGGAAGTTGTTTGCTCCACACATCCATGAGGATATTGAATCAAATAATCGAGACGTCGACCAAAATCAACCGTAGGCATGGACGAAACTTCGACTACCGCTTTATTACTACCTGCAATTCCGAAGGATTTCCAATTCACCGTTTTACTTGAATTCGGACTCAAAACCACATCGGTATAAGCAGTCGTTACTGGATTCGGATTAAAAATATCGACTTCAATTTCATAAACGGAGCGCTCTTTCCCCGAAGTTGCAATCACTTGAACTTTACCAATGCCGGTAACATTCGCAATTTTCAAATTGAAATACGCCATTTTTTCATCGGGACGTGCAAAAGTTACCGATTGCGTGGCTTTACTGGCTAAAACAATGCCGCCACTCGTTTTTACTTGAACCGTTACATTTTTTACCTGATTTTCCATGGCGAAAAGGGTAACGGGTAAGGTCACTTGTTCTGAAGGTGTCACTTTTCTTGGGAATGAAGCCAAGACCATCAACGGACTGCGAACGGGTGTCGTTTTCTCCACACTACCATAGGCATTGCTTTCTGCATTAGCCGCAACTACCATAGTGCGCACGGATCCAATATATTTGGGTAATTTAATTTGGTGTGTTTTTTCAGCTCCTTTTTCTAATTTGAATGGGCCCAAGAATACCACCACAGGTTTGAATCGGTTGGCTTTTTTCGATTTGCCACCGCCCGCATCAGCATCTCCACCAATACTAAAAACTTGATTCACGCGCCCACCATAAGCACCAATCACATCATTATAAACATCCCAAGTACGTACCCCTAAGGCTTCTCTTTTGTAAAAATCATCCCAAGCATTTGGGGTTTGGAAACGGGTAAGATCCAATAACCCTTCATCGACAATGGCAATGGTATAGGTCATGGCTTTGCCTTGTTGCTCACTTACTTTAATAGTTACGTTTTGCTCGGGTTTTAATACTTCGGGCATGGTGATTTTCGGCTGTAAAACCGTTGACTTATCCGTTACGCCAATAGGAACCACACCATACATACGAATTGGTGCATCGTTTTTGGTAGAAGCATGGGGTTGTAATAAGGTTACATTGATATACACATTGGGCGCCATATCCGCAGTAATGGGTATATCCACTGTGGTTTCACCTGATTTTGTTTTGGTCCAAAGGGTTTTTAGAACTTTAGAGCCATTTTCTATCGAAATTAAAGCCCGTCCACCGTCACTGGAAGGTAAAAAGACTTTGGCGGTTTCGCCTACTGCATATTCTTTTTTATCGGTATTAAAACGTAAAACAGTGGCGCCATCACCATCGACATTACGAGAACGCGAGGACCAATACGGATAATCCAAAAACACAGTAGTTCCCGAAGCATGTCCACCATTAGGGTCTACCACTCGAACCAAATAGCGGCCCCAATCGTCACCGGGAACTGAAAAGACCACTTGACCACGACCCGATGCATCGGTGTTGATTCGGAACAACTTATACGAAGTCGTCACATTGGCTGTGTTGTAATTGGATAAATCTTCATTGGAAGCATCCCACCACCAGCGCGATTCCAAGCGATACACGCGAACTTCCAAGTTTTTCACCGGAACTGGATTTCCATTTTCATTCACAGAAATAATTTCATAACGGTTGTTTTTATCCGTCTCAATCAATCCATATTTATTGGGGTCGGGTGCTTTTATACCCACATAAGTTTTGTAGGGTGAATAATTCACCGCTGCTACATCGGTGCTCACATCACCGCCTTGTTCATACACTTTAGTGATGAATGCCGCACGCAACATTCCTGGAGCTTGCCCTTGAATTATTGGGTTAATCGGAATCGATACTTGCCCATTTTCATTGACTTTTCCTGAGAAAATATTGACTTCTTCTGTTGAAAATTTTCGGGAAGGATCATCAAATACATAGTTGGAATAGCCTTTGAAAGTGGTGACTTGTTGTGAAAATTTTGCTTGAACTTCCGTTTTTAAGTTTTTAGCTACCGCACCATGAAGCCATGTCACTTGTACGTTATTTATATTTTTTTCACCCGCCGAAAGCATTTTACCATTAAAACTATTTTTGATTTTTAAACGATTGGGTTTGATGGTTTCTATTTTAATGCTTTTATAAAAATGCGCGCCTCCCACACTAATGCGGGCTTCCCAATTACCCGTAGGCGCATCGGCTTCCGTGGGAATTGTAAAGGCATAATGGTTCAACTCGTTTTTGGTTTGTACCGTTTGATATACCGTTTTGCCTTTGGGATCATTAAAGCGTAATTTGATCGGATGGTTTTCAGGAAGTTTATTGTTGTTGTCATTCAATATAAACGACAAATACACCATATCTCCCGGGCGCCACACACCGCGTTCTCCATAAATATAGCCTTTCAAGCCTTTTTGCAAACTTTCTCCCGAAACATCGAAATTACTAACCGAAAGCGAAAGTTCGTCATCTAGTTTGATATATGTACTTTGATCGCCTTTGGAAACTACAGCAAAATAAGCCATTTTCGTCAATTCGAAAGTTGCCATACCGTCTCCATCCGTGTTGGCTTCTGCTAATTTTTGCTGTTGGAAATTGAATAATTCTACTTTTGCACCCGATTCTGGGTCGGTTGTCACAATATTACTCACCGCAACCGTCACCGACTTGTTATTACCGCGTTTCACGATAACCCCTAAATCTGTTGCTAAAATATTGGTGCCGCGTTTGGTGTTGTAATAATAGTAATCGGAACACGGATCTTGACTTTCCATCCAGTTGTAATCCTCTTCATAATAATAGTAATAACCGCCGCCACCGCTATAATTCACATCATCTTCATTTTCTTCTTCCGCTTCTTCATTAGACGAATTTTCTGAACTACCTTCACATTTGTACAAGGCATATTTTTTACGGAAGGAAAATTCTACCCGGTAAATGGCTCCGGGTTCAGGTTCAATGATTTTGGAAATGTCCAGGGCGTAGGTATTCCATTTGTTATAATTATAAAGATTGTTTTGCTTAAGCTGCAAGGTAGTTTTGGCGATGGGCTGACTTACACGACGTAGGTTTTGCGTGCCGTTGAGTTCGTTATCTTGTAAAAACTGAAGGATATTGTTCTTGTAAATTTTATAAATTTTGACATCGACTGCATTCAAACTAGCGGCTTCAAAATTCACTTTTAAATTATTCGAACTGGGTAATATGCTTCCGCTTTTCACCAACTTCACTCCGGGCTTGATTGGGTCAAAAATGAGTGTTTCTGTATAATTTTCTTTGAGTTTATACCCGTCACTACTTTCAATTCCAGCGAATACTTCGACAAGCTTATTGGAAGAAATCATTTTGGGTTCTTCCTCTTCTTCATAATCCGAGACATCGTCTGAAGTATCGACAACAGTAACGGTTGTGTCTGCTGCCACCGCGACTGTATCTACGGCCACTTCTTCTGTGGCCACGACTTCGTTTTGTACGGTTTTGTGCGTATTGGTTGTGGATCCGACATTGTCAAAATAGACTTTGAGTACATTGCCCATCGTACTAAATTTCAAATTATCCGTATTTTGAATATTGACCAATCCCGCAAAGTTTTGGTCTTTTTTCAACGGGTCTGAGAAATTGATCAGTATCGATTGGTTGTTTTCATCTCCCGAAGTAATTTGAACCACTTTGAACTGGTTTTTACCTGGGATTTTTATTTCCACAAAACCTTCTTGGTCTTCAACATCGGCTTCATCACCATCCCATTTCAAAGTGATGGTGCTTTCATCATAAAAGCGTTGAATGCTGTCAATAAGGAATTTGAATTCGGTGGGTGAACTCATCTCCTTGTCGAGTTTTACTTTTAGATCATTACCGTTTTGGGTGGCCGTTAGGATTTTTTGCGCCAACGTAAAATCCATTGCATCCGCAGTGCGAATCGTGCCATATTGATAATAATAATCTTTATTGTACGATTGTAAATCTTGGGTTTGAACGATAAAGTCTTGCTTGATGGTTTTGAATGAAAAATTAAAAGCCTGTAATTTTTCATCGGAGACAGTCGTCAATTTCTCTAAATTCAAGGTCACTTGATACAAAGTGTTTTGTTCCAAGGGTTCGTCTGGAATAAAAGCAATAGTGTTGGAAGAAAGCATTTTCACTTTTCCATCCACACTGGGTGAAATGGAGAAAATGGCATCATCCAATTCTTGTTCGGGATTCCAGTCCTTTTTTTGGAAGGCCAGTTGCACCCGAATGTCGGATTTCGCAGGAATAAAACCAGAGGTAAAACCAGAAATGTACGCTTTGAAAAGCATAGGGTCGGAATCAAAATAGGCAGCCGATTTTTTCGAACAAGCAGCTAAGGTCACAAGGACCATGAGCACAGACAGAAACTTAAAAGTTTTCATAAAAAGGGTGGATGAAGATACGTTTATGTATTTGTTGGTGGGTTGCGGAATGGCGAAGAAGGATACGGGTTGAGCAAATAGGTTAGCGTCGTTTTTTAAAAAAATCTTTCATTAATTGGGCACATTGTTCGGCCATCACTCCTGCAACCACTTCGGTTTTAGGATGTAACTGCGTACCTAGAGTCATAAATCCCCGTTGTTCATCACGGGCGCCAAACACAATTTTGGAGATCTGACTCCAATACAGCGCGCCAGCACACATTTGACAAGGTTCTAACGTTACATACAACGTACAGCCTTTTAGGTATTTGCCTCCAAAAAAATGGGCTGCTGCTGTAATGGCTTGCATTTCTGCATGTGCGGTAACATCGTTGAGCATTTCGGTTAGATTATGACTTCGGGCAATGACCCGATTCTCTACTACAATAATCGCGCCAACCGGAATTTCACCTTTCTCAAAAGCATTTTCAGCCTCTACCAAGGCTTTTTTCATGAAGTATTCGTCGGTGAAAATAGGTTCCATAAAACAAAAATAGGAATTCAATTTGTACCTTTGACTCATGGGGGAACATTTACTCGCACAAATTCAATCTCCGTCCGATTTACGGCAACTCGATATTGCGCAATTGGAGCAACTCGCTCAGGAATTGCGCGAAAAAATCATTGGGGTTGTGGCCGTAAAAGAAGGGCATTTGGGAGCCAGTTTGGGTGTGGTCGAATTGACCATAGCGCTGCATTATGTGTTCAATACCCCCGACGATTTATTGGTGTGGGATGTGGGACACCAAGCTTATGGGCATAAAATTTTAACCGGACGCCGCGATCAGTTTGAAACCAATCGCCAGAAAGGGGGCATTTCGGGGTTTCCCAAACGTGCTGAAAGTGTCTATGATACGTTTGGCGTAGGGCATTCCTCTACCTCTATCTCAGCTGCTTTAGGAATGGCGCTTGCTTCTCAGTTAAAAGGTGAAAAACGCTCACACATTGCTGTAATTGGCGATGCCTCGATTGCGAGTGGAATGGCGTTTGAAGGGTTGAACCATGCCGGAGTAACCGATGCAGATTTATTAGTTGTTTTAAATGATAATGCCATCGGAATTGACCCGAGTGTGGGCGCACTGAAAACGTATTTGACGGCTGTAAAAGAAGGAAAAAACCCGAAGCAAAACAACATGATCAAATCCCTGAACTTTGCGTATTCGGGTCCGATAGACGGTCATGATTTACCGGCTTTAATTAAAGAATTGAAACGTTTGCAAAAGGTGAAAGGGCCCAAGTTTTTGCACGTCATCACCACCAAAGGAAAAGGCTTATTGCAAGCCGAACAAGATCAAGTCAAATACCACGCACCTGGAAAATTTGATGCGGCAACTGGCGAACTCATTACCAAAGAAGAATCCCATTTGCCCCCTAAATTCCAAGATGTTTTTGGACATACTTTGGTAAGCTTAGCAAAAGATAATCCCAAAATAATCGGAATTACCCCAGCCATGCCGTCGGGGAGTTCGATGAAATATATGATGGAAGCTTTTCCTGAACGCGCTTTTGATGTGGGGATAGCCGAGCAACACGCCGTGACCTTGGCTGCAGGAATGGCTACCCAAGGAATGGTGGTGTTTTGCAATATTTATTCCACGTTTTTACAACGGGCGTACGACCAAGTGATTCACGATGTGGCCTTACAAAAGCTACCGGTGATTTTCTGTTTGGATCGTGCCGGTTTGGTAGGCGAAGACGGTGCTACGCATCATGGTGTTTTTGATTTGGCCTATTTGCGCTGTGTACCGAATATGGAAATTGTCGCTCCTTTGGATGAAGTGGAGTTGCGCCAACTCTTGTATACCGCTTCTTTAGGATTGGAAAATCCCATTGCTATTCGCTACCCGCGGGGTCGTGGCGTAGGATTGGATTGTGAAATACCCTTTCAAAAAATAGACTATAAAAAAGGAAAAGTACTGCAACAAGGTTCGGATATTGCGCTGATTTCAACAGGATTTATTGGAAATAATGCGCTTGCCGCTCTTGCCGATTTTGACTCAAAAGAAAAGGTGAGTCTGTATCATTTCGGATGTATAAAACCGCTAGACGAAGCGCTTTTGCATACCATTTGTAAGCAGCATCGGGTTGTAATCACTTTAGAAGATGCAACGATTGAAGGCGGATTGGGTAGTGCTGTTGCCGAATTTGTCACGACGCACGATTATCAACTTCCTGTCCACCGATTGGGAATTCCGGATCAATTTATTGAACATGGAGCCGTTACTCAATTGCAGGAATTATGTAGGATATCACCACAAGCCATTCAGCAGTTTTTAAAGATGCTTTTAGAAAAATAAGCGTGAATTCTAGCCCGGATTGAAGCGGCAGCTCCCGATGCAAGAGGGACTACAGCGGAAAGCCGGACAGTCGTGATTGATGTACTAAACGTGTTGCTCCAAAAAAAACGAACCCTTTTGAGGTCCGTTTTGATTTAATTTTTGATAATTTTTTCGGTGATTTGTAGGCTTTCTCCAGTTGCTTGTAGAATGTATATTCCCGATTGTATATTTCCTAATGGAATTCGGTTCAAGGTTCCGTTGCTCCAGTGGTCTTGGTACACGAGGCGACCGTGGATATCGATTAAACGAACGTCCAACGCACGGTTATAATTGGGCAGCTCCACAAATACTTCGTTAGTCGCTGGATTGGGATAAACGCGGTAGGTAAGGTTATTTTCAAAAATTGCTGTACCCAAGGCCGTACAATTGGGTCCTGGCGCTGGCTGCGTAAAATCTTCTACCTGATCGGCGGAGTCGTTACGGTTGCCCGAACTTGCATTAATTCCCAAACCTCTGCGGGCAAAAACTTCCCATATCATACAATAATCGGCACCTCCCGTGGTAGCTTGATCGGCAGCGATTAAAGCATCGCGCGCTTCGGTAAAAGAAGGGTTACAAGGTTGTAATTTTAAGCCGTCTAGTACCAAACGCATTACCTTGTTGTTTCCACCGGTTCCCGTGTATTTGTTATGGTCGTAACCATATTTTGCGACATACGCCCAGGTTAAATCCCAAAGCATCGCACACCAAACTTCACCGATATTATGTTGTGAAACGGTAGTATTCCCGTCGGCATCGGTGATAAAGTTATCGTTTACTGTGGCAAATGTACTCGGGTTGATATCCATGTCGGTGGAATAGGGGAAACGGCGAATTCCGCCTCCTGTAGTAGGCTGACTTACAGCAAAAGTGCCAATCCCTTTGGGTGTTGTTCCAACATCTCCAGGCTTCATTTGCAACATCAAGGCAAACCAATCCGACCAACCTTCGCCCATTTGTTCTTCATTGGTCAAACAATTGCTTAAACTGGGCCCTCCGGTTAAACGGTTGGAGATTCCATGACCGTATTCATGGGCAATAATGCCGTTGTCAAAATCGCCATCGGTACTTACGAATGGTGCTCCGTTGAGTTGTAAACGAACATTAACAGGATTTGAAAATGTAGCATTGATTAATGTCTCGCCATCTAACGTACTTACTAAAATTGCTGGAATACTTACTGTATTGTCAGCGCCACTCATACTTAAATATTCGGGTTCTGCAACATTGTTAACCATAATTACAGCCACCGCGCCTCTGTTTTGTGCATTTTTGACTTTAACAGTAAAGTTGCAATTCCCACGTCGAATAATGACGATTTTTCCGTTCATTGCGGGACCATTTGAAGGGGGCACACAGGCTTCATTTAAACCACCTGTCCCGTCTTGATACAACACCAAATCGGATTGAATAAAGTTGGGTGCTTGGGGGACGCTCACAAAGCCGGGGTTGAAAACATTCTGAACTGCACGATAATTTCCAGCTACAGAGGCCGGGTTATTTACAGTTATTGGAAAAATAGGGGGTGCCACATTCCAAACATACATTTGCATACGCGGACGCACTCCATCAGAGGGAGTGGAAAAGTTAGCATTGTTAAACGAAGGCGTAGTCGAACGAGAACCGTCTTGTGCATCGGCCCAGACAAAGTCGGATCCCGAACCGCCCCGTCCGAAATTATTTTGTTGAAAATTGCCATTCTGCTCATTAAAGCCATATTGATACCACACATCGTGTAAACAATTGTTCATGTAAAACAAATTGGTCACGGCTGCATTAATATAGGTATTGGGTTGTACACTTACCCCGCCGTAGGGGAAGTCAAAGGTGAGACTACTTCCGCCATCGGGGGCATAACCATTGGCCGTAGGATTGGTCGAATGGACTGTGGGATTCGTGTTGGTATAGTCGGCGCGCGCCCAAACATTGTTGCCGCGAGTGTAGGTGTATTTTAAGGTAGGAATGTTGTCCGAAAGGTTGTTGGTATCATGCCAGCCTTTGGGAGAAGCCAATGCATTGGCGGGACTGCTGATAAGTTGAAAGGGACTGTGGTTAGGACTTTCAAATTCAAACGGGATGACGCGATAGTTTCCGCTTTGAACTTGTAAAGGACTTACCGCTTTTTGTACTGATTTTTCAAAGGAAAAGATAGAGGAAGCTGATGGAGAATTGTCGTGCGGATGGTCAAATTGGCAACGTACCGTTAAATCGTTTTTTTGGACTATCGAACCTGTAGCTGCATCGGCGTAAAGGCTCCATAGATGTTCTTGGTTGGGACTGTAAAATTCGAAATGCCAAACTTTTTGCAAACGGCCGTTAATGGTAAGATAGCCTAAGGTAGCTTGAATAGGGTCATCGATAGCGTTGTCGTTTACAAGCGTTACCTTCGCTGTATTCTCTTGTTTCAGCACAGAAGGGGAAAGAACATATCCTAACTCTTGCGTTGCTTTCTGAAAAATTGCTGCTGCAGGTTGTGCCTTTGTATTTCGATCGGCTTTTTGTAAAATTCCTGTGATGAAACGATCGCCAACTTGAATCACAGCGCCTTTTTTAACCCATACGGTAGTTACGGATTCAAAAATAGGAAGACCATCAAGGGTTTGTCGGATAAAATAATTGGTAATTCCTGTTGATTCAGAAGTGGTTTGACTCACTACTTCCCATTCGGCAATGTCACTTACAGCCCATTTTTGGGTGATTTGTTGCTGTTGCAATGCTGCTTGTATAGCTTGTTTCGGAATCTCTTGCGCCCAAATACTGCTGCAAAGGCCCAGTAATCCTAGGTAGAATTTTTTCATAGCTGTTGGTTAACCTTTTCAAAATTAGCGTAATCTTTTCAAAAAAACAACCACAGCCCTTTGAGAGTCAGAAAATTAAGAAATGTTAACCCAGCATGTCATGGTACAACACGGCATTTCCATCTGTTAAAAGCGAGATAAAATGGCATATGTGCATCAATCGTTCATACAAACTGCTCTTTTCTAAGCGGTGTTTTTCGGGGAGTACTTTTAACAAAAGGGCATCGTAGTTAGAGGTTTTTCCCTCATATTGATGGTTGTAAGCTGTAATAAATTTGTCCAACAAACTATTGATAATTTGGTAACCTTTCAGCTCTTTTTCAATGACCTCTCGACTTTGGTAAATGTTTTTGACACTCAATTTGATAATGTCATCCATTTGGGCTTTGTATTTGCTTTTGTCGGTTAAGGCATGATGAAATTCGCCTTTTAAAATAGCTTCTTCATTTTCCAAAAATACTTTTACCGCATCATTGATGAGGTTACCAATAGCCAAGGCACGCAGGTAACTAATGCGATCCTCTTTGGTGGTTAAAGCATTGTATTTGTTGCGGTCAATGGTGTCTTTGACCAAATTAATGAGGTATTCCAAGGCGAAATCTTCGGCCACCAAGCCTAAATTAATGCCGTCTTCAAAGTCTATAATGGTGTAGCAAATATCGTCGGCAGCTTCGACCAAAAAAGCGAGCGGATGGCGCAAATAGCGTAGATCTTCGCCTGAGGTTATTTTTAGCAATCCCAATTCTTCGGCCACTTCTTGAAAAAAAGCTTTGTCGGTTTGGAAAAAGCCGAATTTTTTATCGGAGATATTTGCTGTGGGTTTTTTGGGTAAACTTTCTTTCGGATACTTCATAAAAGCGCCTAAAGTGGCATACGACAAGCGCAATCCCCCTTCAATGCCCGGACGCGTCCCCGTAAGTACTGTAAATCCATTGGCGTTGCCTTCAAAATCGACCAAATCTTGCCATTCTTTCGGACTCAGTTGCTCTTTGAATTTTTGTCCGTTGCCTCGGGAAAAATATTCGCCAATCGCTTTTTCACCCGAATGACCAAACGGTGGATTACCAATGTCATGGGCCAAAGCAGCGGCGGCGACAATAGCTCCAAAATCATTGGCTTGATAGCCATGTATGGTGGCGAGGTACGGATATTTTTCGATGATTTTTTTACCGACCAAACGGCCTAACGAACGTCCTACTACCGAAACCTCCAAACTGTGGGTGAGGCGCGTATGTACGAAATCGGTTTTGGATAACGGAATTACTTGGGTTTTATCTTGCAAACTGCGAAACGGCGCCGAGAAAATAATACGATCGTAATCGACTTCAAATCCCAAACGGGTATCGTCTTGCTCGATGCGTAAGCGTTTGCCCGTGTCGCCTTGACGTTTCAAGGATAAAAGTTGTTCCCAAGTCATCATGTGATTTTATTTTTCGGTAACCACAAATGTAAATAAATTCATCATGGCTAATTACAGAGCTGTACTATAAAAAAACAGCCGCCATTGCTGACAGCTGTTATCCTAATTTATAATTTAAAATTTCTCATTTATAATAAAACTACGATCCACACATTTCACAGTCCTCAGGACCGGCATTGCGGGCGCGTTCCACCATCAATCGGAATTCTTCGGCGCTCATTTCTCCCGATTCAGGGGCGATTACTTCCACCGCTTGGGGTTCGGGTTGTTGTAAGGTAACCGTAGGTTCTTCTTTTTTCTCGTTACTCAAGGTGAACTTGATGGCATCTACAGCTGATTTTGTTCTTAAGTAGTACATGCCCGTTTTCAAGCCGCTTTTCCACGCATAGAAGTGCATTGAGGTCAGTTTGGCAAAGGTAGCATCCTGCATAAACAAGTTCAACGATTGCGACTGGTCAATGAAATATCCGCGTTGACGGGACATGTCAATAATATCTTTCATAGACATTTCCCAAACGGTTTTATACAATTCTTTCAACTCTTGCGGAATGATGTCAATGTTTTGTATCGAACCGTTGTGGCGCATGATTTCTTGTTTCAAGTTTTCATTCCACAACCCGTGTTTAACCAAGTCTTCCAACAAGTGTTTGTTGACTACAATAAACTCGCCCGACAATACACGGCGGGTGTAGATATTGGACGTATACGGTTCAAAGGCTTCATTGTTTCCAAGAATTTGCGAGGTAGAAGCGGTCGGCATCGGTGCCAACAATAGGGAGTTGCGCACCCCGTGTTCCATCACTTCTTTACGCAGCGAGGCCCAGTCCCAACGACCTGATAAGTCGCTGTCTTTCAATCCCCAAAGGTTGTACTGGAATTCCCCTTGCGAAATGGGTGACCCTTGGAAGGTAGAATACGGTCCTTCTTCTTTGGCCAATTCCATCGAAGCGGTAACGGCAGCGAAGTAAATCGTTTCAAAGATGTCTTGGTTCAATTGTTTGGCTTCATCGCTGGTAAACGGCAAACGCATCATGATGAACGCATCGGCCAAACCTTGTACGCCCAATCCAACAGGACGGTGGCGCATGTTGGAGTTCTCGGCTTCGGGAACCGGGTAATAGTTGCGGTCGATAACTTTATTTAAGTTGCGCGTTACGCGTTTGGTCACGTTGTATAATAATTCGTGGTTGAATTTACCGTCTTCCACAAACATTGGTAACGAAATGGAGGCCAAATTACAGACCGCGATTTCATCCTCAGAAGTATACTCCAAGATTTCGGTACATAAGTTGGAGGAGCGAATCGTACCCAAGTTTTTCTGGTTCGATTTACGGTTGGCCGCATCTTTGTACAACATGTAGGGAGTTCCCGTTTCGATTTGTGATTCTAAGATTTTCTCCCACAATTCACGGGCACGAATGGTTTTACGGCCTTTGCCAGCCAATTCGTAGGAGGTGTATAATGCTTCAAACTTCTCCCCATACGTATCGTATAGTCCAGGACATTCGTTGGGACACATTAAGGTCCATTCTGCGTCATTTTCTACCCGTTGCATGAACAAGTCAGAAATCCACATCGCAAAGAACAAATCGCGGGCACGCATCTCTTCTTTACCGGTATTCTTTTTCAAATCCAAGAATTCGAAAATGTCGGCATGCCAAGGTTCGATGTAAATGGCGAAACTTCCTTTGCGTTTTCCACCGCCTTGGTCTACATAACGGGCCGTATCATTGAAGACCCGTAACATCGGTACAATTCCGTTGGACGTTCCGTTGGTGCCTCGAATGTACGAACCTGTAGCGCGCACATTATGAATCGACAACCCGATACCTCCAGCCGATTGCGAGATTTTGGCCGTTTGTTTCAACGTATCATAAATGCCATCGATACTATCGTCTTTCATGGTCAACAAAAAGCAAGACGACATTTGCGGTTTGGGCGTACCGGCGTTGAAAAGCGTAGGTGTTGCGTGGGTAAAGAATTTTTTGGACATTAAATCGTAAGTTTCAATCACCGACTGAAGGTCGTTTAAGTGAATGCCCACCGCCACACGCATCAACATGTGTTGCGGACGTTCTACGATTTTGCCATTTATTTTGAGAAGGTAAGAACGCTCTAAGGTTTTAAAACCAAAATAATCGTAATTGAAATCGCGGTTATAGATTACATGAGAATCCAAAAACTCGGCGTTTTCCATAATTACTTGATGTACTTCTTCAGAGAGTAAAGGCGCTTCTTGATTGGTTCTCGGGTTTACATAATGAAACATATCGTTCATGGTTTCGGAGAACGATTTTTTTGTGTTTTTGTGTAAGTTGGAAATCGCAATTCGGGCGGCCAACAACGCATAATCCGGGTGGGTTACCGTCATGGCAGCAGCGGTTTCGGCGGCAAGGTTGTCCAATTCAGAAGTGGTCACACCGTCATATAAGCCCTCAATTACACGCATGGCTACTTTTACAGCATCGACCATTTCGTTTAGGCCGTAACATAATTTTTTGATACGGTCGGTAATTTTGTCAAACATAACGGGCTCTCTGTGGCCGTCTCTTTTTACTACGTACATATTCGTTTGGTTTTAGGTTATGAGTTAGACAATCCCTTCTCTAACTCGAATTGATTTTTGATGCGAGGCCACGATAGGCTAGCTCGAATCGGTTGGAACTCCTCCCGGAGCTTTATTTTGAATGATTTTGATCGAATTAAAAATCAGCGTCGAAGCTAATTTTCTGCGTGCTGGAGTCATTGTTCATAACGCCTGCTTTTTGGTATTCAGAAACGCGTTTTTCAAAGAAATTGGTTTTTCCTTGCAATGAAATCATATCCATAAAGTCGAACGGATTGGTCACGTTGAATACTTTATTACAGCCCAATTCGACCAACAAACGGTCGGTCACGAATTCGAGGTATTGGGTCATTAATTTGGAATTCATACCAATCAAACTCACCGGTAAAGACTCGGTGATGAATTTACGCTCAATGTCTAAAGCATCGGTTAAAATTTCGGTAATGCGCTCTTTCGAAACTTTATTCACCAAATGGTGGTTGTGCAAGTGAACGGCAAAGTCACAGTGCATTCCTTCATCACGCGAAATTAATTCGTTGGAGAAGGTGAGTCCGGGCATTAACCCACGTTTTTTCAACCAATAAATCGAGCAAAACGATCCCGAAAAGAAAATACCTTCCACCGCCGCAAATGCAATGAGGCGTTCATTAAAATTGGGTGATTGTACCCATTTCAACGCCCATTCTGCTTTTTGTTTGATGGCTGGGAAGACTTCAATAGCATGAAACAATTGATTTTTCTCAGCCTCATCTTTTACATAGGTATCAATCAAAAGCGAATAGGTTTCACTGTGAATGTTTTCCATCATCAATTGAAACCCGTAGAAGAATTTAGCCTCGGGGTATTGTACTTCACTCACGAAGTTTTCGGCTAAGTTTTCATTGACAATCCCGTCGGAAGCCGCGAAAAAAGCCAATATATGTTTGATAAAATAGCGTTCGTCATCGTTCAATTTGTTGTTCCAATCGTTTAAGTCTTGGTGCAAATCGATTTCTTCCGCCGTCCAAATACAGGCTTCTTGTTTTTTATACCATTCCCAAATATCATGGTGTTTGATGGGGAAAATTACAAATCGGTCTTTGTTGTCCTGTAGAATGGGTTCCGCAATTGCCATAGTGTTGTTCTTTTTTTAGGATTTTATTAACGTTATTCTGACTGTTACAAATTTGGTCAAATACCCGTAAAAAAGAAAGTCAAACTTATCCACAATCGGCTTTAGTTTTTAACAACGCGTAAGAAAATTCTTCTTTTTAACTATTTTATAACGTATTGAAAAACAGGTAGATAGAAGTGCAAATTTTGATAAAAGGCAGAAAAATCAAGGGTTTTCGGAAAAGGAGTAAATTATTTTCGTTGGGTTTTCGAAGGCGCTGAATGTTGTGAAAATGTAAACAGAAAAACGGTTAACAAAGGAAATCCCTGGATTATTTTTTTAGAATTTTAAAGAAGAAGGATTGGCCATCGACGGTATTTAGTCATTCCTTAAAAAGCCACTATTTTAAATTTCGATTAAAATAGTGGTTTTATTTTTAGTGAAAAAGTTGAACAATAATTGTAACCAAAAAATAATTAGTTCTTTAATTTGGTTAAATCGGAGCTTTAGATTGTATCC
>NZ_JAPZUB010000014.1 GCF_027533505.1 Flavobacterium sp. | reverse complement strand
GTCGTTAAAGCAAATAATGGGGGAGCAATCACAGCTTTGGGTAGCGGCACTGGGCGCTTGGGGGGCTGTTTTGGCTACTTCGGGTTGGGATAAGCGGGGACTGGGTGCCACCACCCGAACATTGACTTGGGTGGTGCGGCAAATACTCGGAAAGGTCACGTCACAAACGGTATAAGTTAGGGTGTAATTGCCAATTGGAATATTTCCAATCAAAGTATTCGCACGTAAATTCCCATTACTGTTATCTATATTAAAAAACGGACTCGAGGAGGTGCTGGTAAGGGTGATGGAGCTCATGGCTAATGGCACCGTTGCTCGAGGGTCGATGTTACAAAACGAGCCGTTGGTGATGCGGCGGTCGTTGTTGAGTACATTGTACACGGTTCCTGTGGGGCTAGTAAGTTGTCCTATGGGGGTAAAGGTGATGGGGTTGGAGGCGGTGCCGTCGGATGCCAGGAAAAACGTTTCGCTTGTTTCCTGAGTACTCTTATCTTCCCTATTTTGAGCCTTCAAAGGGGTACACACGGTCATGATAAAAAGCGCTAACCAATACCGCTGACGAAGGGAGCATTCTATTATACAGTAAATCAGGTGCATAAAAGTAAAATTTTGATTTCCACAAATATACAAAGCGTTTACTCAGAAAATGAAACATAAAAGTTAAAGCATCCCTATTTTTTTTAAAACAAAAAGAGCCGCATTCACGACTCTCAATTCATAACTCATAATCCATAACTCATAATTCATACTTCATAACTCATAATTACAACAGCCCTGCGCGCTTCAACAACGCTTCGGGTTTGGGCTCTTGTCCTCGGAACTTTTTATACAATTCCATGGGCAATTCCGTGCCGCCTTGGGAGAGTACCGTTTCTTTGAATCGCGTTCCCACTTCCTTGTTGAAAATTCCTTTTTCTTGGAAATACGCAAAGGCGTCGGCATCCAACACTTCGGCCCATTTATAACTGTAATAGCCTGAAGAATACCCACCTTGGAAAATATGGGAAAACGACGGACTCATGCAATTATCCAATACATCGGGATATAGAGCCGTCTCGCGCATAGCGGCAACTTCAAAGGCTTTTACATCATCAATGACGGGAATTTGGGCATGATACGCCATATCCAATAAACCAAAACTCAGTTGGCGCACCGTGGCCATGCCTTCCAAGAAACTCGCACTTTCTTTGATTTTATCGACATAGGTTTGCGGAATCACTTCGCCCGTTTCATAATGATGGGCAAACAAGGCCAACGCTTCGGGTTCGTAACACCAGTTCTCCATCACCTGACTCGGTAATTCCACAAAGTCCCAATAGACCGAGGTTCCCGACAAACTTGGGTACGTTGTATTGGCTAACATGCCGTGGAGCGCATGTCCAAATTCATGGAATAAGGTGGTTACTTCATTGAAGGTTAACAATGAAGGTTTTGAAGGCGTAGGAGGCGTGAAATTACACACAATCGACACATGGGGTCGGTCGTTGACTCCGTTTTGAATGTATTGTGATTTGAATGAGGTCATCCAAGCGCCCGGTCGTTTTCCGGGTCGCGGGAAGAAATCAGCATAAAATAACGCTACATAGTCATTAGATTCACCCCGAACTTCAAAGGTTTGTACATCAGGGTGGTATTTGTCAACCGTATCAATTTCGTGAAAAGTGAGTCCGAATAACTTCTCGGCCACTGTAAAAGCCCCTTGCAACACCTTCTCCAATGGGAAATAGGGTTTCAAGAGTTCGTCATCCAAATCAAATAATTCTTGTTTTAATTTTTCTGAATAATACGCGCCGTCCCATTTTTCCAAATGCTCCAAACCGTCTCTTTCTTTGGCGAAAGCCGATAATTGCGCAAATTCACGTTGGGCCGCGGGTTTGGCTTTGGCTAACAAATCATTCAAAAAGGTTTTTACCGTTTCCGGATTTTGCGCCATGCGTTCTTCCAAAACAAAATGGGCATGGGAGGTATATCCTAATAATTGCGCACGTTCATGACGAAGGGTGACAATTCTTTTAAGGATTTCAGTGTTGTTATGATTATTGTCCTGAAAGGCTTTTTTTCCAAAGGCAATCGCTACTTCTTTCCGTAATTCGCGGTTGTCGGCATAGGTAATCAACGGCATATAGCTTGGAAAATCCAAGGTAAAAACCCAGCCTTCTAGTCCTTTCGATTGGGCTAATGTTGCGGCAGCTTCTATGGCTCCTTCGGGTAAACCAGCCAGGTCTTCAACATTAGTGATGTGTTTGAAATAGCTATTCGTTTCGGCCAATACGTTTTCGCCAAAGGTCAATTTTAATTTCGCTAATTCGGTGTCAATTTCGCGTAAGCGGTTTTTTTGGTCTTCACTTAACAAGGCACCGTTCCGACTGAATCCTTTGTATTTTTTTTCCAATAACATCAACTGTTCCGGCGAAAGCGATAAAGAATCGCGTTGGTCATAGACCGCTTTTACGCGTCGGAATAAGGTTTCATTGAGCGCAATATCATTACCAAAGGCCGTCAATTTAGGCGACACTTCTTGGGCAATTTGTTGGAGGGTATCGTTGGTTTCGGCCGAATTCAAATTAAAGAAAATCGACGACAATCGATCCAAAGCTTGTCCCGAAAATTCCAAGGCTTCTAGCGTATTTTCAAACGTAGGCGCTTCGGGATTATTGATAATGGCATCCACTTCAGCGCGGGCTTGTGCGATGGTTTGGTCAAAAGCAGGCACATAATCTTCCAGTCGAATTTGACTAAAAGGCGCTGCCGTATAGGGCGTATTGAATTTTTCCGTAAACATAGTTGTATGTTCTAAAAGATAAAGCATCCGCACTTGCTTCCGTAACGAAGTGCTTTATTGTGTTATTGTAAAAAAAATTTTTAATAGGAAGAGAAAACTCATTAGCTCAGTGGCTCAGTGGCTCAGCATCTCAGAGGCTCAGTGGCTCAACTTCTCCGCCGCTTTCAAAACCACTTCCTTCAATTCGTTTTTGTAGGCTACAATTTTTGCTAGAATGTCCGGATTTTGGCTGCCTAAAATTTGTGCCGCAAGAATACCCGCATTTTTTGCACCGTTTAAGGCAACGGTTGCTACAGGAACGCCGCCGGGCATTTGTAAAATAGAAAGTACCGAGTCCCAACCGTCAATCGAATTGCTGGATTTGACCGGTACGCCAATGACGGGCAGCGGACTCATAGCCGCGACCATCCCGGGTAAATGCGCAGCGCCACCTGCACCCGCAATGATCACATTGATGCCGCGTAGGTGGGCGTTCGAACTAAAATCGAACAATTTTTCAGGCGTGCGATGCGCCGATACAATGTCTACTTCAGTCGTAATTCCGAAGGATTGTAGAATATCAATGGCTTCTTGCATAACCGGCAAGTCGCTTTTACTTCCCATGACGATGGCTACTTTCATTTTATTTTAAATGCTAAATTTTATATTGTAAATATTCCAGAGAATTTTAATTAATCTCAGGAAAGGGAATCATGTCCCAAATTGGGATTTCAAATTCTTCTTGGATTGCCCTCAGGTATTTGATAGATTCAATTTCTTTTTCAATTTCTTCTTCAAAATATTCTCGAGCATTTATGTTCAAAAAGTCAATCAATTCTCTTCTTCTTGCAATATATTTTTTTCTAAGTGTTACTTGTTCTAGTTTATTTACGCCTAATAATTCTAGTAAATTTTTTGCTTCATGATCCTCTTGAGCATGAATGTACGCTCCATCTGAATATTTAATTCTGGTTTCAAATTCTTCATCATAAAGATAGAGAATTGGTTCAATCCATTTGGTACTTTTTAAATTATTGGGTTTGTGCTTTACCACATACCAATTATTATAAGAGTCTTGTGGTGTAAATTTCAGGTTCGGATTAAAATGTTCGATATCACATGCATCATTTTCTCCAATATACTCTTCTGTGTAAGCACAAAATCTTTTTTGTTCCCACATTAAGATTTTGCGAAGACCTGAATTATCTCCTTTAGTGTAACTTAAATTTTGTCGGACTACTTCGGAATCATGGCGTTTATCAATTCTTTTCATGGCTTAAAAATTATATTTATCTCCCAATTCACGTACTTCTTGGGCATATTTTTTCTTCAATTTCTCATCTTTTTCAAAAAGCATTTTTTGTTTTAATTCGAGATAATCTTGAAATTTTTCTTGTCCATAAGTATTAATGTAATTAACACCAAAGTCATTTGTCAACATGTCATTTGGGTCATCTCCAATGGGCGATTTCCCTCTTTTTACAGCTACATTGCCTTCCTTGTCAAAATACAATATAAAACGCTCCTCTGGTTCAAAGTTTGCGGCAATAAATGGTGAATGAGTTGCTACAATGAATTGGGCTTCTGGAGCAAAATTTTGATAATGATCCATCAGCTCCATTTGAATATCTGGATATAGAGAACGTTCGGGTTCGTCGAATAGAATTATTGTATTTTGTGTATCTAAAAAGTATAATGGAAGTGAGGTTAATAAAATTTGTTTTGTTCCAGTACTTGAATCTTTTACAGGAATGATTTCTTCTTTTAAAATATTTTTAATTGGAATTGAATATTCAGTATTATCAATATCAATTTGTAAACCTAATTTTTTAAAAATTGGATTAAATTTTTTTGACAATGATTCTAGTGGGTTTGGGTTTTCTTTTAAAAACTCTAATACTTGCTTATTAAATTTAGTTAAGTCAGAAATCAAACCTTTTCCTATAAGTTCATTGTATTTTTTGTATCGATTACTGTGAAAATCAATAACACTAGCCAATATGAAATACCAAATACTAGGTGAAATTTCTTCATCAAATTCGATGGTGTTGTTTAGTGTATTGTTAGAATCTACAATACTTTCTTTTAGTTCTAAAGGATTGGAATTTAAAATATTAATGTTTTTGGTAGATATTATGGAAGATTTTAAGAAAAAAACTTTGTTAGAGTTACTAAATAAAGATTGTGGGAAAGTTGAGTTGTTTTGTGAATAATTTAATTTTTTATCATTTACCAATATATTGAGATCGTAAGTATCCTTGCGTAAGGATTCAAATTTAATATTTTCAATAAATATTTGAAGATAATTTGATAACAAAACTCCATTTTTTCTCCATACATTTTCACCATCTAATTCAATGGATAAAATCGAAAACAAATCGTTATATATTAACTCAAGAAGATTGGTTTTCCCCGTTCCACTCTGCCCAATAAAACAAATTTTATCCAAAGGTTTCCCTCTTTTTTCTTTGATGTGAAAATCTTCAGGGTATGTAAAATCAAATTCAAGATTCTCTAAATGCTTGTGTTTATCAATTTTGAGTTTGGTAATTTTCATGATTTTGATTTTCCACAAATTTAGCAAAAAACCTTATTTTTTGTTTAAAATTCCCTGTATTTCAAATAAAACCTACTGCCTAGTTTAAACGGGTTAATTAATCCGGAAACATTTTATGCAACAACTTCTTAATTTCCTTCAAACCGTTGCCGCCTAGGAGTTCGTTGATGAACAATACTTTGCCATTCGGGTCGATTAAAATATTGGTGGGGTAAAAGTTGATGTGAAATTGGTCAATTGTTTTGCGGTCGTTGGGAATAATGGTAAGTTCTAGGGATGTTCGTTTTAAAAAATCCTGAATCAACTTTTTCTCATTATATGTCACGGCAAAGAAAACTACATTTTGATTCGTATACTTTTCTTTCAGTTTGTTCAACTCGGGCATTTCTTCGATGCAGGGTTTGCATTGGGTGAACCAAAAATTGAGGAAAATCGCTTTCCCTTTTAAATCTTCCAACGTGTACGTTTTTCCTTCCATGTCCGTTAAGGTCAATTCGGTAAGGGTCGACCCGATCAGCTTTCGCCGGTTTTTTTCAAAGTCTTTTTGCTGTTGCCGAAATTGGTCGTTGCGTAATTTGACCTCTTCTTTCGATAGGTATTTCAAGACTAAAGAAGCCTTATTTTGTATCGTATCTGCATAAAAGAGGGTCGTGAAGGGTTGGTCGTGAATCGTTTTGTTAAGTGAATCCAACTTTTTCAACGGCAATTCTTTTCCATCGGGTAAGAAGAGTTGGGTTTTAGGACGTTTTTTTTGAACAAATTCGAAATAGGTAGTTCGGTCCAAGGCAGTTTGGCCTTCAGGAACAAAGATTTTTTCTTGCGCATAAAGGATTCCAACTGCCAGAAAAGTGAATAGGTATATAATTTTCTTCATGGATTTAAAAACGAAAAAGGATTGGAATTGTTGTCTAGTTTTTTGAACTGCGTATTGTCCGAACCTTTCGGGAATGTGCATTGTGAAATGTTCACTGTCCAGTGAACACTACACAATGTACACTGTCCAGTGAACACTACACAATGTATACCGTTTACTGAACACTGATTACCCGAATGCTGTTTTTTACCTCTTCCGCAATACGTCGGGCGGCTGCCATATCTGCATTCACAATCGTCACATGGCCCATTTTTCGGAACGGACGGGTTTCGCGTTTGCCATAAATATGCGGTGTCACGCCATCAATTGCCATGATTTTTTCGATGTTTTCATACACCACTTGACCCGTATGGCCTTCTGCACCGACTAAGTTTACCATGACCCCTGCCACTTTACTGTCGGTATTGCCTAAGGGTAAATCTAAAATGGCGCGCAAATGATTCTCAAATTGGGAAGTATAACTGGCTTCAATGCTGTAATGGCCGGAGTTATGGGGACGGGGTGCCACTTCATTAACCAAAATCTGATCGTCTTGGGTTTGAAACATTTCTACCGCCAGCAAGCCCACATGTTGAAAGGCTTCCGAAACGTTTAAGGCTACTTCTTGTGCTTTTTGGGCCACGGCGGCGTCAATTCGCGCGGGACAAATCACATATTCTACTTGATTGGCTTCGGGATGAAACTCCATTTCGACCACAGGGTAGGTGCGAATTTCTCCCGATGCCGAGCGTGCAACGATGACGGCCAATTCATTTTTAAAATCGATTAAAGCTTCGGCCACGCATTCTACGTCGGGAAGTTCCCGGAGGTCAAAGGCAGAGCGGCAAATTTTCACACCATTGCCATCATATCCACCCGTAGCGGCTTTCCAAACAAACGGAAAGTCAAGGGTGTCATTGGCCAGCGCTTGACGCAATGCTTCTAGTCCCACAAAGCGTTGATGCGCAGAGGTAGGGATGCCGTGTTGTACATAATAATCTTTCTGTTTTCCTTTGTTTTGAATTAAGCGCAAGGTTTTCGGGGAAGGAAAAACAGGAAGCCCCTCTGATTCCAGTTGTTCCAACGCTTCGAGGTTGACGTTTTCAATTTCAATCGTCAACACATTAACCAGTTTGCCAAATTTGTAAACCGTATCGTATTCCAACAAACTCCCTTGATAAAAGGCATGGCAGCCAAAACGGGAAGGGGCTTCCGCACTAGGGTCTAAAACGAGCGTTTGGATGTCAAATTTACGCGTATCGGTAAGGAGCATTTTGCCCAATTGACCGCCGCCTAGAATGCCCAATCGGAAATCAGAGGAGAAGTAATTCATGAGGTAGTGTTGTTTGTGCAAATATAGTATTTCTGAAGTTTACAAAAAGCTTCAAAAAAAGGGCATATCGTTACTTCTTGGCCAATCGTTGTAGCGTCTCCTTCAGCACAAACCGCATTCCGGGTGAGGGATTGTTCCATTCACGGGACAGCAACAGGCGAAGTTCATCATGTACCCACGGATGTTTTTCTCCCAAGCGAAACAATGCCCGAAGCGCATAGGCTATCGTAGCCACTTTTGCTTCCCGCAAGATAAAATCGAGACACCCTTCAATGATTTTTTCCTCATGAGAGGGATGCAATGGAACCCCTTTTTTGGCAACCAAAAACAAACAAATTTTCGAAGCCGGTCGCACCGCGGGGTCCAATGTGAATTGCGACAATGTATGGCAAAATTCATCCAAATAGGGAAACAGTAGCGCTATACGTTCTTCGGCTACCAACTCCAAAATCCACAAGGCTTTGTAATGGTTTTTGTCCTTCGGGTTGCAACCCACAGCCACAAGAAGTGCCAAAAAATCGGACGATTCAAAGGCGCGCATTTTGTAAAAATCACGGGTGGCTCGATACGCTTTGATGTTGGCGATTTGAGCGTAGTCATTAGAATTCATGACGTAAATATATCAAATTTGCAAATTTTCCGAACGACTTGATTTTTAATAGGTTTTAGTTGTTAAATTTGCAGCTTATTCCCAAGCCCAACACCCTATGATTCATTTACACGATAAAACGTTTGAACCCTTCATTGCCTCGGAGGAAATTGACTTTGCCGTTCAAAATATGGCCAAGCAAATGGCAGATGATTTTTTTGATGAGGTTCCTGTTTTTATTGGGGTGCTTAACGGCTCCTTTATGGTAATGGGTGATTTAATGAAGGCCTACCGCGGCATGTGCGAAGTGAGTTTTATTAAAGTAGCTTCGTATGAAGGCACCGAAACTACCCATGAAGTAAAGCACTTAATTGGAATCAATGAAAACTTGGAAGGCCGTACGGTTGTGATTGTAGAAGATATCATCGATACGGGAACTACTATTGTAGCTTTAAAACAACTGTTGAAACAACAAAAGGTCAAGCATTTGAAAATTGCAACCTTGTTTTTCAAACCCGAAGCGTATCAGCATGAGGTAAAAATCGATTACATCGGAATCCGTATTCCCAATAAATTTATTGTGGGCTATGGATTGGATTACGATGGACTTGGACGTAATTTGCCCGATGTATACCAATTGGCGGAGTAGTAATAAGTTTCAAGTCCAACGTCCAAAGTCTAAAGTCCAAAGTCTAAAGTCCAACGTCCAAAGTCTAAAGTCCAACGTCCAACGTCTAAAGTCTAACGTCTAACGTCCAAAGTCTAACGTCTAAAGTCCAACGTCTAACGTCTAACGTCCAAAGTCCAACGTCTAACGTCCAAAGTCTAACGTCTAAAGTCCAACGTCTAACGTCTAAAATCTAAAATCTAAAATCATAATGATTAACATCGTTCTTTTTGGGAAACCTGGAGCAGGAAAAGGAACCCAAGCCGAATTTTTGAAAGAAAAATACAACCTAACGCACCTATCCACAGGGGACATTTTTCGATACAACATTAAAAACGAAACCGAGTTGGGTCAGTTGGCCAAAACCTATATGGATAAAGGCGATTTAGTGCCGGATGAAGTTACCATTCAAATGTTGCAAAGCGAAGTGGAAAAAAATCCCGATTCCGCTGGGTTCTTGTTTGATGGTTTTCCACGTACGATTGCGCAAGCCGAAGCGCTGGATGCTTTTTTAGCCTCCAAAGGCGAATCCATTCGCGCCACTGTAGCCTTAGAAGCCGACGATGAAATTCTCGTAGCACGCTTGTTGGAACGCGGCAAAACCTCAGGTCGTCCCGACGATCAAGACGAAGAAAAAATTCGCAACCGCTACCAAGAATACAACGAAAAAACAGCCCCTCTCATGGCGTATTACCAAGCCCAAGGTAAGTTTTACGCGGTCGATGGCATTGGAAGTATCGCCGAAGTTACTGCGCGTTTGAGTGCTGTATTGGATACTTTTTAAACAGGAATCGGTTGAATGTTAGCCGTAATTCAATAATTTTTAAGATATTTGTACACCAGAAAAGAGCATTTTCGGACTTCGGGACGAAGGCTCTTTTTTTGTGACAGCCTATGGAAATACTGATTATTCTCTTTTTAATCCTACTCAACGGGGTCTTTTCGATGTCGGAAATCGCCTTGATTTCGGCGCGTAAAAACCGATTGGAAACGGCGGCAAAGAAAGGCAATTCCAATGCCAAAGCCGCGCTTGATCTCGCCAATTCTCCCAATAAATTCTTGTCCACGGTACAAATTGGGATTACCCTAATCGGTATCCTAACGGGGATTTATTCCGGTGAAAAAGTGACGCAAGATGTGCAAGATGCTATTGCCGGATTTCCCGCGCTAGCCCCCTACGCCGATTCGTTGGCCACCATCGTTGTTGTGGTAGTGCTTACCTTTTTCTCCCTAGTTTTAGGTGAATTACTCCCGAAACGCATTGGCCTAAATTTTCCCGAAGGAATCGCCAAAGCCGTGGCTGTTCCCATGAAACTCGTGTCCAAAATCACCATGCCCTTCGTCTGGTTGTTGACCACTTCCACCGAGGCACTTTTGAAACTGTTTCAAATCAAACCCACCGCCGACGGTAAAGTCACCGAAGAAGAAATCAAAGCCATCATCAAAGAAGGAACCGAAGTAGGTGAGGTACAGGAAATTGAGCAAGATATCGTGGAACGCGTTTTTCACATCGGCGACCGTAAAGTCAATTCCCTCATGACCCACCGCAACGATGTAGTCTACCTCACCATGGAAGATACCTTTCCAGAAATCAAAGAGAAAATTCTTAACGAAATGCACTCCGTATACCCCGTTTGCGAAGACAATCTCGATGAAGTGAAGGGGATTGTATTACTCAAGGATTTGTTTGCGGGATTGGAGCAAAAGGATTTTAAACTCACCGAAATTACCCGCGAAGCCACGTATTTGATCGAACATACATCGGCTTACAAAGCGCTTGAAAATTTTAAAACCACCAAAAATCACCAAGCCCTGATTGTCGATGAACACGGGATTTTCCAAGGAATTATCACGCTCAATGACATTTTAGAAGCCTTGGTGGGCGATGCTTCCGATTTTGATGAAGACGAATACCAGCTGGTGGCGGAAGCCGATGGCACCTGGACCGTCGACGGACAATACTCACTGCATGATTTTCTCACTTATTTTGATATGGACGACCTGATTGGCGATTACGAAGTGACCACCGTGAGCGGGCTAATCACCACCGAAATGGGGTATATTCCCAAGCAAGGGGAACTCCTGATTTGGAATAAAATGCAGTTCACCATATTGGAAACCGCAGGCGCTAAGGTCGAGAAGATACGCGTTGCTCCTTATGTGGCCGATCAGTAGGAGCAAGCACCCCACACCCCGATGAACCCCCTTCCCGTGATTGCCTATATCCGCGAAAACCGCGGGATGCCGGCGCTCCCGGGGCTAGAATACACAAATCGTTTTCAACAGGAATGCCCAACCGCGTTCCTAATCCAGCTGGAGTGCTTCACTACAGGCTGACCCAATACCAAACCCATGACAGAAGGAAATTTTGTAGACTATGTTAAGATTTATGTGAGCTCCGGTAAAGGAGGCAAAGGGTCTACGCATTTACATCGCGAAAAATTTATCGAAAAAGGCGGTCCCGACGGCGGTGATGGCGGTCGAGGCGGTCACGTAATCATGCGTGGCAATAAAAACCTATGGACACTTTTTCATTTGAAATTCACCAAACACGTCAAAGCGGGCCACGGCGGCGATGGCGGTAGCAGCCGAAGCACCGGGCACGACGGCGAAGATAAAATCATTGAAGTCCCCCTCGGAACGGTCGTCAAAGACCAAGAAACCGAAGAGGTCTTGTTTGAAATCACCGAACATGGCGAAGAAAAAATTGTAGCCCGTGGCGGTAAAGGGGGACTAGGGAACTGGCACTTTCGCAGCGCCACCAACCAAACCCCACGCTATGCCCAACCCGGGATGCCTCCCGAAGAACACGATGTGATTCTCGAGTTAAAGGTTCTAGCCGATGTAGGGTTGGTCGGTTTTCCCAATGCCGGAAAGTCAACGCTATTGTCGGTGCTCACCTCGGCCAAACCCAAAATAGCCGATTATCCTTTTACCACCTTAAAACCCAACCTTGGAATTGTGGCCTATCGCGATTTTCAATCGTTTGTAATGGCCGATATCCCCGGGATTATCGAGGGAGCTGCCGAAGGGAAAGGACTCGGGCATTACTTTTTACGACATATCGAACGCAATTCGACACTGCTGTTTTTGGTTCCCGCCGATGCCGATGATATCAAAAAAGAATACGACATTTTATTGGATGAATTACGCCGCTACAATCCCGAGCTTTTGGATAAAGAACGGTTGTTGGTGATTTCAAAAAGTGATATGCTCGATGCCGAACTCCAAGCAGAGATGAAGGTATTATTAGATCGAGACTTCCAAAACATTCCGTATTTGTTTATCTCTTCGGTAGCGCAGCAAGGCCTGCAAGAGTTAAAAGACATGTTGTGGAAAATGTTAAATTCCTAAATATTATCCGTAAGATTTGTTGTTATTACTTTGATTTCAAGAAAAATAGGCTACATTTGCTAAATTTTATAAATTAAAAAAGGCTATACCACTAAAAATTTAAATTACACTTTATGAAATTACGATTACTTTTCGCTTTGTGTATCGCACAGTTAGGATTTGCGCAACAACGTACCTGCGGTGTCGATGCCTACATGGAAAAATTAATGGCCAATCCGGTGATGAAACAGCAACACCAAGCGTTGCAAGATCGTTTTGAAACCGAGTTACGTCGTTTAGTTACCGAGCAATTAGAGGGACGCTCTAGCTTAGCAACGCAAGCAGCGCCCAATGTGACTATCCGTATCCCTGTGGCCGTGCATTATCCAACGGTTGCGAATTCCTCTTCGGAATCCTTAAAATCATGTTTGCGTGCATTGGCGCAAACGCAGGTAAATATTTTAAATGCCGATTACAATGCAACCAATTCCGATATTTCATTGTGGAGCAGTGCTAGTTCATTTTATCCCAATACTAATGTTGGGAGTATGGATGTGCAATTCATTTTGGCTACCCAAAACCACCCTGCTGGAACAGGTTTGAGTAATGGAACTTTAGCGGTAACTTTTGGTACCGATTTCTTGGCGTCGGGAAATATTGGTTGTACCGATGGGTGTAATCAAGATTCCACATGGTCAGGGTACATGAACTTGGTGGTACGTAATTTGACAGGGGGTATTTTAGGGTTTTCACCTCTTGGAGGATCGCCAGGTCAAGGAATGACCGTAGTTATTGACAACAATGCTTTTGGGGCAAATATGACAACATCTCCTGCCACCTGTTCAGGTTTTGCTCCCTCTGCACCCTATAACAGAGGCCGTACGTTAACCCACGAGTTAGGACATTTCTTTAATTTAGCTCATACTTTTCAATCGTGTGACGGTTCCAATTGTGCCACCTCAGGGGATCGCGTTTGTGATACAGAGTCCACCAATACGCCCGAATATGATTGCTTACCTGCAGGAGATGTAGCCAGTCCTTGTACGGGTAGTCCACAGTTAACAATGAATTATATGGATTATGTGCAAGATGCTTGTATGTATATGTTTACCGCAGGTCAAGCTACCCGTATGACCGCTTGGTACAATACCATTTCTTCGCAGTTCAATATGACTACCTTGGGCGATGAAGAAATTTTGAAAAATCAATTTTCGTTGGCTCCCAATCCAAGTAATGGTACATTTGCCGTACAGTTTGCCAATCCTATTGCAAATTATACCCTACAAGTTTACGATGCTATGGGACGCGTAATCGTCGATGAAGAGCAAGTAAACAATAGCGAATTGGTTCGCACCATCACCTTACCTTCAGCACAAAAAGGAGTGTATTTTGTGATGTTACGCACACAAGAAGGAATTGCAACCAAGAAAATTGTTGTAGAATAAAAATTTTCATAAAACCATTGAAGAATTGTAAGTAAATCCGTTTATTTACAATTCTTTTTTTATTGCATAATTACAAACAAACAATCATGAAAAAATTAGTACTTACGCTGCTTTCCGCAGTGCTTCTCACCCCTTTCTCACTCAAAGCCGATGAGGGAATGTGGTTCTTAATGTTTATCGAACGGTTGAACCACCGCGATATGCAAAAAATGGGGCTGCAACTTACCGCTGAAGAGATTTACAGCATTAACAACCACAGTTTAAAAGATGCAATCGTGCAATTTAACGGAGGTTGTACCGCTGAGGTAATCTCCAAAGACGGTTTGGTATTAACCAACCACCACTGTGGCTATGATGCCATCGCAGAATTGTCTTCGGCAGAAAAAAATTATTTGAAAGACGGCTACTGGGCTGCCAATAAAAAAGGAGAGTTAAAACCGTCTAGTTTATTTGTGCGCTTTTTTGTGCGTATGGACGATTGTACCAAACGAATCCTAGGAGTAGTCAATGATAAAATGACCGAAGCCGAACGCGAAAAAGCCATCAACGCCGAAATCGCAAAAATTGAAAAAGAGAATAACGAAGGCGGGAAATATGTCGTTTCTGTTCGTTCGTTTTTCCAAGGGAATGAGTTCTACTATTTTGTATACCAAGATTATAAAGACGTTCGTTTGGTGGGAACCCCTCCCGAAAGTTTAGGGAAATTTGGGGGTGACACCGACAACTGGGAATGGCCACGTCATACTGCTGACTTCTCCATGTTCCGTATTTATGGCGATGCCAATGGAAATCCAGCAGAATATTCTGAAAACAATGTGCCTTTAAAACCCAAACATTACTTGCCTGTAAATTTAGGGGGTGTGAAAGAAAATGATTTTGCCATGATTTTAGGATATCCCGGTCGAACCAACCGTTGGATGCCCGCTGGAGGCATTGAACAAAATGTGAAGTTTGCCTATCCAGCTTGGGTAGAAGGAGCAAAAACAGGGATGGATAATATGAAAAAATACATGGATCAAAGCGCTGCTTTAAATTTGATCTATGCTTCCAAATATGCTTCAACGGCCAACTATTGGAAAAACCGTCAAGGAATGATTGATGCGTTGACTAAGTTTGAAACCGCCAAAGCCAAAGCGGCACAAGAAGCCAAATTCAACAAATGGGCCAACAAAGCCGAAAATAAAGCAAAATACGGCACCGTTGTTGAAACGATCAACAAGTATTATGCGTTGACCAATGAAAAGTCGCGTCATGATAATTACTTACAACAATTGTTGCGCACTTCAGGAATGGGTACCATTTCACGTAGCTTGGGTCGTCAATTGGAAACCTATGCCAAAGCCGATGCAGCCAAGCGCAGTCAAATGTTGCCTATGCTAACCGAAATGGCGGAAGAAATGTATAAAGAAATGCACATTCCTGCCGAACGGGATATTTTGGCCGCTCAATTGGCGTTATATGCCACCAAAGCGGTAGGCTATCCCATGGCGCCAATGGTGAAAAAAATTGGAGAGGCCAATCAAAATAACTTTACGAGCTATGTCAATGCCGCATTTGACCTTTCAATTTTCGGTTCGTTAGACCGCGTAAAAGCGTTTTTACAGTTTCCCTCAGAGGGACAATTGACCAACGACCCCTTGTATGTGTTGTCTGCCGATTTAATCACGCACTTCAATTCCAAATCGGATGATATTGCTAAAGCACAAAACGACTTTGGAGCGGCTTTCCGTTTGTTGGTTGAAGGATTACGCGAATCCAAAATTGCCACTATTAAATATCCGGATGCCAATTCAACCTTGCGTTTGACCTATGGAAAAGTTCGTTCGTTACCGGCCGACAAACGCAATGATGCTACCATTAACAACTACACTACGTTGGCGGGTCAGGTAAAAAAATATAAGAAAGGCGATGCTGAGTTTGATTTACCAGCGCGTATTCTTGAAATGAACGCCAACAAGGAATTCGGACGTTATGCCGATAAAGATGGTTCATTACATGTGAATTTCTTGACGGATAACGACATTACAGGTGGGAACTCGGGTTCTCCTGTATTGAACGGAAAAGGCGAATTAATCGGGTTGGCTTTCGACGGTAACATTGAAGCGATGGCCGGAGATGTTATTTTTGATAAAAAATTACAACGCACCATTAACGTAGACATCCGCTACGTATTATGGGTTATCGAAAATTTTGCGGGTGCAAAACATATCGTAGACGAAATGACTTTAGTGAAATAATTTCCCATAAAATCACATGAAAACTCCGGTCAATCGCCGGAGTTTTTTTATTTTTGAGAACGAAGAAGGAGCTTATGAAACGTTGCATGCAAATCGTATTTTTAGTGTTTTCATTAGGAACAATGGCGCAATCGGATTTTGAAAAAGGGGAGCAATGGTTTAAAGCCCAAAAATGGGAACAAGCCAAAGTTTACTTTGAGAAAAGTTTGCGCGAGCAACCCAATGCGCCCAAGACTATTGAATATCTTGGCGATATTGCCGGGAAGCAAGAGGATTGGGATGCTGCCATTGATCGGTATGGAACGCTAAAAAGTCGTTTTCCCAACAATGCCAACTATTGGTATAAGTATGGTGGCGCTATGGGAATGAAAGCCAAATCCGTTAGTAAATTTAAAGCCCTCGGCTTGATTGATGACGTTGAAGCTGCGTTTCTGAAAGCCGCTCAATTAGATGCTAAACATGTCGATACCCGTTGGGCTTTGGTCATGTTGTACTTGGAATTACCCGGTATTCTTGGGGGCAGTGAAAATAAAGCCATTAAATATGCCAATGAGTTGATGGGCATTTCCAAAGTAGACGGTTTTATGGCTAAAGGATACATCGATGAGTATTTTAAACGGTACACCAAAGCCGAAGCGCATTATTTGAAAGCGCACGAGATTGGGCATTCCAAAACAACGTATCAAAAACTTTATCATTTATACCAATACAAATTAAAAAATACCGAAAAAGCCCGAAAATTAAAAGAAGAATTTGAGGGGTAACGGTCCAAAACATATGCGAACACATTTTATAGCGATAGGTGGTGCAGCCATGCACAATTTGGCTTTAGCCCTCCATCAAAAAGGAGCTCAAGTGACAGGAAGCGATGATGCTATTTTTGAACCTTCTTTATCACGGTTACAAAAAAAAGGCTTACTGCCCGAAGCCATGGGCTGGTTTCCCGAAAAAATAACCTCCGATATTGATGCCGTGATTTTAGGCATGCATGCCAAAGCCGATAATCCCGAATTATTACGGGCCCAAGCGTTGGGGTTAAAAATCTATTCCTATCCCGAATTTCTGTACGAACAATCCAAACATAAAACCCGTGTGGTCATTGGAGGGTCACATGGTAAAACGACCATCACGTCCATGATTTTACATGTGATGCATTTCCATAATATTCCAGTGGATTACATGGTAGGGGCGCAATTGGAAGGTTTTGACACCATGGTTCATCTTACCGAAACCAATGATTTTATCGTCTTGGAAGGCGATGAATATTTGTCTTCTCCCATCGATCGCCGTCCTAAATTTCATTTGTACCAACCCAATATTGCCCTACTTTCAGGTATCGCTTGGGATCATATCAACGTTTTTCCCACATTTGAAAATTACGTACATCAATTTGAGATTTTTGTAGATCAAATCACCCAAGGAGGAATTTTGATTTACAACGAAGAAGATACCCACGTGAAGCAAGTGGCCGAAGGAACCCAAAACACCATTCGTAAAATTCCGTATCAAACGGCACGTTATGAAGTGAAAAATGGGAAAACTTTGCTGGATACCCCTGAAGGCCCTATGCCTATCGAAGTCTTTGGGGCACATAATCTCAATAATCTCGCTGGAGCCAAATGGGTTTGCCAATGTATGGGTGTGGATGAGGCCGATTTTTACGAAGCCATAGCCACTTTCAAAGGCGCTTCTAAACGCTTGGAAAAAATTGCCGAAAGTGCTACTAAAGTCGCTTATAAAGATTTTGCGCATTCCCCAAGTAAAGTCACCGCTACGACCAAAGCGGTTAAAAACCAGTATCCCGACCGCCAATTGGTAGCCTGTCTTGAATTGCATACCTACAGTAGTTTAAATGCTGCGTTTTTAAAAGAATATGAAGGCGCTCTAGATGCGGCCGATGTGGCTGTAGTGTTCTATTCCCCTGATGCGGTAAAAATTAAACAACTGGAAGAAGTTACCTATGAGCAAATTGCACAATCGTTCCAGCGAAATGATTTGATCATTTATACGAATCCCGACGAATTCAAAGCGTTTTTGTTCAATTATAATCTCGAGAATACTGCCTTGTTACTCATGAGTTCAGGGAATTATGGGGGATTGCATTTTGATGCGGTGAAAGGATTAATAGCATAGTAAAAGCTCCGATATTAGGTCGGAGTTTTTTATTTGCCATCATACCGAAAATGGCCTACCATAGGGTATTTAAATAAGCATGCTTCGATAATTTGTCCTCCGCCAATGTTATGCACTATCATAGGAATACCCTCTTTTTTGATGTGGGTAACAATGCCGATATGGGGAAGTTTTCCATTAACCAACCACGTTACGATATCTCCTGGTAAATAATCGGAAGGATTGTTGCTAAGCGCTAATTTTTTGCCTTTGCGACTGAAAAACACTTCCAAGTTAGGGACACGTCGGTGGTCAATGTTTTTATCTGTAGTTTTCAATCCCCATTTTTTTATAGTAGGATATCGCTCAAAATGAACCTGCATGTCCTCATGTACTTCCTTTTGTAAATCAATGGCACATTTTCGATAGGCGCGAATCACCACATCGGTACAAACCCCAGTTTTTGGGGGAACATCGCCTCCCGGGTAACGAAGCGCCACATAATCGGGGGTATAGACTACCGAAGAGTCAATAACTTGCAACGCGGCATTGGATAATTTTTCACCAAAATTTTTAGGTGAAGCTATCGGTTTTATGTCCATAAAGGGATTGGAAGAAGTACCTTGTAAAACCTTGGCATTTTGAGGCGACTGTTGGCAAGAAAAAAATAAAAGGACGAAAAGAAATAGGTAATTCATAAGGTACTTTCGGTAAAAACGAATTGAATCGCTCATTTATTTTGTCTTTTCAAAAAAAATACCCGAAATTCGTTACTGATTTTAAAGCCAATAGTTTATGTATACTCCAATTACCCAATGGGCTGAAGATGATCGGCCGCGTGAAAAATTTTTACTCAAAGGCAAAATTGCCCTTTCCGATGCCGAATTACTAGCCATTTTACTTGGGTCAGGTTCCCGAAACGAAAGTGCCGTTCAATTGGCACAACGTATTTTAGCCCAATCCCAAAACAATTTGAATACGCTTGGCAAACAAACGATAGCACAACTTATGGCCTTTCGCGGCATCGGTGAAGCTAAGGCAATAACGGTAGCTGCAGCGCTCGAACTCGGAAGGCGTCGTCGGATGGAGGAAGTTCAAGATAAAGTCAAAATTGCGTCGAGCAAAACGGTATTCGATATTATGCAACCCCTCATTGGTGAGTTGCCCCACGAAGAGTTTTGGGTATTGTATTTAAATAACTCCAACAAAATAATTCACAAAGCAGTATTGTCCAAAGGAGGTATCACGGGAACCGTAGTAGATATTCGTTTAATTTTTAAATCGGCATTGGAAAACCAAGCAACTTCGCTAATTTTGAGCCACAATCATCCGTCGGGAAAATTGCAAGCCAGCGAAGCCGATCGGGCCATCACCCAACGTTTAAAAATTGCTGGCCAACATTTGGATATTTTGGTTTTGGATCATGTAATCATAACAGAGACAGGATATTTGAGTTTTGCCGACGAAGGAATTTTATAAAGGTGAAAGGAATTACCGATATTTTTTTTGATTTAGATCATACGTTATGGGATTTTGAACGGAATTCTGCCCTGGCTTTTGCGTCGGTGTTGCAGCATTTTGATATTGATGTTCCGCTTTCCGCTTTCTTGACGCATTATGTGCCGTTAAATCGGTGGTATTGGGAACAATACCGTAAAGATTTGGTGTCCCAAGCGGAATTACGGTACGGACGTTTGAAAGCAACCTTTGACCGTTTGGATTACGCTATTTCCGATTCGTTAATACAGGAACTATCGGAAGCATATATCCAAAATTTGCCGTTGAATAATCATTTGTATGATGGGGCTTTGGATCTATTGGAGTTTTTGAAACCGCATTACAAACTTCATATCATTACCAATGGATTTCATGCCGTACAGGATAAAAAAATAAAAAATTCGGGGATAGAATCTTATTTTCAAACCATTACCAATTCCGAAACGGCTGGAGTCAAAAAGCCCCATCCTAAAATTTTTCAAGTAGCCTTGTCGGCTGCGCAATGTACACCACAACAAGCCGTGATGATAGGGGATTGTCTCGAAGCCGATGTGCAAGGGGCGCTCGATGTGGGCATGCAGGCTATTTTTTTTAATGAATTTAAAGTTGTTATTCCAAAAGGCATAAAGCAAATAACAGCATTGATTGAACTTAAAACCATTTTCAAATATGAATAAATTAATTCTCTATTTCTTGATTATTGGATTTTTATCCAGTACGCCACTACAAGGTCAGGTGATTCGAATCCCTGAAAAGTTTGATTTCATGAGTGTCCCCGATGAATATGGAATTAGTACTCTTTTACGTCTTTACCTAGAAAAGTACAAATATAGAGGGATAGTAATGTCAGGTGTTTCCGAAAAAGACCTTTTATCAAATATACCATTCAATGATTATGGAGTGATGATCAAAAAGAAGGGGAGTTTTTTGATAACAAAAGTCCAAGTAGCGATTGTGAACGCTTCAGGTAAAGAAATAGCGATTTCTCCAGAGGGGACAAGTCGAAATAAAGAGTATCGTTATGCGTACATTGAAGCGATACGTTCAGCAATGGATCAATTCACAACTCTAAAAGATCAGGCACTTCCTCAGGCCAACACTATTGAATCCAAATCTACAGCTACCACGCCTGAAAATCAGGCAATTATTGAAGAAAAGGCGCCACTACCCGAGCGAAAAGTTGCTTTGGATCAATATTTGGAGGCGCGAACACTATCGGAGCATTCGATAGGTTTGTACGAACAGAAGGGTTTAGCTCCAACCTTAGTGCTTTACAAAACTAGCTCACGCGATTGCTTCATGGTCACCCAAAACAACGCCCCCAAAGGGGTTTTTCTGTACCGCAATCAACAATGGTTTTGGGAATATTATGAAGAAAGTCAACTACGTATTGTTCCGCAGTATATTACGGGATTGTAACTAATACCCGTATTTGTCGTTCCAGCGGTTTTGTAAAAATTTGCGCAGTTCATTTTCCCGAGCGTTATTTCCCGGTTCATAGAACTTTGTTTCTTGAATGGCCTCGGGAAGGTATTCTTGTTCCACGAAATTATTGCTATAGTTGTGGGCATAAGCATAGTCTTCACCATAACCCAATTCTTTCATCAATTTAGTAGGAGCATTTCGTAAATGCAACGGAATGGGTAAGTCGCCTGTTTGTTTCACCAAAGCTTGCGCTGCGCCAATGGCCATATAACTTGCATTGCTTTTGGCAGAAGTAGCCAAGTAAATCGCGCATTGACTCAAAATGATGCGGCTTTCAGGATAGCCGATTGCCGTTACCGCTTGAAAGGTATTGTTGGCCATGATTAAAGCCGTGGGATTGGCATTACCAATATCTTCACTAGCCAAAATAAGCATTCGACGGGCAATAAATTTTACATCTTCACCCCCTTCCAACATGCGGGCCAACCAATACACCGCACCGTTGGGGTCACTCCCCCGAATGGATTTGATAAAGGCCGAAATAATGTCGTAATGTTGTTCGCCAGTTTTATCGTAAAGTACTGTGTTTTGTTGCACCAATTCCAATACTTTAGCATTGGTAATCACAACGTCATCGCCAGAAGTGGCATTCACGACAAGCTCAAAAATATTGAGAAGTTTTCGTCCATCACCGCCCGATAAGCGCAACAGGGCCTCATATTCTTGAATCACGATGTTTCTTTGTGCCAAATGCGCGTCAATCTTCATGGCACGCTCCAGTAACGCCAATAGGTCCTCTTTGGTAAAAGGATTCAGGACATACACCTGACAGCGGGAAAGTAAAGCGGGAATAACTTCAAAACTCGGATTTTCGGTGGTAGCTCCAATAAGCGTAACCCACCCTTTTTCGACAGCGCCCAATAACGAATCTTGTTGCGACTTGCTAAAGCGGTGTATCTCATCGATGAAAAGAATCGGATTTTTTGTGGTAAAAATACCGCCGCTTTGTTTGGCTTTGTCAATAACATCACGAACGTCTTTCACTCCCGAATTAATGGCACTCAATTCATAGAACGGACGGTCACTTTGTCGGGCGATAATTTGCGCCAACGTTGTTTTTCCTGTTCCCGGGGAACCCCAAAAAATCATGGACGGAATCACACCACGAGCAATTTGCTGGGTTAGGGAACCTTGAGGACCTACCAAGTGCAATTGACTAATATAATCTTCTAGTTTGTGCGGGCGAACGCGTTCGGCTAAGGGTGCTTCCATACGAACCAATTTGAGCGCTAAAGGTAAAAAAAAGGAGTTAAGAAGAAAACCTTTCCCCAAACTCCGTATCCTGCCATTTTAGCAGAAATCCAACTTTGGTCATATATTTGTGAAGAGTAAATTATGAGAGACGCCCATATTTTTAAATATACCCCTGTCGTTTGGCTGTTGCCCACCCTTTTTGTGGTGACCCTTTGGGCAGTGTTTTTGGGGTTGGATTTGGCCAATATGAGTCCAAGATTTTTAGGGATTCTTCCCCGAACGACGGAAGGATTAGTGGGCATTATTTGCAGTCCCTTTCTTCATGCCGACTGGCAACATTTAACCAACAACAGTTTGCCCTTGTTTGTATTGACGATGGCGTTGATTTATTTTTACCGTGACCTTTCCTTGAAAGTTTTAGTCTTCGGAATTCTATTTTCAGGGTTATTTACTTGGGCTATTGGACGGCCGAATGTGCATTTGGGGGCCAGCGGACTCATTTATGTGCTGGTTTCTTTTATTTTTTTTAAAGGATTGCGCACCGGTTACTACCGATTGATGGCGTTGTCTTTTGCGGTTGTGGTGGTTTACGGGGGTATGGTGTGGTACGTGTTTCCCGAAGTTGATCCACGGATTTCTTGGGAAGGTCATTTGGGTGGATTTGTAACAGGGATGGTCATGGCTTTTGTGTTTAAAACACCCGACTATATTTCAGAATACCGTTACGACTGGGAACATCCTGATTTTAATCCAGAAAACGATCCGTTTATGCGGCGTTTTGATGAAAATGGTCAGTTTGTAAATCCCCCAAAACTAGAAGAAATCCTTGTGGAGTATGAAGAAGAGATGGGAACAAAAGGCACTCCTGTTCAAATCAATTATATTTACAAAAATGCCGAAGAATAAGTCCTTCGGCGTTTTGTTTAGATCGATAGCCGTCCTTGTATACCCCCGACCAACCTAACGGCAGGCAGGTTGAAGCGGCATCCCCGTAACGCAGTGGAGGGACCTACCTTAGTCGGCAGGCAGGTACAGCGTAAAGCGGGAGAGGGCTTCAAAAGAAATTTGAACGTGTTGCTCCCAATTCTTAAAAGCGTTGGCGAACGGCTTCGTATAAAAAGGCGCCACAAGCCACAGATACATTTAAGGAACCAATTGTTCCGTAAAGGGGAAGTTTGGCTTTTTCATCGACAATTTTCAATACCGATGGATTAATGCCACGGTCTTCGCTTCCCATGATGATGGCTACGGGTTCGGTGAAGTCGACTGCATAAAGCGTATCCTCGGTTTTTTCGGTGGCGGCTACGGTTTTAATACCGCTGCCTTGCAGGTAAAATACGGCATCTTTGATATGGTCTACTTTGCAAATCGGTACATTAAAAACGGCCCCGGCAGAGGTTTTCACCGTATCGCCATTGACGGGCGCCGCCCCGGTTTTGGAAATGATTATGCCGTCTACACCGGTACATTCTGCGGTGCGAATGATGGCGCCAAAGTTTCGGGCATCGCTGAGTTGATCAAGAATCAGAAACAACGGTTTTTTACCTGTTTCCAAAACGTTTTCGACCATGGATTCAAGCGATTGGAATTGGATAGGCGCAATGGTAGCCACAACGCCTTGGTGGTTGAGATGGGTTAGGCGGTTGAGTTTTTCGACAGGCACATACGTAAACGGGAGGTTGTTGGCTTTGAGCGTTTTCATCAATTCCCGCATTAAATCGCCTTGGGCTTCTTTGTGCACAAAAATTTTATCAATTTCTTTTCCAGCATGAATGGCCTCAATTACGGCGCGGATGCCAAATATTTGGTTTTCTTTTTCCATGCGGCAAAGATAGCAATTCTGACGTTGGTTTTGGAAATGCTTTTGGAACGGTCTTTTGCTGTTAGAAAATGGTTTTCAAACTGATTTGCACAATCGAGTTATTCAATTTGATGGCTTGGTCGTTGGTGGTGCCGTTGGCGTAGACAAAGTTGAGCAAACCGTTTTTATTTAAGAGTCCAAATCCAAACCCGATACCCAACAAATTTCCATTGATATTGGTGGTTTGGTCTTGAAAATAGCCGTAATCGAGTACGCTGTGGAGGTACAAAGTATTGCTCAAGGTGTAGCGGTACTCGCTGAGCAGCGCCGAGACAAAGTTGGCTTGTAGTGTGTTTTCATTAAAACCGCGTACCGAATTAATCCCCCCAAAACGAAAGAGTTCGTTGGTCAGGTACGATGCACTTTGCAATACAAACGTTTGGTTCCGCAGGGCAATACTGTTGCGTTTGTTCAAATAAATTTGATGGTGGAGGTTTAATTGTCCTTGAAACTGACTGTTTTTTTGTTCCAAAGCCGTTCGCGATCCCCAGCCCAATTTTAGTGAAAGTTGGGTTTTGTCGGGGAACAAAAGGGCGTCTTCTTCCGTATTGCGAACGGTCCAGAGCCATTGTGCGGTGAGAAAACGATTTTTAAAATCACGGAGTAAGGCGGTATTGGCATTATTGATATCGCTTGATTCCATGGCTTGATAGCCGAGGTACACCCGAGAAGCATAATTGAGGCAGTAGCCTATGTCGATATTGGTTTGTGTATTTTGAAACGTACTGTCTTGCCTAAAAATATTGAGTTGTGCTTTGAGCGCTAGGGGTGTTTTGAAAATGTAAGGCTGATCAAAGAGTACATTAAACGTACGTTGCTCCTCACCATTGCTTTTCCAATATAGATTCATCCGTTCGCCGTTGTTTAAGACATTGGTCAAACTCACATCGAGGTATCCATTAAAAACCAATTGCTGACCGTCGGAATTAGCAAATCCAAGATAGCCATCGAAGGTGTTGGCACGCACTTTTTCCAAATAAACAAATACTTTGGTGGAATCGGTGGTGAATAAGATTTCGGGGTATTTCGTGGCGCGTGCAAAACGAAACTGTCCGATAGTTTTGTGGAGTTTTTCTAAGTTTTCTTGGTTGAATGTTTGGTTGCGAAATAAGCGCTCGAGTTCTTTTTTATGGCTAGCAGGAAATTTATCATAGCCGTTAACCACAATAGCATTTACCTTTCGCGGTTTGCCCGGTTGTACCCTTAGGGTTGCTTTTAAGGTGTCTTGTACCACGCGGATATCGGTGAGTTGGGCGCTAGCCAAGGGATAGCCGTTGCGTTCCCATTTTTTTACCCACCCATTCACCCACGGGTCCCATGCTGAAAAGGGGAGGGTTACAGGGGTTTTGGGGCGAAGGGATTCGGGTAATGAGGCCATTCCGGAGCTTGCTTGCAGTTGCATCCATGAGATTAAACGACCTGCTTTCAAAGGAGCTTTGACTAAGGTGTCATTGACGGCGGTAGGCGATTCGTAATGCGCTTCGATGTATCCCGTTTTTTGCAATTGGAGCAGCACGCGTGCCAGTTCGTCTTGAAGTTTTTGCGGCGAATCGTGTTGCTTTTGGTAATTGAATTGTTCGAGAAGGGTTAGGACTTTTTTTTCGGCTGTGGTAATCTCTAAATACTGTTTTTGTCCTTGGCAAAGGAAAAAGCTACAACCCAAAAAAAATAACAGCAGTATTCGCATCACGAGGATTTGTGGTAAAAATAACGTAAAAAACGATGTTAAGGTATGTTTTATTTTAAAATAACATGGATAAAAATGGCTTGAATAGGGGTAGATCACAAGGCTTTATAATACAAATGGTTAGCTTGCAAAAAAATAAATAAACATGATTTTTTTTATTAAATATAATTTATACATTTGCAACCCCGTAAAATGCGGGTAAAAGTAAACATAAGTAAATTTATTATTTAAATTATGCCAACAATTCAACAATTAGTAAGAACTGGAAGAGCCAAAATCACTAAGAAGAGTAAATCGGCTGCTTTGGATTCTTGTCCTCAACGAAGAGGGGTTTGTACGCGTGTTTACACCACTACGCCAAAAAAACCAAACTCAGCCATGCGTAAAGTTGCGCGTGTACGTTTGACCAATGGTAATGAGGTGAATGCTTACATCCCAGGAGAAGGACACAATCTACAAGAGCACTCGATAGTATTAGTGAGAGGTGGAAGGGTGAAAGATTTGCCAGGGGTACGATACCACATCGTACGTGGTGCTTTGGATACGGCCGGAGTTAACGGACGTCTTCAAAGAAGATCAAAGTACGGAGCAAAACGCCCAAAAGACAAAAAGTAATTAAAAACTTTTAATCAGAAGAAATGAGAAAAAGACAGGCCAAAAAGAGACCGCTTTTACCGGATCCAAAATTTAACGATCAATTGGTCACCCGTTTTGTGAACAACTTAATGTGGGATGGTAAAAAATCAATTGCTTTTAATGTGTTTTATTCTGCGTTGGAAATCGTAGAAACTAAAAAGCAAGATGCAGAAAAATCTGCTTTAGAAATTTGGAAAGATGCATTGACAAACGTGATGCCTCACGTAGAAGTTCGTTCACGTCGTGTGGGTGGTGCTACGTTCCAAATCCCGATGCAAATTCGTCCCGATCGTAAGATCTCTATGGCGATGAAATGGTTAATCCTTTATGCGCGCAAAAGAAACGAGAAATCCATGGCGGGTAAACTAGCCTCTGAAATTTTAGCTGCAGCAAAAGAAGAAGGCGCGGCTGTGAAAAAGAGAATGGATACGCACAAAATGGCAGAAGCTAACAAAGCATTCTCTCACTTTAGATTTTAATTTTTAAGCGATGGCAAGAGATTTAAAATATACCCGAAATATCGGAATTGCAGCGCACATTGACGCTGGAAAAACGACAACGACTGAGCGTATTTTGTTCTACACTGGGAAGTCTCACAAGATTGGTGAGGTTCACGATGGAGCGGCTACCATGGACTGGATGGCACAAGAGCAAGAGCGTGGTATTACCATTACTTCGGCGGCAACCACTTGTACGTGGAATTTCCCAACCGAACAAGGTAAAAATTTACCTGAAACAAAAGGATATCACTTTAACATTATCGATACTCCCGGTCACGTTGACTTTACGGTAGAAGTAAACCGTTCGTTACGTGTGTTGGATGGATTGGTTTTCTTATTCTCTGCGGTGGATGGGGTAGAGCCTCAATCCGAAACCAACTGGAGATTAGCCGACCAATACCGTGTTCCTCGTATGGGATTCGTAAACAAAATGGACCGTCAAGGGTCTAACTTCTTGGCCGTTTGTCAGCAAGTACGTGATATGTTAAAATCCAATGCAGTAGCCATCACATTGCCTATTGGGGATGAAATGGACTTCAAAGGGGTAGTGGATTTGGTAAAAAACCAAGCTATTATTTGGCATGAGGAAACGCAAGGCGCTACTTTTGATATTGTTGATATTCCAGCCGAAATGGTCGATGAGGTAAAACAATACCGTTCTACCTTGATTGAAGCTGTAGCGGAATACGATGAGAACCTTTTGGATAAGTACATGGAGGATGAAAACTCTATTACCGAAGACGAAATCAACAATGCCTTACGTGCAGCTACTATCGACATGGCCATCATTCCTATGATGTGTGGTTCGTCCTTTAAAAACAAAGGAGTTCAATTTATGTTGGATGCTGTTTGTAAATATTTGCCTTCCCCTGTAGATAAAGAGGGTATCCAAGGTATTCACCCTGATGATGCGGATCTTCCTGAAGAAGAGCAACCCAAAATTACGCGTCGTCCTGATGTAACCGAGCCCTTCGCAGCTTTGGCGTTCAAAATTGCAACCGATCCTTATGTAGGTCGTTTGGCGTTCTTTAGAGCGTATTCTGGTCGTTTGGATGCAGGTTCTTACATTTTGAACACACGTTCAGGGAATAAAGAGCGTATTTCTCGTATCTACCAAATGCACGCTAACAAGCAAAATCCTATCGAGTTTATCGAAGCCGGTGATATTGGAGCTGCTGTAGGTTTTAAAGATATCAAAACGGGCGACACCATGTGTGACGAAAAACACCCGATTATTCTTGAATCAATGAAATTCCCTGATCCAGTAATTGGTATCGCGATTGAGCCTAAAACAAAGGCCGATGTTGATAAAATGGGTATGGCTTTGGCTAAATTGGCTGAAGAAGATCCAACTTTTACTGTACGTACAGACGAAGCTTCGGGTCAGACTATCATCTCAGGTATGGGAGAGTTGCACTTGGATATCTTGATCGACCGTATGAAACGTGAGTTCAAGGTAGAAGTAAACCAAGGTGAGCCTCAAGTAGAGTACAAAGAAGCATTCACTAAAACGGCGCAACACCGTGAAGTATATAAGAAACAGTCTGGTGGACGTGGTAAATTCGGGGACATCGTTTTCCGTTTGGAGCCAGCGGAAGAAGGATTTGTGGGACTTCAGTTTGTGAATGAAGTAAAAGGAGGTAACGTTCCAAAAGAATACGTTCCTGCTGTAGAGAAAGGATTTAAAGAAGCAATGAAGCAAGGACCTTTAGCGGGGTATACTGTGGATAGCTTGAAAGTAACCTTGTTGGATGGTTCGTACCACCCTGTTGACTCGGATGCACTATCGTTTGAAATGGCAGCCAAATTAGGATACAAAGAAGTTGCCAAAGCGGCAGGTGCTGTAATCCTTGAGCCTATCATGAAAATTGAAGTGATTACTCCGGAAGAAAACATGGGGGATATCGTAGGTGACCTTAACCGCAGACGAGGACAAGTAAACGACATGGGTGACCGTGCCGGTTCAAAAGTCATCAAAGCGCATGTGCCACTTTCTGAAATGTTTGGTTACGTAACTACGTTGCGTACATTGTCATCAGGTAGAGCAACTTCTACAATGGAGTTCTCTCACTACGAACAAACGCCTTCTAACATCTCTGATGAGGTAATCAAAAAAGCAAAAGGTAACGCTTAATTCTTGAAAAGATGAGTCAAAAAATTAGAATAAAATTGAAATCTTACGATCATATGTTGGTGGACAAATCCGCTGAAAAAATCGTAAAAACAGTGAAAAGCACAGGTGCTGTAGTAACGGGGCCCATTCCATTACCTACACACAAGAAAATCTTCACCGTATTGCGTTCTCCTCACGTAAACAAAAAAGCACGTGAGCAGTTCGAAGTTAGCTCATACAAACGTTTATTAGACATTTATAGTTCTTCTTCTAAGACTATTGATGCTTTAATGAAGTTGGAGCTTCCCAGTGGTGTTGAAGTTGAAATCAAAGTGTGATAATTCACTTTTTATACCTTCTAAATGACCGGTTTTTGCCGGTCATTTTTTTGTTTTTGGGTGGTAAATAAATGTAAGCGACCCCTTTTTTTTAAAGCAATGGTTTCCATGTTAAATTTTGTTGATAACTATATTTAGTCATCCCTTAAAAAACAAATAACTGCCTGATTGTTATTTTATTACAATAAAATTTAGCTAGAAATAGATGATAATTATTGCCAAAAATGGTATATTTGAGTATAAAATAGTGGCAATATGTTAGGCAAAATAAAACC
>NZ_JAPZUB010000059.1 GCF_027533505.1 Flavobacterium sp. | reverse complement strand
ATGGCTTTAGCACACAACTTAAGAAAGAAAATTGCAGCTTAAAGGCAATTTTAAACTCATTTTAAAATAGTAAACTTTTGATGAAAGTTTAATCAAATAAAAAAACCGTCTCAAAATTTTAGTATTGAGACGGCTTCTTTTCACTCTAAACAAAAACTTCTATTGTTGCACAATAGGCGCTCTTAGGGATTCCAATACCGCAACGATATCGGTATACAATTCGGTGTTGGCGGCTACGCCGTTTTGTTGGGCGGCAGCGCCTACATACCCGACAAATTTGGTGTAATCGGCATTGGTTGATTTTACACCCATACGCGGGTTGGTCGCGGGATTATGCGCGTCGACCATATTGAGTCCCGTGTAGGTATTGACCGCATTGGTTCCGCCCGTGTTGAACGAGAAAAAATCGGTAAGGTTGTCTACAAGAATCGCCAAATTGGTGGTGTTGCCCGCGCCTACTTCGGCCAAAACGGGTGCAAAATGGGCACTTAAGTTCCCTGAAGCGCCTGCTTGGATATCGGCGACGATCAATCCTACCGTGGTATTGACTACTTTGCGGTAACTTAGACGTCCTTGTTCAATCATCTGTCCCGGATTATCGGGATCATTGACCATCGTAGTGCCGCCCAATCGCGCATAGATGGAGGGTTTGGCGGGCGTGCTGTTGTCATCATCGTTGTTGCACGAAGTGACAAACACCGCGGTCATGAGCATTACCGCAGCAAGTGCGGATCGTTGTAACATTTTCATAGGTACGAGTATTTGATTAATTAAAGATTCCTTGCACAAAAGAAGAGAAGCGGTAACTCCAACTGTCTTTTTTAATCACGGGGCACGCTTGAGCATTGGCCAATTTGGCGGGGACCACAAACCTTTTGGCAGTGTAGGTTCCTTTTTGCATCAACTGTTCAAAAACCTGCTGGCTGTTGGCTACCGTGTTGTCGTGAAAGTAGACCACCACATTGTTTTTTATGATTACATCGCTTTTTACACCGGGTATGGAGCGAAGCTGTTGCGTTACCGTTGTGGCGAGGGCGCTGTCTAAGGGCTGTTGAAAATCGATACGGCTCACCTGAATGTGCGCATTTTCGACAGGTTTGGCCGTGGCAATATGGGCTACCAAGATGATAAAGAAGAGTAAGAAGGTGCCGAACAGCGAACCTAGAATCACTTTTACTTTTTTCCGTTTCATGAGGGTTTTGTTTTTGTTTACCCCTTCATATACGGAGAAAAATAACCCTTGGTTTTATACCCACAAAAAAAGTTCCCGAAGGAACTCTTATTTTTTTGAAAGTTGGGTAATCAAAGCATCTTCTATGGGTGCTTTGATTTTGATTACCGCATCGGTGGTATCGTTGGGAATGGTCATGGACAAAACATAGTGTTTGATTTTCCATCCCTTGGGTGTCAAATGCAATACCCCACTACCGCGACATAGTTTCATTTGCGTATTGAGTAATTCATCAAACCAGGCCATAGTACCGTCGGCAGAAAAATAGATGTTCCGTTCTAAAGGGGTGAAATTCCACGCTTTTCCACGGTCGAAATAGGGCTTGGCAAACGCTTGAAACGCTTGCTTATTCCAATTTTCGGTGGCATCGGTTCCGATGAAAATCGAGGAGTCGTCCATGGCCGCAAAGTACCCGTTAAAGTTGGCCGCCGCCGCGTCTTTGTGCCATTGATCAAGCAATTGGTTAACCGCCTCTTTGGGTGTTTGCGCGAGGGTGAAGGTGGTGAAGAAGAGAAGGAGGTGTTTCATTGGTAGTGATTGGTGATTGGTGACTAGTGACTAGTGATTAGTCCCGAAACTTCGGGGGTGATTAGTGACTAGACTTTAGACATTAGACTTTAGACATTAGACGTTAAAGGTACAAAAAAAGATGGATGTGAATAGGACACATTGGCTCACCTAACTACCGGCAGGCAGGTTGCCTATTTGACACATTACCCCATCTCCAGCCCCGGTAGAGCCGGCATCCTCCCGACCATCGGAAGGGAGATAGAGGCGAAAACGGGAGGGGGCGTGTCAAGGTATTGGGGCGTGTGCTGCCCAAAAACAAAAAGCATTGTCTGTGGGAACTTGGCGGTGAACAAAAACTTACCGTTTCTTTAACGATAAAACTCCAAACTACTTTCTTATTTTTGCAGGGCTTAATGGCGGTATATGAAAATCGGTTGGTTTATCGTGCTGTGTTTGGGTTTGATTTCGTGTCAAAACGACAATACGTCGTTGAAGGCGGAGCAAGCGAAGGAAGCGCAGAAAAAAGAGGTGGTGTTTACGACCATTACCTCGGGTTGGACGTTTGATATCGCGCCGATAGAACCTACGACGCAAGCGCGGTTGAACAGTTGGATGGAATGGCGGAATTTTTTGCGGGAAGTAAACCAGAAACCGAAAAGTACCTTAAATGCTTTTCAGAAAAAAGCTTCGGTTTTGGTCACCCAATCGGAGGCGTTGGTCAATACCTTGCCTATGGAATTCAACCAACCTGCGGTACGCGCCCGACTAAAAGTGATCAATACCAAGTTGAAAAGTTTGGATTTATTCATTCACCTCAATCAAACACCCGCTGCCAAAGTGGTGAAGTTGATTGGGGAAATCAATACTGAAATCGAGTATTTGCAATTGCAATTTGAGGAAATTGTGCAACGCAGTTTGATTCCTCGCGAACCGGGGGAACCTGATTTTGTGAAGATGAAAGACACCGCGCGTGCGATTCCGAATACGCCTATAATTCCCTAAGTTTTGAGTAAAAGTACCCTGCTGTCGGTGTACCAAGCGTCACCCAAAGTTGAACAACTGGCTGTAGCGCTCCGTCAACCGGAGGGTAAAATCAATGTTCGTGGCCTCTTGGGGTCGGGTTTGTCGTTTGCGTTGGCGGCTTTGTTTGAAAAAATGAACCGTCCTTTTTTGGTGGTTTTTAATGACAAAGAAGAAGCGGCTTATTACCTCAACGATTGGGAGCAACTTTTGAACGAACAAGATGTATTGTTTTATCCCGGTTCGTACCGCAGGCCTTACCAACTGGAAGAAACCGACAATGCGAATATATTATTGCGTGCGGAGGTTTTAAACCGCATCAATTCACGTAAAAAACCTGCTTTTTTGGTCACTTATGCCGAAGCCTTGTTTGAAAAAGTGGTCACCAAGAAAGAGCTGGAAAAAAACACCTTAAAAATTGCCGTCAACGACCAAACGAGCATTGATTTTATCAACGAGGTTTTGTTTGAATACCATTTTAAACGGGTAGATTTTGTTACTGAACCTGGGGAGTTTTCGGTACGCGGAGGGATTGTCGATGTGTTTTCGTTTTCGAATGATCATCCGTACCGCATTGAGTTTTTTGGCAATGAGGTTGATTCCATTCGCAGTTTTGATGTGGAAACGCAATTATCGATTGAGAAGCTGCAAAAGATTGCCATTATTCCCAATGTAGAAAATAAGTTTTTTGAAGAAAACCGGGAAAGTTTTTTGGAATACATCGACCCTTCGACAGTGTTGTTTTTCCAACATTCGGAAATTTTGAGCCAACAGTTGGATAAATTATTTGCCAAAGCGACCGAGGCTTTTCACACCTTAGACAACGGCATTCGGCATGTATCGCCCGAGGAATTGTTTGTTCCCGGAGCCGATTTGTTGCGGCGCGCAGAGCGATTTAATGTGGTTGAATTAGGCAATCAGGTGCATTATGCCTGTACGATGACGCTCCCGTTTTTGATGCAACCGCAGCCGTCGTTCAACAAGCAATTTGATTTGTTGTTGCAAAATTTGGGGGAGAATCATTTTCACGGATACAAAAATTACCTGTGCTGTGGGAATGCCAACCAAGCCCAACGTTTTCATGATATTTTTGAGGATATCGACGACCAAAACCACGAAAGTATACGCAAGCAATACCATACGGTAGTGATGCCCTTGTACCAAGGATTTATCGATGAGGAAAATCAGTTGGCGTGCTATACCGACCACCAGATTTTTGAGCGGTACCATCGTTTTAACCTGAAAAACGGGTACTCCAAAAAGCAAACGTTAACGCTGAAAGAGCTGACTTCCTTGACGGTAGGTGATTATGTGACGCATATCGATCATGGGATTGGGAAATTTGGTGGTTTGCAAAAAATTCAGGTGGAAGGAAAAACGCAAGAGGCGATAAAACTGGTGTATGCCGACAACGATATAGTATATGTAAGCATACATTCGCTGCATAAAATATCGAAATACAACGGTAAAGATGGAACGCCGCCCAAGATATATAAATTGGGGTCGAATGCGTGGAAAGCGTTGAAACAAAAAACGAAGGCACGCGTGAAGCACATCGCGTTCAACCTGATTCAGTTGTATGCCAAACGACGCGCCGAACGAGGCTTTGCCTGTGCCCCGGACAGTTATTTGCAAAAAGAATTGGAGAGCTCGTTTATTTACGAGGACACCCCCGATCAGTATAAGGCGACGCAAGACGTAAAAGCCGATATGGAAAATGAACGCCCGATGGACCGTTTGGTTTGTGGGGATGTAGGCTTTGGAAAAACGGAAGTAGCCATTCGCGCGGCATTCAAAGCGGTAGATAATGGCAAGCAGGTAGCGGTTTTGGTGCCGACTACCATTTTGGCCTACCAACATTACCGCACGTTTTCGGAGCGATTAAAAGATTTGCCGGTAACGATCCATTATTTGAATCGCTTTCGAACGGCAAAACAGAAAAATGAGACGTTGAAATTGCTGGAAGAAGGCAAAGTAGACATCATCATAGGCACGCATCAGTTGGTGAGTAAAGACGTGAAGTTTAAAGATTTGGGCTTGTTGATTATCGATGAGGAACAGAAGTTTGGGGTGAATGTGAAAGACAAACTCAAAACGATTTCCCATACGGTAGACACGTTGACGTTGACCGCGACCCCGATTCCGCGTACCTTGCAATTCTCGTTGATGGCGGCCCGTGACTTGTCGGTGATAACAACGCCACCGCCCAACCGATATCCCATTGAAACGCAAGTGGTGCGGTTTCATGAGGAATTGATTCGCGATGCGGTTTCGTATGAGATTCAGCGCAACGGTCAAGTGTTTTTCATCCACAATCGTATTGAAAACATTAAAGAAGTAGCGGGGATGATTCAGCGGTTGGTGCCCGATGCGCGCATTGGTATTGGACACGGACAAATGGACGGCAAAAAGCTGGAAGAACTCATGTTGGCCTTTATGAATGGGGAATTTGATGTGTTGGTGTCGACTTCGATTATTGAAAGTGGCTTGGACGTTCCGAACGCCAATACCATTTTTATCAACAACGCCAATAATTTTGGGCTATCCGATTTGCATCAGATGCGCGGACGGGTGGGTCGTAGCAATAAGAAAGCATTTTGTTATTTTATTACGCCCCCGTATTCGGCGATGACTGATGATGCGCGGAAACGAATTCATGCCTTGGAACAGTTTAGCGAATTGGGCAGTGGGTTTAACATTGCCATGAAGGATTTGGAGATTCGCGGCGCTGGCGATTTATTAGGGGGCGAACAGAGTGGGTTTATCAATGAGATTGGGTTTGAAACCTACCAAAAAATCATGAATGAAGCCATTGAAGAATTGAAGGAAAACGAATTCAAGGAGCTTTATCCCCAAGACAACGACCCTGAAACGAAGGAGTATGTCAAAGATTTGCAAATCGATACTGACTTTGAGTTGCTATTCCCTGATGACTACATCAATAATATTACGGAGCGATTGAATTTGTACAATGAATTGAGCGCCATTAAAGATGAAAAGACTTTAGCCGAATACGAACAACGTGTTGTGGATCGATTTGGCCCCTTACCGAAACCTGCCAAAGCATTGATCAATAGCATTCGCATCAAATGGAAAGCGACGCAATTGGGAATTGAAAAACTTCTTTTGAAGCAAGACAAGATGGTGGGGTATTTTATAGGGGACCAACAGAGTGATTTTTACCAAACCCAGCGTTTTATACATATTCTAGAATTTGTACAACGCCATGGGAATATTTGTAAAATAAAAGAAAAGCAAACCAAAAATGGCTTGCGTTTGCTGATTTCGTTTGAACATGTCAAATCGATTCAAAAAGCCTTGGAATTGATTGAACAGTTATAAAAAAGAAGCCGTCTCAATACTAAAATTTTGAGACGGTTTTTTTATTTGATTAAACTTTCATCAAAAGTTTACTATTTTAAAATGAGTTTAAAATTGCCTTTAAGCTGCAATTTTCTTTCTTAAGTTGTGTGCTAAA
>NZ_JAPZUB010000039.1 GCF_027533505.1 Flavobacterium sp. | reverse complement strand
TATGCGCTAAAATCAATCATAAATGAAAGTCAAAGTCCGCTAAAGAAAACCGTGTTGTTAATAGCTACATCATTCTCCGCATGGTATGAATTTAAAAACATAATAAATTTACCGTATATTAATTAGACCATAGCCTTTAAAATTTAAAATAATATAATTTATAATAACCTAAAGGTAGCGTTGTTGAAACACTTTATGGTGGTGGTTTTGATGCCCAATGATGATAAACCCGAGAGCACGAACCGTAATAGGATGTTTGGACGCCATTCCTTTACGTTCGAAATATTCTGGCTTAAACGATTTAAACATATAAATCGTAGCATGGCGTAATGTCGAAAATTCTGTAAGTAAATCTTGAATACTTCGTTCATTGCCATTAGACGCAGCTACATAGTCGTTTTCATCAAATCCAGGTAAAGGCGTTTGATCATGGCGAGCAATCCGCATGGCACGATACGCAAATACCCGTTCCGCATCAATAATATGTTGAATGATTTCTTTGATCGTCCATTTCCCTTCGGCATAACGATAATCAAATTTATCCATCGGAATTTCACGTACAAAGTGAATAAAACGATGTAAGGCAATCTCCAACTCTTCAACCAGTGAGTACTGTGGATCTACTTGTGCCAAATAGGGTGCATAAAAATCACCATATTCGCCTGCTTGTACTTGTTCAATACGCATATTTTATTTCTTTTCCTCAAAGATAACAAACTTTAGGCAACCCAATCTTGTAACAGTTGTGCTTTGTATACCAATGTATCTGCAATTCGAATGATATCCGAAAGTACGCCACGAGCCGTCACCGCTTTTCCTGCTCCCGCGCCTTGAATCACTATAGGCTGTTCCCCATACGAAGTGGTGAAAATTTCAATAAGGTTGTCAGCGCCTTTTAACTGACCCAAGGCGGAATTCCGGGGTACCGAAATCAATTTCACTTCCAATGTACCGGATTGCAATTCCCATTCGCCCACATACCGCAACACATGATTTTCGGGTTGGGTAATTTTAGCTATTTGGAAAGGCTTATTCAATACCCGTTGCTGTTGACGGTACGCCTTTAAAGGCAACGTTTCCGGCAATTCTGGCACGAGTAATGACGCTATTTTCACCGATGAAAGTTCGGCGGTCGATCCCAATTCGCGGGCTAAAATCAATAATTTACGGGCGACATCTTTTCCTGACAAATCCTCTCGAGAATCGGGTTCGGTTAGTCCTTGCTGTTCGGCTTCTTTCAATATCGTAGCAAAAGGAATATCTTCTTCCCCAAATCGGTTGAACAAATAACTGAGTGTTCCCGAAAACACACCGCGTATTTTAGTGACCTGGTCTCCGGCCTCATACAAATCCCGAATGGTATTTACCACGGGCAAACCAGCACCCACATTGGTTTCGTATAAAAACTTACGATCAAAACGTTTTAAGTTCACTCGCAGTTCTTTATAAAAATCATAGTGTAACGTATTGGCTTTTTTATTGGCGGCTACGATATGAAAACCCGCCTGAACTAGCGGAATATAATTTTTAATAATAGCCTCACTCGCGGTAGCGTCAACGGCAATCAGGTTATCCAATTCGAGTTCTTTCACATATTCGATGATATCTTCAATGCGAAACGGTATGGCGGATTGAGCAAAATTGGCTTCCCATTGGTTTTTCACGCCTTCTTTTTCAAAGAATGCCAAAGTAGAATTGGTAATAATGGGGAAACGGAGTTCGATATTTTTTTGTTGTAAAAAGAAATCCTGCGCTTGAAGTACCTGATTGATCAAAGTGCTTCCTACATTTCCGATTCCAAAAAGTACGATATTGATTCTAAGCGTTGGCATAATTGCGTTGGTTTTGGGTAGTAAATACCGGTTTTAAAAGTGTTATTAATTGTTCAAATTCGATTAAAAAAGCATCATGTCCATGAATGGATTGGATTTCATGGTAATAGATCTCGGGATGCGCAGATGCTAATTCCATGACGGTTTTCCGATTTTCACGGGCTGTAAAAAATAAGTCGGTATCAACACTCACAATATGAATCGTTGCTTCGATGGAGGCGACTACTTCTTCGAGCGAACCCCTGTTGCGGGTAATATCATTGGTTTTTAATAAATGATTCATCAATTTATAGGCAGAGAGTCGGAATCGATTTTTCAACTGAACACCATGATAGGTGAGCCAATTCTCGACTGCAAATTCGCCATTAGGGAATTGTTGCCGATTGAATCGCGCGTTGATGGATTGCGGCGTTCGGTACAACAACATGGCGTGTTGGCGCGCATCTTCAATGGGTTGCACGGAATTGTTTAGAATTTGCTCTTGGACTTGGACATTGGCCAATACCCAATCGGTCGCTTTCCAGTCGGTTGCAATGGGAATCAAATGTTGAACTGCATGCGGCTGCAATACTGCCATTTCCCAAGCGATGGCACCTCCTAAACTTCCTCCAATAAGTGCAAAAATCTGTTCAACCTTTACTTCCTGCAATCCTTGCCAAAACATTCGGGCGATATCGCGTACCGTATAATCATGGTAATTTGAAATTAAATTCCCTAAAATTCCGTCATAGCCGTTGCCTGGAATATTAAACGCGATAACGGTATACGTATCCAAATCGATAAGTTTTCCGTATCCGATGAGTTCGTTCCACCACCCTTTTTCCCCGGTTACCGTGGAGTTGCCGGTGAGTGCATGATTGACTACAACTACGGGTGCCGCACCGAGGATTTGTCCAAAGGTTTCGAAGTACAAGGGCAAAAAAGGAGTGGTTTTTCCATTTTCCAAAAGAAATTGATGGAGTTCTATTTTGGCTAATTTTTTCATGATGACTGTATTGTTAAATCGATGTATGTTGTCAGCAATTATCGTTTTTTAGAAGTACATAGCCCTAGCCCCGACCTACCAAAGGCGGGCAGGTAGCGCCGATATCCACGTTGCGCTAGCGTAGTGACCGACCTAACGGTTGGCAGGTAAAGGCGAAAGCGGGAATAGCTCCAAAAAAACGGTGGAAACCTCCCCGAATGTGGCGCATCCGGGGGTTCCACAAACAAACAAAAACCTAGACTGTTTTTTCAACGGGCAATGCCGCGAAAACGGTAGCCAAATCCGCTTTTAAATCGTCGATAGCCTCGAGGCCAACCGAAAGGCGAATGAGGTCGGGTGTCACTCCCGTGCTCTCTTGTTGCTCAGGTGTTAATTGTTGGTGTGTCGTACTTGCCGGGTGAATAATCAAGGATTTCGTATCACCGATGTTGGCCAGTAAAGAGAATAGTTTAGACTCATTGGCCACTTTTTTCGCAGCCTCGTATCCACCCTTGAGTCCGAACGTGACTATACCACTCTGTCCTTGCGGCAGGTATTTTTGCGCTAAATCATAATATTTCGAGGTTTTCAATCCGGGATAGTTGACCCAGGCTACGGCTTCTTGTTCGCTCAACCACTCGGCCAACACGAGGGCATTCTGACTGTGTTTGAGGATACGGACTTCGAGTGTTTCCAATCCTTGTAGCGTTTGAAAAGCATTAAACGGACTCAGTGCAGCGCCAAAATCGCGCAAGCCTTCGATACGCACTTTGGCAATAAAGGCAGCGGCTCCGAGGGCTTCATAATACTTCAACCCGTGGTACCCCGCGGCAGGTTCGGTAAACTCCGGAAACTTTCCATTGCTCCAATCAAAAGTGCCGGCATCAATGATTACGCCACCGAGGGATGTTCCGTTACCGGTGATGTATTTGGTCAGCGAGTGAATCACAATATTGGCGCCGTATTGGATGGGATTGAGTAAATACGGTGAGGCAACAGTATTATCCACGATAAAAGGAACTTTAAACGCTTTCGCTTGTTGGGCAATGGCTTCCAAATCCAAGACATCGAGTTTTGGGTTACCGAGACTTTCTGCAAAGAATACCCGTGTGTTTTCTTGGGCGGCTTGGGTGAAATTAGTAGGATCAGACGGATCCACAAAGGTGGTGGTAATTCCCAAACGGGGCAAGGTTACATTAAGCAAATTGTAGGTTCCGCCATAAAGGCTATTAGAGGCAACGATATGATCACCGGCTTTTAATAACACTAGCAAAGCGGTGGCCAATGCGGCGGTTCCTGAGGCCGTCACTACAGCACCGATACCGCCCTCGAGTTGGGCCAAACGTTGTTCCAACACATCGTTGGTGGGGTTGTTCAGACGGGTATAAATGTAACCCGATTCACTTAAACTGAACAGATTGGCTGCATGATCGACATTGTTAAACACATAGGATGTGGTTTGGTAAATCGGCACAGCACGGGTTCCTGAAGTTTGGTTTACATCATGTCCGGCATGAAGGGCTTGGGTGGCAAATTTTGTTGTACTCATGATTTTTAGATTTTAGAATTTAGATTTTAGAATTTAGTGATTAGTGATTAGTGACTGGTGATTAGTGATTAGTGATTAGTGATTAGTGACTGGTGATTAGTTATTGAACTTTAGACTTTAGACTTTTGTCTTTCGACTCAAAAAAAAGGCCCTTTTGATTTGTAACCAAAAGGACCTGAACACAATATAGACATAACGTAAGGATCACCTTTGGCAACAAAGCATAGTACAACAACACATCATCATGTGCATTAAACGGCGGTGGTTGTTATGTTTTGCTGTGGTGGACATTGCGTAAAGTTTCAGGTTTCAGGTTTCAGGTTTCAGGTTTCAGGTTTAAAGTTTCAGGTTTAAAGTTTCAAGTTGGGAAATAGAAAAAGCCTCTGCGGTGGCAGAGGCTTTGGGTATACTTGAATGTTTTAATTTCTTTTTCAAGTTATGCCAAACAGGTCCTCTGCGGGAAAATTTCCCACATCATACAACACATTTGACACATTAATTTTTTCATTGATCGTTGATTTTTATTTTTCGTTTTTCAACACTGCAAACTTCAAAAGGTTTTTTGGAATACACAAGGGATTTTAAAAACTTTAACAAAAAATATTTTTTAATGCGTTAATTACCAACATCTTAAATTTATAAAAAATTATTTAAGCCGAGTTACGACTGGCATTGGTATTACCAAACAGCGACCGAATAACTAATTTTTCATAGGTATCTAACCAAGCGGCATCCCCTTTTCCTTGCTTGATTTGTTGAATTTGCATTAAAGCAAATTGCTGAATGACCAACAAGGGTAAAACAATCGCTTCCCGCATTTTGATGGAAGCAATTCCTTCGGGATAATTTTCCATTAGCTCGTGATGACCGGCAATTTTTAAAAGCAATTTTTTGGTCAATAAAAACTCCTCATGAATGCTTTCCCAAAACGAACCAAATTCTGGATCATGTTGTAAATATTGTGTTAAAGGGAAAAAAGATTTCGCTAATGCCATCATACTGTTTTCCAACAATGTACGGAAAAATAAAGAATGTTGATACAAGGCTTGTACTTCTCCCCAACGGCCTACTTTGTCAAAGGCATCTAACGCAGTTCCTACCCCAAAAAAACCGGGTACATTTTGCTTCATCTGACTCCATGATCCCACAAAAGGGATCGCTCGTAAATCGGCAAAATCCAATTGATCGGCCGCTTTTCGTTTGGCGGGTCGACTCCCAATATTGGTTTTTGCATAATAATTCAACGTGCTGCGGTGCTCCAAATACGGAATAAACTGCGGATGGTTTTTGAAGCTAAGGTATTTTTCATAGCCCACTTGTGCTAATTCATCGATGATCGCTTGATCCGCGACCGTTAAATCATTTTCTTTTTTGGCAAACAACCCGTTGGATATCCCTGCGCTTACCAAATTTTCTAAATTAAAACGGCACGAATCTGGGGTTCCAAAATTGGAGCTAATGGTTTGCCCTTGTACCGTCAATTGAATTTCTTTATGTTCGATTCCCGACCCCAGAGAAGCATAAAACTTGTGGGTTTTTCCACCCCCTCGTGCCGGCGGTCCTCCGCGACCGTCAAAAAAAACAACTTCAATTCCGTATTTGCGTGACATGGCCGTAATGGCTTCTTTGGCTTTAAAAATAGACCAATTAGCCATCAAATACCCCCCGTCTTTGGTCCCATCGGAGAATCCTAACATAACCGTTTGCGTTTTGCTACGGCGTTCCAAATGTTCACGGTATTCTGGATGTTGATACAACTGCTCCATAATGGCAGCCGCTTGCTGTAAATCGTCAACCGATTCAAACAAAGGGACAATATCAACCGAAGGATTCTCCCAACCTACCCAACGGAACATGGCAAGGGTTTCCAGCACATTCAACGCCGACTCATTATTGCTGATAATATATCGATTGCAACCTAATTCACCATTTTGATTTTGAATAGTTTGCATTACCTCTATTGAAGCCAAAGTTTGCATGACAATTGGACTTTCAAAAGCTGACGACTCTACTTTTCCTTGCACAGCTGGGAGTTGGTTGATTTTCGATTTTTCGTCCCCCTCCAAATAGGATGGTTGCCCTAAATAACGTACCACTGCGGCGACCACTTGATTGTGAATAGCACTGTTTTGGCGAATGTCAAGGGTGGCAAAATGAAATCCAAAGGTGTGTACTTTACACAACAGTTCTTGTACTTCATCTACATAAAGCGCCTGATGTTTATCGATCAACAATGCTTTAATGACCTGCAAATCAGCTATCAGCTCAGACAACCCGATATACAACTCCCCTTGCGAATAGAAAACCGAACGGTACAACTGGTGTTCGATTTTGGCGACTATTACATCCACCTCTGTAAAGGTCAATTTGCGTTTCAACTTTCGGATATCGGTATAATAACATTTGAGAATAGAAGTACGTAATCGTTGTGCAACTTGCCCTGTGATTTCGGGGGTAACAAAAGGATTCCCATCGCGATCTCCCCCCTGCCAAAATCCAAGCTGAATGACAGGTTGCCCTTGGAAATCGGAGGTATTGGAGGTCGAATTCAGGTGTTGCAAAATTAATCCTGTAGTGTTGTAAAAAACATTTTCTAAATACCATATCAAACTTACGGCTTCATCATAAGGCGTGGGCTTTTCTTTTTTAATAAAACGAGTCTTTCCCAATTGCGCTAATAACTGTTTAATTTGGTGTAAATCGTTGTTTCGAAGGGCTTCGGTCAAATCGGTAATAATACCCAACACAGCCCCGGGGTAAAACTGCGTAGGGTGAGCCGTCAATACCGTACGAACGCGAAAACGTTGCAAAAATTCCTGGAGATGTTGTTGCCGCTCGGCCGTATCACACCGCTCTTTAATTTCACGTAGCGACCCTGTTCCTTCGAGATTATTTAGGGAGGCGAAAGCGGCGTCTTCAATGGCATCAAAAAGAACGATTTGCCGTTCCACATATTGAATAAATCGAAACAACAACGGAACCACGGTTTCGGCATCGGAACGCTCCAAATACTTGGTCGCAAAGGCAGTCACAATAGCCTGGGGAGTCATCTGTTGTTGCAACCCTTTGGCGCAAGCCTCATTAAACAATGGCAATAAGGCCCCGGTATTATCAATAGCATCAAAAGGCAAGGTGATAAAAACACTGTTATACAAATGGTATTTGGACCAAACCTGTTGGTGAAATTGCTCAGATTGCGGTGACGTGTACATAGCTTTTGCGATAAATTATATAAAAAAAACCCCAAGTATAGCTTGAGGTTTTCATGAAATCAAATAACGTGTTACAGCTTAAATATCTTTAAAGATGGTATGCATTAAGCGTTTTTTATCGTTAATACTTTCTTCCAAGGAAATCATGGTTTCTGTACGGTACACTCCTTCGATATCGTCAATCATAAAAATGACGTCTTTGGCATGCTTGGTGTCGCGGGCACGAATTTTACAGAAAATATTAAACTTTCCGGTTGTTACATGCGCCACCGTAACAAAGGGAATTTCATTAATACGCTCCAATACAAATTTGGTTTGCGAAGTATTGTTCAAAAATACCCCTACATAAGCGATAAAGGAATAGCCCAATTTTTCATAATCCAAAGTAAGTGAAGAGCCCATAATAATACCGGCATCCTCCATTTTCTTTACCCGAACGTGAACCGTTCCCGCAGAAATCAACAATTTCTTGGCGATATCCGTAAAAGGAACACGGGTATTATCAATTAACATGTCGAGAATTTGATGATCCACTTCATCCAAACGAAACTTACTCATAGCAGCGTGTTTATAATGTTTATTTATTACGATTGCAAATTAATACATTTAATTCATCAAAAACGAAAAAACAATGTTATATTTTTATACCATTAACAAAATTTATCGTTTTTCCTAAACAAAAATCCGCTTTTTCATCAATTTTCGGAATATCCTCTCGCCCATCCGTATACGGCATTTTGTGCGCGTTATACGTATAATGTCCCCGCTTTCCTTCTAGATCGCCTACCGCACTAATATAGGCATTCAGGTGGATTTTCCCGTCAATGAATTCTTCACGGTATTGCGCCGCAAAATTCGTAATTATTTCCTTACCATCATAATTTATTTTAATATTTTTATAAATAAAATCATAAAAAACGGTATTATTTTGAGGAATTTGTAAATAAAGGTCAATTTTGTTGCTAACTACATCGTTTTCGTAAACATACTGCAATCCGGAAAGTAAAGCAATAAAAATCATTTTACGCGTAAATTCTCGATGATAATCGTTAGGATAATGTCCGGCTTCAAAAAGAATTGTAGGTACGCCACGATGGGTAAAATAGTCGCCTATACAATTCAAATTAAACGCATCGTCAAAACGGCCCACTTGATTGGGGATATGACGCTGTAATTCGTTGTTCATCGCTACAATAATTTGCATGGCTCGGGTGCGCACGGCATTCACCGATCGTGCTTCATCATAGGCAGGGGCCAAAAAGGAAACCGTAGCAGGTAATCCGCTATCGCCTGCTCCAAAAATAGTCCGCTGGTCGTGTAAGTTATAGGCTAAATCGGGTTGAAAAGCTTCAAAAACCTCCCGAAGAAAGCGACTTTCGGGCTGGGTAAGCGCCACCGCATCGCGATTCAAATCCACCCCATTGGCATTCACCCGGGTGTAGACTTCTGCCCCATCGGGATTCACCATAGGCAATATGCAAAAATGAAAATGCCTGCACAAGCGTTTTGCCTCGGGTTCATCACTGCCTAAAAAAGCGATGAAATCAAACAAAGCTTTGGTCGTAGTGCTCTCGTTCCCATGCATTTGCGACCATAGCAACACTTTGCGTGCCCCAGTTCCAATTTCTAATTGATACAACGGTCTTTGGTTGACAGACGCTCCGGAAACTTCCATCTTCAGTTGTAAACCTTGGGCAACGCGCTCGACCAATGCTAAAGGGATATAACGACCAAACAACGTATGCTGTTTGTAGATATGAAATAAATTGAGGTAATCCATAGCGGTAATTATACCCACAAAGATACCAAAAAAAAGCCCCGTGCCAGCGGCGACGGGAGCTTTCCTTCACTGTCAAATGAAACAAAAAACAAACTATTTACGATGTACGTATACGCTGCTTATGCCGGGTTCTAGGCGTGCCGCTGCAGGCGCTGTATCGGCTGTAGTAGTAGGTAATGCGAAGGTGAGCAAACGACCGCCCATATTGGCGCGCTCCGCCACATAAATACGTTGGCTAACCGCATCATACGCCACATCTACAGGGTTGCCAAGGGTAGATAGGGGGCCGTAGACACGAACTTGATTTGTCAAGGCTATGGTTCCGCCGTTGGGCGTTGCATTGATTACTGAACTAAAATTATTGATCACAATCAAACCGCCGTCACTGTCGGAAGCAGCAGCACCCACATCGGTCAAGACCATACGATCGTCGGATTTGGCATAGGCAATGCCGTGTGTGCGAACCAATCCGGCAATGGTCACGCGCTTGGTTGGCATTATCGACCCCGAAGGTAAATTGAAGAAGTTTTCAAAAACCAAAAGATCCCCTGTCAAATCGGCCACCGCATACAAAGTCGTCCCTTCCATAGCGATTCCCCATGTTTTAAAATTAACCGTGTAGGCATTACGTAAACTCAACGAGGACCCCGAGCGTTGGTACACAAGCAGCTTATTGGTGTTGGCGTTGCTAGGACTCTGGTCTTGGGTCACGACGATTTTGTCGCCTGCAACGGCTACCTCTCGTGCATTGGTAAACTCAGAAGCCGAGGCTAACGCTAGGGAAAGTGAGGTGGCATTGGTGCTTACCGCATTTTGAACGCCACCGTAGATTTCCAGTTTGTTTTGGGAACGCGAAGCCACCAAAATCTCATCACGAGCGCTGTCGTAATACACTCCATCGGTATCAAGCGATCCTATGGTAAACGAAATCGGATTGGGGGTATTGGCTAATAAATCGGTATAACTTACTTTGCCAGAAGTATTACTGGAGGTGACCAACCGTAACTCGGGAGTGGCGGCTGGTGCCGTTGAATCGTTGTCACTGCAAGCGTAAAAAGCACTAACGAAGGCCAACAAAAGAACTTTGTTTTTCATAAATTATAAGGTTTGAAGTTGTTTTCCCTTATGTACGAAAAACGAAAAAATTTGGTTTTATAAACCTGAAAATTGTCGTTCAGGGTAGCGTCCTTGAACTCCTTTATAAAAAGCGAGAAACGTTGGCAGGTCAGTCTCAACCGCCCCTGTGGGATAAAAAGGTGCCCCTATGCGAACCTCTTTTTTTCCAAAATCAAACGCTACAGGGATGATGGGAACTTGGGCTTTGTGCGCAATAAAATAAAACCCAGTGCGCAAGGTATCGACGCGTTTACGGGTTCCTTCGGGAGCGATTCCCAAACGAAACACTTCCCGTGCATTGAAGATATCCACAATGGCATCCACGAGGTTTTTCCCACCACTTCGGTCCAAAGGCGCCCCGCCAATGGCTCTGAAATAATACCCAAAGGGAAAGACAAACAACTCTTTTTTGCCCACAAAATTCATTTTTTGATTCACAATTCCCCGCACCAAGAGTCCGATGAAAAAGTCAAAATTACACGTATGCGGCATCACGGCAATAACGCATTTGGAAATTGCCGGGTCAAAAGAACCCACCAAACGCCAGCGCATCAGTCGAAAAAAAATAAATTCGTACAGTCGTTTTCGCATCCCATTAATTTGGTGTAAATTTAGAACATAATACGGACTAAACCTAACCCAATGCTGGCCAAATACCTAAGCTATTTATTTCCGATTCCTGTTGTCAAACGCAAATCAACCTTGAGTAAAAGTTTGGAAGTAACGTGGAACAACGGACAATTGGTTTTAGATAGTGCACAAACCAACTATTCCTTTGGTAGCTTACAGCGCATTTTACGCAAAGGGCTGAAATACATTGGCTTTGAACGTATTCGCAACTTTCAAGAAGTACTGGTTTTGGGCGTAGCGGGAGGCAGTGTCATTGCAACGCTAGTGGAAGAAATTCGATTTCAAGGGAAGGTAACGGGGGTCGAACTCGATGCCGAGGTGCTACAAGTCGCCAAAGACTATTTTCAAATCGATCGCTTTGCGCAATTGGAACTCATTGTTGAAGATGCCTTTTCGTTTATCTTACGCTCACAAAATCAGTACGATTTAATCATCATTGATATTTTTCAAGACACCCAAATGCCCGCTTTTCTTTTTGAAGATTTTTTTATGCACCATATCAACAAATGCTTGCGCGTGAACGGCTTTATTTTGTTTAATACGATGGTCCTAACGCCCGAAGACGCCCAACGGAATGTACGCTACCGTCAAAAGTTCTCCGAAAACTACTCCGTACGCATGTACCCCAAAGTCGAGGAGCATAACGAATTGTTTACCATTAAAAAATTAGCGTGATGAGCTTTGTCAAAAAACTATTTGTCGGCAAATTCACCTACCGCGATCGTCCCAAATTCAATCCGATTCAGCGGCGAATTTTAAACATCCGTGCCATTTGGAACAACGACCACCAATACGACAATGGAATTGAAAAAATAGTGCGCCTTTTTCTGTCTTCCTCACAATTATTGTTCCCCGGGGTTTATATCAAATACCTGGCGTGTAAAATAGGCCATGAATACCAAGATTTGGCCATGGATGTGTATGTGTTAGCCAAAATGGCACTTCCCTGGACGATTTTAATCTACGGATGGCAACACCATCAAATCCTGTTAATCGCGATGATTTACATGCTCTTGGAAACCGTCTTTTACATTCCCACGCTCATTTTTGCCTCCGATTTATTCGTACGACCCCGTTCTTACAAACGCTCGATGCTGCTTTTGTTTTTTAACTATATCGAAATTGTAGTTTCGTTTGGGGTGCTCTATACGTTGGGCGATACCATGAACAAACCCTTTCCACACTGGTTTGATGCCGTCTATTTCAGTTTGGTTAGTGCCAACTCCATTGGGTTTGGAGATTACTATCCCATTACCACCTATGGAAAAATCTTAGTGAGCATTCAAGCCATGTTCTTTTTGTCATTTGTCTTGCTTTTTCTGAATTTCTTTTCCACCAAAGTGAAAAGCAAAGGGTATTTTGACAATGAAGAAAGTGAGTAAAAAGGCAACGCACAGCTCCTTTATTGCTGTATAAGTTGGTTGTTTTGAAAAAAATGGAGTCGTAATCACTGCTGCGCAAACAACGCCCGCGCCTTTTCTAAATCCTCAGGGGTATCGATGCCAATCCCTACATGGGTGGTTTCGACCATTTTGATGCAATTTTACTTCTAATACAAGTGTAATAAGATTTTCAATATTTAATTTAAATAGTCATCCCTTAAAAAACAAATAACTGTCTGATTGTTATTTTATTACAATAAAATTTAGCTAGAAATAGATGATAATTATTGCCAAAAATGGTATATTTGAGTATAAAATAGTGGCAATATGTTAGGCAAAATA
>NZ_JAPZUB010000054.1 GCF_027533505.1 Flavobacterium sp. | reverse complement strand
GTGTGGTTTGACGTTGATTGTAGTGTTTGAAATTCATGTCTAATCATCTGTAAATCAGATATAAATATACAAATTGCAACTCTTTTATGCAAGAAAAAACGTAAAAAAAAACCGTCTCAAGTTGTGAGACGGCTTCTTTTTATTATCCCGAATTAAATTATTCTTTAACCGCCTTAATGTAGCTGACGGAACCATCGCTTTGCTTCATTTGTAGCACATACAGACCGGGAGCTAAATCACTGACTTCAACCGAAGTAGTGGGTTGATGCACCGTACGAATGATTTTTCCTGTAGCATCCATAATGGTCATCGTCAATAGTTCACTCGCATTTTCAATCGTTAAATCGGTAGTAAACGGCACGGGATAAACCGTTATCTTCGGCTTAACAGGCGCTGCATTGGCTAACGTCTGCGTTAATGTAACCGTAATTTTCCAAGAGTTGTTGTCTACCTTGTTATAGTTAGCATCACAACCCGAACCTCCAAACGTGCGCCAAGCCCGCAATTCAAAATTGACAGCGCCCGTTAAATTATTGGCCAAGTTCAACCCCGAACGACTATACGAATACGTTCCCGTAGTCCCCCCAACGCCCGAGGAAATGGCAGCCTCTGTGGCAGCATTGGTCGTGCACACCAATAACGATCGTTGCTCGCTCATCCAACCGTTGCTGGCAGTCGTCATGGTATACGACACATCGGTAGCCGCGATGTAGTATCCGGCAGGAACATTGACCGTAAGCGATCCTGGACAGGCATTAGTGCTGGTCACTGTGGCCGTCGTGGAAAACTCCGTATTGATGTCGCCATTGGTATACGTAACCGAAATTTGACCGGTAGTAAACGTGGTCAATTGCCAAAATCCTTGCACAGCGCCACAATTGGAACGCACCCAAAAATAGTAGGTCGTGCCGATAGGCAATCCCGTAAGCGTTACCGAGGTAACTCCCGCCGCAACCGAACCCGTTGGCGTAGTATTCGCCGTAGGTGGCGTAGCACTGGTACTGTAGTAATACTAGTAGCCCGAAGCAGGAGCATTGGCAGGAGCTGTCCAACTCAAAGTGCCTCCATCGTTGGCCGATACGTATGTTAGGTTGGTGGGACCATCGCAAGTCGTAAACGCATTGGCCGAAAAAGCCATGATATTCGGAATTCCTCCGGTGCCTGTTTTGGTTACAGTGACACTCTGAATCAATTTGGATTGATTGCCGGCTGCCAGGGTCATCGGAATTTGATACAACCGTGGATTTATCCCACTTCCCGTTTCCAAAACATCATTGGTGCGGTTGATACGCCCCAAGCCGGTAATGGCAAAATTGGTCCCCCCATACCAATCGGCCAACGCTAAATTGGTGAAGGTTTCTGAAGTATTATCTGCAAAATTAACCGTCACGTTCACGGTTGACGCACCGCTGCCTGAAGTGGCCAACATATATAAGTTTACTGCGGCTAACGGTGTTGTAAATACCAATGTGCCTGAATCATTAGCATTTTGCAAACGCAAAGAATTATTGGCGCTATACGAGGCCAATTGATACGTCAACCCTGCGGGAGCCGCCACAAGACTCGTAATGAGTCCGTTGCTAGGCAAGCCATACGTCAATGCGGCACTGGTGGAGGTCAATTGAAAATCACGAGCAACAAAATTGTAATTCACCCCATCGACATCGGCGGTAGTGGAAGACGCTGAAGGCCCCACACCGTTGGCTACCACATCGGCATTGAATCCGCTTTGAATCGGCATGGGTTGGAGATTTTGACTAAATACAAGGCTTGCACTCGAGCCCAACACCAAGGTTAGTCCCCAAAAGAGTAGTGTTTTTTCATAAATGGTAAAGGTTAGATTTCTAGAAGCCTAATTTACAATTTATTACATAAGAGTAGTGAAAATTTGAAAAAACTTACGGGTTATACTTACAATTTAATGGAAAGAAACGTTAGAAAACATGATATGTACGATGTTTTTTAGAAAAAACTTCAGACGTTCAATCGCGCTTCTTTTCCAAAAAAGAAAAAAACGTATATCCGATAAATCCCCCTACAAAAAGGGTGAACAGTACGTTGAAAAGATTAATTTCAGGATGACCGCCAGAGGCTGAAGAAGAACAATAAAATAAACCTAATACAATATTCATTTCATGGGTATGGTAATAACAAGGGTCAGGCATTACCATTTTGTCAATAATAGCAAAGTTTAGTACTGAGGAACAAAGAGCGAAAACAACTGTGAACAACCACTTCATTTGACCAATCATGATAATCAATTTTTTTTAAAAAACCCTTTAAAGAGGTTGATTACACCCCACAGCGTAATATGAAGTAACACAAAAAGAAATCCATAAAAGAGAACCACTATAGAATTTCCGTATTTAAAATTTTCGGCATCAGTAAAAATAAAAATCATTAAGGTAAAATAGGAGAAAAATAGGATAAGATTAATTTTGAAGACTCTTTTTTTCGTTTGCAAATAGTGAATCAAAAAGTAACCAAAAACGGAAATGTAAAATAGGTATAATATAAAAAATTCAGAATCTAACGGGAGCATATTGTTGTTTGTAAGTTATCTATTTTGGGCACGAAGTAATTTCCACCAATCCCTCACCCCTTCAACAAAGCAATAATCGCTTCATCGCCCGATTGCACGGCATATTCAAAAGGGGTCATGCCCTTGCCATCTTTGGCCTCGCGGTGCGCCCCATGCGCCAAAAGTTGTTGGATAATCGCGATGTTTTTGAACTGAACGGCAAAATGTAAGGCCGTATTGCCTTGCACATCGGTCAAATTGGGATCGGCTTTATAGTCCAAAAGCCAACCGACAACCGTGGCATTACCCCGCACCACCGCCGCCATTAAAGCCGTTCCCTGATCGGAAGTATAATTCACAGCCACCCCCGCTTCCAACAGCACCTTTACTATAGGAGTATTGCCTTTGTAACAAGCAAGGATTAAAGGCGTGAATCCCGCGGGACTAACGCAATCAAAGGCACGGGGTTGGGTGGCTAATACCGCGCGCACAGCCTCCTCCGAACCCTTGCGCGCCAAGTCAAATACATCGGGCGTGGGTTGAGCCCCCAAAAGGAGTGGAATCCAAAGTCCACAAAACACCCACCGCCACATTAAGCCAATCGTTTTACGGATTCGCGTTGGCGCAGCTCGGTAGCTATGACCGTCGTACGTGGTTTATAGGGTTCCCCTTTATGTTCTAAGCGCTCGATCAACAACCGCGTTGCCACTTCTCCAATTTCGGGACCATGCTGACTCACTGTAGACAAACTCGGTGTTAAACGCCGCGACCAAACACCATCGGCAAAACCGATAACCGCCAACTCATCCGGAATGCGGAGTCCTTTTTTAACCCCCATTTTCATGGCTGTTACCGAAGCGTGTTCGTCTACTGCAAAAACAGCATCTACTTTATGCTTGTCAAAAAACCCAGCGGCCTTTTGATCAAAATCCTCTTCCGAGTCCGATAAAATGACATGCTGCGCATCAATCGCAAGCCCCGCTTCTGCCATCGCTTTTCGAAATCCTTCCGCCCGCAACTTGGCGACACTCAAATTATCAATAGCCGAAAATAAAGCAATCGTTTTATTCCCCGTTTTAATCAAATGATTGGTCGCATGCACCGCCGAATCAAAGTCATCAACAATCACTTTATCACAATGCACTTCATCGGCAATACGGTCAAACATCACAATAGGCGTTCCTTCATTGAGAATTTGCTTAAAATGATCAAACTGCTGCAGCTTTTGCGCTTCTTCACAAATCGACAAAATAAAGCCGTCAATAGCGCCATTACTGAGCATCTCCAACGCAGCAATCTCTTTTTCAAGCGACTCATTCGAAATATAGGTCATCACCTTATACCCCTTTTCATCGGCTACTTTCTCGATCCCCGTAAACACTTTAGCAAAAAAGGAATTCAATATGTTCGGAATAATCACCCCAATGGTTTTGGTCGAACGGTTTTTCAAATTCAACCCAATCGCATTCGGCTTGTAGTTTTTCAACTTCGCATATTCCTGCACCCGTTGCTTGGTGGGTTCACTGATTTCGGGACTGTCATTCAGTGCTTTGGACACGGTAGACACCGAAACCCCAAGTTCTTTGGCAATTTGTTTTAATGTAGCTTTTGATTTCATAGCATTGGACTTTGACGAGCGTAAATTTAACAAAATAAAAAAGACGAAAAATGAAATGCCGCTTTTTCCCGCGAAATAAATTGCAACCCCCTTTGCACAAACACCTATCCCGCTCCGATAGCCCGCTCATCCCCAAAATTTTAGGAATCAATAAAATAAATAAAAAGGGGGTTTGGATATATAAGAATAAATTGTACTTTTGCACTCCCTTATCCCGAAGCCTCGGGGAGGGAAAGGAATGTTTAATTTAAAATAAGTACTGTGAACACATTAAGCTACAAGACAGTTTCAGCCAACAAGGCTACTGCAGACAAGCAGTGGATTGTTGTGGACGCTGAAGGTCATAACTTAGGTCGTTTAGCTTCAAAAGTAGCGATGCTTTTGAGAGGTAAATACAAACCAAGTTATACCCCGCACGTTGATTGTGGTGATAACGTTATTGTTATCAACGCTGAAAAAATCAACCTGACTGGTAACAAGATGGAGGATAAAACCTATATCCGCCATACCGGTTATCCAGGTGGTCAAAGAAGCTTATCTGCCAAAGAAATGTATCGCAAAAATCCTGCGATCATGGTAGAGAAAGCTATCAAAGGAATGCTCCCCAAAAACAAATTAGGGGCGCAATTATTCCGCAATTTGAATGTATACGTTGGCGCTGAGCACAAACATGCGGCTCAAACACCAATAACCGTTAACTTAAACGATTTGAAGTAATGGGAACAATTCACAAAATTGGTCGTAGAAAGACCGCTGTGGCACGTGTTTACGTTTCAGAAGGAACAGGTAAAATCACGGTAAACAAAAGAGAGTTCGAAAACTACTTCCCCACAGCTACGTTGCAATACAAAGTATTACAACCCTTAGCGATGACGGATAACGCTTCCAACTTCGACGTTAAAATTAACGTGTACGGTGGCGGTTCAACCGGTCAAGCAGAAGCCGTGCGTATGGCCATTGCCCGCGCAATGTGTGAAGTGGAAGCTGAGAACAGAGCGATCCTAAAACCAGAAGGATTACTTACCCGTGATCCACGTATGGTAGAACGTAAGAAATTCGGTCAGAAAAAAGCACGTAAGAGATTCCAATTCTCGAAACGTTAATCCGTTTTTCCTACCCTTAAGTTTGAAATTAATCTGTTGCCGTTATTCCTTTTCGTCAAAGGAAGTTAGTTTAGCATCTAAATTATCCCAAAAAGCCCTCAAAAGCCCGATAATTGCTAATCAACGGAACGTAAACTAGTAAAAAAATGGCAAATAAAATAGACGTTAAAGAATTATTAGAGGCCGGTGTTCACTTCGGACACATGACCCGCAAATGGGACCCCAACATGGCGCCATACATCTACATGGAACGCAATGGGATCCACATCATTAACTTGTACAAAACCGCAGCCAAAATTGAAGAAGCCAACGAAGCTTTGAAAAAAATCGCTGCCTCTGGTAGAAAAATCTTATTCGTAGCTACCAAAAAACAAGCCAAAGACATCGTCGCTGAAAAAGCAGCCGCAGTCAACATGCCTTACATCACCGAAAGATGGCCTGGAGGAATGTTGACCAACTTCGTAACAATTCGTAAAGCCGTGAAAAAAATGGCAACCATCGATCGTATGAAGAAAGACGGTACGTTCAACACCTTGTCGAAAAAAGAAAAATTACAAATCGATCGTCTTCGTGCTAAATTGGAGAAGAACTTAGGTTCTATCGCCGATATGTCAAGACTGCCTGCAGCCTTGTTCGTAGTAGATATCAAAGCCGAGCACATCGCGGTGAAAGAAGCTCACAAATTAAACATTCCAGTATTTGCAATGGTGGATACCAACTCTGACCCTCGTCAGGCAGATTACGTAATCCCCGCCAATGATGATGCTTCTAAATCCATCGAAAAAATTCTTTCACTCGTTACGGCTGCCGTGCAAGACGGATTGTCCAACCGTACCAACGAAAAAGAAGCCGATGATGCTCCTGAAGTAGAAGAAACAGTAGAAGCAGTAGCCACTCCAGAGGTTGCCGACACTACTGAAGCGGCTGCTGAAGAATAAATAAAACACTAAATTCCAATGGAAGGATGCCAAATTCCTACGGTTTTTAGTAACCCGGAGTTTGGAATCCCGAAATTGGAATTTGATTTTTAACCGAATTTTTTAATCAAAAAATAAAAAAAGAAATGTCAACTATTACTGCGTCTGACGTAAACAAACTAAGAACCATGACCGGTGCCGGTATGATGGACTGTAAAAAAGCCTTGGTAGAAGCCGAAGGTGATTTTGACAAAGCAATTGAAATCCTACGTAAAAAAGGACAAAAAGTAGCCGCTAACCGTTCCGATCGTGAATCTACCGAAGGAGCTGTTATCGCTGCCGTAAATGCCGACAGTACTTCAGGAGCAATCATCTCCTTGAACTGTGAAACTGACTTCGTAGGGAAAAATGAAGGATTCGTGAAATTGGCCCAAGAATTGGCCACCTTAGCGTTGAACTTCGAAACGAAAGAAGACTTGCTAGCAGCCGATTTCCACGGCATCACCGTAGCTGAAAAATTAATCGAACAAACCGGAGTTATCGGCGAAAAAATCGAAATCGGTTCTTTCGAACGTTTACACGGAGCCTTCGTAAATTCATACATCCACGCTGGAAACAAAATCGCTACCCTTGTAGCCTTGTCTGCTAACGTAGCCGGTGCTGATGAAGCCGCGCGTAACGTAGCCATGCAAGCCGCAGCGATGAACCCAATCGCGTTGAATGAAGACGGCGTTGATGCCGATACCATCGCCAAAGAAATCGAAATCGCAAAAGACCAATTGCGTGCAGAAGGAAAACCCGAAGCCATGCTTGATAACATTGCCAAAGGAAAATTAAACCGTTTCTTCAAAGACAATACCTTGGTCAACCAAGATTATATCAAAGACAGCTCCATGAGTGTTAGCGCTTACGTAAAATCAGTTGACGCTGGTCTTACCGTAACCGGATTCAAAAGAGCCGCTCTCGGTTAATTACTAATTCACCCAAAATATAAAAACCCGATGCACCTGTATCGGGTTTTTTGTTTTTTGGAGCATCACCCCCCTGCCTGGTACCACACCCCTCCCGTTTTCGCCTTTATCCCCGAAGGGTCGGGGGATACCGGCTCTACCGGGGCTAAAAAGAAACCCCGCCGTACTGCACAACAATACAACGAGGCTCGATACTTACTTCACCGGAAAATTCCGCGCCCGCATCAAGGCCGCTGTACTCGCTTTTTTTCCTCTAAATTTCGGATAGGCCTCCTCGGGGTCTAGCGTGTTCCCCACTTTAAAGACATAGTCCAACAAACGCTGCGCCACCTCCCGATCATACAAGCCTTTGCCATCCACCGTAAACGCCTCCGTCGCATCAGCACTGATCACATCGGCCCACAAATACCCATAATACCCCGCCGCATAATCATCGCCCGAGAAAATATGACCAAACTGCGGAATCCGATGGCGCATCACAATCTCCTGCGGCATCCGTAACGCTTTCAACGCCTCCGCCTCAAAGGTCTTCGGATCAATCTCCGGATTCTCCAACAAATGCAACTGCATGTCCACCAACGCACTCGACAAGGTCTCTACCGTCGAAAAGCCTTCGTTAAACGTCGCTGCCGCCGCCAAACGCGCTACCAAGGCCATCGGCATCGGCGCCCCGGTTTGGTAATGCAACGCAAAACGATTCAACACCTCAGGCGTCGATAACCAACGCTCCAAAATCTGCGACGGAAACTCGACATAATCCCGCGGCGTATTTGTTCCCGACAACAACGGATAATTTACCTCCGAACACAACCCGTGCAAGGCATGCCCAAACTCGTGAAACAAGGTATTGGCATCATCCCACGAAATCAACACCGGCTCTCCCGGCTTGCCTTTGATAAAATTACAGTTATTCGACACCAACGTCAACACCTCACCGTCAAAACGACTCTGATCGCGATAAGCCGTCATCCAGGCCCCCGAACGCTTTCCTTTGCGCGCATAGGGGTCAAAATACCACAAGCCCACAACCGTACCGGTTGATTTTTTGCGCACCTCCCACACCCGCACATCCGGATGAAACACCGGCACATCGGTTACCGGCGTAAACGTCAAATCAAAAATCGTTTCTGCCACCCAAAACATGCCTTCGCGCAAGGGTTCCAACTGCATATAAGGCTTGATTTCGTTGGCGTCAACCGCATATTTTTCTTTGCGCACTTTCTCGGCATAATAACGGTAATCCCAGGGTTCCAACGCAAAGGTACCGCCTTCCGCCGCAATCAACTGCTGCATCGCCTTCACATCTTCTTGCACTTTCAACAAAGCAGGCTCCCATACCGAAAGCATCAAATCCAAGGTCCGCTGGGGCTGCTTCGCCATCGTATTCGACAAACTCCAATGCGCAAACGTAGGAAAGCCCAACAACTTCGCCTTCTCGGCCCGCAACTTCAAAATTTGAACTACCGTAGCATTATTATTATGAGCATTGGCATTATCGCCGCGGTTCACAAACAAATGAAAAGCTTTTTCCCGCAACGCCCGCTGCGACGAAAAGGTAAGAAACGGCTCAATCGACGACCGCGTGTTGGCAATACACCCCAACGCCTTCAACTGCCGCTCTTTGGCCTCCTGACGCGCCGCATCGGCCAATTCTTGGGGTAAACCCGCAAAGTCAGCTTCGGTTTCCAACAGCAAGTACTGGTTGTTCTCATCGGCCAACTGGTTTTGACTGAATTGCGTAAAGCACCCGGCCAAGGCTTTGTTGATTTCCGCAATACGCTGCTTACTTTTGGCATTGGCCAACGCCCCTTCTTTTACAAATTGGGCATAATAGGTTTGCACCAACCGCTTTTGTTCAGCCGTTAATTTTTCCATTTCCTTTCCGTTGTAAACCGCCGCAATACGCGTAAACAACGCCGCATTTTGGTAAATGGCACTGCTCATCTCCGAGAACTTGGGCGCCATTTCCAATTCGATGGCCTCAAATTCGGGCGTGTTCAAATTGGCACTGTACAGTTCAAAAATGGCACGCACCCGCTGATACATTTTCCCCTTACGCTCCAGAGCCTCAATCGTATTGGCAAAGGTCGCTGGCGCTTTTTGTTGCGCTATCGCATCGACCTCGCGCAACCGTTCGGCTATCGCTTGGGTAATGGCGGGTTTAAAATCGGTCAAAGCATACGTGCCAAACGCGGGAACCCCACCGTAGTTCCCCTTCCAAGGGTGCAAAAGTGTATTGGTGGTTGATTGTGCTTCACTCGTAAACATGGGCAAGGTGATCAAAAGTAGTCCTACTATTTTTTTCATGAATCTCATTTTAGCCAAATATAAAAAATCTATGGCGATTCGTTTGAAGAAAAAGAGGCCAATTTATCACAAATCGCCTCCTGTTGTGGCTCACTTTTTTACCTATATTTGACAGAACCAAAAAAAAATACATCGTGAAATTACTTATTCGCCTTTTATGGGTCGTTGGCGCCGTTGCCTATGCCCAAACCCCCGTAGAAAAATCCCTTTTGTGGGAAATCTCAGGAAACGGACTCGCCAAAAAGTCGTACCTCTACGGTACCTTTCATGTCAATGATAAAATCTCCTACCACCTGCCCGATGATTTTTACACCCACCTGCTCAATGCCGATATCGTAAGCAACGAAAGCAATCCCGAAACATGGAACACGATCTTTGAGTTACTCTACAGCAGCATGGGAAAAACGATGTTGGTCGATAAAAATCCGTTTACCTTCAAACCCATAGCCCAACAACAGTTGGTACAACTCTTCAACAGCCGCAACTTCTTGAAGGATATGTCGTCAGTCAATAACGGTCCCAAAAGCGACTTTGAAGAGAATGCCGTCTTGGACATGTTTATCTTTCAAACCGCCAAGAAACACGGCAAAAAAGTGGTCGGCCTTGAGGACGCTAAAGCCTCTATAATCCAACTCATTCAGGCCACTCGCGCGGAAATGGAAAAACAACTAAAGGACAACGAAGAGGATCCGGCCACCGTTGAATTGCGCCGCAGTGCCCTCACCAAAATTCTCAAAGGACGCTCTGAAGCTATAGCACTCAAAGACTACTACCGCGAAAAAGACATTGTGATGCTCGACTCCTTGAGCAAACTCACCGCCTCCCCCGGAAATCACAAAGCGCTCATCATCGATCGCAACTATACCATGACGCGCAGCATTGACTCGTTGGCCCGCCAAGGCAGCTTGTTTAGTGCCGTGGGTGCCGCGCATTTGGCGGGGAAAGAAGGCATCCTACAATTGCTCCGCAACAAAGGGTTTACCGTCACTCCCGTCCTTAGCACCACCACCCAAGTGGGTCGCGATCGCAAAAAATCGCTCGAAAACTTGGTGGTGCCTCCCCTCGTCAAAACCGTCAAAACCAGCGACGGGCTCTTGCAGCACCCCGAATTTGAAATGACGATTGAAGTAGAAAACATGGTAAATTCCCTTGATCTCGCCAACGGAGCTTACCTCAACATCAACCGTATTCCGCTGAATAATTTCTTGCAAAAACGCAAAAATTACTTGCACCCCCAAGCCATCGATAGCCTGATGTATGAATTCATACCCGGCGAGATTCAAATGAAAAAACAAAGTACAGAAGGTCCCTACACGCGCTACGATATGGTAAGCAAACTCAAAAACGGAAACGTCCAACGCTACCGTATTTACCTTACCCCACTGGAAGCGATTAGCATGGCCCTTTCAGGCGTTGGCGATTATGCCCAAAAAATGGAAGCCCGCATTTTCAACGCCCTACAAATCGCTCCCCTACAAACCGGTTGGAAAACCAAAGCACCGGTTCACGGTGGTTTCCAAGTACAACTCCCCGCCTACTGCGCCACCTACAACGACAGCGAACGGGCCAAGGGACAACTCCAATGGCAAGCCTACGACCCTACCGATCAGAGTTACTACCTCGTACTCGAAAAACAACTCAGCGACAATTTCTCCCCCACCGACGGCTGGTTTTTGCATTCGCGACTCCACAACGAATTCTATATGCATCAAGAGCTGCCCGAAACCGCGCAGTTTACCGACTATACGCAAACGGCTTTTGAATCGTTCAGCCAAAACGACCACCACAACTACCGCCTAAAATCGGTAGTCCATGGCGGTAAATGTTACCTCTTAGTGGCCGTTGATGCCCCCGAAACGCAAGCCCGCAAATTCTTCAACTCTTTTGCGATAACGCCGTTCACCCCCGAAAAAACCACCGTGTACCATTCCAAAAAAGGAAAATACTCGGTAGAAATTCCCGAACGCGCCAACGATGCCACCATCCATGGAGTAGACTTTGCCAATACCCTATTTAATTCCCTTGGCGGCGACGATAGCGACGACGAGTATTTGGGCGATACCTTTACTTCCCGCAACGGTCATTTCCTTGAGGTTACCGAAACACGCTTCGAACGCTTCGAAACGTGGCTCCCCGCCGATTCGTTGAAAACACAACTCCTCAATCGCTTCACCGCGAAGTTCACCCCGCGAACCTACGACAACGAACTTCAAACCACCGAATGGAGCAATTACGTGCCAACGACGGAACCGCAAGACGTAGTACTCCACGATTTTACGTACAACCCCACCACACAAACCGCTGTTTTTGACGCGCTAGTGGCTGCCCCGCAAGCCCTACACGCCCAAAAAATTCGCGTCATTACCACTCCCGAACGCCAAGTGACACTTACCTCCATGGTGCCGTATCCCTACACGCAAAACATCGCCTTTGTCGAAAAAGCATTTGGCAGTTTTACGCTCGATCCTTCCGACAAACCGTTGCCCCCCAACGACCGTTTGCAGCTGTTTTTTGACGAAGTAAAAAGCGAAACCGACTCGATACGCAACCAAGCACTCGACGACATGGACGGATTAACCCTCACCGAGAGCGAGGCCCCCCGCTGGATCCAATGGATGCAAAGCTATCCCTTCAGCAACGACGAAGAAATTTATAAAGACCAGGCGTATGAACTGTTGCGCGGACTCAAAGCACCCGAAGTGGTGCCCTTCCTCGAGCAAGCCTACCGCAACCCCAAAGCCTATGCCTCCGAGCGCATGACCATTCTCGATGTGATGAGTGAAAACGCCACCCCCGAAGTATATGAAAAAATAGGAGCCTTACTGGCCTTTGACTTGCCGCTCCCCGACAATACCGAACGTATTGAAGACCTGTTCAACACCTTCAAAAAACACCCCGACGCCAGTGCAGTACTCTATCCCGACCTGTTTAAATATTGTACTATTGACGAGTACAAAGCGCCCTTGGTCGACTGGTGTGCCCACTTGTTGAACCGTAAAAAAATCGACCCAAAGAAACTCGGAAGCTTTCAAAAAATGCTGCTCGCCGACGCAAAATTAGAACAGAAACGCCTGCAAAGCAGCCTCGAAGAACAAACCAAGAAAAAGAAAGCCATCACCTCAGAAGACGATGATGAAGTCTACGTCGAAGACGAAATCCAAACGCCTTACGGCGCCTTCTACCCTTACGTAAGCCTGCTCAAGTCGCTTCCCAACAAAAAAACCGAAGCCTTGGTGCAACAAGCCTATGCGATGGATATTCCCGAAATGCAGTTGCAACTCCTCGCCGACGACATCCTGCAAGGCCGCGCTACCGCCGTACAAATCGATAGCGCACTGGCCCGCCCCGAGTTGCGCTTTAAAACCCTCGTGATGCTCAGTCGTATCGATACCTTCAACAAACGACAAACCCTCACCGACGACCAAATAGCTGAAGCCGCTATGCGCGTGTTTGACGAAGTGAAAGACGACGAACCCGTACAGTTTTTGGAAAAACAAACCCTGAATTACAAGGAACATACGCTGCAATTCTATTTTTACGAATCGCAACCCCAAAAAGACGGCAAACCCTACGGCGCCAAAGTATTTCATGCCATGGCGTTTTTGGTACGCGACGGGAAAATCGTTCCCCACGTGTATTTTTCGCCCGTAGTGGAAGACATCGACGAGGAAAATACCGCCGAAAAGCTCAAAACGATCATCATTCAGGAGAGCTTGTACCGGCAGTATGACTATGCCAAATTCCGAAAAATAAATCCCTTACTTCCTGACCTTTCTAACTTCGAAGAGTAAATGTTTCAATCCCGCAAAGACTTCGTCTACATCGTCCTCGCCGGTATTTTTATCACCAATGCGTTGGTGGCCGAACTCATTGGAGGCAAACTCATCGAGGTGGGCCAAGCCGTGATGAGTTTGGGCATTCTCCCGTGGCCCATTGTATTTGTGACCACCGACCTCATCAACGAGTATTTTGGGGAAAAAGGCGTACGCAAACTCTCCTTGCTCACCGCTTCCTTAATCGGGTATACGTTTGTGTTGTTGTATATCGGACTCCAGATTCCGGCCGTAAAAGGCGAAGGTCTCATCACCGACGCGCAATTTACCGCGGTCTTTGGGCAAAGCATGCTGATTATTGTGGGCAGTATCACCGCCTTTTTGGTCTCACAGCTGATCGACGTAACGATTTTTCATTTTGTCAAAAACCGAACCGGCAACCGCATGATTTGGTTGCGCAGCACAGGATCAACGGTCATTTCGCAGTTGTTTGACAGCTTTATCGTATTGGGCATCGCCTTTTGGCTCCCCGGCAAAATGGACACCGACACCTTTGTGCTCTCGGCTTTGACGGGTTATTCGGTCAAATTGGGGATTGCCATTTTGCTGACGCCCTTGATTTATGTGGGCCATTCGCTTATCAACGCCTATTTGAAAAAAGATGGATCCTAAACTCCGATGTGGCTGGTGTGAGAAAGACGATTTGTACCGCACCTATCACGATACCGAATGGGGGCGCCCGGTGCGGGATGACCGAACCATGTTTGAATTCCTCCTTTTGGAAACCTTTCAAGCGGGCTTGAGTTGGTACACGGTGTTGGCCAAGCGCGAGCACTTTCGGGTCGCCTTTGACCACTTTGACTACGAAAAAATAAGCCAGTACGACGAGGCCAAAATCCACGAATTGATGCAAAATGCAGGCCTGATTCGCAACGCACTAAAAATACGCGCCGCAGTCACCAATGCCCAAGCCTACCAAAGGGTACGAAACGAATTTGGCACCTTCTGCAACTACCTTTGGGGCTTCACCAACCACCAACCCATCGATAACGCCCCTGCCACGCTACGTGACATTCCCGCCGCAACGCCCCTCGCCGACACGATCAGCAAGGACCTCAAAAAACGCGGCTTCACCTTTGTAGGTCCCACCGTAGTCTACGCCCACCTCCAAGCCACGGGCATCGTCAACGACCACCTACAGGACTGCTGGACGCGGAAGGAAGGGGGAGGAGAGGTTTGATGGGAAAATGGGAGGAAAGAAGAAAGAAGAAAGAAGCAAGAAAAAAGACCCTCATTGGAGTTATTTTAAATGTTGAATTTTAAATTATAAATGGGCGTTCTTACATTGACCTTCTTCACTAAAGACTAATGTCTAACGTCTAACGACTATTAATTTGATGATTTGAAGATGGGTGTTCTAAAAAGAGATTGACTGGGTAAAATTTGATTTAGCTCAAAAGCGGTTGGCTTCGGTTACCCATATTGCCTACAAGAAGGCCCCATCCCTATCCGAAGTGATTCTTTATCGGATAACATTCTTCCACAACGGGAACAGAAACCAGTTTCAAGACCATAATTTAAAACAAAAGTACCTGTATCTCTTGATACTTGAATAAAGTATTGTAAAATAGGGACTATTTTATTTTTCGTAGACACTGGCAACACATACCCATCACGATCAATTTTAAACAAAACGGAACCTGTTGATTTGTTCTTAACTACGATTATATGATTATTGCGAATTTGCTGTTTTGATTGATAATGAGAATCAAACATCATTTGTAAATGCTCAATAACACCATCTTGATTTTTATAAGCAAATCGAACTATTGGAAACTCTAATTTTGATTTACGCCTATCCAATTCACTAAACAATTGATGTGCGTCCAAAGCTTTAAATGGTAATTTAGGCAAGGCCATTATATGGGTAATAAAAGCACCTCCATATCTATCTAGTGCAGCCATAGCATGTCGGTGGACTGTAATGAATTGTTTTCCTGTTATATACTTTGATTGAAAGTAACGATTCGCTAGAGAGCGAACCGATTTATCTTCTATACCTAAAGCAATCAAAAAAGCCTCTTCATCTTTAAATAGAGTACTTACTTCATAACCGTCAAACGATTTCAAAACAACTTCCCTATCCTCTAAAGTATTGCGCTCTAGTGCTATTTCAACTAATACTTTCTCAAAAGAGTGGGTTTGACACAAAGATTCTTCATATACATTGGTAGATACCTTTTCTGTAACTTCATTGTTGTAAATGGCTTTAATCTTCTCAAACAATTCATTTGGAACACGAGTATTTAAATTCAAATGCTCCTCAACAAAACCGTAACTATGCAATAAAGATATTAACTCATCGATTCTTATATTAAGCTCCTTGCATATTTGTGAAATTCGTTTCATATTGTTTTAAATCACTTCGCTAATTAAACACAAATCATTCGTAAACTCTGGCAATTACACTGAATTATTTTTCTATTTTTTAAAAAATAATTTTAGAAACATCAATTTTTATTTTACACTTATTTTAAAGGATTAAATAACTATTAGGTAAACAGTACCATGTAATTCTTCTGTATAGAAATTTTCACTTTCGCATATAATTTTAGTAAATAATAACAATTATTTCTTATGCCAATATTCGCTCTAATTTCATCTTCCACTTTTCCCAGTCTTTCATTTCTCTTGATTGTAAATCTAAAAATTTCTGTGTGTGGTCGTGATGTATTAAATGGCAAAGTTCATGTATAATAACATATTCAATACAGCCTTTAGGTGCTTTAATTAATTCTGGATTTAATATAATTTTCCCTTTCGGGGTACAGCTTCCCCATCGTGTTGGCATTTCACGCAATACAATAGAGCTAGGGCTTACGTTGTATTTTTTGAATTTGTCAATAAGTGGTGCTGCAATAGAATGAAACTTTGTTTGTGCATGTTGTAAATACCAAGTGTTCAATAACTCTTTTACTCGGGATTTTTCCAGAGCTGTAACTTCAATAAATTTACCTTTTAACTTAACAGATTCGTCATTTGCGATGGTTATTTGTAATCTATACTGTCTTCCCAAATACAAATGTGTTTCTCCACTTATATACCTTCGTTTAGGTGTCTTTGGCTGAAAAGAAAGAAAGAAGCTTTGTTGTTTAATTATCCAAGGTGCTTTTTTTCTTATTTTCTCTTTTACTTTTTCCATGGTAGTGTCTGTCGGTGCTTTTACCAACACTTCCATTTCGGGAGTTACAGTAATACCAAGGGATTTTCTGTCTGAATACTCCAAGCGAAAATCTATTGTTCTGCTACCAAATTGTATTGCTTCTGTCATTACTTGTAACGAATTTTAGCAACTTCAATACAATCCTCAGCTATTTTATCCATCTCTTTAAAAGATAACTCAAGATTATATTTATCTCGAACTTCGTCAATTAAAAAGTCTCCAATATCAATAAGCAATTTACCTGTAATATTTGTTTTGTATTGCCAGTCAATAATAGGTTTTCCATGCTCTAAAACAGCTTCAAGAATCAAACTATCTATATTCAAAGCTGTATGTATAGCAATTTCTTTTCGCACAACATTGTCCTGAATCTTTTCTGTAAGTGCCTCAATACTTAATCCATAAAAGGCTTTCGCAACATCGCTTTCTTTTAATTGCTCAGGAATATCATTATCAGTACGAGCTAATACATTATTCATAATTTCTTGAACGCTACTTAGGTATTGAGCTTCATTGATTCGCTTAGCTTCATAGTCGGCAATCGTTTCTTTTAGCAATTGCGAAAACTTTTTGTAAAAAGCAGGATCTTCATCCATTTTTTCTGAAATATGCTTTGCAGTTCTACTCGCAATCTTGTCTGCTTTAGCAACTTTCCCAATTGTATTTTCTACTTCTAGCTGAAATTTATCTTTGTCAAAAATGTTTACCAGCTCGGTAATGGTTTCTATTTTCTCAGTGGTAATATGTGTATCGATAAGTTTTTGAATTTGACCTTCATATTGTTTGTAGTCAATTTGATCACTGTATCTCTCAACCACAGCCAATCGCAACTTTAAAAACATAGTTAAATCTTCTTTGTAACGATTAACTACCTTTTCTTCAACTTCTTTATGAAATTGAATGGAAGATAAAGCTAACTTCAAACCCTTGGCAAATGCCGCTAATCTATCGTAAAACAAAACGCGAACAGCTTCATCTTTTAATACCTGCTGGTAGGCTTCTGCATCACGCTTATTCGTAATAGTTTTAAATATGTCCCAAACATCAGAATGCTTTTGAGGCAACTTTTTAATTTCTTCCGAAATATTGGTGAGTGTGCCCGCCAAATCTTCTTCGTCAAAATCTTCTAAGGAAGAGTACATCTGCAAAGCATCATCTAAGTTTTCAATTACACCATAGTAGTCAATGATATAGCCAAATTCCTTGTCAGGATAAATTCTGTTTACCCTTGCAATGGCTTGTAGTAGTTTGTGGCTTTGTAAATTTCTAGTGAGATACAATACTGTATTCTTTGGTTCATCAAAACCCGTAAGTAATTTGTCAACTACAATAATGATTTCCGGATCTTTTTGATTTTTGAAACGGTTGATGATGTTCTTTTCATAGCTTTTTGAATTCCCATGTTCGTCCATCATTTTTTTCCAAAACTGTTTCTCCTTTTCGGTTGACTTTTCGTAAGCGCTTTCTTCGCCTTCTCTTTCATCAATCGATGAAATCAATACTTCACTACTTACAATGCCTATTTCATCGAGATACTCCTTGTATTTGATCGCGTTCACTTTTTTATCACACACCAATTGGCCTTTAAAGGGTGTTTTCCCTTGCCAGTTATCGCGAAAATGATAGCTTATATTCCAAGCAATCATCCGCATTTTTTGCTCAGCTGAATTTAAATGGTCTTGTCGTGCAAACTTCTTTTTTATATCGGTTTTTTGGTATTCGGACATAGGCTCTGTAACCATCCCAAAAAATGTATCTATGGGACTTGCATTGACTTCTTGTAAAGCCAAGCGACCCTCATAAAGCAGTGGAACTACAGCCTGATCTTTTACAGCTTGATCAACAGTGTATGCGTCAATCACACCCCCAAATTTGGCTGCGGTACTTTTGTCTTTCTTAAAAAGTGGAGTACCTGTCATAGCAATAAAACAGGCATTAGGCATTGTTTTCTGCATATCAACATTAAAAGTACCGTGTTGTGTTCGATGTCCTTCATCTACTAACACAAAAATGTCATGGCTCTCTAGAGGTTTGTTAATTTTTTTTACTGCTGCAACAAATTTGTTGATAATAGTGGTAACTACTGCATCACTTTTACTTTCTAGTAATTCTACCAGACGTTGGCCCGTCGTTGCATTTTCAACAAACTTACCACACTTGCGAAATGTTTTAGTAATTTGATCATCCAAATCGGTACGGTCGGTAACCAATACTATTTTGGGATTACGAATACTCGGCTCCATAGCTATAGCTTGCGCTAACATAACCATCGTAAGTGATTTTCCACTTCCTTGTGTATGCCATATCACGCCGCCTTTTCGTTTGCCATTCTCAATATGACGAATGCGTTGCATGGATTTTTTAATTGCAAAGAACTGCTGATAGCGCGCTACTTTCTTTTCACCATTATCAAACAATATAAAATTGAAGATAATATCCATCAATCGCTCAGGACGACACAACCCAAACAAATAATTATCTTGTTCCGTTGGCAAAATTTCCTCTTTTTCTAACGCCTCAAAATATTTACGAACATATTTGAAACGGTCAGAAAACAACTGCTCTTTGATAAAAATCGGAAGCGGTTTATTTTTGAATTCCTGTAATTTGTTCTTGTAGTTGCGTTCTTCTTCATCAATACTGAACTTCTCTTGCCATTTTGCCCAAAACTTCTCAGGTGTAGCATTGGTGGCATAAGCCGCCTCTTGTGCCGCTATGCTTAATGTGAGTTGCGAATATACATACAAGCTTCTGATACCATCTTCTTGCTGGTTTCGTAAATGCTGACTGATAGCCTGTTTCAATGGCTCTTTCATATCGGGTCGTTTACACTCAATAATACAAAGCGGAATACCATTGATAAACAACACCAAATCGGGGCGATAATGCTCTTTGCTTGTACTTCGCATGACGCTGAATTCTTCGGTCACATGAAACACATTATTACCTATGTTTTTCCAGTCAATGTATTGTAAGGTGAAACTCTTTTTATCGCCATCCACGCTTTGCTCCAGAGCCTGACCTAACGTGAGCAGGTTGTAGGCCTTTTCACTAGCGGCAATGTACCCATCGTTCATGGGCAAGTTTTTTAATGCCAAAATACCTCTTTCAATATTTTCATCAGTGAAGATGCTGGTTTTGGTGGCACTTACCCGTATGCTATTGATTTCCTTTAATTGTTTACGTAATACATCTTCCAATAGTACATTGGTAGTTTTACCTCCTCTTAATCTGTCGGCTTCCGCCGGACTTAGATAGGTATAGCCCAAATTCACGAGCATTTGTATTGCCGGAATCTGGCTGATATGGTCTTCTTTGAAACTGGGTGTGTCCATTACAGTTTAATTTTTAGAGAATCCAGAGCCGAATACAGAGAATTGAATTTGTCCGGAGCCGGAACCAATACAGAGAATCCGGATCCCGATACAGAGAATTGAATCTCAAGTACTAAAAATTGTAAATTACTGTATTTCAATGCTTTTTCTGCAATCTTGAATACAAACTCAATCTCTTGTATCTGCAATACAAAGAATAGCAACATCTCTTTCAGCACTTTCTTCAGCCCTAGTATCTCATCCTTATAAAGAATCTTTTGTAGCATATAGATAATTATCACCTTATTCATATTTGCCTCTTAGTGCAGCGATAACTGCACTTAGTAAAACATCACCTCTTAAATCAGCATATTTATCAGCAATAGAATAACGAGCACCTTTTATTTTACCTTCTACTTTCAACACCTCATCTTCCATCAGTTTCATCTTCAAATAGTTTATCTGATTTCTTGACAGGGAGTCTTTCAGTAATTCTTCTAAATCGCCTATCTTTAAAGCGTTGCCTTGCAATGCCAGAAGAATGAGTTCTACCTCTTTTACCAAATACCTTTTGCCAATTTTTAAACCGTCGTTTACCAATGCGTGGTATTCTTGTGATAATGTGTATCGGTTGGTATGACCGGACACTTTTTCAATTAAGCCCGATTTTTCCAACTGACTTACTATTTCAGATTTCAGGTTTTGGAATATGCCGTTCCGGATTTTGCAAAGGATAATGATTTGTTCTACCCCCAGTTTGGGTTCTTTCTCGCTATTTTGAAATTGGCTTACGAATACATGAAATGCCTTGTCAATTATTTCCGTCCGAAGCGTAAGCGAAACCTGAAACATATCCGAATTCTTATAATTAGGTTCGGCTTTGCCTTCGGATAAGGTGATGGAGAATATCTTATCCACTCCCTGACCGCTGCGTTCCACCAGTCCGGTCTTTTCCAATATTTCAGTCATCAAGCGGCTTCTGGGTGTGCTGCTTACGGTGAGTATGTTTTCAATGGTTACGCCTTTTGGGAAGCCTCCAGGGTTTGTAATGATGATTTTATTGGGATATTGTTTAATGACCACCTCACTCGTAATGGTATAATCCCGATGAGCAATAGCGTTGAGAACGGCTTCTCGAATGACTTCTTCATTGAAATTATACAAATCAAAAATATAAGCCCCCGACTGTACCGGATATTTTCGGTTTAGTGTAGGTTGATTAATGAGTTTCCAAATGCTGTCAATGGCAATAAATAACGGCTCATCAATTACCTCACGGCTATCGTGGTGAATTTGTGCTTCGCTGTTGCGAAACTCCCAAATGGTTTTACTTTGGGGAAGTTTAGCATGAAGCACTTCTTTTTTGGCAAGCAATACCAAAGCGGCATAATTGAGTTTACCATTTTCCTGCAATATCAAATCGGTTAACACCTGCTCAGTACTCAGTTGCAAAAAGCCTGGATTCTTTTGCTTGCGGGCATAGCTTTCTTTCATCTTTTTGATGGCTGCTTCATCCAAATCGGCTATGCTTATGCCCTCGCATACTTTAGCGGAAAAGTCGGGCTCTTGTTCCTGAATGATGGAGAGATACATTTCTTCCGACATTCTGTCCAATCCATCACCAACTCTCATCAGCGGTACATCATTAAAATACAAAGGCTTGCCAACAGGACGTGAAGGGATTTTTATCACCAACACACGATTGGTTCCTTCAAACAATACTTCTGTTTGTATCCGTACTCCTGTGTCACGGTAAACATCTTGCTCCAATTGTCCCTCTCTGCCTTCATAAGCTTTAGAGCCGCAAACGGTATGCGGATGAGCATCCTCCAAACCAAAAACAAGATAGCCGCCTTTTTCATTGGCAAAAGCTACGGTATAACCCAGTACACTTTTGCGACTGCTGTTGTAGGCATATTGATTCTTCGCCTCTTTAAACTCCACTTTATCTTCGCTTTCTTTAAGCTGTTTTAGTTCTGCTATTGTCATAGGCTTATGATCATCTGTTTTTGCACCATAAAGCCAATCACTTTATCATGCTGATTTTGATTTATTACATCCGTACAACCCCAATTCACCAACATTTGCAATGCCGGAATTTGTCTATCATGGTCTTCTTTAATACTGGGTGTGTCCATTTTTAATTCCTATTTAACTGTTCAAAAAGTGGTTCAATACTATCTGAGAATCCTACTTTTCTCCTCCAATCACCTCCCTTTTTCTCGATAAAAAAACCTTTTTTATTTTCAACTACTCTGTATTCATCTCCGTTAAATTTAGTAGCATAGAAAATATCATCCGATTCTGACCAATTTGTCAACCTTTTTTGTATTTTGAATAAATCATTCATAAACTCTCCCGTGTTTGCATATCTCACATTCAGTTTAGGATTTGTAGCTCTTTGAATCACTTTTACAATCTTTTTGTCAATATATTTGGGTATTGATTCAAGATTTAGAAGCATATTTTTTGTAACTAATCTCTGAATTACTTTTTCAAGGAAAATACTTTGTTCATATCCTCCAACAACTGTTAGAAATTTCTTCTTTTCCTTTTCGTTTAGCCAATCATAATATGCACCTGGGAAATAACCTCCTAAGATTTGAAACATGCTAACACCAACTTGATATATATCAGACTGTTTTGTGTACTTATTATCTATAAAAGATTCCCTTGGAGTATAAACTAAAGTTGTTTTTGAACCTGAAACACATCCAACAGCAATGTCAAATTGCTTTACCGAACCGAAATCTGATATCAATGGTTGTTTTGTTTCGTTATATACTAAAATATTTTTTGGCTTTAAATCTCTGTGTAGTATAGAAATTTTATCTGTATGTAATTCAGTCAAGCCATTAAGAACTCCATGTATTATATTTAATGGCTATGGTCTAATTAATATACGGTAAATTTATTATGTTTTTAAATTCATACCATGCGGAGAATGATGTAGCTATTAACAACACGGTTTTCTTTAGCGGACTTTGACTTTCATTTATGATTGATTTTAGCGCATACCA
>NZ_JAPZUB010000002.1 GCF_027533505.1 Flavobacterium sp. | reverse complement strand
TCACCTCTTCCCATTCCGAACAGAGAAGTTAAGCCCGACAGCGCAGATGGTACTGCATCACTGTGGGAGAGTATGTCGCCGCCTTGTTTTTAGAGAGTCCTGACTATATCGTCAGGACTCTTTTTTTTATCGGTGCGGCGTTAAGAATTATGAATTATGAGTTAAGAATTATGAGTTATGAGTGAACGATTCTAAACTCTAAATTCTATTTTAAGTGTTTAAATCCAGATCGCGTATGTAATCTTCGTATTCAATAAAGAATGTCTCAAAAGCCGCCATCTTTGTCGCAAAAAAAGCATGAATTCGTTGCCAATCCTCACGACGATTCATGTTTACATTTTCCAGTTCGACCCAAATGCGACTAATAGTTTTTCCGTTTTCTAATGTTAAATGTCTTTCAAAAAGGGTATTGGGAAGATGTTCTTCGAGTAAAAGTGTTCGTAAAGATTCTATTTTTTCATAGTATATTTTTCGTTTTTCTGCGTCGCGGGGTTCGATATCCAATTGTACGCGTGCTATTCGATTGTCAATATAAAATTTGAAACTAACATCTTTAATTTGAGTATCATACAACATCCATTTGCGTGGATAATTCGTGCCAAATGTAGCCCAAAATTCACGTTTTAAAAGTTGTTTTTCTTCCTTGCTATACATGCCGTTTTTTTTGGTAAATTTAAACATTATTACGGGTTATGACGTTTGCTACTTTTCAAGCTTTAGTTCCTCTTCTTCAACAACATCCTTTGCCTGCGCTCTCTTCCCATGAGAAAGTGGTGCCCGAGGAACGTCGTCGCGCGCTCCATGTTGGAGGTATTCCTGAAAATGCTCGTCAAGCTGCGGTATTAATTTATTTATATCCCATCGAAGATGTCATGCATGCCGTATTTATTCGTCGTAATGATTATCCTGGGGTACACTCGGGTCAAATTGCTTTTCCTGGGGGTAAAGTTGAGTCGGAAGATGCTTCTCTGTGGTACACTGCATTACGTGAAGCCCATGAGGAGGTGGGTATTTTGCCAGAAAACGTTACGCTTATCAAACCGATAACTTCGGTTTACATTCCACCCAGTAATTTTCAAGTTTTTCCTTTTCTTGCATACGGACATCAACGTCCCAATTTTGTGTTGCAAATAGAGGAGGTGTCTGAAATTTTAGAATTTCCATTAGCGCATTTATTTGAAGATGCTAATTTAACATCGATGCGTTTGACCACTTCGTATTCAAAATCGATAGAAGTACCTGCATTTCAAATAGAAAATCAAGTCATTTGGGGAGCCACAGCCATGATGGTGAGTGAATTGAAAGACAGTTTTAAGGCCTTGTTATCCGTATAATTCTTCGTATCTTTAACACCCATTTTGGTGCTATGAAGTTGATAAAACGCAATCCGTTTGGACACATCTTATTTTTAAAAAAATGGCTTATCCGTATTGCAGGTGTGATTACACATCGAAGGTATCGCGGATTCAATGAGCTGCAAATAGAAGGTTCTGAAATTTTACGTCAGTTACCTGAACAAAATGTATTGTTTATTTCCAATCATCAAACCTATTTTGCCGACGTCGTAGCGATGTTTCACGTCTTTAATGCTAGTTTGAGCGGACGACAAAATAACATTCGCAATGTAGGTTATTTATGGAATCCCAAACTGAATGTGTATTATGTCGCGGCAGGTGAAACGATGCGCTCGGGTTTATTACCCAAAATTTTGGCATATGCGGGTGCGATTACAGTAGAGCGGACTTGGCGTTCGGGCGGAAAAGACATTGATGAAAAGAAAGCGGTCAATCCCAACGATACGGAAAACATTATGAAAGCATTGGCCGATGGTTGGGTTATTACGTTCCCACAAGGGACCACAAAGTCGTTTAAACCCGTTCGCAAAGGAACAGCCCATATCATAAAAAAACACAAACCTCTTGTAGTTCCCATAGTTATAGATGGTTTCCGACGTTCTTTTGATAAAAAGGGATTGCGGATTAAAAAGAAAAATATTTTACAATCCTTTACCATCAAACCTCCTCTCGATATTGATTATGATCGAGAATCTATTGAGGAAATAGTGGAAAAAATCGAGTTTGCCATTGAACAACATCCTTCTTTTTTAAAAGTCATTCCTGCCGAAGTTTTGGAAGAACAAGAGCGGTTAAATGAATTGCGTCGTTGGTAGATGCTACATTACGGGTTCAACCGTATACCCTAAATCTCTGAGCAATTGCAATACCCCTTCTTTTCCCGGTAAATGAGCGGCCCCAACACCAATAAATGTGGGCTTTTCTGCCATGATTTTTGGTAATCGACTTTGCCAATTTCGGTTGCGTTTGTTGAGGAGTTCTTCTTCGAATTGGGAATAAAATTGGGTTTCTGAACTTTTGAATAATTCCATCAAGGCATCGAGGTCTTCTTTGGCGTAACAGGCCAACATTTTTTCCGTTTCTGAGCCGCTGAATTCAATCCCTTTCTCGGCCAATTTAACGAGTTCATTGGCTTGTTCTTTATAGGGGATGGCATCAAATACGGCCATTTGTTCCAATACTTTTTCGAGTCCGATGATTGCTTCGTTCTGACTTTTAGCTACTTTCATTAATTCTTGTTCCACCGATTGCATGGGACAAGTCAATATCTTTGGATAGAGCATAGCAGTGACCATAAAAGGTTTCATGGTATTCACCATTTTGGCAGAATATCCTAAGTGTTTTTTTAGAAATGCATCAACCGTTGCAAAGTCTTTGGCAGAAAGCAAGGAATCCAAACGCTGACCATTTTTCATATTGATCCCCGCCATCATGACCATTTGTAAGCTTGGGTCGTCCATGTCTAATTCTAAACAAACTTGTTGTGTTTTCTCTAAGGCCTCCAACACCTTTGGTTTTAACGTTGCATCACAAGTGATATGAATGGTACCAAACACATACGACGGTTGCGTTAATCCATTTCCAGAAACTTTCCAAAGTAATGATTTGGGGGTTTGTGCAAAATTCAACATCGAGCACAATACACTGAGCAGTAGCGCTAATTTTTTCATTATAAATCAATTTTTTTTAATTCGTTATAATTTCGGAATAAACGTTTCATCAACGTACCATAAATCAGGTAGTAAAACAAGGCAGCGATACCAAAAAACGCCAACAAGAAAACCACTAAAATAATGATAGTAATCACCATGGCTTTCGGGTTGTGGCTAATTTTTTGCATTTGCGGATTGGCGATAAAAGCCAAAACAAACCCAGCAATAGCACTCAATCCAATCATGATTAAATTGTACCATACATAGTATTTTACGGTACGTCTTGTTTTCAGGATATCTTGCATCAATTTTTTGGTCGAACGTAGGGTTGAAATATTTTTATAGTTGACGTAGAAAGCATAAATAAATGCCGCTACCACTGCATAGTTGACATAGGTAATGATTTTAAAATAAGGTATCATATACTCGGTATGATTTTTAACCATTACCTCGTCGGTGTTAAAAATCAAACTAATCGCAGTCCAAAGCGTTACTTCTAATATACTGATAATCAATATCCATTTTACAGTCGATGAGGATCGCTTGTGAATCATGGCAGCGATATCCGACTCCTGTAATTGTCGAAAAGGCTTTGTTTGTTTGTTCCAATCCTTTTTTAATAAATCCAGTTCATTCATCATTCGTTACGGATTTAGTATTTTCTTTAATTTTCCTTTAATTCGGTTCATTTTCACACGCGCATTGACCTCACTGATTCCGAGTGTTTCAGATATTTCACTATAATCTTTGTCTTCCAAATACATATAAATCAATGCTTTTTCAATGTCGTTTAGCTGGTGAATCGCTTGATACATCAACTTTAATTGCTCTTCCTCTTCGGGATTATAATCCTCTTGCTTGATAAAATAGCTAGCTTTTTCAAAGTCAACGGTGGCAACGGTTCGTGTATTTTTTCGATACAAGGTAATGGCCGTATTTAACGCCACGCGATACGCCCATGTCGAAAATTTGGCTTCCCCTCTAAATTTTGGAAATGCCTTCCAAAGTTGAATCGTGATTTCTTGAAACAAATCATTGTGTGCCTCCTCATTGTTGGTGTAGAGACGACAAATTTTATGGACAATGTTTTGGTGGTCCGTGAGTTGTTTTACAAATGATGTTTCTAGCGATTCATTCATGGGAGTATTAGTGATATGATGGTCTTTTTTGTTACAACAACGCAGCTAATTTTCAAATTTAATACAAGATGTCCACCTGAATATTTTTTGCAAAATTGACATCTCAATGCTTAAAGTGCTTGAAAATGATTTTCTTAGTACATCTCTTTGGCGAATAAATTATTTAGGCTATGGTCTAATTAATATACGGTAAATTTATTATGTTTTTAAATTCATACCATGCGGAGAATGATGTAGCTATTAACAACACGGTTTTCTTTAGCGGACTTTGACTTTCATTTATGATTGATTTTAGCGCATACCA
>NZ_JAPZUB010000013.1 GCF_027533505.1 Flavobacterium sp. | reverse complement strand
CGGCAACTCCGTACTCGGCAACAACGCCACTACCCCATTCTCCTGCCGTAAATTCAAGCGCGAGACATACCCCTCCGCCGTGGGAAAATGTTGTATAACGTTATCCAAATACTGAAACCCATTGGCATAATCCGTAACGGTATTTTGTGAAAGAACGTCATTTTGAACCACTTTGCGCACTTTGCGCCCCGTGGCATCGTAAAGATACGAAATTGTTCCTCTCGTTCCAAAGTCAATAAATGTCGGTAAGTTCAAATGATTGTATTTAATCGAACGAATCGTTTTATTCTCATCCTTTACCATATTCCCCAGGGCATCATAGGCATAATCGTCGCTCGGGTCGGAGGCCAGCGTGCCATCGGGACTGTCGTCGTGAAAACCACCCGCATGGGCCGTGGCATCGGTCACTTTCAACAACAAGTTACTGTCGGGAGCATAGGTATACGTTAAATCATCAATCTCCAACGCAAAATTGGTCGCATCCAATTCGCCATTACGCCACAAATGGGTAATGTTCCCGTTGGGGTCATAGGTGAGTTTCTCCCGATAGTTGTTGACATTCGGTTGGGTATAGCCCGGTTTTTGGTAAAACGCCTCCTCCAAACGATTCAAGGCATCATAGGTATAGCCATAATTACGTAATACATTATCATTGTACGAACGCCAATAGGTTTCACTAATGTTCCCATTGTACAACGGTACTACGCCATTGGTCGTATTGTCCTCTACCTGATTGTAATTGATCTTAAAGGCAAACAAATCATGCGGCCGCCCCGATTGCGCCAACGTACCCACATTGTTGATGTCGGTCAACCACCCGCGAATGTTGTAGCGGTAGTCTACGCTTTGCAAGCCTTGCAACGTACTAAAATCCTGCCCCCCTACTTCTTTGCGAATCAATTGCCCCAAGGCATCATAATGATGGTCGGCAATGAGTTCACGCGCCTGATTATTGATTTGATGGGTACGTGTTTTCAACTGCCCTTGTCGGGTGTAGGTAAAGTTTTCATCAACCTTTATAGGGTTTGTGCCATTAAAAAGCTGGTGGTTCGTTTGGGTATTGACAACTTGTCCCGCAAAGTTGTACACTTGAGTAACCGTAGTATGGCCCCCCAAGTAGTTTTGCGTATGGGTTTGCAAGGCACGTCCTTGGTAATCATACAAGGTATAAGTAGTCTCGCCCACCGTTTCATTCGGTTCCGCCAATACCCTAACCCACGACCCTGTTTGGAGTCCTTTGGCATTAGCCCACACGCGCTGCCCTTGCACATCGTGAGGCACTTGAGCGGGAGCCCCCGGAAATTGATAATGATCGTAAAACGTTACCGTAAGGAGTTTATAGTCACTCTGCGGAAAAACCGCACTGCTGTAAGGATTGGCATAGCCATCAACATTTGATCCCGAGCGCGTTTCATGTACTGCAGCGGACACATCAAACGTTTGTTGTATTTGGGCGCGAGTAGACAAATCAAATGCCCTACTTTCCATTTTCCAAAGCGTATACGCCACACGTCCAAAGGCATCGTATTTCGTATGCATCCAACCTACTTGTTCGCCACCAAACGGGTTAAAAGCAGGGCCAGTAGCGACTACCCGATCCAAGCGGTCATACACCATAAACTCCCATGTTTTGCCGGGCAACTTTTTGGCCACCATCCGATTGCGATCGTCATAGTAGTATTGATACCCCAACGCATCCAATTGCGCGACAGAAACCCCGTTTTGTGTATTAATTTTTGGCGGCAATACAAAGGTCAAATTCCCAAAATCATCATAGATATAATAGGTATCGTGCGGGGCATATTGGTTGTACGTGCGTTTAAGCACGACTTGACCTGCTGCATTTTTAAACTCCTCAGTCGTATGATTGGTACCACTTTGTGTAGTCCAATTTTCATCCTTAGTCACCGTTTTATAAAGTACCGATTTCGCATAAAACCCTTCATCACGCAAGGTAGCTTCATAGACCTTATCGGTAGCATTGTAGGAGAGTGTAACGCTAAACTTCCGCACTTCTTCATCCCCGTTGGTTTGGTAATCAAACTTGATGGTGCGGTCGTTATTGTTGTTTTCATTCCCCACCCAAGCATTCCCGGGCGCCGATTGCTTAAGCACGCGGTTCAGGGGGGAGGGTTCGTAAAACTTGCGACTGTATACGGCTTCCCCTTGGTAGAGCGAAAATCCTTCGGTTTCCGATTTGGCATTGGGTTGATAACTCAAGTCCGAGGACTGTTCCGACACATACGGCAGGTATTCATACTGCGGGCGTCCGTAGGCATCATATTCAATATGCGTGATGCGATCTTTGCCGTTTCCTCCCATACGACCCTCGATTTTTTGAATCGGGCGACCCAATCCGTCAAAATAGGTGACCTGCCGTTGGGCAACACTATCATTGGGTTGCGGCACCGAGGTTTGCGTCGCTACTTTATACGTAGTAGAGCGCACATAGTTTTGATTGGTGGTTTGACCCCAAGCGGTGGTTCCGCTGAGCCCCATTCCAAACACCGCAAGGGCGATAACAAGAAGACGAGTGTGTAGTATATAATTTTTCATGGCGTTCGGAATTAAGGTCTGTAGTTATAACTGTTCTCGGTAACAATATTGCCAAAATGATCGGTCACTTTCTCCAAGCGGTTCATGGCATCGTAATGGTATTTTATACGAACCCCTTTCGGATCGGTCAACGTACTCATTCCAACCAGTGGAATATGGGTTACGGTGGTAACCATCGCCTGACTTAACCCTGGGGCGTTGCGAAGGTTGTCCAAGGCAGTTAGTACATCCAGCTCACTTCCTGTAGCGGTGGCTTGATGAAGCGCCGTAATTAGGTTTGCAGGGATAGCTTGATAGCTGCAATTTTCTATTTTGGCCACTACTTGCGTGTGGTTATACCCCCAAATATAAGCGATTAGCATCCCGTCTTCTTGTTGCACCTCTAAGGGGTTGCCGTAGGCATCGTATCGATTATATCGAACTTTCGATGCCAAAGCTTGGTTGCCTTTGGCCGTTAAAATACGCTGCGGCAGGTACGACGCATTCCCTTGAAACGTATTGCTGTATTCAATTTGACTGGTTTGCAACAGTTCCCCATTTTTTTGCACTTCGATACGCTCAATCTCAGCGATGCGGTTTTGCGCCAGCACGGCGGGATCCGTTAAGTAGGAATAACTGGTATTCGTCTCCTCCCCCTCAGGACTGATAACTTGGTGATTGGCGATCATTTTGTTGAGGGGGTTGTATTCAAAAAATTCTCGCGTAACCACCTCACTTTGAGTATTGGAAGCATCGTAGAAATAGTTTTTGGTTTCGGTTGATGTTAGTTTTGCCCAGCCGTGCATTTGTTCAATTGGGGCAACCCTAAAATTTCTTTGATTAAAAGGATCACCACAATGAAAGCTAATTAAAGATTTTACAAAAAACGAGGGAGACATTCCAATAAAGCTAATATCGACAATATCTATATTGTCATCATATTGAACTTTCAGAGTACTAAACTTTTTAAAATAAGAACCTTGAAAATAAAAATCATTCACTTCATCTCTGTAAATCTTTAATCCTGTTCGATTAAGAAATTCTACAAAAGTATATTCATAATTCGTACTTCTTAATATTCTTGAATCACTATAAACTGATTCATTAAGCAATAATCCTCTTTTAAAATCAATATTTTTTGATGGAATATGATTAACCAATAATTCATTGATCGTTTCGGGATAATCTACAGGCGAAGAATATTCATATTGAGTTTTCCCATTTCCAAGTTCAAACACCGTCACATTTTTATATCCAACATCAGAACCTTGTGTTTTTACTGGTGTAAGATAGTTATTTGTAGTCACTGATTTATAATTTATATCTCCACTAATCATTGGTTGGTAAGAATCACATCGTGTTTGAAAACGAAAACTTTTGTGAGCTGAAAAAACTGGTTTCTTATATACTAATGAACCACTACTTTTTGTAAAATCATCAAACATTTGATAAACATAATTTTTCTCTTTCTCAGGGAGAATGCTTAAACTACTAAGTTGATAATAATCTTGTGCAACATTCTCTTTAAAATAACCGATTCTTTTTATTCGATTTCCTCCACCATAACAAAATTTTTGAATTATGGGATTAGGATTATAATAATCAACACCTATAAAACTTGTGGGGCCATTGTATGATTGAACCCATACCTCCCTCTTCAATGCATATTGAACTCCGGGGGCTAGAATAAAATCAAAGCAACAGGATTGAAAATTATCAGGACAATTTAAATTTTCAAGAATTTCCCATTGATTATTAACTCTTTTTAATAAAGTCAATCTAATTTGTGTGTTCAAGATATCCTGAGGATTAACCACATCAGAATGTACCGTAATTTTCTGTTCAGCAATTGCTGAAAAGTTAAGCAATTGAATTGAAGCATTTGAATTTGGATTCAAAGGATCTAATACAATATTATTCATAGTTGAATTAGTAAAATGATATTCCTGAGTAGCTTGAAAAATAAAGTTATTTGGATTATCACTATAATTTGTTAAAGGACTATTACCTTCAAATGAATAAGTATTGGCTTCATAATCAAAAATGACTGATCCGCCCGTTGGATATAAAATTTTTTGGAGTAAATCACTATCTGAAAATGAAGGTGTTGGATTTTTGTGATATCTTGTATCTATTCGACACATCTCAATCAAATTGAGAAAACCCCACGAATCTTTGGCTACTTGATAGCCAGAAGGTATTGGATTCTGAACATAAAAAAACTCATATCCTTTATTTGGATTTAAGTTTTTATCAAAAATCTTTATCTCTTTTAACATCATTCGTGTTTGTAATAAAGTAGAATAATCGTAAACAAATTCAAACTTTTTTTGTAAAACTTGATTCAAATCATAAAGGCTCAAAGATTTAAGATATTTTGCAGTTCCTTGGAGTCCAATGTTTGTGTCGTTTCTTCCGCTTTCATAATTGAATGTAACCTTAGCTTTATTTACAACATCTATTGACTCTAATTTCATTACGGAAACAAGATTGAAAGAATTTATTAAAGTCCGAAGTGGAGGAAACTCATTCATACATGGATAAAGTTCAACATAGGATAAAAAGTAACTATCCATAGGTTCGTTAGATGTCCATGTTGAAGAGACAGTACATTCTTTAGAGCCATCAGAGTAATTAAATCGAATAAGTAAATTATTATTATTATCGTAAACTTCTGATAAATGTATAGCACTTATATGCTCTCTCTCTGATGTTGTTGACTGAGTCACATTAGTTCCATACATATGACTTTCGATAGCACTAAAAGTCTTACTTTTTTCTTTAACATTAAAAATATATTTAAACCCATTTTCATCAAAAATCACGAAAGAATCTGGCACATAAGTATTACTATTTACAGTGGTTTGATAAAAATGTACTTTTAGACGATAGTCATCTAAGGGTTTAATTTCAAAATCTCCTGATTGAATATTCTTTTTAATGTAAAATCTACCTGTTTTACCCATGAAATTAAATTGCCATAAATCGTGTTCTGTATCATAACGATTCATTTCTCTTGTTGACCATAAAAACTCACTAATTAAGTCTTTATCATAACTATTTAAACTTAAATTATTATACAAATCATCTTGGTTTTCAAATATGTAATTTTCTGTGATTTGGTAATAATTATTAGAATGATTGGGAAAATTATGATGATGGATGCCAACTTTTCCTGGAACTGTGCTTGTATCTAAAAGCAACAATTCATCGGGATGACCTTTGACAGTTCGCGAGACACTTCCTCCTGCAAAAAGGCTCCATCCCAGACCAGTATCACTAGCGACATCATTTGCACCTACTCCTGAGTGATATTTTAAGGCTACATTCAAACTAATTTCTTTTGAAATAGTAGTGATGTCAAAAAAAGGTATAGATATATCAGGTATTCCAGTATAATTACTCACGGGAAATTCTTCAAACTTCATCAAAGCCGCTACGGTGGGCGCAGGTGGAATAACCGTGGGTAAGTCCGATTTAATCTCTGGATTTTGGCTAAAACCAATTGTGATTACACTTAGGTAAAACAATACAATATACTTTCTCATGGCGGTTTAGTTTTTGGTTGTTTTTTTCATAATTTTTACGCCGTCGCTTTGGACATTGGTGCTGATGTTGACTATATAAATCCCCTCGGGTAAAGCGCTTAAATCCACAGGCACCGTGCGCGATGCAATAGGAAACTGCTGCATCACACGGCCGTTTAAATCCACTACCGTAGCCGTCCCTTTTTCAAAATCATACCCAATGACAATGTTGGTAAACCCATACGTGGGGTTGGGCGAAGCTTCAATCATTAATTTTGCTTTCGGCGGTTTTTGCTCGTCTTTCAACTTGACCACCCAAAAATCATGACGCCCCACCGAACCCGACTTATCGCCCGTCGCTTTGGCATCAGATATCCCTGCCATCAAGTAGCCCCCGTCACGGGTTTCGATAACCTTGCGCAACAAATCAAATCCGTTGCTTCCTACTGTGCGTGACCATAGCTCCTCCCCTTTTGCATCAACCTTTAACGCGATGTAATCATCTGTGCCTTTTTTGGCTTTTAACGCACCGCCCACAGGCATGCGCTTGGCTAGTTTTGAACCCACCTTATTGTATTCGCCTTGAGCATACCCTCCTATCAAAAGACTTTGATCGGCATTGAGTACCATCGAGGTAAGCACATCCGTTTGTCCAAAATCATAGGTCTTTTGCCATAAAAGCGTTCCTTGATCATCCATTTTCACCAACCATAAATCAGTCCCCGATTGATTGGAGGCTGTTTTCTCGGCCGAGCTTGACGAATTTGAATTGCCCCCCAACAAATACCCTTGGTCAGCCGTAGCCACCATAGCTTGCAATTGGTCGTCACGGTCTCCGCCAAGCGTGCGTTGCCATAACGCCTCCCCATTGGCATCGGTACGCACAACCCAAAAGTCCCCGATACCGCGGTTTTCCTGTGTCTTCGTGCCACTCTCCGGTGAATTTGAATAGCCTCCCAAAAGCAATCCGCCGTCGGGAGCAATGACCACACTGCGCAATTCATCAATATAAGTGCCGCCATAGGTCTTTTGCCAAGCGACTTCTCCCGTGGATTTCAACTTGACTACCCAATAATCCAAATCCCCATAATGATTCCCCATTTTGGGCACAACCTGTTCTTTTGTCACAGCCCCTTGAATACGTCCCGCAGCCGAAGCAGAGGAGCCTGCAAGCAAATACCCATCGCCATAGGGCAATATACGGTGTACTCTCTCTTGGTCAATCCCGCCCAAAGTCACCTGCCACTCGATTTCACCGCGCGCATTGAGTTTTAACACCCAAACATCATCCAACCCTTGGTGGGGGGTCAATTTATCATAACTCTTGGGCGAATTGGACGTGCCTGCCAATATAAAACCACCATCCGAAGTCAAGGCTATACTGTAGAGAAAGTCACTGCCCGACCCCCCAAAGTTTTGTTGCCATTCGGCTTCTCCCTTTTCGTTCATTTTCCACAACCAATAGTCCATATCATGCGAACTTTGGGTTTTAGAACCTGACTTTACCGACAAAGAAGAACCCGCCAGA
>NZ_JAPZUB010000018.1 GCF_027533505.1 Flavobacterium sp. | reverse complement strand
TCGAGACTGGAAACTTGTAGCTGATTGCGGGAAATTCCTTGTATATGTTGCATGGTTAAAGATACAAAATAACTACTCTTCTTCCTAGGTTTTTACTATATTTGTTGGGAAGGTTGTGAAGTTTTTTCACAGTCTGCCGTTGAATGCAATCAATGGGATTACACATCTTTTGATTGAAGACAACCCCAAAGAAAGTCAGATTGAATATTTAAACTCCCTTCAATTCTCTGGAAATTATTTGTTGACTTTCATCAATGATATATTGGAAATCAACCGTATTGAGTCGGAAAACGTGCCAGTGGAAAATATTCAGTGTGCTTTCCATACGCAACTCAAGAATATTCAAAACTCCTTTAAAGAAATTGCACAGGAGAACAACAACATTTTTGAAATTGACATTGACAAATCGATTCCAGAACATCTTATTTGTGACCCGACGAAATTATCGCAAATCATCATCAACTTGGTGAATAATGCGTTGAAATTTACCAAAAATGGCCACGTGCGTTTGAGCACTCATTTGGAAGAAATTCAGGACAAAACGATCAAAATCAAATTCCAAGTAGCCGATAATGGTATTGGTATTCCCGAGGACAAACAACATGAAATCTTTGAAAGCTTTTCACAAGGTTCGATTGAAATTAACCGCAAATACGGGGGCACCGGCTTAGGTTTGGCCATTGTAAAACGATTGGTTGAATTATTGGGTGGTACGATTACTTTGAACAGTAAAGTTGGACTTGGTACCACCTTTACCTTCATTTTACCTTTCCAAGTAAGCGAAACCTTGGTGGAAGAAAAAAAGCCACTTGAAACGGAAGAACCCGTCGAAACCGTCGTTGAAGGAAAACGCATATTGTTGGTGGAAGACAATAAAATCAACCAAATGATTACCAAAAAAATGCTGGAGAACCGCGGTATGTCTTGCCGCATCTTGGATAATGGTGAAGACAGTGTTACTTTACTTCGCAAAGAACCCGACAGTTATGATTTGGTATTAATGGACGTCCATTTACCTGGCATCAATGGAACCATTGCAACGCAACAAATTCGGGAATTTAACACCCAGATTCCGATTATTGCTTTAACTGCGATTTCTTTAAATGAAAACCGAGAAATGCTCCTCTCGTATGGGATGACCGAAGTGTTGACGAAGCCATTCGAACCCGAAAAGTTTTACAAAATTATTGCCGATCACCTACTCTAAGGTATCCCCTTGAATCAATTCACGAATCAGTAACCGCACATGGGGCTCGGCCTTTTGCGCCGCTTTAAGCACCTCGGCATGGTTGACTTCTTCAATGCTTTCTTCATTGCCCATATCGGTAATGACCGACAACCCGAAAACCTCCATGTCCATGTGGCGCGCTACGATAACCTCGGGAACCGTAGACATCCCTACACAATCGGCACCTAAAATTTTAACCATACGGTACTCCGCCAAGGTTTCAAAGGTAGGCCCCTGCAACGCTAAATAAATACCCTCGTGAACAGGAAACCCTGCTTGCTGCGCTATGGCCTGCGCTTGGGCAATCATTTTACGATTGTAAGGAGCACTCATATTTACAAATCGGGGACCAAATCGTTCCTCATTGATACCCCGCAACGGATGTTCGGGCATCATATTGATATGGTCGGTGAGCAAAACGATAGAACCCACATGATAGTGAGGATTCACGCCACCCGAAGCATTAGAAACGATAAGTTTGGACACCCCCAATGCTTTCATCACCCGAACCGGAAAGGTTACTTGCTGCATAGAATATCCCTCATAATAATGAAATCGACCTTGCATGGCTACCACTTTCTTGGCGCCAATGCGACCAAAAACCAAAGCCCCTTGATGGCCTTGAACGGTTGAAATAGGGAAATGCGGAATTTCAGCATAGGGCAAAACGTGTGTTATTTGGATATCCTCGGTAAAACTCCCTAAACCCGAACCCAAAATCACCCCGTAATCGGGTGAAAATGCAGTTGCCTTTTTAATATAATCAACGGTTTCTTGTACTTGTTCCCACATAATCTAAAATGAGTTGTTTCCACTGGTTTTCTTGCTGCAAAAGTTGACTTTGCATGGGAAGATAATACAACGGTAATTGCAGTCCTTTTCCGTGTAAGCGTACAAAATCTTTTTCTGTCGTAATCACTATTTTACCCGAAAACTTCCGATTCATGTGTTCAATATCTTCTGGAGAAAAAGAGTGATGATCGGGAAATCGAAGGGTTTGACTTTCGGTAGCTCCCACATACTCCAAAAAGGGTTTTGGCTTCGCAATACCGGTAACAAAAATGCAATCTGATTTGTTGACACTTGACCACGCTATACGATTGTGACCCTCATATACCCCATCTTCATAGACAATTGTACTAAAAAAAACAGGAATTGTTGCAGCCAAACGCTGTCGTATCTTCTGCTGTGCAAGTTCCGACAAATTGGGAGGACATTTTGTGACAATTATCATGTGGGCACGTTCAGCACCCGAGGTGAACTCGCGCAAGGTACCCGATGGCAACATCCAATCGTCACAATACAAATCATCATAGGCCGTCAACAGGATATAAAAACCCGCTTTTACCCGTCGGTGTTGAAAGGCATCATCGAGTAAAATAAGGTCGGGTTGTGGCTTTCGCTTCAGTAATTGGGTAATGCCCCGGACGCGATCGGCATCGACTGCGACGGTAACGTCGGGAAACTTTCGGTGGATTTGATACGGCTCATCTCCCAACATAGCTTCTTTTGAAGTCGTATCGGTAAGGTCGTTGGCCACCCAATACCCTTTGGATTTTCGTCGATATCCTCGACTAAGGGTAGCGATGCGGTAATGGGGTTGTAAAAGTCGAATCAACTGTTCAATCTGAGGCGTTTTTCCCGTTCCACCCACACTTAAATTACCTACCGCAATAATGGGTATGGAAAAGGTATAGGAGCGCAAAATACCCCAATCATAGGCCTTGTTGCGAAAAGCGGTGATTCCTCCATAAAGAAGGGCTAGAGGGAAAAGGAGAATACGCAAAATAATCATTTTACGAAAGTAACATTTTTTTATCTTTGAGCGATGGAATACCAAAAAATGAGCAGATACTGGGTGATCCTTTGGGCATTCATTGGCTTGTTGGGACAGGCTCAAAACACGCCTTCCGACAATGCTGCGTTGCTTAAATTGCTGTTGAATCGCTTTTATGCCCAAGAGAAACCCATTGTGAAAAATCGGTTGCAATTGCTGTACTTTTACCGTGACAAAGCGCCCAATACCCTAGAACTATGGGATGGTTGTCGCAATCATCCGATTTTACAATCCCAATTGGAAGCCATCAAAAAGCAGGTGCAAACAGCCCGTCCCCCAGAAACGTGGGAGGCCGAGTTTTCCATTTTATTTGCCAAAGAACATCACTATTTGAAGCAAAAAGTGCAACAACCCGTGACCTTAGCGCAATTTGAAAAAAACACCCAACGCTATGGCGAAAATAATCAGCGCATGATGATTGTCAATCAACCTATTTATCTAGACCAGGGGTACTGTTTGATAAAAGTGGGGTTTTACCGCACGATAGAACATAACAGCGGTAGTTTCTTTTTATTTCAAAAAAAAGGAGACACATGGCAAATCGTTGATGAATTTAATCGCTGGGAAACATGATTGCCCCTCATTACTAACTTTTTATTTCAAAACCTTACGATGACCACAAACCCTTCATTTACCTTGCGCCAATTGATTCCCTTGTTGGAAACACTCGCCCCTACAGCCTATGCTGAAGACTTTGACAATGTAGGTCTTTTGGTTGGCGACCTTGAGGAGAACGTAACTGGAATTTTGGTTTGCCATGATGCACTGGAAGCTGTTATTGAGGAAGCTGTAGAACGGCAATGTAATGTGGTCGTGTGTTTTCATCCCATACTATTTTCAGGGGTAAAAAAAATTACCGGAAAAAATTATGTCGAACGGGCGGTTCGAAAGGCCATCAAAAATGATATTGCCATTTATGCGGTCCACACGGCGTTGGATAACCATCCCAAGGGCGTAAATACCCTTTTATGTGACGCATTGGGCATTATTGAATCGGAAGTATTGATTCCGAAAACCGATTTTATTCAAAAACTAGTCACTTACGCCCCTATTGAACATGCAGCCGCCATCAGAGACGCCTTATTTGCTGCCGGAGCAGGTCACATCGGGAACTACGAAAATTGCAGTTTTAATTCGACCGGCATAGGAACTTATCAAGGGAATGAAAAAAGCAATCCGGTTATAGGTCAACGTCACGAATGGGTGAGCGCCGAAGAGCAAAAAATTGAAGTAACCTTTGAAAAACACCTTCAACAACCCCTCCTTCAAGCGCTTTTTAAGCACCATTGTTATGAAGAAGTGGCTTACGAAGTGTACCCACTACAAAACGCTCATCAAAACTTGGGATTAGGACGTATTGGTAAACTCCCTAGTCCCCGAGACGCAAGAGAATTTTTATTGGAGGTCAAAGCAAAATTAGCGTGTGGCGGCATTCGTCATTCGCCTTTTTTGGAACGAAAAATTGAACGTGTTGCGGTTTTGGGTGGTTCGGGAAGTTTTGCCATAAAAAATGCGTTAGCGACTGGGGCTGATTTGTTCATCACTGCCGATTTAAAATACCACAATTACTACGAAGCAGAAGGGAAAATGATCTTGGCCGACGTGGGACACTTTGAAAGTGAAAGATTTACAAAAAATTATATAGTTGATTTTCTTAAAGAAAAAATTACTAATTTTGCACCCGTTCCGCTATTGAGTGGAATTCAAGTATCAGAAGTAAATACAAACCCGGTTAAGTACTTATAATATATGGCTACTACAAAAGAAATGAGCGTTGAGGAAAAATTAAGAGCGCTATATGATTTACAGCTAATTGATTCCCGCATTGATGAAATCAGAAGTGTACGCGGCGAATTACCGCTTGAAGTAGAAGATTTGGAGGATGAAGTAACCGGATTAACCACCCGTTTGGACAAATTACAATTGGAACTCAACCAAATTGAGGACAATATCAAATTGAAAAAAGGGGCCATTGAAAGCCACCAAGCGTCGATAAAACGTTATGCTGAACAACAAAAAGAAGTTCGTAATAACCGAGAATTCAACGCTTTAACCAAAGAAATTGAATACCAAGAATTAGAAATTCAATTGGCCGAGAAGCAAATCAAAGAAATGAAAGCTTCGATTGAGTTCAAAAAAGAAGCGGTGGGTCAAACGAAAGAAAAATTAGATCAAAAAACCACCCACTTAAAACACAAAAAAGCGGAGTTGAATGATATCATGGCTGAAACACAAAAAGAGGAAAACTTTTTGATGGAAAAATCAGCAGAATATCGCGAAGGTATTGAAGACCGTTTGTTGGCGGCTTATGACCGAATTCGCAACAGTGTTCGCAATGGATTGGCCGTAGTGTCGATTGAGCGAGGTGCATCGGTAGGGTCGTTTTTTACAATTCCTCCGCAAACCCAAGTGGAGATTGCTGCCCGTAAAAAAATCATCACTGACGAACATTCGGGTCGTATTTTGGTCGACAATGTTTTGGCACAAGAAGAACGAGAAAAAATGCAACAATTGTTTGCATCCATCTAAAACATAAGGCCACCCTACGGTGGCTTTTTTTTATTTCATCCCTCGCGCCTATGATTCAACTATTCCTTGCCAAGTCTTTGGGGTTATACCTCAACCTCATGAGTTATGTGTATCCCAAACATGCGTTCCGTTTGGCTTATCGTTTTTTTAGTCAACCGCGAAAAGGAAGATTCAACGCCGAAAAACCACCGAAGATTTTACAACGCGCCCAATGGGAAAAACATGCGTTGGATACCCATGTGATTCAAACCTATATTTGGCAAGGGAACGAAGAGGTGATTCTTCTCGTTCACGGTTGGGAAAGCAATGCCTCGCGATGGAAAAAGCTCATCAAACCCCTTCTCAAAACGGGAAAAACAATAATAGCGCTTGATGCTCCAGCACATGGTTTATCGAGTGGAAACGAGTTTAACGTTCCGTTATACGCCGAATTCATTCACAAAATAGTCGAGCACTACCAACCGACCATTCTTATTGGCCACTCGGTGGGGGGCAATGCCATCGCCTACTACCAAAAACATTATCCGCATCCGGCGCAAAAGTTAATTCTTCTGGGGGCGCCGTCTGATTTTAAAATTATCCTCAAAAATTATATCAAATTGCTTGGGTTAAACCGTCGAATATACCGTTTTCTCAAGGCGTATACCCAAAAACGATTTGAGGTAACCATTGAATCCTTTTCAGCCGCTTTGTTTGTGGAATCACTGACTTTACCCGGAATCATCGTACACGACAAAGAAGACACTGTGGTTTTGTGGGAAGAGAGTGAAAAAATCGCCAAAGCATGGCCCCATGCGGAATTCATTACCACACGTGGACTCGGACACAGTTTACATGATGCCTATTTGTATCAAACCTTGATTGATTTTATTGAAAAACCGTAATCGTTGCGAATCGCTATCTTTGTGTCATGACACGATTGAATAAATTTCTATCCGAGTCGGGGTACTGTTCCCGACGAGAGGCCGACCGCCTGATTGAACAAGGGCGTATAACCGTGAATGGATTACGTCCTGAAATGGGAACAAAAGTGGGCCCCGAAGATCGCATTTGTGTGGATGGAAAACCGATTCACAACGACCAAGAACAACGGATTTATTTGGCATTTCACAAACCGGTAGGCATTGAATGCACGACCAACACTTCGGTGAAAAACAACGTCATTGACTACCTCAAATATCCCGAACGCATTTTTCCTATTGGTCGTTTGGACAAAGCCAGCGAGGGACTTTTGCTGATGACCAATGACGGAGATATCGTCAACAAAATTCTTCGGGCGCGGAACAATCACGAGAAAGAATACATTGTAACGGTAGATAAACCGTTGACCGATCGCTTTATCGAACGGATGCGCAAAGGGGTTCCTGTATTGGATACGGTTACGCGCCCCTGTCCGGTGGAAGCGATAAGTCGGAATGTATTTCGCATCACGCTAACCCAAGGATTGAATCGACAAATTCGACGCATGTGTGCCTACCTCGGCTACGAGGTGACAGCCTTAAAACGCATTCGTATCATGAACATCTCGCTGGATGTACCCGTAGGAAAATACCGCCCCCTCACCGCAAACGAAATGGCACAACTGAATACCTTACTAGCCGATTCCAGTAAAACGGCTGAAGGGTTTTGAGTTATGAATTATGAGTTATGAATTATGAGTTATGAGTTATGAGTTATGAATTATGAGTTTTGGGATTGCTGAAAGGTATGGCTTCCTACTCGTTGAACATTTTACGTAATACAGCGGATTTGCAATCCCTTCAAAAAAGATCCTATTCAATCACCACGCATTCATTTTCAATCCAGCTGAGGTACACGCAGCACTCGAGGCTTTTGTAGAACAGACGAAGTAAATCTACTATCAGGTCGGGAGTAGTTTAGCCTTTGATTATGTGATTTCTCCTTCGTCGAAATGACAAAAAAACGTAAAAATAAAGTTTTAGCTGTGCTAAAACACTCAAATTCAAAACTTAATACTATGTACTTTAGAAAATAGTAATTCCAACCGACCCGCTGTCATTTCGACGATAGGAGAAATCACACTAGGGGATGACGTAGCCCTCGATAGGAGTATCAACAATCCGTACAAAACAAGGTATTGGCACTTGGTATTGCTCAAAATATACATACTACTATTAAAATTCGTAGTAGCTATTGATTCTATTCTATGCTGGTATGGATTGCAAATCCGCAGTATCGGAATGAGGAGCATCGTGTAAATAATGAACACTTTACGGCTGAGGTGTAGCTTTTGCATTTTTATAGGTGGACAAGGATAACAAATCAGTCTTCGGGGTGTTTTTTTTGATCTCCATTTTTTTTAATTCACTGTTTATCTTTATTCTTTAACTTTGATTTTAATAAAAATTATAAAATTGACATAATATATAGTCTGTCAAATTATTAAATTTGTTGAGTAAAATGTCACTAACATACGCTAAATAATGAATCAAACGCTACTTACAAGATTGTTTAAATCTATCGAAGGGAATAAAGAAGAACCTTTGGTAAGGATAGCTTATACCATTATTCAAGAAGAAAGAAGAAAAGGACACACTAAATTAGCTGATAGACTTGACACTATTTTAGAAGGCAATTTGGCAAAAGTTTTTGAGTCTCAAAAAAATCCTACTCTTAAAATAACAAAAGATAGAGATGATGTATTTTTAATCCCAGCAGATAGAAGATACAAATTACCATGAGCCACTCATATTGAAAATGATTTTTTAAGGCATAACATGGTTTTATCTCCAGTTGTTGAAGAGAAAATAATAAGAATTGAAAAAGAGTATATAGCTAGAGAAAGGCTTGCTCATCACGGTTTAAAACCTAGACAAAAAATACTCCTATACGGTAGTTCTGGATGTGGTAAAAGTATGACCGCTGAGAGAATAGCTTGGGATTTGGGGTTGCCTTTTTATAAAGTACGTTTTGACTCAATAATTTCATCTTATCTTGGGGAATCAGCATCAAACTTAAATAAATTGTTTGAGAGTTTAGAAAAATACCCTTGCGTGCTTTTATTAGATGAATTCGATATTATTGGTAAACAAAGAGATCTAAAGTCAAATGATGTTGGAGAGATTCATAGAATCGTAAATATTGTTTTAGGACTTTTAGAGGAGTATAGTGGTCAAGGTATATTAATTGCTACAACTAATTTAGAAGGTAGTTTAGACAAGGCCTTATTTAGAAGATTTGATGAGATAATCGAACTACCAAAACCAAATGAAGCCGAAATTATAGATTTACTTAAAGTAACTTTTTCTGCATTAAATCTTAATAAGAAGATTAACCTTGAAACATATGCAAAAGATATGGAAGGACTATCTTATGCACTTGTTGTTAAGATAGCTAATGATGCAGCAAAAAAATCAATTATAAATTCTCACAAAGAGATTTCAGCCGATGATTTGAACAAAGCATTAGAAGAAAATTTGGCTTTTAACAAATAGATTGGTGTATGGAGAAGTTTCCACATTATGGTCTTTAAGATTTTTAACAATGTCCTTGTCAATGTTTGATAAGTTTAATTTTTTGTCATCATAGAAATCATTCGCTATGGACTCTGCATGAAGAAAAGACTCATGTCCTATATCGTCAATCATATTGTCAATTTTTGTTCCACTTGGCAATAGACTTATTGTGATTTCAATACCTTTTCCTTTCGACTCCGAACTTGTATAGGCATCCCCAACACCAGGTTCAGCTTGGGCAAAGTTTAAATCAGTATCATTTTTGTCAAATTTACCACTTTCCTTATATTCATGTCCTGCAATTACCTGACCTTTTTCAGCAAAGTTTGACAAAAATGCTATTCCTTCTTTTGATTTAGCAAAAGCTTCAAAAGCTTTTACTAGATTTTTATTTACATAATTGCCTTTTTTATCTTTTTGATAAATCCATGCCGTGTCAACGTACATTCCATCAGGGTCAGTAAAAATAACTGGATTATCCATACAATAATTATAGGGAGACCATCTTCTATATTGGTCTGCTAACGGGTCAATATTCATCCACCTCCCAATCGCCGCATCATAATTCCTAGCCCCATAATCATACATATTCAACCCCAACTCATCCTGCCACTCCTTCCCGTTGTATTTATACTTATACGACAACAACTCCTCAGGAGTGGGCGCCATGCGTTTGAGTTCCTGTTCCTTCACTACTTGCATCTTGCCACCGCTGTAGTTGGTGTGGCGCAAGCCAAAAGGGTAGTAATGATTCTGCTCCACGATTTTCAACTGCTGCGTGTCGGGGTCTTGCGCATAACTCAAGCGTATATTCCCCAAATGGTCGGTGTAGTTGTAGACATACGTAAAAAAGTCTACCGGCAACTCCGTACTCGGCAACAACGCCACTACCCCATTCTCCTGCCGTAAATTCAAGCGCGAAGCATAGCCCTCCGCTGTGGGAAAATGTTGTATGACGTTATCCAAATACTGAAACCCATTCGCATAATCCGTAACCTTGTTGTTTGAAAGAACGTTGTCCCGCACCACTTTGCGCACTTTGCGCCCTGTGGCATCGTAAAGGTATGAAAAAAGCGATTAGCAATCAGCAATTAGCAATTAGCTTTTGGGGGTGCGTTGAATGCGCTGCTTTTATATCAAAAACCACCCCGTGAAGGTGATTGATGTATGACTGTTATAATTAAATTTGATACTGCCACGCGA
>NZ_JAPZUB010000005.1 GCF_027533505.1 Flavobacterium sp. | reverse complement strand
TGGTATGCGCTAAAATCAATCATAAATGAAAGTCAAAGTCCGCTAAAGAAAACCGTGTTGTTAATAGCTACATCATTCTCCGCATGGTATGAATTTAAAAACATAATAAATTTACCGTATATTAATTAGACCATAGCCTTAATATTTTATTAGTTTTCTGTTTGTGTCTAATGACTCATTTTTAATCCTTGCAATGTAGTAGCCATTTGCTAAATTTGAAATGTCTATTTGATTTTCTGTTTGTGGTGCTAGTAATTGGCTATATACAAGTTCTCCTAAAATATTGTATATAGTAATTGTACTAGGTTCTTTTACTTGAGATAAATCTATATTATAAATGCCTTTACTTGGATTAGGATAAATTGTAATTGGATAATAATTTGGGTTGGTATCAATTTCTGGTTCACTTTGATACTCGATTGCACTTCCTTTAGCTTGTACACCTGCTGAACCAAAAATTCTAGTAATGTTTGTTGCTGATAAACCATTAAAAGTTGTGAATTTTCCACCTACTATTATTTTTCCATCAGGTTGTTGTTTTAATGCCTTGACATAATTTGAGCAATAAGTACACCCTGAAACTGGAGTATCTGTTGTACCTGTTCCGATGCTAAAAGAAGTATCTAAAGAACCATTAGTATTTAATCGAATTAATTTTTTTACTGCTGTTGAACCAAATAAAGTAAATTCGCCGCCAATAATTGGTCTGTTTGTAGTTGGTTCGAGAATAAGTTCATTAATTGCCCTATTTACACCAGTAGCAGTGTTAAAACTATTATCTATATCTCCTGTTGAGGTTAATCGGACAATACTATTTACATTGTTACTATTGTATTTATTAAAAGCACCTGCAATGATAATCTTGCCATCAGGTTGAACAACTGCTTTTGCTATTGGAGAATATAAAGAAACACCTAAAGTACCATTATATGATTGTGAGCCTGCGGTTTCTCCAGCAGTAAATGTAGAGTCTAAAGAACCATCAGCATTTAATCGTATTATATTTTTTTGAGTAGCGCCAGCTGTAGGTGGACTAAAGAAACCTAATAATATTAGCTTACCGTCTGGTTGTATTGTAATTCCTGTTACAACACTTCTATAATAAGTGTTTAATGTAGTTGGGTTAAATGACGTATCAATTGAACCGTTAGTATTAATTCTAACTATACCTAACCTTTGCACACCATTATAGTAGTAAAAATCTCCACCTAATAGTACTTTACCATCGGCTTGTATAGCAAGTGAGTAAGGCATATTATTAGTATATCCAGTATTTGCGGATGTGCCTGAACCTCCAATATTATAACTTGTATCTAAAGCACCGTTTGAAAGAAGTCTTGCGATTCCAAAACCATTTGAACCACCACTAAATCCAGTAAACCAACCTGTTAAAACTATTTTGTCATCAGACTGTATGACCATATCCATTGGAGGATTACTTGAAGGATTTGGACCAGCAGTTACAAATGTTTGGTCTAAAGTTAAATCAGTATTTAATCTTGCTATTCTTGGAGTTGCAAGATTATTATAAGTGGTAAAAGAGCCAGATATTATAGATTTATTTGTGCTTTGAAGTTCAATGTGATTTACAGCATTATTGGCTCTAATACCTGCAACAAGGTTTGGAGTAGTGTTATTGTTTGTAACTACTATAGTAACATTTGCTGTATCAGAGAAACTGCAATTACCTATTGAGCTCAATCTATATGTTAGTGTGTAGGTGCCAGCTGGTGTACCAGCTGGTATTGAAATAAGACCAGAACTGTTAATTGTAGCACCAACTATGGATAAAGGAGTAACCAAAGAAAAATTGACATTTGGTAATGAAGCTGAACTTGAAGCTGTGCCATTATATAAATCATTAGCATATACGCTTGTTGTAACACCACCTGATACACCAATTATTGGCATGCTAGAGAAGTTATCGTTAATAGCATCAACAACAATCGTGTTGGAAGAAGTAGTAGTGATTGATATAGTATCGTATAAAGTTGTTGTACATCCACTACTATTTGTAAAAGTATATCCAATTGTGGTAGTGCCTACTCCAGCAACTGAAGCATTGAAGGAATAAACGCCGTTTGCCAAAGTAACACCAGTACCCGAGAAAACACCATTGGCAGTTGTACCACTTAAATATATAGATAAATCATTTAAATTTTGAGTACTGCAAATTGATGCAGGTAAATTTAAAACTGCACCGTTGGTAGGAATTAATGATACGTTGTCAATATAATAACTTAATTGTTCTGCAAATGTATTTGTTGTAGAGTCACTCAAATTACATGTGGTATTAGTTGACGGAACATTTGAACTTAAAATGACATTTTTTAACAAACCTAAATATAAAAATTCTTCACCGCCAGTTGTACTTGTAAAATTAAATGTAATAGTATCCCATCCATTAATATTTCTTGTAATTGTTGGGGAAGTAAAAAGCATAGCTGGATTTGGAACTGTATTCATCTCAAAATTAGTTCCTGTATTAAATGAAATAGCAGTTGTATTTGAAAGATAAACTTGTAAATTGCTTGCAAAATTACTTCTACCTTCTGATAGTGAAACATCAAAACTTAATTGGTAATTGGTATTAGGTAATAAAGGTGATTTTAGTCTTGTGAGTAAATGTTGTTTACCTGCAAACCTTGAAGTATAAATATTCGCATATCCATTACCAATATTATTATTGGAGTTTTGAAAACCAAAAAAGTTGCATGGTATATCTACATGAAATGATTGTGGAGTTGTCCCAGCAACAACATTTGTGTTAAAATATGATGAAGTATATTGTAATGATGAGGTTGGAAAAGGTGTAGTCCAACCACATGCTCTTGGGATTTGAGAAGTTGCGGTTGGTAAGTTTGAAAATTGTTCAAAATTACCATTTAATATTAAATCACAAGTATTAGGAACTGCTGAACATTGTCCAGGAGTAAATGGAGCTATAACATAAACATACACATATGTAATGTTACCACGTTTAGAGCCATTTACTGGAATATATCTCAATATGTGTAAACCAGATGTAGTAGTTGTGAATGTTGATATCGTTGTATTTGTGCCTGATGTATTTAATATTGATGTTGTTAATGGTGATGAAATATCTTGTAAACACTCAAAGCTAGTTGCATTAATATCATTTGCTAATAGGTTTGTAATAGACACATTGTTGCTTATTCCTCCAATAGTTGCAATATTACCAATAAAATTGTATGAACCATTACTATTTAATCCATCATTTATACCAGCAACAGAAATACCAGCACAGGTAGTACCCCCATAATTAAAAAAACCACCAATTGTTGAACTTGTTCCAAAAGTGGTCTTTACATTATAACCAATATCGCAAAGTACATTCCGTTCTTCGGGTTTTAAATAACGCTTAGTTGTTCCTAAAAGATTTACATTACTTAAAACAAAGTAACTATCGTTACCATAAGGAGAAGCACAAGTAGGATAAAGCATATCTTCAAAATGGCTTAGACTACTCCCTTGTTCAAAACATGTTGGAGTGTAAACAGGAACTGTTGAAGATCCTACATATTTTATGGCATTATTACAAATAGTGCTGTTGAGTACACCAGAGCTTATATTGTTTGGTAAAGTACATCCGGGTCTTAATACAGTTGGAGAAACAGCTGAATTGAAACTAACATCATACATATTACAACTACCAATTGTGAGTAGTGGGATATTATTATTAGTTCGTAAAAAAGTATCATATCTACTATAATATGGTGAAGGGTCAATTGACCCTCCATTTTGATTAATGAAACTATTAAATCCTAATGAGTGAACAACTTCGTGTAAAATAACAGTATATAAATCGTATAAATTACTTGGTGAATTTATAGATAGATTGGTATTCCAATTTATACTTGGGTCGTTAAAATTAAAAGCAACTCTACCGTGATAGAAAAGGTTTGTTCCATTTAAAACATTTGTGTACGAGTCAACCCCTAAATGAATAGTTTTCCATATTTCACCATCTAAAATTCCTCCACCATTTGGTGTGGGAAGATAATATGAAGAGGCTAATCCTAATGTGCCTGATGGCACACTTAAATTTGCGATATTTCTAACCCAAATATTTACTTTGTTACCAGTAGTTGATAAAGGTGAAGTAATAAAGTTAGATATGTCTTCAAATACTTTACACATTACCGCACGTCGAGCATTGTGTGTTGGATTTGTTGTGTCTTCCATTCCGCAACCTGGTTCAAAATATAAGTTGAAGTAAGAAGTTGTTGAACAAGTTAAACTAGTGGTGGTTAAAATTCCAGAATTTTTTGGAGCATTAATTAAAATATCTTTAAGTTTAAATTGATTTCCTTGATTATCATAAATTGTTTCTAACTTTCCTTCGGGTGAAAGATTTACTTCATATTCTTGTGAATAGCCTTTGAAAAAGCTTGTCAAAATAATAAAGAGCAGTAATAGTTTGTGTTGTTTTTTCATTTTTTTTGATTTTAGTTTTTAAATTGTCATAATTTTTTATACAGTTTCTTTGCGTTTAGTGTAGCTCGAAGGTTTCTTGTAACGTTTTGGCGCTTGGCGAAGAAGCGGATTTCGAAGCACTAAATTGTCAACCCAGCACAAAAGTTGATACGAGGTAGAATGTTCAATTAACCACTGAACCCGCTTTTTTGCCAAACGCCTGTTACAAGCTGGCCTTCTGTCTGTCGTTGTTGATCTGTCCATATTTTGCAGTGTCTTGGTGCGTTGGCTTAGTGGCTCTTTTGGATTTTTTTAGCGTTGGTCTGTGCGTTGAAAAAAAAATACAAATGTGCCACCAAAAGCGTTTGCTGATTTAAGTAGTAATTCTGATAAATTCTTCAATAAAAAAACGGTAAGAATAATTGTCAATATGCATTGTGGGATTACTAGAAATATATAAGTTGAGAGATTTAAGTCGTAATCTTGGCTTGTCTCCATTATTTAGTTTATACAATTCTATAGTTTTTTCAGCCATTTGTCTATTTAGTAATGGTTTTGCTGGGTTTGGATTAATCTCGCCATTACTAATATCTATTTCAAAATACTCTTCAAAAGAATAAATTGGCAAATCTGGTTTTATCAATAAAGTACTATATCGCTTACCTTTCTTTTGACATTCACCACAACAACTGTATAGATTATTATAATGGTATGCAACACTGAAAAATTTATGTTTTGGTTTAAAATGCTCAATTGTTGCAGCAGCACCAACAGTTATATTATCAATATCACAAAAAGAACAATGAAACTGTGTGGATAGACCTAAATAATTTAAAATTAAATCTTCCCAATGACCTCTCCAATTAAAAGTATTATTTCTATTAGGGTCTCTATATTGTAATTTCCATTCAATACCCCAAATTTTCCAATTTGATTTTAAATACTCAGGTGATTTTATTTTTCTAAATTTCCTCATAAAACTTCAATACCATTTGAAATTAATTTACGGGTTTCAAAGCTTGTGATAAATCTAACAGCCTCCCCAAATGTATTTAGTTCGTCTCTGAGTGAATAAAAACTATCATTCAATTCATTGTCTTTTGAAATTATTTTAGCAACCATTTTTTGAAACTCTTTTAACTTAGTTTCAATCTCTATACTATATTCGCTATGAATACCAAACAACTCATTATTTATTGAGATATAGCTTAGAATATCCTCTTTATGAGTTGAAGGTTTACCTTTTTTACTAAAAACAAGAATATTCTCAATGTCTACAGACTGTGCAACAAATGGACTATGTGTTGTAGCAATTACTTGAGTAAAGCTTTCTGTGAAAATATCCTTTAAATATGGTATAAGTTCTCTTTGTCTTTGAGGATGAAGATATGAGTCTGGTTCATCAAGAAATAAGACAGTATTATTTTGGCAAAGCACCTTTTTAATGGAATCTAAAATTATTAATTGTTGCTCACCTTCGCTGAAATCATCAATGAGATAAACATTTCCATCTTCATCCGAAATTGATATGTTTATTTTTTTAATGAAACCGATTCTAAAAAGCAAACTTATAAAATGAAAGGCCAAAAATCTTGTCTGATTAAACCTCTGGTCTTCCGTTAAGTTTGGCAATTCTTCAATAGCTTCGAGTAAACCTCTGTGATAATCAACATTAAAAAAAGCAATACTATTATCCTCGTCAAATTCTACTCCGAACGAATGCTTCAAAAGATTGTCTGCATAAGTTCTTAAAAATCCCGTTAGTTTAAATAAGTTTTTATAATCAGTGTTCTTAGTGTATCTAAATTGTTTTATATCGAAACGAATATTTTTAATTGTAAATTTCTTTCCGTTCAATGGTAACGACAAATCTCTATCAATGAAATTTAACGCAAAAAGTAATGGATAATAATCTTTGCGTATGTAGATAATGTTTTTTGTTATGCTTTCTATTACTTTAGAAATATTTTTTTCGTTTGTTTTACCATACAGATCTTTTGCTTGTTCGTCTTCTGTTTTATCAATTATTTCTTCTAAAGTATTGCAAGCACCCGCATAATAGAAAATCAGATTGTCAGGTAAATATTTATACATTTCCTGAGGTGTTGTAACCTCCTTTTTGTTTACATACATTGAAAACTCTAACCCTGTTTCTTTTGAGGAAGAAAGAAATATGTGGTTAATAGATAGGTTAGTTTTTTGTGTATTAGTGGTTTCTTCTTCTATTTCAGAAAGGTTAAAAGAATATTCTATACTGAAATTGAATTTACGTTCTCTAGTCTTAGGATTTTCACAATATTCTTTTACTTGAGAAAATATTATTGCAACAGCTTCTAGAACGGTTGATTTGCCTGAGCCGTTAACCCCAATAAGCAATTGAATGTCCTTTCCTAGTGTAATCTTTGGGCTTGGATTAAATATTTTATATCCTTCGATGTTAACTGAAAGTATTCTCATAATCTAGCTAAAAATTGCATTTTCAAATACTTGTTCAGCTTCTAATCTTAAATTGCCAGCATCAACCTTAGATTTTTCAATATTGGATATAAGGTTGGATATATTCAATGCAATTATATTTTGAGTTTCAATTGGCGGTAGTGGAAATTGCAAATTGAAAAAGATTTCCTCGTTGATTCTAGGCATTCTTGCACCACTTGTTTTATCAGAAATTTGGTCTTGAATAATTTTTGATGATAAAACATTTTTAAAGAATAACTTATTTATTCCATTATCAATATCGAATACGAAGAATTCCGATGAGCAAATGATGTTATCATACTCCGTTTGGTTAATCCAATATTTGTTCAGATAGGGTCTTAATTTGCCATAAACAATAAAGTCTTTAGGAACTTTAATGGTTTGACTTTTGATTTCTTTCCCTTTAACTATTGGCATATCCAATAATCTACCAGTTTCTTTTTCAATATGCTCCATTCCAATATATCTAAATTCTTCATTTGGAAATTTAGAACTATCAACCCGAATACTTTTATTGCTATGGTCTTTGTTAAAGAACTTAATCACCTTTGAAAAATTGACAAGAGGATATTTGGATTTTAATGTTGGGATTTTACCTAATAGAAATAATGTATCCCAGCGATTTGTTTCTTCAAAATTAATAAATTGCAAAAGGCTGCTTTTTTCAATAGTTGAATTAACTTTAACCCCCAACTCATTTAATAAATATCTTTCGATTTCGTTTTCCAAATCACTAGCCTCAAGTAAGAGTTTTTCAGCGTTATTAATCTGGTTGGAATAATTGTTTACAATTATGTTTTGCTCCCTTAGAGATGGCAAAGGAATTTCAAGAGAGAGTAGGGTTTTCAATGTAAAATGTCTACCATCAGCACCAACTGCATTTTTATCAAATTCGTCAGTTAATTTCTTGATTGACAGTAATAATTCAAAATACTTAAAATTAATTTTTGTTTCATCAATCTTCAGATATTGCATATTACTTGAACCGTATGTGTTCTCAAATTCAGGATATACAACACCCCATTGACCATTAACAGTTCTTACTTTGCAATAAAATAGATAATTTACCTTGGACTTTTGATATTTTTTCATTGTAAGTTCACTTCCCTTAGCAATGCGGTTAAGATATACACCTTTACCATTAGCCCTAACTCCTAAAATAGGGTACTCCTTATCATCCTCAATTTCGACCCATTCCATTTTGTCAGTAGATAATAAATTATTTAATTTGACTAATGGGAACTTGGACGTGATTTTTTTTGATGTATATGCCTTAACGTCCCAAAGATTAAATTCTGGAAACGCAATAAATTTTAAATATGAGTGCACTGAACCTTCCATTAATACTTAGATTTATTGTAGAATACTTCGGGTTCAGAAACTACACCATCAACTATTCTTACTCTTCCAATTTCTTCGTCTGCAATTTGGTAGTTGATTTCTTTTATATAGGTAGTCCAAAGTTTGTTCTTTTCACGATATATTCTAAACTCTTTAGCTAAGGGCTCTAACTCGTTTTCTATTTGTGAACCTGTACTGCTTATTCCAGCCTTTTCAACTTCTGCTATAGGAATTTGATAGTTGAACTCTTTTTTGATTTGGGCTTTAATTTCAAATAGAATTGTATCTTCAATTTGCTTTAATTCTGCCCTTAATTTCTTTTTCTCCTCATTGCTTGGTGCTTCTTTACCTTTCAATTCAAGTTTAATAAGGATTGGTTTTGTTTTAGGTTCGTATTTTTTCGCAATATCTTTTTCTGCTTTAGCAGAAACCGATTTCCATTTTTTCGCTTCTTCTTCTGTGAATTTTTTGAAGAATAGCAAGCTTGGCTTTACTGTTGCACCACTTGCGATAAAAACATCTTGAGGAATTGATGTGATAAGCAAAATTTTGGCTCTACTCTCTACATATTCTCTAATTTTTTGTAAGTTGGTATTATTCAAAACACCTTCGGGTAATACAATACCCATTCTACCGCCTGGCTTCAACAAGTTCAAACAGCGTTCAATAAACAACACTTCTGTAAGTGAACTCATACTGCCAGTTTCGTATAAATCCAATAATGGTTTATCAATATTGTCGTTTACTTGTTTTAATGCTTCATCGTAATCACTTCCGTATCTTTTACGATATTTTTTAATTCTTTCAATGTCTGTGTATTTGTCGGCTTCTGTTATTTTCAATGATTTCTCAACCCTGCTTCCAAAAGGTGGATTGGTCAGGATTATATCAAAACGATTTTCAAAAATTCCATTTACATTCAAAAGACCGTCATTGTGATGTACGCCACCGTGTCCGTCACCGTGCATAATCATATTCATTTTTGCAGTTCGGCTCATTCTTGGATTAGCATCTGTCCCAAAAATGCAGTCATAACTTAATTCCCTTATTCTGCTCTTTGGATTGTTGATGTCCAGTTCAGCATTAAGTTTAGAAAACAAATCATTCACCGTTTCATCGATTTCGGCTTTCTTTTTATCGCTTAATTTTTCATATGCTGCATCATAATATTCCAACTTGATTTTTTCTTTTGCCAAATGGATTTCATTTTCAATTTTTGCTCTTACATATTCAAAAGCCTTAATTAAAAATCCACCGCTACCGCAACAAGGGTCGCAAATTATTTCGCTTTCTTGTGGGTCTAAGACATCCACAATAAAGTCTACGATTGTTCGAGGTGTAAAAAATTGTCCTAATTCACCTCTAAATGTTTTACCAAGGAATTGCTCAAAGGCAATACCTTTTACATCATCAGATGTTGTGGAAAGATTGTAAATCTGCAATTCTTCAACGATTGCTTCAAAACTATTTTCTCTTACTCTTATGATTTCTGTCTGCTCAAAAAGGTCATCATCTTTGAAATCTTCTTTTGTTTGCTCAAACAAAAATTGATAGAAGTCTTTGCCGTCTTTTGGTTTATATTTCTCATAACTTGCTTTGTCATTCTTGAAAGCTTCCTTTGAGAAAATTTGATTTTCGGAATTACTTCTTTCGTAACGAATTTTAATGAAAAGGATTTTGCTAATTTCGTCAAATGCCGCTTCTGGTGATAGTTTGTCGTTGTTACGAATAATGTTGTGGCACTTGAAAAGTAGTTTTGAAAATTCGTCCCTTGTAAATGCTTTTGTCTGCTTTAATAACTCGTTTATTTTCTTCTCGTCATTAACAGTTTTAGCATCAGGAATATTTACAACTTCTTCAAGTTTCTTTGGGATTTTACCTTTAACAACCTTAAAAATTCTTGTTTCTTTTAGATTGGTCGTAACGAAAAAGTCAGCACCTGCCCAAGATGCGTAATTGTAACCTTGAAAATAATCTTCTTCACGAACTGTAATGTGTTCAGCTTTACATTCTACAACTATTATCGGACTGTTGTTTTCTCTTTTGTCTTTTACGTTTTTCCAAATTACAATGTCAGCCATTGCTCTGCCTTGTCCACGTTGAGAATTGCTCACTTGGATTTCTTGAGCCATTTGCTCTAGGTCAAAGCCATAATTATTTACAAGTCTGCAAATGTATTCTTGACGAACTTGTTCTTCGGGTTTAAGAACTAACCATTCATCTTTGCCTTTTAAAGGCACTCTTATTTTATTGTTCTTGATTTCTACTTGCATAACTACTTTGTCGTTTTAGTTGAGTTAATTAATTCTCTTACATCAACTTTTAAGAGTGAAGCAATTGCAACAAGATTGTCCATAGAAGGCTGAACTTCATTTGTACACCAACGAGAAATTGTTGTCTCGTTTTTTTCTAATTGCTCTGCAAGCCATTTATTAGTCTTGCCCTGTTCAGCTAAAACTGCTTTTAATCTGTTAATTGCTTTCTTGCTCATATTAATCGGCATTTGATGCAAATATATCAACTTTTCGTTAGTAAGTAACTCTTTCTATGAATTGTCTGAATATGTGAAAATTATCTCTGTCTATTTGTAGGGTGGTGGGTGGGCTTGGGTGCGGTTGGGCAAAATTAAATGTGGTGTTTTTGTGTCGGCAGGTGCGTTGGCAAAACACCTCTTTTAATTTTGCGAAGCGTTGGCATTTTCGTCCTGCGTTTCTGTCGGTTTTTTGTCGAGTTGTCGGTCTTTTAGGCTTGCTTGTAACTAGTAAATATCTTCAAATATATGTAACTATTTCTTAGGTTTCAATTTGTCTTCGCTTTTTTTCTCCTATTCTTGTTCGGCAATCTGATCCAAGGGACTGATAATTTTATTCACAGCACTTACACTAATATGCGTGTAAATTGTTGTAGTCTTGATACTCGAATGACCCTAAATCGGCTAAATATTTCAAACAAAAAGATTATCAACACCTAGTATCTAAGTCTTCATCGCCCTCAAACGGCACTACATCTACATCAACTATCCGTTTTTTCCTGTAATGTTACAACGCGCCTCCTTAGATATAGCACAGATATAGCACAGATATAGCACTAATATAGCACTAATATAGCACTGTTGGGATAGCTACTAAGAAGCTGAGCTACTGAGTCGTTTCTTGAGAAGCTTTCGGGATGGCCAAAGCCAATATCAATCAAAAAGTCAAAAGTCGTAAGTCACTAGCCTGCCTATCCGCCTTTGTTGAGTCGGCTATCCGACAACCGACAACCGACAACCAACAACCATCTACCAATCCCAGTATACAAAAACAACAAAAAATCTTCGTACCTTCGAACGGAAAGAAGTTCAAAAAACCAAGGAGTAGCCTCAAAGGGTTGTTTGTACTCTTTCTTTTTCATAAAAATAACACCCCATGAAATACATTAGCCTACTGCTCGTTTTTTGCCTTACCCACGAAGGTCCTCAAAAGAAGATTTTTACTTTTTCCTCCGAAACTAACCTGCGGGAATGGCGCATTGTTAACGATGGTGTTATGGGCGGAATTTCTAGCAGTACTATTCGTCTCACTCCCGAAGGGCATGGTGAATTTTCGGGACAGGTTTCCCTTGCCTACAACGGCGGTTTTGCTTCAGTACAATGGGACACCGCTCAATCCCTTACCCCCAACCAAACCCATATCGTTCTTCGTCTCAAGGGCGATGGCAAGCGGTATGAGTTTCGTCTTAAAGGAACCCGAAACCAACCCGAATCGTATGTGCAGCCTTTTCGCACCAACGGCCAATGGCAGGAAATTCGCTTGCCCCTCAACGACTTCTACCCTCAATTCCGAGGGCGTATGTTGGCCATGCCTAACTTTAATTTTGACCGTATCGCCCAAATCAGTTTCCTCATTGCCAACAAACAGGAAGAAGATTTCACCCTGCTTATCGATTGGATTGCTGTGGAATGAGTCAATGCGTTAATGTGTCTATGCGTCAATGTGCCAATTTGAAAATTTGCCAATTTGAAAATGAACGTATCAATCTATATTCCGTTACACTATTACACCTAATAAACATTTAAACTAAACAAAACTTTTCTGCTTAATCAACGTCAATTCTTTGCCAAGCGTAGCGACTTAGTGTTCTTAAAAACTTCGCGAACATTGCGCTTACTTTGCGTCTTTGCGGTAAAAAAAACTTGTAACACAAATAATTAATTTGCCAATGTGTCAATGCGTTAATGTGCCAATTTGAAAATGTGCCAATTTGAAAATGAACGTATCAATCTATATTCCGTTACACTATTACACCTAATAAACATTTAAACTAACCCCCACTTTAAAACAAATTCAACCTCAATCCTTTGCCAAGCGTAGCGACTTAGTGTTCTTAAAAACTTCGCGAGCATTGCGCTTACTTTGCGTCTTTGCGGTAAAAAACCTTGTGATACATATAATCAATGTGTCAATGTGTCAATGCGTCAATGCGTTAATGAGCCAATTTGAAAATTTGTCAATTTGAAAATGAACGTATCAATCAATATTCCGTTACACTATTACACCTAATAAACATTTAAACTAAACAAAACTTTTCTACTTAATCAACGACAATTCTTTGCCAAGCGCAGCGACTTAGCGTCCTCAAAAACTTCGCGAACATTGCGCTTACTTTGCGTCTTTGCGGTAAAAAAACTTGTGATACAAATAATCAATGTGTCAATGTGTCAATGCGTCAATGTGCCAATTTGAAAATGAACGTATCAATCAATATTCCGTTACACTATTACACCTAATAAATATTTAAACTAAACAAAACTTTTCTGCTTAATCAACGTCAATTCTTTGCCAAGCGCAGCGACTTAGCGTCCTCAAAAACTTCGCGAACATTGCGCTTACTTTGCGTCTTTGCGGTTAAACTTTAACCATGAAGAAAATTAAGAGTTTAAGCCACTTAAAACAATTCTTAATTCCTTAATGTTTAAAAAAGTAATCCAACCTGAAACTTGACACGAGGCTTTAGCCGACTGATGGAACGAAGCGGAATAAACCTGAAACTTGAAACTACAAACCCGAAACGCATAATTCATAATTCATAATTTATAATTCATAATTCCTATCTACCTTTGCCCCATGGAAGACAAAAAAGACATTCGAGCGCTCACCAAAGACCAATTGCGTGATTTTTTTGTAGCACAAGGCGATCAAGCTTTTCGGGGAAACCAAGTCTATGAATGGTTGTGGACCAAAGGCGCTCATAAGTTTGACGACATGACCAATGTGTCCAAAGCAACCCGAACTTTGTTGGAAACCCATTTTGTCATCAACCACATTCAGGTTGATCAAATGCAACGGAGTGCTGACGGTACGGTTAAAAATGCAGTGCGTCTCCATGACGGTTTGGTCGTCGAAAGTGTTTTGATTCCCACTGCTACCCGCACCACGGCATGTGTATCGAGTCAGGTAGGGTGTAGCCTCGATTGCAATTTCTGTGCTACCGCGCGCTTGAAACGCATGCGCAATTTGCAACCCGATGAAATCTATGACCAGGTCGTTGCTATCGATCGCGAGAGTCGGTTGTACTATAACCACCCGTTGTCCAATATCGTGTTTATGGGCATGGGTGAACCCCTTATGAATTACCCCAACGTGATGAAAGCCATCGAGAAAATCACCTCCGATGAAGGCTTGGGGATGTCTCCCAAACGCATTACCGTGTCGACCTCGGGGATTCCGAAGATGATTAAAAAAATGGCCGACGACGGCGTAAAGTTCAAATTGGCCGTCTCCTTGCATTCCGCCATCGAAAGCACCCGCAACAAGATTATGCCGTTTACTACCAATTTTCCACTCACGGACTTGCGGGAGAGTTTGGAGTATTGGTACCAAAAGACCAAAAGTAAAGTCACTTACGAATACGTAGTGTGGCGCGGTATCAACGACAATCGCGAAGCTGTAGAGGCTTTGGTGAAGTTTTGTAAATACGTTCCCTGTAAGGTCAATTTAATTGAGTACAATCCTATCGACGATGGTGCATTTCAGCAAGCCTCCGAAGAAGCGATTCAGGCGTATATCGACGCTTTGGAGCGCCATGATATTGTGGTAAAAGTGCGCCGCAGTCGAGGCAAAGATATCGATGCCGCTTGTGGGCAATTGGCCAATAAATCGTAAAAAAAAACGTCTCAGCTAAGTTGAGACGTTTTTTTTGGAAGCTTTTTTTTAATTTCCAATCACAATAGTCACCGAGGTTCCGTTGAAGGTAAACAAGGCAGTATTGTCACAGGTCCCGTCTCCGTAGTCTAAGGTCGCCGTGTTGCCATTGCGCTCGATAGTAATCACGCCACTTACCAACAAGGGTTTGTTGGTGGTAATGCAACTCATTTTTACCATCAAAGGAGTGGTAATCGTACTTGTTTGTAGGGTGCTGCTGGGGAACGTAGTCGTCCAGCTGCCGGTTACGCTGTATACATTATCCGTCAATACATTGGGTGTGTCATAGCCTGCGGTGATTTGACGTACCCGTTGTCCTACCCGTTGGTACACATTGCCGTTGGGAAGGGTCACACTCATATCCATATTCATCGTAACCACAGGAAGACTGGGCGTTGTTGCTGTTGCGGGTGTCATGACTCGGGTAAAGGTTTTATTTCCATCAAATTTGAGGTTGTTGTGGTAGAAATTATCAAACTGGTAGTTGATGGTGTGCGAAGTCGCCCCAGGATTGAACGTAAAGCTCATAATAATGCGCCCTTTAACTACATTTCCACTGGCAAGAGTACATCCCGCGGTTCCGAAATCAATGGTTTTGGTCACTTGAGTTCCTGGTGTTAATGGCGTCCCAAACGCAGGAACACGGCTAATAGTGGCACATGGCGGTAAGGCCAAAGTACTCAAAGCACTGTTTTTGTTGGCAGGATCCAAATAAGTACTTTGTTCCTCATTCATCACAATGTCGGTAACATCATTGTTGGCTAAGTCAATTTTGGCATTCACACTGGCTTCTTCAGCGGTGATAACAGGTGTGGCATCGTCTTTGGTGCAACTGGCAAGAGCGAAAGCTAATCCAATGACAAGGGTTTTCAGCATTGTTTTCATAAAGCTAATTTTTACAGTTATAGTACTTAGATGGCGAACGTTAAAAAAAGTTTAATGCCAAATCAAAAAATGTTGTGGCCCATAGGATTGTTGTATCTTTGTAACGCATGAATATTACGGCACAAATCAAGCAACCCATCCAAGAGGAAATGGAATTATTCGAATCAAAATTTCGAGATTCCATGTCGTCCAAAGTGGCGTTACTAAACCGAATAACCCACTATATTGTGAACCGCAAAGGGAAGCAAATGCGTCCCATGTTTGTGTTTTTAACCGCCAAAATGCTCAATGAAGGGAAGGTTAATGAGCGGACCTACCGCGGGGCAAGTGTTATCGAGTTGATTCATACCGCGACCCTTGTTCACGATGATGTAGTAGACGATAGTAACCGACGCCGTGGATTTTTCTCCATCAATGCCTTATGGAAAAATAAAATTGCCGTTTTGGTAGGCGATTACTTGTTGTCCAAGGGATTGTTGCTCTCCATCGATCATGGCGATTTTGATTTGCTACGCATTATTTCGGTAGCCGTTCGCGAAATGAGTGAGGGGGAATTGTTGCAAATTGAAAAAGCGCGTCGCCTCGATATTACCGAAGCTATTTATTACGAAATCATTCGCCAAAAAACCGCTACTTTGATTGCCGCATGTTGTGCCTTGGGCGCCCGTTCGGTATCGGAAGATGATGTGGTAGTCGAACGCATGCGAAAATTCGGCGAGTTGATCGGGATGGCTTTTCAAATCAAAGACGACCTGTTTGATTATACCGACGATGCGATTGGGAAACCCACAGGGATTGATATTAAAGAGCAAAAAATGACCTTGCCCTTGATTTATGCTCTCAACCATTGTTCTTCTTCAGAAAAAAGCTGGTGTATTAATTCCATTAAAAACTACAATAAAGATAAAAAGCGGGTAAAAGAGGTCATTCAATTTGTAAAAGATAAAGGCGGACTTACCTTTGCCGAACAAAAAATGACCGCGTTTAAATCGGAAGCCTTATTGCTTTTGCAGCATTTTCCAGTCTCACCCTACAAAGAAAGCCTGGAGTTGATGGTGAATTACGTTACCGAGCGTAAAAAATAATTATTTTTATACTGCTCATAATCAGTATTTTGTAAATTTTTTTTAAAAAAAATCACATTTTTTTACAGCGTGATGCAACCCTTTTTTAGGCCAACACGTCTTACCAATAGAAACCCTAAGGAACAAACGGACATGAAGGTGATCAACCTCCATAACGACGAAAACGAATGGATTGCCCTGGCGCTTGAAAACAATCGTCATGCGCAACACCAACTCTATACGAAGTTTGCTCCGAAGATGCTTGGCGTTTGTCGTCAGTATTGCAAAGACCTACATCAAGCCGAGGATATCATGATCACTGCGTTTATGAAGGTGTTTGCCAATTTAAAGCACTTCCAGCACAAAGGCAGTTTTGAAGGATGGATACGTCGCATTATGGTTAATGAATGCATTTCGTTTTTGAGGGTGCAAAAGAAAGTGCGGTTTATGGATGATGAAACCTATTTTGAGGAAACCCATAACCAAATTGAAAGTCAGCTCACACTGGACGAGATTCAGTTTCTTATCGATCAACTGCCCGACGGATATAAAATGGTGTTCAACTTGTATTGTGTCGAAGGGTATAAACACCAAGAGATTGCTCAGCTGCTCAACATCAGCGAAGGCACCTCCAAATCACAATTATCACACGCAAGAAAAATGTTGCAACAGCAACTTAACCTTCAAAAAAAATATACCAATGGTACCGAATAATTGGGAAGAACAAATCAAACAAGGCCTTCAAGGGCGTGAAATCCAGCCTTCAGCGCAAGCCTGGGACCGCTTGGATGCCATGTTGACCGTAGCCGAAGAAAAAAAAACCAAGCGTCCATTTGGCGTTTACTTTCGCTTTATGGCGGTAGCGGCCTCCGTTTTGGTTTTGCTTTCGCTCGGGTTTTATTTTACCTCCGACCTTCCGACTCCGGATGCGAATTCCCCTGCCGGAGTCACTCAAAAGCAAGGCAGTAACGCTGTAACCCTCCCAACCGATACCGTTACAACCGACCTTCCCGTTGGTACGCGCCCACCCACCGAGGCTGTAGCCGTGCAACCTACCAAAACCCAATCCAAAGGGGTGAATAACAAGTCGACTGTTCCACAACACAACAAAAAAATCATCAATCAACACACACGATCCACTTCCGAAAGTTATGCAGCAACTGCAGTACCTGCGCCACAAGCGGTTGTAGAAACCCCGCCCGTGAATTCTCAAACGATAGCGGGTGTAACTAAAACCGCGGTAGCCGTGGCCCCACCACAGTTGGCAAAAACCACGATCAAGGTAGATGCCGCTAGTTTATTAAATCAGGTTGATGGCGAACTCAATCAGTCGTTTCGCGAGCGCATGTTTGACCGTCTCAACCGCAATTATCAATCGGCTAAATCCGCTTTAGCCACCCGAAACCAGGAGTAACAATCATTCATCAAAAAACAAAAATCACTACGTCATGAGAAATTTTATTTTTTATTTGGCCTTAATCCTTTGTGCTTTAACCTCAAAATTAACGGCGCAAGAAACGTTTGAATCCAAAGCACGCGCCATCGCCGATAAGATCGAACAAGTCACCTTAGAGGAAAAATTAGCCCTAAAAACCGCTGTTGAAGCTGTAAATGTTCGTTTGGAAAAAGGCGAAATCACAGCAGCGCAAGCCGCAGTCGAAAAGCAAGTTTTGGCCACCGAATCAGCAGCCAAAATTGAATCACGCGTCAATTCGTTAAACGATGAGCTTCGCCTTTTAGTGCAAAACAAAGTCGACGGGAAGTTGGCTACCCGCGATACCGTGCATATCGATGGTAAGTTTTTTTCCATTCACTTTGGAAACCAAGACAAGAACAAGAAAAAGTATACTTTCCGTGGAGAAAAACGCACTACCTCGCAGTTTGTTTTTGCCATCGGTTTAAATAATGTAGTCACCGACGGTTCGGTTGAAAATTCCGATTTCCGTTTTGCAGGATCTCGCTTTTACGAATGGGGTTTTACCTACAACACGCGATTGTTTAAAAATGATAACTTGTTGCATGTAAAATATGGAATGTCATTGATGTACAACGATTTGCGTCCTACCGATAACCGTGTTTTTGAAAAACAAGGCGATCAAACGGTGTTAGTGACTAGTCCCGTGAATTTAGAAAGTGCCCGTTTCCGGAACGTGTATTTGGTTGCTCCGTTGCATTTGGAGTTTGATTTTTCCAAAAAAGAAGTGAAAGACGACAAAACACTATTCCGCACGCACAAAAGTTTGCGCTTAGGTGTTGGAGGCTATGCTGGAATTCGCATCAAGTCAAAACAAAAAACAGAATTTGAAATCGACGATATGGATTACGATCAAAAGGTGAAAGGTGATTTTAATGCCTCCAACTTTATTTACGGTTTGAGTACCTATATCGGCTATCGGGAAACAAGTTTGTATTTAAAATACGATTTGAATCCATTGTTCCAAAACAATGCCGTCAAACAAAACAACATCTCCTTGGGCGTTCGCTTCGATCTCAATTAACGCACATAACGATAGGATGTGGGGAGAAAAGACGCTTTATGTAAGGCGTCTTTTTTGTATTTTTACCCGTTCCTAAAATAAGTAAGGGTGATAACCAAAGAAACGATAGATAAAGTTTACGACGCCGTTCGGGTGGAGGAAGTTATTGGTGACTTCGTACAACTCAAACGCGCGGGTAGTAATTTCAAAGGCTTAAGTCCGTTTTCCGACGAACGTACGCCTTCGTTTATGGTATCGCCAGTGAAGCAAATTTGGAAGGATTTTAGTACGGGAAAAGGAGGGAATGCGATAGCTTTCATCATGGAGCACGAGCATTTTTCGTATCCGGAAGCCATTCGTTATTTGGCCAAAAAATATAATATCGAAATTGAAGAAACGCAGCGCACTGATGAGGAGCGTGAGGCGATGAATGAACGGGAGAGTATGTTTTTGGTGACCGAATTTGCCGCCCAGTATTTTCAACAACAATTGTGGGACACCGAAGAGGGCAAAGCCATTGCATGGACCTATTTTAAGGAACGCGGTTTTACCAACGATACCATTAAAAAGTTTGGACTGGGCTATTCTCCCAATACTTGGGATGCTTTGACCAAGGAGGCGCAGGCCAAGGGCTATCAGTTGGAATTTCTTGAAAAAACCGGATTGACCATAGTGGGAGAAGATAAAACTTTTGATCGCTTCAAAGGCCGCGTCATGTTTCCCATACAGAGTTTGTCGGGACGTGTTTTGGGATTTGGGGGGCGTATTCTCACCAACGATAAAAAAGCAGCCAAGTACTTGAACTCGCCCGAGAGCGATTTGTACCATAAAAGTAAGGTGTTGTACGGAATTTCTCATGCCAAACAAGCCATTGCTAAAAACGACCGTTGTTATTTGGTTGAGGGATATACGGATGTCATTCAAATGCATCAAGCGGGAATCGAAAACGTGGTGGCCTCCTCGGGAACCGCGTTGACGCCCGATCAAATTCGATTGATCAGTCGCTTGACCAAAAATATTACCGTTTTGTTTGACGGAGATGCCGCAGGATTACGCGCTTCGTTACGTGGGATTGATTTGATCCTGGAAGAAGGGATGAACGTCAAGGTATGTTCGTTTCCCGATGGGGAAGACCCCGATAGTTTTGCCAAGAAAACACCGCTGCATGATTTGTTGGCGTATCTCGATACTGAAGCCAAGGACTTTATACAGTTTAAAGCCTCGCTGTTGATGCGTGAGGCCCAAAATGACCCCATTAAAAAGGCGGAACTGATTCGGGATATGGTGGTGAGTATTTCCAAAATTCCCGATCGTATTAAGCGGGAGATTTACATCCAAGAGTGTTCCCGCATCATGGATATTTCAGAAGACGTCTTGTTTAATACCTTGGCGCAGTTGCTAAAAAAAGAGTTTGAGGCTATTGGGAAGCAACAAAAGGAGGCTCAGAAAGCATTTGAAGTGCACCGCAATGAAACCCCCGAACAACCCGCTACAGGCGTCGATATTCAGCATTTATTGGAACAGCGTATTATTGAAATCCTTTTGTTGTATGGAACCCAAGAAGTTGATTTTGAAGATGTTTTGTTGAAAGCTGACGAGCGAGGGGAAATGGTTGAGGTGCGGGAATGGAACCGATACAAGGTTTTTCATCGAATTTATTTGAGTTTACAAGAAGACGAAATAGAATTGGCGCATCCGGGGTTCAAACAAATTTACGACGATGTAATTACGTATTTGCATCAGAATGAACAGTTTGATTTGGATCAGTATGTGGCGCAATTGCCTCCCGAGCTTTCCGCGACGGTTACGGGCATATTAATGCAAGAAGAGCGTGAGTTTTTGCACAATTGGGAGTCCAAGAATATTTTGGTGAAAGATAAAATGCAGGGAATTGCGCAATATGTCACCGAAACTATTCTCACGTTGCGATGGTATTGGGTGAATAAAATCATCGATGAGCTTAAAAAAGAAATCAGCCCGGAGGCTGATTCAGATAATTCAAGTACATTGGAGATGATCGTTGACTACTTGGGTTTGACCAGTGTCTTTTCAAAGAAGCTCGGCCGCGTTATTTCGCGTCACAGTCTTCATTAAACGATATCTAGCGTTTTCGCTTTGTTGACCAAGTCGACCAAGTTCGTTACGTTTAGTTTTTGCAACAAACGCAATTTGTAGGTACTGATCGTTTTTTCGTTAAGATTTAAAATCTTAGAAATTTCATTGTTTTTCTTACCGTCGGATAAGTAACGCAACACCTCAATTTCGCGGTTGGATAATTTGCGGTATACCCGTTCAGTTTTGTTTTGTTTGGCGATAAGGGCCAAGTTCTTTTTGATGTTTTCACTCATCATCACCAATCCTTGGTGAACACGGATGATGGTGGTACCAAGCGTTTCCAATTTAGAGCTTTTGTGCACATAACCCGCAGCGCCTGCTTTAATGGCATTAGGAGCATAAATTTGTTCGTTAAGGCTGGAGAAAACTAGGACTTTCGTGTTAGGAAAGTTTTTAATAATCGCTTTAAGTTCGTAAATACTTTTGAGGCCATCCAATTCTAAGTCGATAACCAGTACGTTGATCTCACGGTTCCGAAGGGCATCGGGCACCATGTAGAAGCTACCTACATTGGATACCACCGCAATTTCGGGGTGATCCCTGAAATACGATTTGACCCCGTAATGAACCACGGGTAAATTGTCGGCTAGACAAACTGTAATCATAATTTAACGTTTTAGAGTGTGTTAGGGTAACTTAATTTTTCTTGATGTTGTTCCAAAACGTTGAAGATCTTCAGGATTAGCGCAAAGCTTCCGGAAGGACACAAACTGGAATCGGTTCCATTTTATGTCGGTTGGCGCGGTTGAGTCGCTGATAAATGGTAAAGACTTCTAGCTCACGGCCTGTAAAAGCATCGGCTTGTTTGCCTTTTTCCTGTTCGCGCATCGCCCATTCCAGTTCGTCATAACTGGCGCCCAACTGATCTTCATCGGTTCGGTTGTCCCCAAATAATCCATCCGTTGGAGCGGCGTGCTGAATTGATTCAGGAATGTGTAAAAACTTTCCAAGTGCGTAAACCTCACTTTTCATCAAATCGGCAATCGGACTTAAGTCGACACCGCCATCCCCGTATTTGGTGTAGAATCCGACGCCAAAATCTTCTACTTTATTGCCGGTTCCAGCGACCAAACGGCCGTGTATACCTGCCAAATAATATAAAGTAGTCATTCGCAATCGCGCTCTACTATTGGCCAACGATAAGAAGTAGGCTTTCTCATCGGGACTCGTGGGAACTTCATTTTTAAAACTTTCAAAAACCGGGGTTAAATCAACACGCATTCCTGTGACCCATGGAAACCGCTCTTGCAATTGAGCGATATGTTCTTGCGCGCGATTCACCTGACTCGCTGCCTGATGGATTGGCATTTCCACACACAAAGTGGGTAAGCCTGTTTGTGCACACAAGGTCGATGTTACGGCCGAGTCTACACCACCAGAAATGCCAACCACAAATCCATTTACTTTGGCTTGGGTGGCGTAATCCAACAACCATTGCACGATATAATCGTTGACACGGGCGGGATTAAACGAGTTGGTATTTGTCATGTTCATTCAAATGAAAAGTAGGATAACTCACGTATATTTGCAAAAATATTAATTTATACGAATTACAATACTTGTTCGTTTTGAATTAATTGACAAAGAAATTAACCATTTTAGAACGTATTTTTTTATTTACGTAAAAGGCGAAGGTAAGGTTTTATTTACGAATGAAAAATAAATTTTTGTAGGAATGAAAAAATTGATAGGATTGTTTTGTGTAGGACTTGTCGTGGTGGCCTGTGATCCGAAAGCAAAGGTGGAAAAAGAGGTGGAAGCCATACCTGTAGTAACCCAACTCCATCGATTTGAGCAGGCTTTTTATGAATCAAGTCCTGCTGATTTGGCAAAGGTGAAGCAACAGTATCCTGAGTTCTTCCCTGACGGCGTACCCGATTCCGTATGGGTTAATCGCCTTCAAAATAAAGATTGGCAGGCACTTTACCGAGAGGTGTCCAAACGCTATAAAGACTTTAGTGCCGAGCAAACGGAAATTGACGATGTATTTAAGCATGTCAAATATTATTTCCCTAAAGTCAAAGAACCCCGTATTTATACCGCTATTGGGGAAATGGATTATCTAAACAAAGCCATTTATACGCAAGATAAATTGATTGTTTCATTAGAAATGTATCTCGGGAAAAACCACCCCTTTTATGCAGGCATTCCGCAGTACATTCGCGACAACTTTGAGCCGCGTCAAATGATTCCCGATGTGGTTGCGGCCATAGGTTTTCGGGTGATTCCCAAGTCGCGTAAGGCCGATTTTTTGAGTTTGATGATTGATGCCGGAAAAGAATTGTATCTCAAAGATCTTTTGATTCCTGATTACACCGATGCGGAGAAAATCGGGTATACGCCTAAGCAACTTCAATTTTGCCAAGAAAATGAAGCATACATTTGGGAGAATTTTGTACAAAACAAATACCTCTACAGTACCGATAGTAAGTTGCCCAACCGGTTTATCAACATGGCTCCTTTTTCCAAATTTTATCTAGAAATTGACAACGAAACGCCAGGGCGCATTGGCCAATGGGTAGGATGGCAAATTATACGGTCGTTTGTTGAAAATAATGAAGAGGTAACCCCCAAAGATTTGCTCGCTATGGAGGCACATCGTATCTTTGAACAATCCAAATACAAACCCAAAAAGAATGAGTAAGCAAACCTTTACCTCGGAAATAAAAGTCAATGTTACCCTCGATGAAAATCGAATTCCCGAGGCCTTGAGTTGGACCGCCATTGATGGTGGCGTGGAAAATGCCGGAGCCAAAGCGGTGCTGTTGTCGTTGTGGGACAGTCAGCAAAAAGAAACGCTACGTATTGATTTGTGGACGAAAGACATGCCGGTGGATGAGATGAAAATCTTTTTTCATCAAACCCTTGTCGCCATGGCCGATACCTATCAACGGGCTACCCAAGACGATAAAATGGCCGATTCGATGCGGGACTTCTCGGATTTCTTTGCCGAAAAATTAAATTTGAAGGGGTAACATTAGCGTACTGATGTGCGCTGTAAATCCTTCATCCCTTTCGCATAGGCTTTCAGTAATAATTTGCGCGCATCGACACTTAGCTCCCATCGTTCACCGCCATGAATTACAGTGCTAGTAGTACTTCCTGTAAATCGTTTGGAGTACAACAGGGTTTGTTTTTTGAGGTCGTAACATTCCAAGGTAACATGCGCCATATTCTGTTTCTGCGTTTGCTGAAAACGGGAATTATAATTGACGAGTCCCATTTCATCTTTGGCAATGACGGCTTTGCATAGAATCACATAATCACAAGAAGGAACCCCCAAGGCCAATTGCTTCAATGTGGGTAATTTCATTTGTATTTTGGCGTCTTTCGGAATGATCGCGCTTTGTATTTGATGGGGAAAATAAATGCGATCGCCCAAAATGGCTTTGAAGTCGGTTTGTATTGCCGTATTGAGTGCACCATATACTTCAGGCGGACAATCAATTTCTAGCAACAACCAATTGCCCGTACGGAAGTCCACCCCGCCCGCAGGTCCCTGCGAAAGCACGGAGTATTTGGGGAGATTACAACCCGATAAAAGGATAAGGAAAAGGGTGCAAATAGTGTATGGAATGGCTTGTAAAATAGATTTTTTCATGGCAATAGTTTAAGGGAATGGCGATTTGCGAATGGTTTCATTGATCGATTCGATGTAGGTCAATAACTCTTCACGCCCCACTTTGGTTTCGGAAGAAGTAATAAAGTAAGGGGGCATTTCTTCCCAATTCTCGGCCAACAGTTTTTTTCGGTAAGCTGCCACATTGGATTCGGCTTTCACTCGGGTAATTTTATCCATTTTGGTAAAAACCAAGCAAAAAGGGATGCCATTTTCCCCCAAGTAATTGATAAATTCCAAATCGATTTTCTGGGCTTCCAAACGCACGTCAATTAAGACAAACGCACACACTAATTGGGTTCTTTTTTCGAAATAATCGGTGATGAATTTTTGAAATGTCGCTTTTGTAGATTTGGATACTCGTGCATAGCCGTATCCGGGCAAATCGACCAAAAACCAATTTTGATTGATTTTAAAATGATTGATTAGCTGCGTTTTCCCGGGGCGCCCCGAGGTTTTAGCCAAATTTTTATGGTTGGTCAACATATTAATCAACGAGGATTTCCCCACATTGGAGCGCCCAATAAAAGCATACTCGGGTAGGGGTTCCTGTGGGCATTTACTCACCACAGAATTGCTGATGATAAATTCGGCGCTATTGATTTTCATGCCTTATAAACCTTCTTTTTTCAGCCACGTTTCCAAATGCTGATTGAATGCTTCTGGTTGTTCCATCATCGCAGCATGGCCACATTGATCAATCCAGTACAGGTCTGAATTAGGCATCAGCTTGTGAAATTCTTCAGCGACTTCAGGGGGAGTAACGCGGTCATTTTTTCCCCAAATTATACAGGTTTTTACATGCATTTTAGGCAAATCTTTCCCCATATTATGACGAATCGCACTTTTGGCAATCGTGAGTGTTTTTAAAACTTTAATACGGTCATTGACAATCGAAAATACTTCGTCCACCAATTCTGGAGTAGCCATTTTGGGGTCGTAAAACACGTCTTCGGTTTTCTTTTTGATGTACTCATAATCGCCGCGTTTGGGGTAACTGTCCCCCATAGCACTCTCATACAAACCGGAGCTTCCGGTAATCACCAAACCCGCTACTTTTTCGGGATACATTTTGGTGTGGTATAAAGAGATGTGTCCTCCCAACGAATTACCCAAAAGGATTACCCGCGGAAACCCTTTGTAGGTAATAAAATCCTTGACGTATTTCGCAAAGGCTTTCACGTTGGTTTTGAGGATGTTTTGAGTGTATAGCGGCAATTCAGGAATCACCACTTTATAGCCGCGGGTCGAAAAGTGATCAGCAACAGCTTTAAAATTACTCAAACCGCCCATTAATCCATGCAACACCACAATTGGCGTGCCTTCTCCAGCTTCATAATATTGGTATTTACCCTCTTTTTTTGCGCTTACATCCATATTGAATCCTACGATTTTGCTTGGTTACAAATATAGTTTTTTTAACCTAATATCCCAGTGTGATACCCATTATTTGCGGTTATCTTACTGTTGTGTTTTGATTTGTAGTGTCAAATGGCTAACGGGCTTGCAATCAGAACTCCATTTTTTCTAAGCACTTCAAACTTGTTAAATCAGCCTTAGTTTTTTTGCTCAGTATCGGCCAATGACTTTGCAATATGCGATTTTTTTACTCCTTATCCACAATTGTTAAACTTTTTGTAAAACACCCTTTTCCGTGTTCCTCTAGGATTTTGATACAAAGTGGTAAAACTTATCAACAAAGTGGAGTAAAGTGGTAAAATGTGGTAAAATCTTTCCTATTTTTGTTCCCATACATCCGATTTCGCATAATGAACGCATTAATAGGGACATACGAGTGTAAAGTTGATGCCAAAGGAAGGCTTTTAGTGCCTGCGCCTTTGAAGAAGCAACTTACGGCTGTACTTCAGGACGGTTTTGTGCTGAAGCGCTCGGTATTTCAACCTTGTTTGGAATTGTATCCTATGGCGGAATGGAATCTGATGATGCAAAAAATCAACAAGCTCAACAAGTTTGTCAAGAAGAACAACGACTTTATCCGACGCTTTACGGCAGGGGTTAAAGTGGTGGAAATTGACAACTTGGGTCGATTATTAGTCTCCAAAGACTTAACCGCTTTTGCCCAAATCTCCAAAGATGTAGTCTTATCATCGGCGGTTCATATCGTCGAGATCTGGGATAAAGACTTGTATGAAAAAGCAATTGATGATTCTGTCGTTGACTTTGCAGATTTGGCCGAAGATGTAATGGGAAATGTAAACGACGATGATCATGGACTATCATAACCCCGTATTGTTGCAGGAAACCGTTGAGGGTTTGGCAATTCGTCCCGATGGCGTCTATGTTGACGTGACCTTTGGGGGCGGGGGGCATTCGCGTGAAATTTTACGACGCTTGGGTCCGGAGGGAAAGCTTTTTGCTTTTGATCAAGACGAAGATGCATGGGCCAATGCGTTGGATGATGCTCGTTTTACCTTAATTCCCGAAAACTTCCGATACCTTAAGCGATTTCTTCGATTTCATGGCGTTCGTGCTGTCGATGGGATATTGGCTGATTTAGGAGTTTCTTCGCATCAGTTTGATGTGCCTGAGCGAGGATTTTCCACTCGTTTTGAGGCCAAATTGGACATGCGGATGAGTCAGCAAAATGAATTAGACGCCTATCAAGTCATCAACACCTATGACGAGAGTGCATTGCGCAGTATGTTTTTGCTGTATGGCGAACTCAAGCAGGCTCCCGCTTTTGCACGAACGATTATCGAAGCACGCAGTCAAAAACCAATTGAAACCACTGCCGATTTGAAACTGGTTTTGGCCAAATATTTACCAGCTCATTTGAGTAATAAAATTTTGGCACAAATCTATCAAGCTATTCGTATTGAAGTGAATCAAGAGATGGAAGTGCTCAAAGATTTTTTGACACAATCCCTAGAAGTGTTGCGTCCTGGCGGGCGATTGAGTGTAATTTCCTACCATTCTTTGGAAGATCGTTTGGTCAAACGCTATGTCAAAAATGGAATGTTTGAAGGCGAACCCGAACGCGATTTCTTTGGGAATTATTCGGTGCCTTTCAAAACTATAGGAAAACTCATTGTGCCCAGTGCCGCAGAAATAAGTACAAACAATCGTGCGCGAAGTGCGAAACTAAGAATAGCAGAAAAATTAGGATGAAACGAGGAATTTACAGCTTGTTAAAAGCCCGATTTCTAGTGGATGAATCCGCATCACAGAACTGGCGGTTTATCCTTTTTCTGATTTTATTGGCCATTATCATGATTGCCAATACCCATCGGTATGAACAAAAGGTGTTTCGTATCGCCGAATTGAACAATGAAGTGAAAGAATTGCGCTCTCGATTTGTCGATCGCCGTTCACAATTGATGAAACTCCGAATGGAGTCGACCATTTCACAAAAAATGGAAGCGCGTGGAATCAAACCCTCTCCCGTGCCTCCGCAGAAGATAACCGTAACCAAAAAAGAATCGAAAGGATTTTGGAGTTCCCTATGGCAGGAGTAAACAACGATAAAGCACTTTCTTACCGCACCTACCTCACCGCGTTGGTCTTTTTCCTCATGGCGATTGCTATCGTGGTAAAATTGACCAATATCCAATGGGTAGAAGGGCCCTATTACCGAAAATTAGCCAAAGAACGGTCGGTAAAAACCTTCGTTATTCCCGCTAATAAAGGCAATATTTATTCCGCCGACGGAAGTTTGTTGGCGACTTCTATTCCCAATTACACCATTCGCTTTGATGCTATGGCACCCAAATTGGAGGATTTTGAAGCAAATGTTCCCGATCTAGCACAAGCCCTGTCCAAGAGGTTGGGTAAACCTGCTTCGCACTACCAAGATATGTTGCGCAAAGCACGCGCCAATAAAAATCGGTACTTGTTTATCGCCGATGATTTGACCTACACCCAGTACATGGATTTCAAAGCAATGCCCTTGTTCAACAAAGGCGCTTACAAAGGCGGTATGATTGTCGAACAACACACGGTTCGGGAGCATCCTATTGGGAAAGTGGCCGAACGGACTATTGGTTACGAACGTGTTTTGGACGATGGTACAGTAAAACGCATCGGGATTGAAGGGGCGTTTAGCAAGTATTTACGGGGAGAAGACGGTAAAATTTTGAAACAAAAAATTGCCAAAGGACAATGGAAACCCATTCGTGATGAAAATGAAAAGGAACCCCGCGATGGCTACGATGTAATTTCAACCATTGATGTTTTTATTCAAGATATCGCCCACCACGCCTTGTTAAAGCAATTGGAAGAATACGGTGCGGAGCACGGCTGTGTGGTGGTTATGGAAACCAAAACGGGCTATGTACGTGCGATTTCCAATTTGGGTCGCGATGAAAAAACAGGCAACTACTACGAAACCATCAACTATGCGGTGGCAGAGTCGCACGAACCGGGTTCTACCTTCAAATTGGTAGATATGATCGCCTTGTTGGAGGATAAAAAAGTAGATACCAGTAGGGTGTATAATACCAACGGTGGGGTGATAACGTACCGCGGTAAAAAAGTACGCGACTCTCATGAAGGGGGCTATGGAAGCATCTCTTTGGCTCGTGGATTTGAGGTTTCTTCCAATACGGTTTTGGTACAAGCGGTGTATGAAAATTACAAAAACAATCCCAAACAGTTCGTTGACCGCATCGACCGCATGGGATTGAACAAGCCCTTGGAACTTCCCTTTAAAGGTGAGGGGAAACCCTATATTCCTCAGCCTGGGGAAAAAGGGTGGAGTGCGATTGCATTGCCCTGGATGGCTTTTGGCTACGGGGTTTCGGTGACGCCACTGCAAACATTAACCTTGTATAATGCGATCGCCAATAACGGAGAAATGGTGAAACCCTTATTCGTATCAGAGATTAAAGAATGGAATAATACCATTAAAAAATACAACAAAGAAGTGCTTAACCGACGCATTTGTTCGCCAGAAACCATCCAAAAGTTGAAAGCGATTATGGAAAATGTAGTCAAACGCGGTACAGGCTCAAAGTTGTATTCCAAAGATTTTTCTATGGCCGGAAAAACGGGAACCGCGCAAGCCAATTACGGTAAAAATGGAGGCAATGAAAAGCATTACATTTCCTCATTTGTGGGCTTTTTCCCTGCTGATAAGCCAAAGTATTCGTGTATCGTTGTGGTGCACAAGCCCAATACGTCCAACAACAATTACTATGGTGCCGATGTGGCGGGTCCGGTGTTTAAACGCATTGCACAAAAGATTTTTACCGATGCCCCCGCTATGAATAAAGTGCACAATGTGGATGCCAAGATTGCCCGTCAAGAACAGCAATACAATGCCTACTATCAAAAATTGCAAAAAGCGAATAACACCATGCCCAATCTAAAAGGCATGCCAGGGATGGATGCGATTGCTTTGCTAGAAAATATGGGCATGAAAGTTAAAGTTAAAGGGATAGGAAAAGTGAAGTCCCAATCGTTGCGACCTGGAGAAATCCTTCGAAAAAATACACCCATCACTCTAGAATTATCATAATGCAACTCAAAGATTTACTCTACCGCGTAGCTTTAGAATCGGTTAAAGGACCGACCGATATTCCTGTGGCTAAAATTGAATTTGATTCCCGAAAAGTTACTCATGGGGATGTGTTCGTAGCTCTACGCGGGACGCTGGCCAATGGACATGATTTTATTGAAAAAGCGATCACTTTGGGTACTCTAGCCGTAGTGTGTGATACACTGCCCGAAACCCTTCTACCACAAATCACTTACATCCAAGTAGCCGACACCAATACGGCTTTGGCATGGATGGCCAACAACTTTTATGATAATCCTTCTGCCAAATTACAACTGGTAGGCGTAACGGGGACTAACGGCAAGACTACCATCGCAACATTGTTGTATCAGTTGTTTAAAAAGGCAGGATTTAAAGTTGGTTTACTTTCCACCGTAAAAGTTATGGTCGATACCCACGAGTATCCCGCCACACATACCACGCCCGATTCCCTGACGATTAACCGGTATTTGGCTGAAATGGCCGAAGTGGGTTGTGAATATTGTTTTATGGAAGTGAGTTCCCATGGTGTACACCAAAAGCGTACCGAAGGATTGGTGTTCAAAGGAGGCGTTTTTACCAACCTAACCCATGATCATTTAGATTACCACAACACTTTCGCAGCATACCGTGATGTGAAAAAATCATTTTTTGATCACTTGCCCAAATCGGCTTTTGCGCTTGTCAATATTGATGATAAAAATGGGGCTGTAATGGTACAAAATACGGGGGCTCGAACCCTTACGTATGCCTTAAAATCAATGGCCGATTACAAAGCGCAAGTGTTGGAAAATCAGTTGTCGGGTTTGCTTCTAAAAATTAATGAGCAAGAAGTTTGGGTCAAATTAATCGGTTCTTTTAATGCCTACAACGTGTTGGCCATTTATGGGGTTGCTATCGAGTTGGGACTTGAAAAATCAGAAGCTTTACGACTTTTATCCGAATTAGAAAGTGTTTCAGGACGCTTTCAGTTTGTGGTTTCACCCAATCATATCACGGCGATCGTTGATTATGCTCATACACCCGATGCTTTAGCCAATGTGCTTAAAACGATTGGCGACATTCGTGCCCGCAATGAGCAATTGATTACCGTAGTCGGTTGCGGGGGCGATCGCGACAAAACCAAACGTCCGATAATGGCCAATATTGCTGCAGAATATAGCGACAAAGTCATTTTCACCTCCGATAATCCACGCACGGAAGACCCACAACAAATCGTAAACGAGATGGAAGTGGGTGTGGAACCCCAATATTTCAAAAAAACCCTTTCGATTTTAGATCGAAAACAAGCCATAAAAACCGCATGTCAAATGGCTCAACCCCAGGATATTATTTTGATTGCTGGTAAAGGTCACGAAACCTATCAGGAAATAAACGGGGTGCGCCACGATTTTGATGATTTAAAGATTGTTACCGAATTCCTCCAACGCTTAAATTCCTAACCCATGCTTTACTATTTATTTGATTACCTCGATAAACAATTGGATGTGCCTGGCGCAGGGGTGTTTCAATACATCACCTTTCGCTCGGCTTTAGCGCTCATTCTTTCGTTAATGATTTCTACCATTTACGGCAAGAAAATCATCACTTTTTTACGTAACCAACAAGTGGGTGAAACCATTCGAGAGCTGGGTTTGGAAGGGCAAACACAAAAGGCAGGAACGCCAACAATGGGAGGGTTAATTATCATTATCGCAACACTTATCCCCGTTTTGTTGTTGACCAAATTAAATAACATCTATGTTATTCTTTTGGTGGTAACCACCCTTTGGATGGGAACCATTGGCTTTATAGACGATTATATTAAGATTTTCAAAAAGGACAAACAAGGCTTAAAAGGAATTTTTAAAGTAATCGGTCAAGTCGGTTTGGGATTGATAGTTGGCTCAGTCCTGTATTTTCATCCGGGTGTAACGGTACGTGAAAAATCGACCGCCCCTGTCACATTCAATCAAACGCAAAACTCGATTGCACCCGCAGCCAAAGAAATCAAATCAACCACAACGACCATTCCGTTCATGAAAAATAATGAATTGGAATACGCACAAATTTTAAAGCCATTCACCGACGATTACCACCAATGGGCTTGGTTGGTGTTTATTCCGATTGTGATTTTTATCATCACGGCGGTTTCCAATGGCGCCAATCTTACCGACGGGATTGACGGTCTCGCGGCAGGAACTTCGGCGATATCGGTACTCGCACTCGGGATATTTGCCTTCATTTCTGGGAATATCATTTTGTCAAGCTATTTGAATGTAATGTACATCCCTAATTCGGGAGAAATGACAGTATTTATTGCAGCTTTTGTGGGTGCCTTGGTCGGTTTCCTTTGGTACAATTCGTATCCCGCATCTGTGTTTATGGGCGATACGGGCAGTCTTACCATCGGCGGAATCATTGCTGTACTTGCAATTTCTGTACGAAAAGAAATGCTATTGCCCGTTTTGTGTGCCATTTTCTTTGCTGAAAGCGCCTCGGTGATCATTCAGGTTTCCTATTTCAAGTACACCAAGAAACGATTTGGCGAGGGACGACGCGTTTTTCTGATGTCGCCTTTGCACCATCATTATCAGAAAAAAGGCTACCATGAAAGTAAAATCGTAACCCGCTTTTGGATTGTTACGATTATGCTCGCTATTGTTGCTATTGTCACCTTAAAATTACGCTAGAATGAAACGATTGGTTGTGCTTGGTGGGGGCGAAAGTGGCGTTGGAACTGCCATATTGGGTCAGAAAAAAGGATACGATGTGTTTGTATCCGATTTTGGAGCCATCAAGCAAAATTATAAAGACGTTCTTACCCAATACCAAATTTCGTGGGAAGACAACCAACACACGGAAGATTTGATTCTTAACGCCGATGTGGTCATGAAAAGTCCGGGGATTCCTGATAAAGCGCCCATCGTGAGGAAGTTAGTAGAAAAAGGCATTCCTGTCATTTCAGAAATCGAGTTTGCGTATCCCTATACCGATGCGATTACCATTGGAATCACAGGAAGCAATGGCAAAACGACCACCACAATGCTTACCTATCATTTGCTAAAAGAAGGCGGATTGAATGTGGGCTTGGGCGGAAATATCGGGAAAAGTTTTGCATGGCAAGTGGCCGAGGAAAATTACGATTGCTACGTGTTGGAGTTAAGTAGTTTTCAATTGGATGGCATCGTGCATTACAAACCCCATATTGCAATCATTACCAACATCAGCCCCGATCATTTGGACCGCTATGAGTACAAGTATGAAAACTACATCGCTTCCAAATTTCGGATTACAATGAATCAAACGGAGGACGATTACCTCATTTATGACAACGATGACGAAGCCATTAGCCAGTGGCTTCAAAATAATAAAATCAATGCAAAACCCATTCCGTTTTCGGTAACGCGAGTGCTAAAAAACGGAGCTTATTTAAACGACAAAATTATGGAAATCAACATCAACCAAGAGGAGTTCATGATGGAAACTGCTCAAATTTCATTGGAAGGAAAACACAATCTAAAAAACGCCATGGCAGCGACTTCCGTGGCTCAACTGATGCGTATTCGCAAACAAACCATTCGGGAAAGTTTGTCCAATTTTCAAGGGGTAGAACACCGTTTGGAAAAAGTGTTGAAAATCCAAAATGTGCAATATATCAACGACAGTAAGGCGACCAACGTTAATGCGACCTATTTTGCCTTGGAAAGCATGACAACACCTACGGTATGGATTGTTGGGGGTGTGGATAAAGGCAACGATTACACCGAGTTGATGGCTTTGGTGAACGAGAAAGTAAAAGCAATTATCTGTCTTGGAGTTGACAATAAAAAAATTATCGATGCTTTTGGCAACATCGTTGACATGATGGTGGAAGTAGACAACATGCGTGATGCAGTGAATACAGCCAAGCATATTGCTGAAAAAGGGGATACCGTTTTGTTATCACCCGCCTGTGCAAGTTTTGACTTATTTGAAAACTACGAAGACCGCGGGCGTCAGTTTAAAGATGCCGTTCGGAATTTATAGAAATGCACTCTTATTGTAAAAGCTAACTTGAGGTTTTTGACTCAAAAATCAATTTTTACAAGAGGTTGCTGAAGGGACTGAGATAAAAAGGGTACATGCCATGCTGCATTGCTGTCGTTTCAATGCAAGCAGATAATCAATTGCTCGGTTCGTATTTAAGATAGAAATTAAAATAACCCATGAAAAACCTAATTAACAGCTTGCACGGAGATAAAGTCATTTGGGCGCTAGTCGCTTTCTTGGCGGTGTTTTCCTTTATGCCCGTATTTAGCGCCAGTAGTAATTTGGCCTACATGCGCCATGGCACCGGAAACACACTTACCTACCTGATTAAGCATGCAGTGCATATCATCATTGGGTTTTTTATTATCTATAAAATACATAAAGTACCTTACCATTATTTCAGAGGGGTATCTCGAATAGCATTGCCCTTTGTTTGGGTGCTTTTGGGATATACACTTGTCAAAGGAACCGTAATCGATGGGGCTAATGCAAGTCGTTGGATTCAAATTCCGTTTCTTGGCATTTCGTTCCAAACGTCAACCTTTGCAGCAATAGTGTTGTATGTGTATGTGGCACGTTACCTCTCCAAAAATCGGGAAACACCACTCACGTTTAAAAATTCATTGGTTGATCTTTGGCTTCCGGTCTTCATTACCTTAGGATTGATTTTTCCAGCCAATTTCTCCACGGCAGCCTTGTTGTTTGCTATGGTACTCATGATTGCCTTTATTGGGAAGTATCCGTTGCAGTATATCGGACTTATATTGGCGTTAGCGGTGGCAGCAGCTTCGTTTTTTGTACTCCTAGTCATAGCTTTTCCCAAAGCTTTCCCCAACCGCGTCGATACCTGGAAGAGTCGTATTGAAAACTTCACCTCCGACAAACCCGGCGAGGACGATTATCAAATTGAAAAGGCCAAAATAGCGATTGCTTCGGGGAATGTGTATGGATTGGGCCCCGGGAAAAGTGTCCAAAAAAACTTTCTGCCGCAATCGTCTTCCGATTTTATTTATGCTATTATCGTTGAAGAATACGGGTTGATGGGCGGATTGACCATACTGTTTTTTTATATGCTCTTGCTTTTCCGATTTGTGATAGCTTCACACAAAGCCAATTCGCTCTTTGGCAAATTGGTGGTTATCGGTCTTGGTTTTCCTATTGTTTTTCAAGCCTTAATCAATATGGCGGTAGCGGTTGAATTGCTCCCCGTAACTGGGCAAACCCTTCCCTTAATCAGTTCGGGAGGGAGCTCGGTATGGATGACCTGTATTGCTTTGGGGATTATATTGAGTGTAACCAAAAAAGAAGAGGAAATTGCGCAAGAGGAAGCCGAGAAACAACGTCGAGAGGAAGCTTTGCAACGTTTGATTGATAAGCAATTGTTGGAAGAAGCGGAGGCCGAGCGCGCAGGTGCCCAAGGCCAAAATGAAGACGATAATCCCATGAATGCTGTTTTAAATCGTTAGCCATGAAAAAGTATAAATTCATTTTAAGCGGTGGGGGAACGGGCGGACATATTTATCCGGCCATTGCCATTGCGAATGCTTTAAAACAACGCTTTCCTGATGCTGAGTTTCTTTTTGTAGGGGCTAAGGATAAAATGGAAATGCAAAAAGTGCCACAAGCAGGGTATCCTATCGAGGGATTGTGGATTGCAGGATTACAACGAAAACTCACATTGCAAAACATGATGTTTCCACTTAAATTGGTAAGCAGTTTATGGAAATCCCGACGTATTTTGAAGCGCTTTCAACCCGATGTAGTCATCGGTACGGGAGGATTTGCCAGCGGCCCTTTATTACAAATGGCCAACAGCAAAGGGATTCCTACTTTGATTCAAGAGCAAAATTCCTATCCTGGGATTACCAATAAGTTGTTAAGTAAAAAAGCGAATGCGATTTGTGTGGCCTATGAAAATTTGGAACGTTTTTTTCCCAAAGAGAAAATTGTTTTAACAGGGAATCCCGTGCGTCAAGATTTACTTGAATTATCGAATAAACGGGAAGAAGGGCAAATGTATTTTAAACTCGACCCAAACAAGAAAACACTACTGGTGCTTGGTGGAAGTTTGGGTGCCCGTCGCATAAACCAATTGATAGCCAAAGAACTGGATTTTCTCTTGGCACAAGGGGTTCAAGTGTATTGGCAATGTGGGAAACTCTATTTTGAAGCATACAAGCATTGGAATGAAAAACCAAATGTTCAAGTCACTGCGTTTATTGACCGTATGGACCTGATTTATGCCGCTGCTGATGTTGTGATTTCTAGAGCTGGTGCGTCATCGGTTTCGGAGTTATGTTTGGTAGGAAAACCAACCGTTTTTATTCCGTCACCCAATGTAGCAGAAGACCATCAAACCAAAAACGCAAAGGCCATTGTCGATAAAGGCGGTGCATTATTGTTGAAAGAAATGGAATTGGAAGAGAAGTTTGAAGCCACTTTTGCCGATTTGTTGAAAAATGAAACGCTACAACAGCAATTGAGCGCTGCCATGAAACAACTTGGAAAGCCAAATGCAACACGGGATATCGTTGAAGAAATAATAAAACTGGTGCAATAGCAATAGCAATGACAATAGCAATGGCAATTAAAAATAACAATAGAAATGGCAATAGCAATGACAATAGCAATGACAATGAAAAGGGTCATAGCATTGAATAGCAATAGCAATAGCAATGACAATAGCATTGACAATTAAAAATAACAATAGCAATGGCAATGAAAAGGGTCATAGCATTGAATAGCAATGAATATCATTGACATTGATTTTTGAAATTGACATTGATTTTTGAAATTGACATTGATTTTTGAAATTGACATTGAACTTTGAAATTGACATTGATTTTTGAAATTGACATTGAATTTTAACAGTAACATGAATCTAAACCAAATCCATAACGTCTATTTTATCGGGATCGGTGGCATCGGGATGAGTGCCCTAGCGCGTTATTTTCAATTCATTGGAAAAAAAGTAGCGGGTTACGACAAAACACCAACGCGGCTCACGGATGAGTTGGTTGAAGGGGGGATGCCTATTCATTTTGAAGATGCTATTGCAGCGATTCCAACGTCCTTCACCAAAGACACTACCTTGGTGGTCATCACGCCCGCCATTCCCAAAAACCACACGGAATGGAACTATTTATTAGAAAAAGGCTATGTCATCAAAAAGCGGGCAGAAGTTTTAGGCTTAATCACCCAAGGAACCTATTGTTTTGCGGTAGCAGGAACGCACGGAAAAACGACTACGTCAAGTATTTTGGGTCATATTCTTTATGAAAGCGGAGCTGATGTAACTGCTTTTTTAGGTGGAATTGTAGAGAATTACCATTCCAATTTGATTGGTCAAGGTAAAACAATTTCGGTGGTTGAAGCCGATGAATTTGATCGTTCCTTTTTGCATTTACATCCTGATTTGGCTTGTGTAACGTCAATGGATGCCGACCATTTGGATATTTATGGTGATGCTTCGGCTATAGAAGAATCCTTTCGAGAATTTGCGGCTAAAGTTTCCAATCCAAAGCATTTGTTTGTGCCCAAAGGATTGCCGTTGGAGGGAACAACGTTGGGGATTAATGAAAAAGCCGATTTTACAGCATATAACATTCGGGTGGAAAACAGCGCCTATGTTTTTGATGTTAAAACACCCACTGGGAATCTTCAAAATATTGCCTTTGGGTTACCCGGACATCACAATTTAATGAATGCCTTAACTGCTTTAGCAATGGCCTATACCTACGGCACCCCAACCGATGCCATTGCTAAAGCTTTGGCTTCATTTCAAGGCGTGCAACGTCGTTTTTCGTATCAAATTAAAACCCCAGCGAAGGTATATATAGACGATTATGCGCATCATCCGACAGAGATTAATGCAGTACATCAAGCGGTTCGTGAATTGTATCCCGGGAAAAAGGTGACGGCTATTTTTCAACCTCATTTGTTCAGCCGAACACAGGATTTTATTGAGGGTTTTGCAACCAGTTTGTCCCAGTTTGATGAAGTCATTTTATTGGACATATATCCCGCTCGAGAATTGCCTATCGAAGGGGTAACATCGGCGTGGTTAATGAGCAAAATGACGCTTTCTGAGGTAAGACTTTTAACCAAAGAAGCACTGAGGTTACAAATCCCACAAATAAACGCCCCCGTGTTGGTAACAATAGGAGCCGGCGATATCGGAGAAATGGTGCCAGAAATTAAAAAATTATGGGAATAAATAGCAACACTTGGTCCACCATACGATTGGTGCTTATCCTAGGATTGGCGGGGTTTTTGTATGCTTTTTCCTCCCTGCGAAATGGCCGTCGATCGCTGCAAAAAACAGAGGTTGTTTTTGTAGGAGAAAGCAACAGTTTTATGCGCCAGGAAACGGTTAATAAATTGTTAATAGAAAATAAAAGTGACCTGCGAAGCATTACTAAAGAGCAATTAAATTTGGATAAATTGGAGTCTTCTGTCAATAAAAATCCAATGGTTGAGAAATCAGAGGTTTACGTAAGTGTTGATGGAGTATTGCGGGCTGAAGTCGTGCAACGAACGCCTGTAGCGCGCGTATTGGTAGGCGAAACGTCGTATTATTTGGATAAAAATGGAGAACAAATGCCTTTATCCAGCCATTACACTGCTCGAGTACCATTATTGACAGGTTCAATCACAAATGAAGTGATGCCAAAGCTTACCGCAGTGATGGCGATGATGCAGAAGGATCCATTTTTGAAAAAAAATATCATTAGTGTACGCGTGTTAAACGATAAAAGTCTGGAAATGGCTTCGCGCAATCACCCATTTGTCATTGAATTTGGGCAATTGGTGCACCCGGAACGAAAGTTTTTGAATTACAAAGCCTTCTTCCAAAAAGCGGTTAAAGACAGTACATTAGAAAAATATAAACGCATCAATTTACGGTTTATCCATCAAGTTGTATGCACCCGATAAACAAACAGTAAGTGACCATTTTTGAACTATGAACCCGAAAGAAAGCATTGCCGTAGGATTAGATATTGGAACAACCAAGATTGTGACCATGATCGGAAAGAAAAACGAGTATGGGAAATTGGAAATTTTGGGCATTGGAAAAGCCAAAAGTTTGGGCGTTTCCCGTGGGGTGGTGAACAACATTACCCAAACCATTCAATCGATCCAACAAGCGGTATTGGAAGCCGAGGAGAATTCCGGTTACAAAATCAATGATGTTGTGGTTGGGATTGCTGGGCAACACATTCGTAGCATCCAGCATACCGATTATTTGATTCGCAGTAATCCAGAAGAGGTGATTAGCGAAAAGGACATTCAATTGTTGGTCGATCAAGTAAGTCGTTTGGCTATGTTGCCCGGTGAAGAAATCATCCATGTTTTACCGCAAGAATTCAAAATTGACGGGCAATCCGATATCAAAGAACCCATCGGAATGTATGGGGGTCGTTTGGAAGCGAGCTTTCATGTAGTGGTAGGACAAGCGTCTTCTATTCGAAATATTGGGCGATGTGTACAAAGTTCGGGCATTGAATTGTCGGGTCTTACCTTAGAGCCCTTAGCATCAGCAGATGCCGTATTGAGTCAGGAGGAAAAAGAAGCAGGGGTTGCTTTGATTGATATCGGAGGGGGAACAACCGATTTGGCCATTTTCAAAGATGGAATTATTCGTCACACTGCGGTGATCCCTTTTGGTGGTAATGTGATTACAGAGGATATTAAGGAAGGCTGTTCCATCATCGAAAAGCAAGCCGAATTATTGAAAGTAAAATTCGGATCAGCATGGCCTGGCGAAAATAAAGACAATGAAATCGTATCGATTCCCGGGGTTCGTGGACGTGATCCGAAAGAGATATCATTAAAAAACTTGTCCAAAATCATCCATGCCCGCGTGGTTGAAATTATCGAGCAAGTTTTTGCCGAAATTAAGGCATATGGCCATGAAAATCCGCGTAAGAAATTGATTGCGGGGATTGTATTGACCGGAGGGGGGTCACAGTTGAAGCATGTCAAGCAATTGGTAGAATACATCACGGGAATGGATACGCGTATTGGGTATCCCAACGAACATTTGGCGGGAAATTCTAGCGAGGAAATTTCAAGTCCATTGTACGCTACAGCCGTGGGGTTGGTGATGAACAGTGTCGCCAACAATACCCAAAGTGCTTACCGTATTGAATTACAACAAGCGCCGCAGCCTGTTGCAGTACCTGTTGCACCAATTACCCCTGTCAATGAAGTACAGCCAATGGCTCCCACGACTCAAGAAGTAGAAGAGCCCGTAGCAACAACGCCTCAGGCACCCAGTACCGAAAGTACGATACGACGATCGTTTTTTGATCGCTATGTCGATAAGATTAAAGATTTTTTAGATAACGCAGAATAAGTAGACAGCAAAATACAAACAAAACCAAAATCGTATGATGAGCAACTCAGAATTTGGAAGCATCTCATTTGATTTGCCTAAAAACCAATCAAATGTTATTAAGGTAATCGGTGTTGGCGGCGGCGGAAGCAATGCCATCAACCACATGTTCAAACAAGGAATCAAAGGGGTAGACTTCGTGGTATGTAACACGGATGCGCAGGCTTTGCAAAACAGTCCTGTTCCCAACAAAATCCAATTGGGTGTTGGGTTGACCGAAGGGCTGGGCGCAGGAGCCAATCCTGAAGTAGGTCAGCAGTCTGCGATTGAAAGTATTGCCGAAATTGAAAAAATGTTGGACAGCAACACCAAAATGGTTTTCATCACTGCCGGTATGGGAGGTGGAACAGGAACGGGTGCTGCTCCTGTGATTGCTCAATTGGCCAAAGAACGTGATATTCTTACGGTCGGTATTGTGACAATTCCTTTCCAGTTTGAGGGAAAAGTTCGTTCGGAACAAGCTATGGCTGGTGTTGAACGTTTACGCAAACAAGTTGATTCGCTCATCGTTATCAATAACAATAAATTACGCGAGGTTTATGGAAATCTTGGTTTCAAAGCGGGGTTCTCCAAAGCGGATGAGGTTTTGTCTACCGCCTCACGTGGAATCGCCGAAGTAATTACACACCATTATACGCAAAATATCGACTTGAAAGATGCCAAAACGGTATTATCCAACAGTGGAACGGCCATTATGGGTTCGGCTACTGCGACAGGAGATAACCGTGCGAAGGATGCCATCATTGCCGCTTTAGATTCGCCGTTGTTGAATGATAACAAAATTAATGGTGCCAAAAACGTATTGTTGCTTATCGTTTCAGGGACTAGTGAAATTACCATCGATGAAATAGGTGAAATTAATGATCATATTCAAGCAGAAGCAGGGTTCAATGCCAACATCATTATGGGGGTTGGTGAAGATGAAACCTTGGGAGAAGCTATTGCGGTAACTATTATCGCAACAGGATTTACCACCGATCAGCAAGCAGAGATTGTGAATACAGAGCCTAAAAAGATTATTCATTCTTTGGAAGACGAGCAGCGTTTAGTGCGTGACTTAATTCAGCCTTCGGTACCCGTTTTTGAAAGTCCTGTTGAAACGCCAATTACTCCTGTTTTTGAAACTTCGGCTCCAGTAGCGGAAAAAGTGGTTTTTGAATTGTTGGAAGAAGAGGTGGTTGCTCCCGTGTTCACGCCAGCAGTTGATGCTGATGCATTGATTCCGATGAATGAGTTCATCCGTAATTTGGACGTTACTTTTGAAATTGTTTCTCCTATTAAGGATTTGGATTTTGGTTTTACAGCACCTGTGACGCCGGTTCAAGAAATCAAAGTAAATGAATCACAAACCATTTCTTTTGCTGAAGAAACACAAGCGACGTTGACGTTTGATTTGCCATTGCAAGTTGCAGAAACTCCTGTAGCGGAAACGTCGAAATTAGTTTTTGATTTGACCGATGAAACCAAAAATATTCAAGTGAATGAACCTATTGAGTTTGTTCCCATGACGGAAGTCGATCAAGGTGTCATTCGATACTCTTTGGAAGAATATATGGAAATTGAAAATGAGCTTTTGGGTACTTCAAAACCCACTGAGCCAGTTGCAAAAGTGGAAGAGAAAGTGGATGAAACTCTTCAATTTACCACCAAAGTGGCTGCTGAGCCTGTGATGCCTAAATATGCTGCTGATGAGTTGTCGCCAGTGGAGTTGACTATAGAGGAAACTTTAAAAATGCGCGCCGAAGAACGTCGTCGCAAGTTGAAGGAGTTTAATTATAAATTTCACAACAATCCATCACGTGTGGATGAGTTAGAAAATGAACCAGCGTACAAGCGCATGGGTGTTGATTTGTCAGCAAATCAGCCCACCTCCAATACGTCAAGAATGTCTATAGGAACCGATAGTAATGACGATGTTCAATTGCGTTCCAACAATTCATTCCTGCACGATAATGTAGATTAAATCATAAGTTAATTAAAGATGGGTAACCCGGAGGAATTGTTTCTTTCGGGTTATTTTTTTACCTTTGCCACCGAAAATAGGCGATGGAAGAATCGCTTAGTTCTAATCCCTTAAAAGACAAAGCAATGAGTTTGGAAAGTCAAATTATGGAAGAAATGAAAAACGCGATGCGTGCCAAGGACACGGTAGCCCTTGAAGCATTGCGTGCCATTAAATCTGGGATTATATTGGCTAAAACAGAAGCTGGGGCTTCAGATACCCTTTCTGTCGACGATGAAATCAAGTTGTTGCAGAAATTGGTGAAGCAACGTAAGGATAGTGCTGCCATTTTCACGGAGCAAGGGCGAACGGATTTGGCTGAACCTGAATTGGCACAAGTGGCTGTAATTGAAAAGTTTTTGCCTGCACAATTGAGCGAAGCTGAAGTTGAAGCTGTGGTAATAAAAATTATCGCTGAAAATGGTTTTTCGGGCATGGCTTCCATGGGACAATTGATGGGATTAGCAACAAAAGCTTTAGCGGGTAAAACCGATGGCAAAACAATCTCAACCATAGTAAAAAAACTTTTAAATTCATAATTCATAATTCATAATTTAAAATTTAGAATAGTAAATAATGGCTGCGTAGTTCAACTGGATACCTGCCTGCCGGCAGGCAGGGAATATCAGATTTCTATGGTTTATTATGCATACATATTACGTAGTAAAGTTGATGGTAGGTTGTACAAAGGCCACGCAAGTGATTTAGAAGTAAGATTAAAAGAGCATAACTCAGGAAAGACTCGATCAACAAAAGGGTATATACCTTGGGAATTGGTTTATTATGAAGAATTTGAAACGAAGGCGAAAGCCATAGCTCGTGAAAAGTTTTTTAAATCGGGTTTTGGAAGAGAATATATAAAGTCTATATTAGACAAAAAATAATGGCTGCGTAGTTCAACTGGATAGAATATCAGATTTCGGCTCTGAGGGTTGGGGGTTCGAATCCCTCCGCGGTCACGAATAAATAACTAGGGCGAAAAGAAATTAAAATTTATTTTAAAATTTCTTTTCGCCCTAGTTATTTTCAAAGCGGAGCTTTGAGGGATCAACGGAGTTGAATCCCTTTCGTGATATTGTATTTATTGGCTTTAGTCTAAATAATATATTTATTATATTTGCTTTATGAAAGACAGTATTTTATCCCAAATATCGGAATTAAATCAGGAAGATAAATCCCGATTATACAAAGTTATTGAAGGCTTTTTGTTTGATAATGAAGT
>NZ_JAPZUB010000040.1 GCF_027533505.1 Flavobacterium sp. | reverse complement strand
GTGTGGTTTGACGTTGATTGTAGTGTTTGAAATTCATGTCTAATCATCTGTAAATCAGATATAAATATACAAATTGCAACTCTTTTATGCAAGAAAAAACGTAAAAAAAAACCGTCTCAAGTTGTGAGACGGCTTCTTTTTGTTATTTCCGTAAATTCTCCAACATCACTTGGGTCATTGCACTCATGTCGTATTTGTGTTTCCAACCCCAATCGGTGCGTGCACAAGAGTCGTCAATCGAGGCCGGCCAGGAATCGGCAATCTTTTGTCGGAAGTCGGGGTTGTACGTAATCGTAAAATCAGGAATGTGCTTGGTGATTTCGGCGGCAATTTCGGCAGGGGTAAAACTGATCCCCGCTAGATTATAGGAGGAACGAATTTTAATCGCCTCCGCGTCGGCTTGCATGATTTCAATGGTGGCGCGAATCGCATCTGCCATGTACATCATGGGTAGTTTGGAATTGTCGCGCAAGAAACATTCGTATTTTCCGTCCTCCAAGGCTTTGTGGTAAATGTCTACGGCATAATCGGTAGTCCCACCGCCCGGTTCAGAGGTCCAGCTAATCAAGCCCGGGTACCGAATACTGCGCACATCAACCCCATATTGGTGGTGGTAGTATTCGCACCAACGTTCGCCCGTTTGTTTTGAAATCCCATACACCGTTGTGGGTTCCATAATGGTGTATTGCGGCGTGTTTTCTCGCGGCGTCGTCGGGCCAAATACCGCAATACTCGAAGGCCAAAAGATTTTTTTAATCTTCCCCGCTTTGGCCAAATTCAACACGTGAAACAAAGAATTCATGTTCAAATCCCAGGCAAAGGCCGGATTCTTTTCAGCGGTAGCCGACAAGAGTGCCGCCATCAAATACACGTCGGTAATGTGGTATTTTTCAATTAAATGTTCGATTTGGTTGTAATCGAGTGCGTTGACGACTTCAAAAATCCCCGTATTGACAATGTCGATATTGAGTTTGCGAATATCTGAAGCGACCACATTTTCAACCCCATACTGCAATCGGAGTTGTGCGGTCAACTCGGTGCCTATTTGCCCACAGGCTCCGATGATTAAAATTTTAGTAGTCATGTAGTGGTTTGTTTGTAGGGCAAAGATAGCGGAATGAGTTGAAAGTCGCAGTTTTCAGTCGCAGTTTTCAGTGGCTAGTGATTAGTGACTAGTGATTAGTGATTAGTGACTAGTGACTAGTGACTAGTGGCTAGTGATTTGTGACTGGTAACTAGTGTGTAGAAAGTGTATGGAGTGGAATTGTTTAGAAGTGTAAAGAGTGGATGGGTTTAATAAGTGTAATACCGTTAGTTTATTTAGACGTGAAAAGGACAATTCATTTTCAAATCTTCAAATCATCACATTTTCAAATCAAAATCACACTTTCTCCCCGTGCTGTGACAAGTCCAAGCCCAGTTGTTCCGATTCTTGGCTCACGCGAATGGGGATAAGGAAGTTGGTGAGTTTGAACAAAAGAAAGGCGCCGCCAAAGGTAAAGGCAGACACCAAGACCAGTGCGGCCATGTGGTGCCCAAAGACCGACCAACCTCCATGGATAAGGCTGGCGTTTTCCCCCTGCGCGAAAAGGGCGGTGAGAATCATTCCCATAATTCCGCCCACTCCGTGACAGGCAAACACATCTAGGGTATCGTCAATTTGCTGTAAGCGTTTCCAGTAGACCATGGTGTTGGACACCAAAGCGGTAATGAAACCAAAAAAGATGCTTTGCGGAACGGTCACATACCCTGCCGAGGGGGTGATCGCTACGAGTCCGACTACGGCACCAATACAAGCACCTAAAGCTGATACTTTGCGCCCGTTGAGGCGGTCAAAGAATACCCAGGTAAGCATGGCTGCGGCAGAGGCAATCGTGGTGGTAGCAAAGGCGAGGGCAGCGGTGGCGTTGGCGGCAAGGGCCGATCCTGCATTGAATCCAAACCACCCAAACCAGAGGAGTCCGGTGCCGAGCAGTACAAACGGAATGTTGGTGGGAATATGTTCGTTGTTTTGTCGTTTTCCGAGCACGATAACCCCGGCCAGTGCGGCAAATCCGGCGCTCATGTGAACGACGGTGCCGCCGGCAAAATCTTTCACCCCAAAATAACCACCGAGAAGGCCGTGAGGGTGCCAAATCATGTGGCATAAGGGGGCGTAGATCAACAGGGTAAACAAACTAATAAATAATAAAAACGAAATAAAACGGATACGTTCGGCCAGTGCCCCGGTGATAATCGCGGGCGTGATGACGGCAAATTTCATTTGAAACAACGCATACAAAATAAAGGGGAGCGTGTTTCCTAGGGTTTGGTGGGGCAAAAAGGCTACGCGGTCAAAAAAAGCAAAATCGATGGGATTGCCAATGAGGCCATAGTATTTTCCGTCGAGGGTAATGCCGATGGGGTCGCCAAAGGAAAGGCTAAACCCGACGACTACCCAGAGCAAACTAATGACGCCCAAGCAGATAAAACTTTTGAGCATGGTGGAAATCACATTTTTCTTCCCAACCATTCCGCCGTAGAAGAACGAAAGTCCCGGGGTCATGAGCAGCACAAGGCATGAGGACGTCAAGATCCAAGCGATATCGGCGGAGTTGAGTTGGTCGGTTGTGCCAAAGGGAGTTTCCGCCACGGGATCGGTATGCGGCCACACCAACCCTGCCACGGCCACAATGGTTATCATCACAAAAGCCGACACCCAACGTTTTTCCAATTTCATATAATTACCCTTATTTTGGTAGGGTAAAATTATAAATTATACTATATTTTAAGTAAAACAAAGTAAAAAATTAAGGGGTATAGCTTAACTTTTATCAGTTTTTTAAAAAATAACCTATTTTTTTATGGGGTTGTAAATACGAAAACGATTTTTTAGCAATTAGCTGTTAGCAATTAGCAATTAGCAATTAGCTGTTAGCAATTAGCGATTAGTAAATTGTTACCGGGGATCATTGATTAGGGACTGTTAGGTTACTCAGGAGCCAAGAAAATCAGCTTCTTAGTTTCTTAACGACTATCAAAACAGTGCTGTATTAGTGCTGTATCAGTGCTATATCAGTGCTATATCAGTGCTGTATCAGTGCTATATTTTATATGGATATAACAGAAAATTGGGTGTAAAGGATAAGATAGAGATGAAAGAAGGGTTAGATGTTTGCTTCTGTCAAGTAGTTATATAAATTATCTTCAACGGGAACATTCATTTTGAAAACAAGGGTAACAACATTGACATCTTTTCCTTTATCATCTTTTAATTTGTCGTTTTTGAATGATGAATCGATGGGCTGTACATCACCCATATAATAAAAATCAGTTCCCTCATCGTTGCTTTTTTTTATGAATAAAGGAAGTCTAATTTTGTTTTCACGAATTGTAATGACATCAGGACTTTTAAGGGTTCTTTTTGATTTTGACATCCATTGAAATTCAAATTTGTTAATGAAACCATCTTTGTATTTAGTTGTACCTGAAATGTCATCAGACTTATGATAATTCACAAAAATTGGACAATTAGTTTTATCAGAACTAATTAGTCATCCCTTAAAAAACAAATAACTGTCTGATTGTTATTTTATTACAATAAAATTTAGCTAGAAATAGATGATAATTATTGCCAAAAATGGTATATTTGAGTATAAAATAGTGGCAATATGTTAGGCAAAATAAAACC
>NZ_JAPZUB010000060.1 GCF_027533505.1 Flavobacterium sp. | reverse complement strand
TTGGAGTTTTGGACTACAACTAAAAAATAAACCTCGCTTATCCCGAAGTTTCGGGAGCTTAAACGAGGTTGTTTTTTACGAATTATTTTGAAAAATTTTATTTTGAATGGGTTGTGCAACAGTTACCGCTGTTGTGTGTAGTGTTTATTATTTTTTGTTTACTTCGATAATATCCTCTTCTGAAATTTGTTTTAGTTCACCTTTAAAAAATTGAGGGGGTATATTAAGAGTTCCAGTAACGTTGCCTAAATTTGAAGTTAATGTAGATATAAAAGATCTAATATATGGAAACATTATTGCTGGAGCATTCATATTAACAAAATGACTTTTCATTTTATCATCGTCAACATCATTCAATTCAAAACTACCAATTGCAACTATAAATAAATTAAAAACTTCATCAACAGATATATTTACTTCTTGAATTATTTTAAAATGATTTTTGTTGTCTTTAGGAAAAAAAACTTTGGGCTCAATATCAATATTAATTTCTTGATTTTCTAAAAGTTGTTTATCAGACTGAAAATTAACAACTGGGAAATCAACACTTAAAAATCTTAGTTTTACTTGTGTTTCAATACTCATAATACCTATGCAGCAATTAGATAATCACAGGTTGAAAAGTAATCTTGTGTAAAAAAAGGCGTTTTGTTATTAATCAAATGCTCTTTTGACTGAGTAATTTCAACTCTGTTTGAAGGAATGTTTTTAAATGTGCCTTCACCAAAATTAGATATATACTTCTTTAACCTTCTGTTGAGAAGCCAAGAAGTCAAAGATTCAGAAGTTTCTAAAGCTAAAGCTTTATCTAATTGTTCTTCTAATAATTTTAAATCTAACATATCTATTTTCTTTATATAACTCTTACTGAGTCTTGAAGTGCAAAATTATAAATAATTTTTGGATTATAAACAGCTATTTGAATTCGTTTTCTAAAAGCTACAGTTCTGACTTTTCTTTTTTTACTTTGTCGATATACAATTGGTTTAACTAATGCTTTCTCTGAATTAGTTGGTAAATCTTGAAATTGTATGTAATCGACTTGTGGCCAAACATTTTTATCCCTTATGTAGTCATTTAATTCTTTCAGGGTAGGCTTTTCATGCGTTTTAATCATTATTTTTTTTGCAATCTTTTCTAACTGTTGAATCCAGAAATAATAATGAGTTTCATTAAAGACTGTATCTAAAAAACTCTCAGATTTAATATCACAAGTATAAATCTCAAAATATCCAGTAGCTCTTTTTGAATTATGTCCCCAATCATAAGCGTCTGATTCTTCTTTCCAAAAATAAAGAGCTTCTCCCAGCCACGCATCATCTCTCGTGCATGGGATTGGGAATGATAATATTTTTTTATGTTTTTCTTGAGTATGATATACAGTCACTTAATGTATGATTTTTTTTGCAATTTAGTAATTTTATATAGAGTTCCAAAACATTACACAAAACGTTCGGCCAGGTCTTAATTATCATTTAATACCCCCACAAGTTAACCATTCTCCCACTATCCCCAACTACGGTTTTTACCTGTTTTTGTTCGTATTTAACCTACCTACTAAACTAATAATCCCTTCCCACACCATTTTACGGTTTTCCTCATTTCCCTCAACAAAAAAGCCCAGATCTCTCCGGGCTTACTTTTTTTTAAAGGCATATACGAACGTGTGGATCACTTGTCCATCACAAAGGTAACAGCCCGAAAAGATCCCATTTTACGGTTTTCCGTAAAACGAGAAAAAAAATATTTTTGGTTGATTGCATAGCTATCCAGTGCACAGTAGCCACTAATTCAACATTTAAAATTTAAAATTTAGAACATCACAATATCCCGCGGTCTTTGGCAATACTGATTAAGTGAACCAAGTTACGGGCGTTAAAAGCATCGCGTAATCGGGCAATACGCTTTTCGATGGCACTTTTGCTATGGGGTTTGATGCCTTGTTGATGGAAGTATTCCCCTATTTCTTCTTGGTTCAATCCCGTGGCGAGTTGGCTTAACAAGGCTATTTCATAACTGTCTAAACTAACAAAACCCGATTCCTGCTGTACGTGAGGCAATTCAGGGTCGATATACGGTACCTGCGCCGCGACCGCTTGAATGGCTTGCTTTAACTTTTCAATACTGCGGCGTCCTTTCACAACGTAGCCCATTACGCCTAGCGTTTCTACTAATTTTTTGACACGATAGGGTTTGTCTTCAATCGTATAAACAATAGTTTTTAGTTCGGGATAGGTCAAATGAATCGCTTCCACTAAGGCTTCCCCTCCTTTTAAGGCGACATCGCGATAGTCTTTTTCAAACGATAAATCAGTAATCACCAAATCATAGGGCACGCCTCTACCGGCGGCTGCTTTTATTTTCGTCCACGCATCATCGCAATATTTTACCACGGTAATGTCTGAAACGCCGAAGGATTCCAAAACTTGGTTTACCGATTGACTAATACTGTCAATATCTTCTACTATAATTACTTTCTGAACCATAACCGTTATTTGGGTAGTATAAATTTAAGAGCACAACCTGTGGGTTGATGCGTTTCAAAACTAATACTTCCGCCCAAGGTTAAAATACGGTTTTCCACATTTACCAAACCATTTTTTGGAGATACACCAGTGGGCATACCGATTCCGTTGTCTTCATAGTGCACTACCAACTGATGCTTACTCGTTTCAAAGGTTATTTGTACCCGATTGGCACCACTGTGTTTTTTCATATTCACCAATAACTCTTGCAGTACGCGGTACAGTGTGATTTTAGAAGTAGTTGCTATCAAATTCCAATCAATCCGTTCCACGTTTAAGGCAATCACCGCAACGGTTGGCGAACTGAATCCCGACATGAGTTCGAGCAATTCCTCTTTAAACGTCAACCCAGTTTCAATGGCACCAGTAGAACGCGACAGGAATCGAGTGCGTTGGTAAATTTCTTCCAAGTGATCCAAAACTGCTTCTTTGTTTGGAGAATCAGGCGTTTGGTTTTCCACAAAAGAAAGCGTTTTAAACACATCATTGGCCAATTCATCGTGAACCTTCTTTGACAAACGCAACTCCGTTTCATAAGTAGCCCGCAATATCCGATTACGCAACCGTAAGCGTTGGTTTACAAAATAAACACCCCCTACACATACTAAAACACCCGCTGCAATAAGGAGCAACTGCAACTGTGAACGAAATCGTTCATTCTCTTTTCGAACTAAGTTTGCATCATAAATAACACTAGTGAAGTAAACTTTAGCTTTTGAGCGCACCACATCCAAACTGTCCGAAAGCCGTAAATACTGCTCCATAGGTTCCTTGGCTTTGGCGTTGGGTAACGCTTGAATCAAATAGCGTAACGCTTCCAATCGGTCTTCAGGATGATGGAGTTGGCTAGCATAACCATAAGCCTTTTGAGCCCAAATCACCGCCGAATCGCGTTGCCCTTGTCGCAAATAATAGGCTGCATAATGCATGGTACTCGCCGTAAGTTCAAGAGGATTCCCCAATGAATCCCGAAGACGGTAGGCCCTATCCAACCAAGCCTTTGTTTGCGGATGATTCAGATAGAGCGCAGCAGCGGCTTGATTATCGCGAATTTTAGCATAACAATCAGGTAAAGTATCCAACCCTGGCGTTTGAATGAGCTTCGAGTAATAGGATAACGCTCTCGGATAATCCTGTGCTTGGAGGTATAAATACCCAATATTGTTGCGCAGAAGCAGTTGATCTTTGGCATCGGTTTTTAACGCCAAAGCACGCTCCATATAGTGCCGAGCATTGACATAATCATGTTGCTCACTAAAATTATTGCCCAAAGCCGCATAAACATTCGAACGGTACAACGTGTCTTTCAAATACGATAAAGTTTGCGTAAGTAATGAATCGGCACCCGCATAATCTCCAAAACGGGTTTGTATTTTAGCCATCTCGATACTACTATACGCTTTCCATCGGGGCGTCGTATCATTCGTATAACCCAAGGATCGATAATAGTGCCCAAAAGCCTTTTGATAATCATAGGTGGCCTTAGCCGAATCCGCAGCATCCAAACAAGCATAATAATGCGTGCCTAAATCGTTGGGACGGTCGTTACAACTCACAACAGTCAACAAAAAAACAATAGCAAAAAAAAACGGGAAATGAGTGGCCAACTTCATTTCCCGAAAATACAAAACGTTTCCTACAATTCAAAGTTAAGGTTTTGGTCTTGGATTGTTAGGATCACCCAACTGTCCTCCCGTACTGTCATTGAGTCTTAAGGTCTGGTTTGTCGAGTCTGAGGGGCTTGAGATGGCCTCGTCAGCGGTACAAGACACAAAGGCAAGGGTAGCCACTACCGCGAGGGCTAATACTATTTTTTTCATGATTTTTAAGATTAAATGAAACTTGGATTTTTCGGTGTACCGATGAGCAAAGGGCGGCAAAACACACCCCGTCCGATATACATCCGTGTTTGGGAAGTACGGTGATGGGGAACGGCAACGTGATTTTTACTTCCCGAAAAAACTTCGGTTACCGCCCGACCACCGGGTTGTAATTTCTGTTGTACAAAAAGTTCCAAAGCGCTTAGGAACCGCAGTAATTACAGGGCAAAGGAAAACACCAAAAAAGCAATGAACACAAGGCATTTCCGATATTTCCTCTCTTTCCTAAGATTTCCTGTTTTTCATATCTTTAGGAAATAAAATCCAATAACCTACAGTCATGAAAACGATAGAAACCTATGCCCAAGCGATACTAGAATACCTCGCCTTAAATGCCAATGAAAATGGTATGGATCTTAAAACCACAAATCGAAGTGACCTACGCGAATACCTCGCCCAATTAGTGGAAAACGGATGTACAGAAAATGATCTACGGGTCATTCAACACGGATTAAAGCTAAACCTTGAGGTGAACGGTGCCACCATTAGACGATGCAGTGCCGAAGAATTTCGCAGTGTAGAAAACTTTATCAAAGGAAAAACAGCCAAACCCAGCACTACAGTAGTGGAGCTAGCAGCCGTTTTAGCCCAATTTCCATTGCGCCCCTATGCAAAATACCGAAACTCCTATGAGAATATTACTTTTGAAAAAACAGATAACAATAATACTTATACTGAAATAGTAAAAACGCTCAACCCGAACGAGAAATCATTACACCCAAAGGAACAAAGGGAGTCAACGAGCGCAAAAAAAAGAAAAATAACATGGCGACAAGGCATTGGAATCACTGGGTTTTTAGGGATTTTGTGTTGGGGGATCTCAAGTTTTTTAAACCAGCCCGAATGCATGCAATGGCAAGAAAATAGATATGTCTTGGTAGCGTGCCAAAAAAGCGTGAGTCCGGGAGAAGCCCCCGTTGTGGGGTATCAAAAGGAAGAGTTTAATCAGCGAAAAGTAGAATTACAAGACAGTACCGTCTTTTTTAAAAATGGAAAACCCTTGTATTTTTATTGTAAAGTCAACGGCACTCCCGAATTCTTTATTCAAGATGGAAACCATCCTGTGTACCAAGAAAAACAATTAATGGCAATATCAGGGTACATCGTTCAAAAATATCTAGTGAATAAAAAAGAAGCTGATTAATTACAAAAGTTTGGAATTGATAGTAACAACATATCAAAAAAATATAAAAATGTGTTACAAGACAGTAACTGTAACGATGAGAATTGTATGTAACTAAGTAAACTGAAAGAGTAGCATAAATTGTTAACCCAAAGTAAAGCGAAATAAAAGATATTAATACGGTAATATTGACTTATCATCTTGCCAACTTGGTATGAAAGATTGACCATTGGATATAACAACTCCATGTATACCAAATTCCAAATAAAAGAGGCAAAAAAACCTCATAAAGCAGCTGCCTCTACGATCCTCCATAGATGCGCCATAGATACGCCATAGATAGTCCATGAGGAGTCCATGAAAAAAAGAACTAAAACCAATAGTCGAAAACTATAAAAAATAGTCGAAAACCATCGAAAATTAACCCTATAAATCAAGACCTAAAACCCAATGTAAAAAACTATACTAAAATTGCACTACTGTTAGAATAATAAAATCCTTGCGTTCTTCGCGCAACCTTTGCTCCTTTGCGGTTTAAAAAAAGGCCAACGGCCGCGATTCTTTGCATACTTAATCCATTGCGTACTTCGCGTAACCTTTGCCCCTTTGCGGTTAAAAAAAAGACCAAAGGCCACAATACTTAGTGCCCTCAAACCTTTGAGCCTTCGTGCCTTCGTGGCAAAGAAAAAAGAAGCAAGAGAAAAGAAGTTATACACCCATTCCACTTTTACACCACATACGAACCACGAATACGACCGAAAACTATCACTTTAATCTTAAAACATTTGCAAAACTTTTTCAATTCCCAAGGGCAAAAGAGTAATCAATAAAATTACTACTAGGGGTACTAAAAGATGAAATCTTGTTAACTCAAAACGCTTTTGAAAATCGTATTGAATGAGACGGAATAGCATTACTAAATTAATAACTAAAATTATAACCCTAATGAATTGGATAGCTTCAAAAGGTTGAACTGAATCAAAAATCAATTTTACCACATTATATCCACCTTTTACACTCAAATAAAAAATCGAACCAACTAGTAATTGCCATCCCCAAGACTTTCGTAGTAACAAACCAATACTGCCTAACAAAAGTACAAAATACCCAAACCCTCTCAATAGCTCATGGCAATAGATACGGACTTCTGTAAATGAACTCTCTTTATAAAATCCAATGGAAATATAATTTTCAGATATTCTTGTTGCAACAATAACTTGAACAATTAAAAATAAAATACTGATAAGTAAAAAATAAATTCCGATGAGGCGTTCTTGCCAAAGTAAAGTTATCTTCATGGAGGAAAAGGCTTTTAAATTTGAATCTATGTATCTAATTTTCAAATACACCTATTTTTGGTTTTGAGGTACTGAACAATGGTATTTCTTTTTAGATAAATGAATTGTTTAATGCATAATTTAGACGCCATCTTTCGACTTATGACTTACGACTGAGACAGTGACTGCGACTGAACACTACCCCACTCCCGAAGTTTCAGGAGTTTGGGAGCGGGTTTTAAGGTAATCCTTCTTTTGTTTTAATGCAGTTTAAACTATTCAATTCATTTCCTGTATTGACAATTAAATTATTTTTAAAATACACTCTAATTAGTCTCGAAATGTAATCATTAATGATTATCTCACAATATTTACTTCGCTCACAAAAATTTAATAAAGCTATTATACCCAAATTTAACCCATCTCTATTTGACAAGTTTAGAATAGTGTAATTATTATTTTCGATTATTACAAAATGAACTCTACTATGATTCCGTGTTTGATAAAAACTATAAATTCCATTTTTCAAATCGCCTTTATGATAATCATTTTGAATTCCAATAACATCTATTTGTCTTCTACCACTTTTATAGTCATCAATTTCAAATTCTCTAATATCATTATTTTTGATTAAAAAGGTAATTAAGTGTGTTTTTAAAGAATCAAAAGTTAAAGTATTTAAATCTTGTGAATTAGAGTTACTATATATCAACAATGCAACTAAATATTTAATAATTTTTCTTTTTATTTTCATTTTCTACTTTTTTGATTAATCATATAAAATTTTCCCCGCACTACCCCACTCCCGAAGTTTCGGAACCTTGGTGAAGCTTTACAATAACACCTATACGATAGGATTGACTTTGACAAATTTCAATTCGTGCGCAAGCTGGAAAATTAAAGAATTTAAAATTATTTCAAAAAATCAATGATTTTTATTAAAAAAATAAAACCACCAATAATAAGCACAACAGCCGCAAACCAACCTTTAAAAGTCTGCGCTTTAGAAAATAAATCATAATCCTGTAGCCTTCCCTAAAATATTGCAAGACAGTTTGGATGTTTTTAAGAATAGACCAAACGCTATAATGTTTTGTCAGGAATTAAAAAAAATAACCATAGAAATTCCAATCAAAAGGAAAGATGGATTGGTTTTTCCTCCAATTCCGGGAAATATTTATATCGGCAATCTTATAAACGATAAAGTAAAAGGAGAAAAGTTCTTCACATCAAAAGATTCTTTGACCATTTTAGAACAAAATTCAAATCCTGAAAAAATTGAAATTGACAAAAGTCTATCCGAAAATATAAATTCAACAACTTTCGAAATAGAATTAGAGAAAAGAAAAAACGGAAAGGAATATAATTTCTATAATTTATCAATTCCAATATTTTCGCTTGACAGACAAAAAGCTTTTGTAGAACTTGAACATCATTGTGGAAGTCTTTGCGGAAGTGGAAAAGGTATTTATTTAAAGAAAATTAATGGAAAATGGAAAATTGTTGAAACTTGGCGGACTTGGATAAGCTAAAAAAAACATCTGCTAACAGTGGTACCTGTTGCACAACCCCTCTCAAAAACTAATTTATATAACTTATCAAAAAAAACAACCTCGTTTAAGCTCCCGAATAAAAATCAAACAATTCCATTGTAACCCTATCACTATGAAAACCTTTAGCTCCTCCCTTATCGTCTTTGCCCTGTTAAGCCTTCCCTATTCCCTTCTTGCGCAATCCACCGCAGTTGTGGGCACCTATGCGAAACATATTCTAACCGTCGACCTGGATGTGTTGGAATATCAAATCACCTTGAAGAATGATGGCACGTTTACCTTTTCATACTATTCAAAACTAAAAAATCGAATCCCCACCGAAGACCACAAAGAAGGACACGGAACCTGGGTGCTGGAAAAAAATATCGTAACATTCACCAACAGCACTTCCACTGCCGAGATGCCCCAAAATCGTTTAGATTTTTCTGAAACTCAAGCCCGGTGGATGGCGCCTTCCCCACGCAATACTAGCGCCACTGTAAAACCGCAACAATTGTTGTTTCTGAGTTCCAAAGTCAATTGGTTGCCACGGTTGGTGCTAGAGAAAACCTAACCACTGCATTTGTCTCCCTGCTTATTGCATCAAGCGTCGCAATTCGGCCTGCTCGTCTTGGTGTTAGAGTGACCTGCCTAGGCCGGCAGGCAGGCTAGTGACACCTGATCGCGCGGATTTGTAATCCGTGCTAATCCCCGCTCCCGAGCTCCCGAAATTTCGGAGTAAGCGCGGTTGTTTTTTTAGGGGTCGTTCAAAATCCCAAAATTTAGAGGGCTGATAATCCCCGCCTCCGCGCTCCCAAAGCGTCGGGAATGTTGCATGTTTAAAGAAACGAAATAACTATTCTTCTTCCTTGGTTTTTGCTATATTTGTTGGAAAGTCTGTGAAGTTTTTCATGGTCTTACGTTACCAGCATTTTTAAACACATCTGCAATTATGAAACATATCTTTCTATTTTTCATTTTAACGTTTGGCTTTTTATGTAATGGACAAAATGTTATCGAATATAAAAATGAACAAATAAACGCAATTGATGAAAATGGAAAACAAACTGGAATTTGGAAACTTTATGACGACGAAAAAAAAATAATGATTGTAATGGAGTTTAAGAATGGAGAAATTATTAGCGATACAAAATACTATTATGATTCAAACCTTATAGCTTCATATAAAGGCAACGACTTAATAGAAATTTATAAAGATGGTAAAACTATCAAAGGATATTTTTTCAGAAAAGAAAATGGAGGTCAAACCATAGTTGACAGTAAAGGAAAAGAATTGGAGGTTGAAACTTTAAGGTATTTTTATCTGTCTGGTCAGGTAATGCCAATGTATTATGGCGGTCAAACTTTATTGTTTGATTTTATAGGTAAAAACATAGATTATAAATCAATAAAAAATAACAAAGGAAAAGTAAAAGTGAAATTTGTTATTGACACTCTTGGTAGAACAGATCAAATAGAAATTGTAGAAAGCACTAATGAAGAACTGAACGAAGAAGCTAAAAGAATAGTGCAAAATCTTCCGAGATGGCAACCAGCACATCAAGGTGGCGCATTTGTGCGGTGTCCATATATTATTCCAATAACAATAAACTAAAACTGATGGTAACAGCCGTTTCGCACTATTGCTGGTTTATATTGAATCAAACTTCTTTCTTCACGATTATTTATATCTTAGCAAAACACGCGTCGTTCGCTCGTATCGCCATATCGCCAAGCAGAGAACCCTTAGATGCCATATTCTAAGTACTCCAATAAATGAGAAAATTAATATAATACCGAAAACAAAATGAAAAACAAATTATTGATTTTTATGCTTGTTATTATTTCAAGTTTAAGCCATTCCCAAAACAGCTACCAAAGAATCTACAATTATGATGAATATCACAAAGATTGGGCTTTGGTAAAAACTACAACTGGAACATTCGGATTTATTGACAGATCAGGAAAAATAGTCGTTAAACCGATTTATGCGAAAATTGGAAAATTTGGAGAAATTAAGAACGATTTAGCTTTGGTCAAAAGTATTTCAAAAACGTATGGCCTGATTAACAAAGACGGAAAAGAAGTGGTCAAAACAATTTATGCGCACATTGGAAAATTTGGAGAAATTGTAAAAGATTTAGCTTTGGTAAAATCAATTACAGGAACTTACGGATTTATTGATAAAAATGGGAATGAAATTGTACCGGTCATTTGTTATAGTATCGATGAAGCAAAAGGAAGAGTTTGAAATGGCTCTGATTCATAAAAATAGTATCTAAAAGCATAACCCGATAAAGCTAAATTTCCCCTCGCTTCCACCCTATTTTCACGACCCGCCTCAAGTTTACTTTTAGAAGCAAAAAACGTTTATCTTAGTAAAAGAAAAGGCTATCGTTTTAATCGCCAAAGTCGCGAGGCGAAGAATGTTAACATCAATTTTCATGACGCCCAGATATTTAAAAAACCGAATACAACTTTGATAAAATTATGAATTATTTTCTTGTTATCTTTCTAGTTTTAATTTTATCAGGTTGTAAAAAAGAAGGTCCTAAAACAATGACTTTAACACAAATCGAAAGCTTAAGTTTTAGACGTTCGTATGCTGGACATGAACATTTGACCGATAAACAATTAGACAGCTTATATAAGACTAATCCAATTTTGGATTATGAAATTAAACAAAGTTTATCTGCTAAACTTAACAAGAAAAAAATTCTTAATGGAAAAGAATTACGTATAGAAAAATTCAAAGAGAATTTGAACAAAAGAACCATTGGTAGAAAAATAGAAGTAAGCTATTCGTTTGATTTTAAAAAAGCAAATGCAATAAACATTATAATAAAGAATAGCAATGTGGAGATAAAAAAACACGTTGATTTTGATACAAATAATTTCGTTGGAGTTGTTTACGAAGATTTAAATAACGACACTATTGAAGAAATACTAATCTTGGAAAATTTCTACATGATGAATGGCGATAATTTTGTGTTATCAATATTCAAGTTGACACCATAAAACTATTGCCAACTGCCCCTAGCCACTATGGCTCGAATGTGCTAAATTGTTGTTAAGTTTACACGAAAAACGTTTATCTTAGTATGAAAATAATCGTTTCACTTTGACCGCCACTGTCGCGAGGGCAATGCAACATAAGCGACAACCTCTAAAAAATTGCATGAATCAACTTTTCTTAAATTAAGTATGTTATTATATAAAATTCTTTATAAGTTTTCGCTATATGGTGGTATATTACTTTTAGTTGTAGGAATCATACAAAAATCAACAGCCATATTAGCAAGAGGTTTAACTTTTAGTAAGTATGGAAATGTTTCCTACGGAATACTAGATGGAAATGGAACTTTACTTCTCTCTGCCGGATGCTTAATACTAAGCTTTTGGAGCAGAAAAGTATTCTTAAATTTAGAAAAGGAAAGACAACAAAAAATAAATAGTGAAAGGCTTGAATTCAAACAGAAAAGGAGAAAAAAATAAGGCTGTCACCAACCATAGATATGCTGCTTTGACAGCATTCTCTTCACTTCCTCCCTATTTCCTCGACCCGCAAATTGTGAACAATATGTATTAAAAACAAGTGTCTGAAAGATAATATTCCTTTCACTTAGACCGATATTATCGCCGGACAGCGGAGCGAAAACCACCTTACTTAAGCAACCGTTGCAACTCCGTTTTTTCGTCGGTTGAAAGTTCAGGAATCAGGGCCATAAACCGTTCGCGCAACGCCTCTTGTTTAATCAATTTGCGAATGGTATCGCGTGCATATTTGACCAACTGCCATTTGGGATGTTGCGTGGCATTGACCAAGTTTTTGAGGACGGTTTTCTCTTGGGGAAAAAGAGAAACGGCTTGTTGAAAGGCAGGAATTCGAGTAACACTTTCGTACCTGGGCGACGTAAAATCAATCAACTCCGCCTTCAACGAGGCATAATCGGGACTCGTTTCAGACATCAAGACCAAATACGCCCCCAAATAGGCAATCCGCAACCCCAAATCATTGGCACCACGCCAGTCTTTGGCGATTTCAAAATAACGCATCCGATCGTTAGGAAAACGCTTTAACAAATGAACCAAAGCATTGCCCCGCACCTCATAGGAAGGCGCCTGCAACAAGGTTTCATAGCTTGCTTTCAACGGTTCAGGGATATCCGTAAGCAGTTCACTCACCGCCGTCAATACATCGATATTATCCCCATGTAATGCCAAACGGTACAAGGCTTCGGTTTGCGCGATGGGGTGCCCTTTGAGTTGAAACAGCACTTCGGCTTGCAAGGGCCAAAACGCCTTCGATGCTAACAGGGTTGTAAAACGTGAAAGCTTATTTTCGAGCGGAAGACTGCGCTCTTTTTGGAGTTGCACCAAAGCTTGTATCGTGGCACTCTTTGCCAAGCATTGGTTGATGTCGGCTTCGGGATACTTGTACGATTCCAACCACCGCTGCTGAAACGCCTCTGTGTCAAAATCGGAATAGTGTTGCACTACAGCCAAAAAATCGGCGGTTACCACATTTTTAAACGCATACTTTTTTAAATAGGCTTTTACAATCCTATCAAACACCTTTTTCCCTACCTGATCCCGAAGGTAATGCAATGCCCAAGCGCCTTTTTGATAATACGACAACGAACTCGCTTTTTCATGTAAAATGGGTACCGTATCGTTTTTGGCCGCCGCTTTAATTAAGTTGGCATTACGGTACAATTGATAGTAGAAGTAATCTTCGCCAAACAACTCTTTTTCAGCTAATAAAGCATAATAGGTAGCAAATCCTTCTTGCAACCAATGGTGCTTCCCTGATTGGGCCGTAATCAAATCGCCAAACCATTGATGGGCCAATTCATGGGCATTGACATTGCAATAATTTTTATCATTTACGGCTATAGAATCTACGACATAATCTTGAGCAAATAACGTGGACGTTGTGTTTTCCATACCCGCATACAAAAAGTCTCGCACCGGAATTTGTCGGTAAATGCGCCAGGGATATTTGACGCCAATTTCTTTTTCCAAAAAATTAAAAATCCGTTCATTGTGCCAATACGTGGTTGCCCATTTATCGGCATCTTTGGGTTGGAAGTAGGATTCTAACGGAATACCCGAAGCGCTGGTTTCTGATTTCACAGCAAAGTTCCCCACGGCCAACATGACCAAATACGACGCCATCGGTTTTTTCATACGGTAGTTCCATGTGGTGTATATTTTTCCTTCTTGGATAGCGCGAAAGGATTCTTTCTTTACCAATTCGCCATTACTAAGGGCGGTCAATCGGTTGGGATTGGCGACTTCATTTTCGAGCGTAGTCACACTGATGGAGAACGTGAGCTTTTCATTGACATCATCAAAACTGGGCAACCAATGGCTGGTGTACTTGCCTTGTCCTTGGGTCCAAATTTGATAATCATCGGAGGTTCCCACAAAATACAATGCTTGTTTCGGACGGGCCTTATAATTAAATGACAAGCGATTTTTCCCTTTTTTAAATCCGGTATACAAGAGCAACTGACGCTCATTGGCATTGTACTCGACCGCTTTTCCATTGAGCATCATCAAACTAAAGCGCATGTTTTTGGCGTCAATACGAAGGGTATCGGTAGGCGCCTTCACGGTAAAAGTGAATTGGCAATGACCACTTACTTCTTTGGTGTCAAAATTAGGAAACACCGTAGCTTTCAAGGCCGTAAAATCTACGGATACAGGCGGTTGAGCCCATAGAAAACCAGTGGCAAACAACGAGAGAAGTAAAGTGTAAAAACGCATAACAAAGGCTTTGGACAAAGATAAGGGAAGATTTCGAAATTCAGGTTTTTAAAGTATCTTAGCCCTTCGGATAATAGCCGTTGTATGTCCACAACTTTAGACACTCCTATCGAATTCCTAAAAGGCGTTGGCCCCCAGCGCGGTGCCCTTTTGCGCAGCGAATTGGAGATTCATACGTATGGCGATTTGTTGCAACTTTTTCCAAACCGCTACATTGATCGTACACGGTATTATACAGTTAACCAACTGGTCAACAGTCCCACAGAGGTTCAAGTTATAGGCAAGATTGTCCATCTCAAAACAGTACAAACCGGCAAAGCAAAAAGTCGGTTGGTAGCTACTTTTATCGATGCTACTGGCGAAATGGAACTGGTATGGTTTCAAGGCCATAAGTGGATAAAGGAGAACCTCAAACTCAACCAACCTTATGTGGCCTTTGGTCGTGTAGCGCAATATGCGGGTACCCTTTCGATGGCCCATCCCGAATTGGAGTTGTTGGAAGAGCATCAAAACAGTCTCCGCACCGCCATCCAACCCGTATATCCGAGTACTGAAAAATTGGCCAATAAAGGGATTTCCAATCGGGTTGTACTTAAAATGATGCAACAGTTGTTTTTGGAAACGGGAGGACAATTTAGCGAAACCCTTCCCGCCTATTTGATGGAGCAATTGAAGCTTGTTGCTAAACGCGATGCCTTGTTGCAAATTCATTTTCCCAAAGATCAAGAAGGATTGTTAAAGGCCCAATTTCGGTTAAAATTCGAAGAGCTTTTCTTCATTCAATTGCAATTGATAACCAAAAACTTGGTGCGAAAACACAAAATAAAAGGGTTGCCGTTTACCCAAGTGGGAACACATTTCAATACATTTTATACCCAACACCTTCCCTTTCCCCTAACCCAAGCCCAAAAGCGAGTGATTAAAGAAATCCGCAACGATTTGGGCAGTCAGGCGCAAATGAACCGTTTGCTACAAGGGGATGTCGGTTCGGGCAAAACGATTGTGGCTTTCATGAGCATGCTCTTGGCCACCGACAACGGCTACCAAAGTTGCTTGATGGCCCCTACCGAAATTTTGGCGCAGCAACATTTTAATAGTATTCAAGCCTTGGCGGCTCCCTTGGGGCTTCGGGTGGAATTGCTCACGGGATCGACCAAAACAGCCGAGCGCAATCGTTTGTTTGAAGCGCTTGCGGACGGAAGTTGTTCGATTGTCATTGGTACCCATGCGTTGTTAGAAGACAAAGTGCAGTTTCAAAACTTAGGCTTGTCAGTGATCGATGAGCAACACAAGTTTGGGGTAGCGCAACGCAGTCGATTGTGGCAAAAAAATACAGTCCCGCCCCATATTCTGGTCATGACGGCCACTCCAATCCCTCGAACACTAGCGATGAGTTTGTATGGCGATCTTGACATTTCGGTGATTGATGAATTGCCTGCGGGCAGGAAACCCATTCAAACAGTCCACCGCTACGATGCAAACCGATTAAAAGTTTGGAAGTTTTTGAAAGACGAAATTGCCAAAGGGCGACAAGTGTATATTGTTTATCCGTTGATTCAAGAAAGTGAAAAAATGGATTACAAGGATTTAATGGACGGTTATGAAAGTATTTCGCGCGATTTTCCCTTACCCGAATATGCCATTTCAATAGTTCATGGTAAAATGAAACCCGCCGAGAAAGAGGCCGAGATGCAACGATTTGCGCAAGGGAAAACCCAAATCATGGTAGCCACTACCGTTATTGAAGTTGGTGTAAATGTACCGAATGCCTCGGTGATGGTGATTGAAAGTGCCGAGCGGTTTGGACTGTCGCAACTGCATCAATTGCGGGGACGCGTCGGTCGAGGTGCCGAACAGAGTTATTGCATTTTGATGACAAGCCATCAATTGAGTCAAGAGAGCAAGACCCGTTTGGAAACCATGTGCCGCACCAACGACGGATTTGAAATAGCCGAAGTCGATTTAAAACTTCGCGGGCCTGGCGATATTATGGGTACGCAACAAAGTGGTATTTTAAACTTGCAAATTGCCGATTTGGTGAAAGACAAAGATATTCTGCAATTGGCACGCAGTTATGCTTTAGCATTGTTGAAAAAAGACCCCGCGATGGAACGCCCTGAACACCAAACATTACGCGCTGTTTTTCTGGCTATAAGTCGGAAAAAGAACATTTGGAATTATATTAGTTGATACAATAGTTGTAGGTACAGATGTTAAATTAATACAAAGTTTGCCCCGTACTCCACTTGAAAATGTAGCTTTGTATCACCAAACCTGCAGTATAGCATCCATGAAAACCAAAACCTTATTTTTCCTAAGTATAGGGATAATTGTAGGGGCATTAGTTGTTTTTCGACTCGTAAAAAATAGCGAAAACGAACCCAAAAATGCCACTCCAACTGCACCCAAACCCCTGAAAGTTAGTGCCCTTATTGTTACGCCCCAAAACTTTTCCAATACAATTTCGCTATCGGGTTCGTTGGAAGCCAATGAAGAAGTAACCCTACATCCAGAAGTCAGTGGTATTGCTGAAAAAATACTTTTTACCGAAGGTACTCGAGTACAAAAAGGGCAACTTTTGGTAAAAATTAATGACGCAGAACTTCGCGCACAACTCACGCAAGCGCTTACCAAAGAACGGTTGACAAGTGAACAAGAACGTCGTGCTCGACTATTGTTAGAAAAAGAAGCCATCAGTCGTGAGGAATACGATATTGCGAGTGCCGATTACCGAACCGCCAAAGCCCAAAAACAACTGATTCAGGTACAAATTGCCAAAACAAGCCTCCGTGCACCATTTACAGGAACAATCGGATTGCGTAGCATTTCACCGGGGACGTATGTTACCCCTACCACTGCGATTGCACATTTGGTAAATACCCAACCCCTTAAAGTGGCCTTTTCGCTCCCAGAAAAATATGCTTCAGCCATTCGTTTGCACCAAACGATTCAATTCACCGTAGCCAATACTAAAGACGTATTCACGGCAAAAATATATGCTTTAGAACCCATGATCAACGCTACCACCCGAACGTTACAAGTTCGTGCTTATGCCGATAATAAAAAGGGGGCTTTACTTCCGGGAACATTTGCCAACATTCAGTTGCCATTAAAAAACATTCCCGATGCCATCCGCATTCCTTCAGAAGCCGTCATTCCCGTAAAAGAGGGTAAAAAAGTTTTTGTCGCACGACAAGGCAAAGCACAATCGGTGCCTATTGAAACCCTTACACGAACGGGGAAAGAGGTGATTGTCACATCTGGACTGCGAGCGGGAGACACGCTTTTAATCTCGGGGATAATGGCACTCAAAGACGATTTGCCGGTTGAACTTCAATGGAAACCGTAAACGATGGGACTTTCTACACTTAGTATCAAGCGGCCCGTTTTCACCATTGTAGTGAATTTGCTTATTATCCTTTTCGGGATATTGGGTTACTCCTACTTGGGGGTTCGAGAATTCCCCTCCATTGACCCTGCGGTTATTACGGTACAAACGAATTATACGGGAGCCAATGCCGATATTATCGAACAGCAAATTACGGAGCCCCTCGAGAAAGCGATTAATTCGGTTGATGGGATACGAAACATAACCTCTAATTCGGCGCAGGGATCGAGTACAATCACAGTGGAGTTCAAATTGGAGAAAAATTTAGAGGAGGCAGCCAACGACGTGCGCGATAAAGTGGCACAAGCGGTTCGTTCCCTCCCTCAAGATATAGACGCGCCACCTGTAGTTGCTAAAGCGGATGCCGATTCGGATCCTATTATTACGATGACTGTACAAAGCGACACGCGCAATGTCATGGAATTGAGCGAATATGCCGAAAATGTATTGGCCGAACGGTTACAAACGATTTCAGGGGTGAGTAGCGTTCAAATTTGGGGCCAAAAACGGTATGCCATGCGCTTGTGGCTGGATCCTGTAAAAATGAGCGCCTACGGACTTACGGTTAAGGATGTCTCAACGGCATTGAATGCTCAAAATGTGGAATTACCATCAGGAAAAATTACAGGTAAATCGACAGAACTTACGGTGCGCACCTTGGGAAATCTTGCAGAGGAAGACGAATTTAATGCGATCATTATTGCGTCGGAAGGCGGGAATACTATCCGCTTTAGTGATATCGGACGGGCCGAATTGGCACCTCAGGTTTTGGAATCACAATTAACCGAATCGGGAAAACCATTGTTAGGCTTGGCGATTATTCCCCAACCGGGAACCAATTATTTGGATATCGCCAATCAATTTTATAAGCAATATGCACAATTTGAAAAAGATTTGCCCAAAGATATTCATCTGAATGTCGCTTTAGACAATACCCTTTTCATCAAAAAATCGGTAACCGAAGTTGCTGAAACTTTATTGATATCGATACTTTTAGTAATTCTTATTATCTATCTGTTTTTCAGAGACTGGTCTATTGCTTTTCGGCCGTTATTAGACATCCCCGTTTCGTTGATTGCTACCTTTTTTATCATGTATTTGTGTGGCTTTTCCATCAATGTGCTTACCCTCTTGGCGATTGTTTTGGCCACGGGCTTGGTGGTCGATGATGGAATTGTGGTAACCGAAAATATTTTCAAAAAAGTCGAAGAAGGATTGTCACCCATGGAAGCGGCGATCAAAGGGTCGAATGAAATTTTCTTTGCTGTGATTTCGATTTCCATCACTTTGGCTGCCGTTTTTCTACCCATTATTTTCTTGGAGGGGTTTGTCGGACGGTTGTTTCGGGAGTTTGGGGTAGTCATTGGGGCTGCGGTTTTGGTCTCGGCCTTTGTTTCACTGACCTTGACACCCATGCTCAATGCGTATTTGATGAAAGAAGGCGGACATCAACCGGGTCGTTTTTATCAATTTACCGAACCCTATTTTCAGCGCATGAATGAAGGGTATGCCGAATCGCTTAAAAGTTTTTTAGGAAAAAAATGGGTTAGTTTTCCCATTTTAGCTAGCTGCTTTGGATTGATTTATCTCTTTTTCTCCATTTTACCCAAAGAAACGGCGCCCTATGACGATCGAAATTTGGTCATTTTAGGCGTAACGACTCCTGAAGGGGCTACATACGACTATACCGATCGTTTGATGCAAGATTTGTCACAGTTGATTAATGATTCGATACCCGAGAAAAAAGTGGGATTAATTGTCACCTCGCCTACTTTTTTCACCTCAGCGGTCAATACAGGACGGGTGCGTTTGGCGTTGGTCGAACCCGAAGCGCGTACCCGAAGTCAGAAAGCTATTGCCGAAGACTTAGGAAAATGGACAAAAAAGTATACCGACGCCAAGATTACGGTTTCTGAACAACCTACGATATCGGTCAACCGTCGTGGTGGACTTCCGGTACAGTATGTCATTCAAGCCCAATCGTTTGAAAAATTACGTGAAAAAATTCCACCTTTTATGGAATTGGCTTCGCAAGACCCCACTTTTTCTATCGTTGATGTCAATTTGAAGTTTAATAAACCTGAATTGAATTTATCGATCGATCGCGAAAAAGCGGAGAGCTTGGGCGTATCGGTATTGGATGTGGCACAAACCTTACAGCTTTCACTCAGTGGACAGCGTTTTGGCTATTTTATGCGAAATGGCAAGCAGTATCAAGTCATAGGTCAATTTGACGATAAAGATCGAGATGATCCGTTGGACCTGACGGCTATGTATGTGAAAAACAAACGGGGCGAATTGGTGCAACTCGACAATGTGGTCACCGTTGAAGAACAAAGCAATCCCCCGCAATTGTATCACAACAACCGCTATATGTCGGCCACAGTTTCGGCAGGTTTGGCACCGGGAAAAAGTATTGGTGAAGGTATTGAGGCCATGAATGCGATCAAAACCAAAGTTTTGGACGATTCTTTTACTACCGATTTGAATGGAGAATCGCGTGATTTTGTGGAAAGTAGTTCCAATACTCTCTTTGCTTTTGGACTGGCTCTTTTATTAATTTACCTCATTTTAGCGGCTCAATTTGAGAGTTTTGTCGATCCGTTGATTATCATTCTCACCGTCCCTATGGCCGTTGCTGGCGCTTTATTATCGCTATGGCTTTTTGGCCAAAGTTGGAATATCTTCAGTCAAATTGGTACGGTCATGTTGATTGGATTGGTCACCAAAAATGGTATTTTGATTGTTGAATTTGCCAATCAACTGCGGGAGCAAGGACGAACGAAATACGAAGCCATTGTTGAAGCTTCTGAAGCCCGATTACGTCCGATATTAATGACGAGTTTAGCGATTGCCCTAGGCGCTTTGCCCATAGCCTTATCGTTGGGCGCAGCTTCGGCTAGTCGTATAGGAATGGGTGTGGTTATTGTGGGAGGAACATTGTTCTCTTTATTGCTCACACTTTATGTCATTCCAGCAGTATATTTAATGTGGTCAAGGGTCCGAAAACATCGTCCTGAATTTGATGCTTTAGAAAATTAAGCTATGCGAACCATTACTTTATTCTTTCTTTTATTCGTTTTTCATTCGGGAATTGCACAACCCGTACTTCGCCTTGAGGAGGCTGTAGATTTGGCCTTACAAAACAACTTCGATATTGTATTGGCCAAAAACAATGCTTCAATCGCGTCAACCCAAAATGATTTAGGAAATGCGGGAATGTTGCCCAATATTATGCTCAATGTGAATGACATTAATTCGATTACCAATACCAATCAAATACAAGGCGGTACCGAACGAACTTTGAATAATGCCAAAAATTTAGTGCTGAATTATGGTATTGCTTTAGACTGGACTATTTTTGATGGACTTCGGATGTTTGCCCGAAAAGAACAACTAAAAAAATTGGAAGCCCAAGGAAAAGCAACTCTTCAATCGGCAATTCTCACACGACTTAGTGATGTATACATGGCGTATTTTGATTTGGTCCAACGGCAACAACAGATTAAAGTTGTAGACACAGCGATTGCATTGTCGAAAGCACGTTATACCGTGGCAGAAAATCGATATAAAATTGGTAAAGCCTCCAAACTAGAAGTACTCACTGCGCAAGTCGATTTAAATACTGACGAGAGCTTGCAAGTGCGACAAAAAGAACAATTTAAAGCGGCAAAAATCAATCTGAATGTCTTGATGGCCCGTGCTCCAGAACTGGACTTTCAAGTGGAAGAGGCTGTTCTTTTGGATGAAAATATAGATTTAGCCTCCTACATCACCTTGGCCAAGTCCCAAAATCCGCAATTAATTGCCTTAATGTTGGCTAAAAACAGTGCAGAACTGCAGTTGAAGCAAATTCGGGCTGGACGTTATCCCACAATTCGGGTGAATACGGGCTACACTATTCAACGCACAGAAGCTTCGTTAGGATTCATTACCCAGTCGCAAAGTCAGGGATTTACGTACGGATTTTCGGCGAGCATGCCTATTTTTCAAGGCAATCAAATTAGTCGAGAGGAACGCATAGCCAAATTAGAAATTGAAAATGCCAAACTTACAGTAGCGCAACAAGAATTACTGATTATTGGACAACTGCAAAGTGCTTTTGAAAGTTATGTAGCGCAAAAAAGTTTGGCCGTTATTGAAGCGCAAAATGTGACCTTAGCGGCTCAAAATCTTGACATTACGTTGGCTAAATTTAAAATTGGCACCCTCACTCCTATTGAATACCGTACGGCGCAACAACAATATATTGAGGCAAAGCTTCGCCATAGTAATGCCCTTTTTCAAGCCAAAATTTTCGAAACAACCTTGAAAGAATTATCGGGTACGTTGCGGTTTTAACCCTTAGATGAAAAAACATGACGCATTACAATCCCAAAGCTTGGTTTAGTTTTATATTTCAACTTCACAAATCGGATACCTTTCGTAAACTGCTACCGATGATGGTATTAATTGGACTGTATACAGCTGGCATTTGCTATTTGGAACTCACAGTTTGGAAGTTATCAGAAAATAGTCATGTGAAAAATATTCCTTTAATGCACAGCATGGTGGGATTTGTAATATCGTTACTATTAGCTTACCGAACCAATACCGCTTATGATCGTTGGTGGGAAGGACGAAAGTTATGGGGAAGTTTAGTAAACAGTAGCCGTAATTTGGCCTTAAAATTGAGTGCTATACTCAAAGAAGAACGGGATACTGCTTTTTTCAAGAAAATGATTCCTGCCTATGCTGAGGTTCTTCAAAGGCATTTGTCCGATGAAGAAATGTCGCTGACCTTGTTTGACGACCTAACTTTGGCCATAGACCATCAAAAACACAGCCCCAATCAATTGGCTAAAGTGCTTTATCAAAAACTGTTGACTTTACATGATTCAGGTAAAATATCGGGAGAACAGTTACTTATTTTAAACGCCGACCTACAAGTATTTACTGAGGTTTGTGGTGCTTGTGAACGAATAAAAAACACACCTATCCCCTATTCGTATAGTGCCTTTATCAAAAAATTCATTTTCATTTACATCATGACCTTACCCTTTGGCTATGTTTTCAGTTTAGGCTATTATACGATTCCTGTGGTGATTTTTATTTTCTATGTCCTTGCGAGCTTGGAACTTATAGCGGAAGAAATCGAGGATCCTTTTGGCATGGATATGAATGATTTGCCTACAAAAAAAATAGCTAGTAGCATCAAAAAACATATCGAGGAGCTTTTGTAGCTATACTAAATCAGCACTTTTTTTCTAGCATTTATTCGATTCAGACTTATTAATTTGTACTTTGGTTTGACAAAAACCTTCGTATGCCGGTCAAAACCCTAATCGATAAACCAGAACTAACGCATGAAAAGTCGTTAAAAACGCTGGTTGAAAACCGCACAATTTTTTCGTTAGATCATTGTGAGCTTAATATTTTTGAAACCTATCAAAAATCGGAATTAGTTCCATTGAAGTTTAATGATTTGGTTGTGACCAGCATGCTTCGAGGTAAAAAAGTTATGCATCTTTTTGAGGACCCAAGTTTTGATTACCTCCCGGGTGAAACGGTCATCGTTCCGGGTAATGCCGAAATGAAAATCGATTTTCCAGAAGCATCAAGAACGAATCCGACCCAATGTATTGCACTCGCCATTGATCATACAATCATTCAAAGTACGCTTGATTTTTTAAACGAAAAATATCCCAAAGAAGGACGAAACAATCTTTGGAAATTGGACCATGAAAATTATTTTTTCTACAATAATGTAGAATTAGCGGGTACGATCAACAAACTCATTAAAGAATGTATGGGCGATTCGTTAACCAAAGATGCTATTGCGGACTTAACCTTACAAGAATTAATCATTCGTATAATTCAAACACAAACGACAAAACGGTATGAAGAAGATCAATACATCAATATTTCGAGTCCTATTGCCCCAGTGATTGAATGTATAAAATCAAACATCCATCAAACCATTAATCTCAAAGACCTCAGCGATAAGGCCTGCATGAGTCCAACGAGTTTCTATCGTTATTTTAAAAGGGAGCTTGGCATGAGTCCGATCGAATTTATTTTGAACGAAAAAATCAAATACGCCAAAAAATTGTTGAGCAATCCAAAAATTAACATCAACGAAGTGTCCTATGCCACGGGATTTGAAGATTGCAACTACTTCATTCGATTATTTAAAAAATACGAAGGCGTAACACCGAAGCAATACCAATTGATGAATTTTACAATGCACTAGTCGTACGATTTATAGCGAACGGGTTCTAATTGTATTAATTCTTCCGGTTCGAAAAGTCTGTATTTCACTTGAAAGGTTTTGCCGTACGGTGTCTCCAAGGAAAATCCCCCTGGCCCATGACCTTCGGTAACATCGAGTGTAAAATGCATATGTTTCCAATATTCAAATAAATCTTTATCGAGCCAAAAATCGTATCCTTTAATTTGTCCAATACAAACATCACCTGAACGCAGCATAAACCCGCCTTGCTCAAAACATTGGGGTTGTGTTCCTTCACAACATCCTCCCGCTTGGTAAAACATTAAAGGGCCAAATTTTTCTTCCAATAAGGTGATTACCTCCAGTGCTTCGGGCGTAACCGCTAAACGTGTTAACATACAAATATTTTTTATAAAAAAACCGCAAATCAGTCCGAAGCCGTTTGCGGTTTGGTTGGATTAAGCGTATGATTAAAAGAATCCTAATTTATTTTTATCGTAGGAAATCAACATATTTTTGGCTTGACGGTAATGATCCAACATCATTTTATGGTTTTCACGACCGATACCCGATTGTTTATAGCCACCGAATGGAGCACCTGCGGGATAGGCATGGTATTAATTAACCCAAACTCGTCCTGCTTTTATCGCACGAGGCACCTGATACAATTCGTGTGCATCCCGTGTCCAAACTCCGGCACCTAAACCATACATGGTATCGTTGGCGATTTCGATGGCTTCTTCGGTGGTTTTGAAAGTTGTCACTGCCAATACAGGACCGAAGATTTCCTCTTGGAAAATGCGCATTTTATTGTGGCCTTTAAATACTGTTGGTTGAATGTAGTAACCGCCTTCTAAATCACCGCCTAAATGGCTAACTTCACCACCACATAACAATTCGGCTCCTTCTTCTTTCCCGAGTTGAATGTAAGATAATATTTTATCTTTTTGAATTTGAGAGGCTTGTGCGCCCATCATCACCGTCGGATCAAAGGGATTTCCTAATTTTACAGCCGCTACACGTTCTAGCACCCGTTGCATAAACTTATCATAAATTGATTCGTGTACCAATAATCGGGAGGGACACGTACACACTTCGCCTTGGTTCAAGCAAAATAAAACCACACCTTCCAAAGCTTTATCAAAAAACTCATCGTCGGCTTCCATGACAGAGGGAAAGAATATATTAGGTGACTTGCCACCTAACTCAAGGGTAACAGGAATGATATTTTCGGTTGCATATTGCATTACCATGCGTCCTGTAGCCGTAGAGCCTGTAAAAGCTGCTTTGGCAACCTTAGGATTGGTTACAAGCGTTCGTCCCAATTCAGCGCCAAATCCGTTTACGATATTAATAACACCCGCAGGCACCAAATCTTCAATCAGTTCCATAAGTACCATGATGGATATAGGGGTACTTTCGGCCGGCTTCAACACAACACAATTCCCTGCGGCCAAAGCGGGAGCCAATTTCCACACGGCCATTAAAATTGGGAAATTCCAAGGAATAATTTGGGCCACTACACCAATGGGTTCGTGTACTATAATAGAAACGGTATCTTTGTCCAACTCACTGATTGATCCTTCTTCGGCACGGATAACGCTTGCAAAGTAGCGAAAATGATCGATGGCCAAAGGAAGGTCGGCTGCCATCGTCTCTCGGATAGCTTTACCATTATCGAGCGTTTCTACGGCAGCAAGGTGCGTAAGATTGGCTTCAATGCGATCCGCAATTTTATTTAAGAGTATACTGCGTGTTGTTTTTGAAGTTTGACTCCATGCTTCAAAGGCTGTATGGGCTGCATTGACCGCATTTTCAATATCCATTTTTGCCGAATGGGCTGCTTTGGCCATTACTTTTCCATCTACCGGTGAAATGACATCAAAGTATTGTCCCGTTGAAGGCGCGGTCCATTTTCCGTTTATGTAATTGTCATATTTGACTTTAAGTGTTGGTCTTTCTATTTGATTACTCATTGTTGAACTGTTTATAATTTACATGTTCAAAATTAGAATCTCACTCCATTGACGAATAGCATTTTTTCATCAAAGTATAGCACAAAATTGATTTCATTCTATTTTTAACTAAAAAAATATGTAAAATCAATTTATTTAAACATAATTTTTTATCATTTTCACAAGCCTTTATTTTAGTTTACGAGAACAAAATAATTTTTACTATCCCGCCCGATATCGCTATCTTTGCCCCCGTCAAAATCAATACCATTATGCGAATTTCCTATAATTGGCTCAAGCAATTTTTAAAAATAGATTTACCTTCAGAAGAAACAGCGGCTTTATTGACTGACTTGGGACTGGAAGTAGAAGTAGTTGAAAAATACCAATCGGTAAAAGGCGGCTTAGTAGGAGTTGTTGTAGGTGAAGTCAAAACATGCGAAAAACACCCTGACGCCGATCGATTAAAAATAACTACTGTTGACTTAGGGGATGGCAATCCACCCGTACAAATAGTTTGCGGGGCTCCTAATGTTGCAGCGGGGCAAAAAGTTCCTGTAGCCACCATAGGCACACTGCTTTTTGATGCTTCGGGGAACGAATTTGAAATCAAAAAAGGAAAGATTCGTGGCCAAGAAAGTCACGGTATGATTTGTGCTGAGGACGAATTGGGCTTAGGAACCAATCATGAAGGTATTATGATTTTGGATGCCAAGTTAAAACCAGGGACTCCCCTTGCCGAAGTATTAAAAATTGAAAACGATGAAGTCTTTGAAATTGGATTAACACCCAACCGTGCCGATGCGATGTCGCATATGGGGGTTGCCAGAGACTTACGGGCCGGTTTGTTACTTCGCAATAAGAATATTGAGTTGATTACGCCTTCGGTATCTGCATTTAAAGTGGATAAACGTACGTTAAAGATTCCTGTTGATGTTGTCGATTCTAAATTGTGTCCACGCTATTGCGGCGTAACAATCTCGGGGATTAAAGTAAAAGCCTCTCCCGAATGGTTGCAAAACCGTTTAAAAGCGATTGGACTTACCCCGAAAAATAACATAGTGGATGTCACCAATTATATTTTACACGAATTGGGCCAACCCTTACACGCCTTTGATGCCGCAAAAATCAACGGGAAAATCACAGTGAAAACGGTAGCTAAGGGAACTAAATTTGTTACTTTAGATGATACTGAACGGGAATTGCATGAAGATGACTTAATGATTTGTGATGAAAATGGTCCGTTGTGTATGGCTGGAGTTTTCGGAGGCAAGTCATCGGGAGTGACTGAAACAACTACTTCTATTTTCTTAGAAAGCGCCTATTTCAATCCTGTAACGATTCGTAAAACGGCCAAGCGCCATGGATTGAGTACCGATGCTTCGTTTCGTTTTGAGCGCGGAATTGACCCTAATATCACCGAATATGCCTTAAAAAGAGCTTCCATGTTGATTATGGAAGTGGCGGGAGGGGAAATGACTTCGGATGTGGTAGACTTATACCCTAAAAAAGTTGAAGATTTTTCAGTATTCTTGAATTTTGACAAAGCCTTTAAATTAATTGGTCAAGAGATCCCCAAAGAAACCATTAAAAAGATTTTGGCCTCTTTAGACATTAAAGTGAATAGCATTACCGATGCAGGATTAGGATTAATTATTCCGGCTTATCGGGTGGATGTGCAACGCGAGATTGATGTGATTGAAGAAATTCTACGGGTATACGGGTATAATAATGTCAATTTTACCAAGAAAATCAATGCTACAGTTGCCAATTCGCCTCGCACAGAAGATTATAAATTACAGAATATCGTGGCGCAACAGTTGAATGCGTTAGGGTTTCATGAAATGATGGCCAATTCGCTAACAACGGGCGACTATGTAAAGTTATCGCCCCAATTGAAAGAGGAATACAATGTGGCAATGTTGAATCCGTTGAGTAACGATTTGGCAACCTTACGCCAGTCAATGTTGTTTTCGGGCTTGGAAGCGTTGTCGTATAACATCAACCGTAAGAATGCGGATTTAAAATTGTTTGAGTTCGGGAAAACCTACCACAAATTGTTATCGGGCTATCAGGAGAAAAAACATTTAACCGTTTTCATGACGGGTAATCGCACCGCTGAAAGTTGGAATGAACCCCAACGTCCTACCGATTTCTTTGTTTTTAAAGGGGTGATCCTTGCCCTTTTTGATCGATTAGGATACGCTAAAATTGAGGACAAACCTGTGCACAACGATGTGTTTTCGGAAGGAATCTCCTTAGGGTATGGCAATGATGTATTGGTTGAACTTGGCGTAGTTAAAAATCATATTATCAAGCATTTTGATATAAAACAAGATGTTTTTTATGCTGATTTTAATTGGGACTTGATCATCAAAATGATTTCCAACAAAATCAAATTTCAAGACATCCCTAAGTATCCTGAGGTTCGTCGTGACCTAGCCTTGTTGGTAGATCAAAGTGTTGCTTTTGAACGTTTGTATAAGCTGGCACGACAAACAGAAAAAGGGTTGCTAAAACAAATACGCTTGTTTGATGTATATGAAGGCAAAAATTTACCGGAAGGCAAAAAATCATATGCCTTGAGCTTTATACTTCAAGACACGACCAAAACGCTTACCGACACGCAGATTGATAAAATCATGGGCAAGTTACAATCCGTTTTTGAAAATGAGGTGGGAGCCCAACTACGATAAGTAAAATCGCATTGAATACAAAAGTAAGCCATCGTAATTGATGGCTTTTTTTAGGTAAAATATTAACGAAAGTTCATCGTTGTACGTTTATAATTTCTTTTAAATTCGTAATTGTCAAACTTTTACCTCTTCACCATGAGATTGCTTGAAAAAAGATCGTTAGCGGTGGAATTACAGCAAGTCCGCAACAAGGTTACTTCTTCTGAATCATTCGTTGAATCGTTTCACAAATCGAGCATAACGAGTACGTTAGCCGATTCTAAAGCGTGTGCTGCTGCGATAGATTCGCCTGTTTCCATGTCCAATGCATTCACTTTTGATTTGTTGGACACACAACGTATCTATCATGAATCACACATTAAAAAGTTATGTGTTGACTATCGTCTTCGCTTTTTGGATATATCATTATTTAAACAAGATTTTCCGATTGAAGCAATTGATGCAATTCAAGATTTAGAAAAAACTCATCACGTTTCGTTACAAGGATTGAAAATTGCGGCGCCTTCCAAGACCTTTAGTCTAAAAAATTATGACGATCCACTGTTGTTTGCGCCTTTGGGTAATGATTATTACTATCTGATTCACCAATGGGGAAATGACGTGTCACCTTGGCGAAAGTGGAGATATTGGCCGATAAAAAATGCCGTTAACTTTATGATATTTAGTTTGGTATTGAGCGCCTTATTCACTTGGGTAATGCCCCTTAACAAATTAGGCACAACGTTACTATGGGCGCCATTCATTGTATTCTTGTTTGCCTTCAAATCGATTGTTGCTACGGTTGCTTATTACTTTTTCATGATGGGCAAAAACTTCAATAGCGAAATTTGGAACCGTCCCTTTAAAGAAAACTAAAAAAGACCGATTCATTTCCGAATCGGTCTTTTCATTTTAAACCTAACAAAACAAAATTAACTAGTTACGGTAACACTACGGTATCTATCACATGAATGACACCGTTAGATTGGAAAACATTGCCAATAGTAACGGTAGCTACGTTTCCATTTCGGTCACTCACCAAGAGTGAATTGCCTTTTTGCGTGACGGTTAATTCGCCACCGGCCACTGTTTTCAACGTCGTCTTTCCTTTTCCTTTTTTCACCATTTCCATTAAATCTTGTGCAGAAAATTTTCCTGCGACAACATGAAACTTCAATACGGTTTGCAGTTTTTCTAAATTTTCAGGCTTCAAAAGATATTCTACCGTTCCTGCGGGCAATTTATCAAAAGCTGCATTAGTGGGTGCAAACACCGTGAAGGGTCCAGCACTTTGCAATACATCGACCAAACCGGCGGCTTTTACGGCAGCCACTAAGGTGGTATGGTCTTTTGAGTTGATCGCATTTTGAACAATGTTTTTGGAGGGATACATAGGAGCTCCTCCTACATTGACTGTTTTTTCACTTTGCGCAAAAGACACACCTGTTACTAATAATCCGGCTAAAACGAATTGTACCCATTGATTCTTTGTTTTCATAACTTTTTTTTTAGAATTAATATCATGTTTGTAAAGGCATATACGACGTGAATGCAAGATTGGTTTTTTGGGGAATAAAAAAAATCCCGAACCTAAGTCCGGGATTTATAGTATGTGTTAATCAACTAGTGATTATTTTTCACCTTTTTCCATTTTAGCTTTTAATTCCGCTAAGATGTCATTGTTATCTCCTAAAGTTGAAGCAGGAGCATTATTCGATGAAGCCGATTCAACAGCTTTCACGTTTTTCTCTTCTTCTTCTCTGAAGATAGCGGTATGAGAAGCCACTACACGTTTGAATTCTTTATTGAACTCAATCACTTTAAATTCAGCAGACTCCCCTTTTTTCAATTTCTTACCGTCTTCTTTTTCCAAGTGACGAGCAGGAATGAAGGCAACTACATCATCTCCGAAATCAACGGTAGCCCCTTTGTCAACGATTTCAGCAATAGTTCCACTGTGAACTGTACCTACACCGTAAGCCGCTTCGTGCTTATCCCATGGGTTTTCTGTGGTTTGCTTGTGACCTAACGAAAGTTTTCTACCCTCTACGTCCAATTCTAACACAACAACATCCAATTTATCACCTACGTTCACAAACTCCGATGGGTGTTTGATTTTTTTCGTCCAAGACAAATCAGAGATGTATACTAACCCGTCGATTCCTTCTTCTAATTCAACGAAGATACCGAAGTTAGTAAAGTTACGAACGATACCTGTATGTTTAGAACCCACAGGGTATTTTGAAGTAATGTCTGTCCAAGGATCTTGAGACAATTGTTTGATACCTAACGACATTTTACGCTCATCGCGGTCTAAGGTTAAGATAACAGCTTCTACCTCATCCCCTACTTTTACGAAATCTTGAGCCGAACGTAAGTGTGTTGACCAAGACATTTCAGAAACGTGGATTAACCCTTCAACACCTTCAGCTACTTCAATGAAAGCACCGTAGTCAGCGATAACCACTACTTTACCTTTCACTTTATCGCCTACAGACAATTCAGAACCTAAAGCATCCCATGGGTGGGCGTGTAATTGTTTTAAACCTAATTGGATACGCGTTTTTTCGTCATCAAAGTCTAAAATAACCACATTCAATTTTTGATCTAATTCCAAGACTTCGCTTGGGTGGTTGATACGAGACCAAGACAAGTCAGTGATATGGATTAATCCGTCAACACCTCCTAAATCGATGAAAACACCATAAGAAGTGATGTTTTTAACTACACCTTCTAGTACTTGACCTTTTTCTAGTTGACCAATGATTTCTTTTTTCTGTACTTCGATATCGGCTTCGATCAATGCTTTGTGTGATACTACAACATTTTTGAATTCGTGGTTAATTTTTACCACTTTGAATTCCATCATTTTGTTAACGTATACATCGTAATCACGGATTGGTTTCACGTCGATTTGAGAACCGGGTAAGAACGCTTCGATTCCGAATACGTCAACGATCATACCTCCTTTAGTTCTACATTTCACAAAACCGTTAACGATTTCTCCAGTTTCGTGAGCTGCAATAACGCGATCCCAAGATTTGATTGTTCTTGCTTTACGGTGAGAAAGCACCAATTGTCCTGTTTTGTCTTCACGAACATCAATTAATACTTCTACTTTGTCTCCAACTTTTAAGTTTGGATTGTAACGGAATTCGTTTAAAGAAATAACCCCTTCCGATTTTGCATTAATATCAACGATAGCGTCACGGTCAGTAATACGTACAACCACACCTTCAACCACTTCTTCGTTATCGGTTGAAATAAAAGTTTTAGCAACTAAGTCTTCAAACTCTCTTAAATTGTTTTCGTCTACTGCGTCGATTCCCTCGGCATAGTTATGCCAGTTAAATTCATTTAAAAACGCTACTTGATCTTTGTTTAATTCAGCCATGCTGATGATTCTATTTGTATGTTGTGCTTTTCGAGTTTCATGAGCGAGTAAAATACACAACAGTGTTTTACGTAAATGATTCAATACCAATTGGAAACTCTTCTTCGCCAAAAGGTGTGCAAAAGTACGTTTTTATTCTTAACCTCAAAACATTTCAAACAGAAAATTAAGCTCTTAGCTACAAAAAACCCTCTCCGAAGAAAGGGTTATCTACTTTTAATTAATGACTTACCTGCGCTACTTCTTCTGGATTGTGTTTGTGCTTGAAGAATACAGCAAATAAAATTGCAATAACAAGCGAATAGGCTGCAAAAGCGAGCCAAATGTTGTGCCAGTCGCGTACTGCAATTAATTTAGACAAAGAGCCATCACTTAATAGTTGTACTTTCTTTTCAGATACAAATTTTTGTAGTAACGGGTTAGAAGCTTCAGTCTGTAAATAATTTGCTAAATCAGAAACTTTAGTAAATTGAAACGTAAAATATTTTTCTATGAGCCATCCTGAGGTAAAACTTCCTAATACTGCACCAAACCCATTGGTCATCATCATAAACAACCCTTGCGCTGAAGAACGTATTTTGGCTGATGTTGAAGTTTCTACGAATAATGACCCTGAAATATTGAAAAAATCAAAAGCCATTCCATACACAATACAAGACAATACAATCATCCACAATCCATCGATAGGATTTCCGTAAGCAAAAAGTCCAAAACGCAAAACCCAAGCCAACATGGATATTAACATGACTTGCTTTATACCAAATCGTTTCAAGAAAAAAGGAATCGCTAAGATGAAAAGCGTCTCTGATATTTGTGAAATAGACATAATAATCGTTGAATATTCAACTACGAATGAATCCGCATATTTTGGAAAATTTTTAAATTCATCCAAAAAAACATCGCCATAGGCATTGGTTAGTTGCAAAGCTCCTCCTAAAAACATGGAAAAAATAAAAAACAACGCCATTTTGTAATTTCCGAAGAGTTTGAACGATTCTAATCCCAACGATTTTTTTTCGCTCTGTGCATGTTGGGGTGGACATTTGGGGAGAGAAAAAGAATACAATCCTAAAACAATGGCACCAATTCCTGCGATATAAAACTGGTATTCAGTAGCTTTACTATCGGTTAGATTTGTAAGCCACATAGCCGCAATAAAACCAATCGTCCCCCACACGCGAATGGGAGGAAAATCTTTCACCACATCGCTATGGGGGCTGTTTTTTAATGCGGTGTATGAAATAGAGTTGGATAACGCAATGGTAGGCATGTAAAAGCTCATGGCCAATAACATCACATAAATGAACGTTGATGGGTCATTTACTTGTGGCAAATAAAATAAAACGGCAGCGTACAACAAATGCAAAACACCATACAGCCGTTCGGCATTTACAAAACGATCGGCAATAATACCCGTTAAAGTGGGCATATACAGGGACGCAATTCCCATAGTTCCGAACACTAAACCAAATTGGGTGCCATCCCATTGGCGTGTTCCAAACCAATAATTAGCTATCGTTATTAACCATGCTCCCCATACAAAAAACTGCATGAAGTTCATGAAAACCAGTCTATTTTTTACACTCATCATCGTTATTCGTTTTGGTTAATCAAGCTCGTAAAGCTACAAGAATTAATGAGATTCACAAAGATTTACATCGATTTCGTTTTGGCTGCAACCCATTCCAACACGAGTTGTAGTTGTTCTTCCCGTCCTAGGTTAGAATTATCCAATTCAATCGCATCGTCTGCCTTTACCAAGGGAGAATCGGCCCGATGGGTATCGATATAATCGCGTTGGTTAACGTTTTGCAAAACCTCTTCATACGTTACCGAATCGCCTTTGGCCTGTAACTCTGCAAAACGCCGTTGTGCCCTCGTTGCTGGACTGGCTGTCATATATATTTTCAATGCCGCATCGGGAAATACCACGGTTCCAATGTCGCGGCCATCCATCACCACGCCTTTTTCTTTTCCCATGGCCTGTTGCTGTTCGACCAACTTAGCGCGAACGGATGAAATTTCAGCGACTTTACTTACTAATGACGAAACCTCTAAGGTGCGGATTTCGCGTTCAACATTGACCCCATTGAGGTACATTTCACCATATCCCAACTCGGAATTAAATACAAAATGTAAGGTAATTTTATCAAGATTAGCGGTTACACCTTCAGCATCTAAATGATTGGGGGAAACGAATCCGTGTTGCATGGCGTACAAGGTAACGGCCCGGTACATGGCTCCTGTATCTACATAAATATAGCCTAATTGTTGTGCCAATTGTTTGGCTAAAGTACTTTTCCCAGTAGAGGAAAATCCGTCGATGGCAATGGTAATTTTTTTCAATAAACTAAAATTTTAATAATCATCTTGCAGGTTTATGGTCAACCCGAACAAACTTGTATTGGCTGCCAGGGTATACCTTGAGTAGGAATAATTAAATTTTAATCGTCCCATTTTTAACCCAAATCCGGCTGAAATTCCCGAAAAATTTCGTTGATCTACAATGCGTAATTCTTCGGCGCGACGGAAATTATATCCCAATCGCAAATTAACACTTTTTCGAGGAAACAATTCAACTCCAAAAATCACATGGCGGAGGGCGTTGTTGATAAAACCAACTTTTTCTTCATTTGAACCTCCATCAATAGTGCCTACGGCTCGATTAGGATTGGAAAAGGCCACATTCCATTGCTGTAAATTTTCTAATGTTAAATGCCAACGAATGGGTACATTATCCAATTCTTGCGAAACACCAATAAGCACTTCCAAAGGCAATCGCTCTCGGGTTCCGGCAAAAGTGGTGATTTGGGTACCCACATTTCGAACCGAAAGCGCCCAATTGACATCGTTGCGTTCGTCGATAAACAAAAATCCAAAATCGGCTGCAGCTCCAAACGAGCTGTACGATTCTAACGTTGAAGAAATAAGTTTGGCATTGGCTCCCAAATAAATACTCGTAAAAGGAATATTGTACGCATACCCTAAAGAGAGTGCCATTTCACTTCCTGTAAACGTATTGGTGGGTGTCCCGAATTCGTCATACCCTTCAAAAGAACCGTAGTTGACATAGTTTACCCCAGCGTGAAATGTTTGAATATGACGGTCATACGTATAAGCATACGCGGCTGTACCATACGTCACTTCACCAAAAAGACTGCCATAATTTACCGCCAAATGATTGTCCATTTCTGGATTGATCGTGGCTGGATTGAATAACGCTTGATTAACATCGGAATCATAAAGGGTAATCACCTTTCCGCCCAAAGCTGCTTGTCGCGGTGAGGTCACTAAATTAAGAAACTGATATACCGAACGACCGCCCACTTGACTCCATCCAAGGGAGGTACAAAGCAGCACACATAAAAGTTGCAGTTTAGGGGTCATAGTTTTGAACAACACTCAGGGTATAACGGAAATGCGAAGATATTATTTTTAACGGGACTCAGAAAATCACGCCAAAAAAAAGCGCCAGGATTTCCCAGCGCTATTTTGTTAAAAAAGGGATTGATTAAGCGATCGCTTTGGCATTTTTTACTTTTTGAGTCGTCAGCGCCAAAGTAATGACTTCTTGCATCTCTTTTACATAATGAAAAGTCAACCCTTTTAGGTATTCGGTATTGATTTCATTGATGTCACTTTCATTTTCGTGACATAAAATAATCTCTTTAATATTGGCTCTTTTGGCTGCCAAGATTTTTTCTTTAATGCCACCAACGGGTAAAACTTTCCCACGCAGCGTAATCTCACCGGTCATGGCCAAACTTTTCTTGACTTTTCGCTGGGTAAGCAATGAAACAATAGAGGTCAACATTGCGATACCGGCACTGGGTCCATCTTTCGGTGTGGCCCCTTCGGGTACATGGAGGTGAATGTTGTACTTGCCAATAACATCTTGATCCAAACCAAATAACTCGGCATTGGCTTTGATATATTCTAACGCAATAGTCGCTGATTCTTTCATTACATTCCCCAAGTTTCCGGTCAAAGTTAGACTCCCTTTCCCTTTCGAAATCGATGATTCAATGAATAAAATATCGCCTCCCACCGAAGTCCAAGCCAAGCCGGTTACAACGCCAGCCACCTCATTACCTTCCGCTTTATCGCGTTCCAATTTGGGAGCCCCTAAAATCGTCACTACATCTTCATCGGTCAATTTCACATTATAGGCTTCTTCTAGCGCAATAGATTTGGCAGCATTGCGTATAACTTGAGCGATTTTTTGTTCTAATCCGCGCACACCTGACTCACGGGTGTAGCCTTCTACGATTTTTTCTAACTGTCGTTTCCCAATTGTTAAATCCTTTGATGTTAACCCATGCTCTTTTAACTGTTTGGGAACCAAATGTTGACGTGCAATTTCGACTTTTTCTTCAATCGTGTAGCCCGACATTTGAATCACTTCCATACGGTCACGTAAGGCAGGTTGTATGGTCGACATTGTATTGGAAGTAGCAATAAACATCACTTTCGACAAATCGTAACCCATTTCGAGGAAATTGTCATAGAACGAATTATTCTGCTCGGGATCTAAAACCTCTAATAAAGCTGACGAAGGATCGCCGTTGTGGCTTATGGAGAGTTTATCGATTTCATCTAAAATAAAAACGGGATTAGATGTTCCTGCTTTCTTGATGTTTTGAATAATACGACCCGGCATCGCTCCAATATAAGTTTTACGATGCCCCCGAATTTCAGCTTCATCGCGCAAACCTCCGAGTGAAATACGAACGTACTCGCGCCCAAGTGCTTCTGCAATGGATCGACCAATCGACGTCTTCCCTACCCCTGGAGGTCCGGTTAAACACAAAATCGGTGATTTCATATCGTTTCGAAGCTTCAAAACGGCCAAGTGTTCAATAATTCGTTTTTTAACATCCTCCAATCCAAAATGATCGCGGTCTAGTATTTTTTGGGCATTTTTTAAATCAAATTTATCTTTGGAAAAATGCTCCCAAGGTAAATCAAGAATCAATTCCAAATAATTGCGTTGAATCCCAAAATCAGGGGATTGCGGATTCATACGTTGGAATTTCGAAAACTCTTTTTCAAAATTTTTAGCCGTTTTCTCGTCCCATTTTTTGGCTTTGGCACGTTGCCGCATTTCTTCAAATTCTTGCTCATACGTCACCCCACCCAATTCTTCCTGAATGGTTTTCATTTGTTGGTGCAAGAAATACTCTCGTTGTTGTTGGTCAAGGTCGATTCGAACTTTGGTTTGAATGTCGTTTTTGAGTTCTAGCTTTTGCAACTCAACATTCATATACTTCAACGTTTCCAGCGCACGTTCTTTCAAAACGTTCATTTCCAACAAATTTTGCTTCTCTTGAACCGACAAATTCATGTTGGAAGAAATAAAATTGATGAGAAACGATTGGCTTTCAATATTCTTGATGGCAAAGGTTGCTTCGGTGGGAATATTCGGACTTTCCTTGATAATTTCGATGGCCAATTCACGCATTGAATCGATGATGGCATTGAATTCAGTATCGTAAACACCTGGGCGTTTCTCAGGAACTTCTTTGATGTCGGCTTTAAAATAGGGTCGTTCTGAAATCATGGCATCGATTTCAAAACGCTTTTTCCCTTGAAGAATAACTGTTACATTCCCATCGGGCATTTTAAGTACGCGTAAAATACGTGCAACAGTTCCAATAGGATAGATATCATTTATTGAAGGATCTTCGATTTCTTCATTCTTTTGCGCCACAACGCCAATGATTTTGTCGCCTGCATTGGCATCATTGATCAGTTTAATGGACTTATCACGACCGGCTGTGATTGGGATAACAACCCCCGGGAAAAGAACCGTATTGCGCAAAGGAAGTATAGGGAGCGTCTTGGGCAAGTCCTCATTGGCCATTTCCTCCTCATCTTCGGGAGTCATAAGCGGAATCATTTCCGCATCGGCGTTGAAGTCCTGCAAGGACAAACTGTCAAAAGAGATAAGTTTTTGATTCGACATAATGGCTTTTTGTCAAAATGACATTTAAATATTAACAATTCCGTAAACAAAGGTAGGAGATGCTGTGGCAAAACCCAACAAAAAATCGACATATAACCTAGAAAAACCCATTAAATAAAGGCTTTTTGCTATTCATCGATGTTTTCATCAGAAAAAGGTCAACATTTATGCCATAAAACAAAAAACCGCCAAAGTGGCGGTTTGTAAACTAAATATGGTTAAATTATTGTTTTGTATAAATAAAGGTAATATCGGAATTCAAATAGATAGGATTACCTCCAGTGGATCCTACAATTGATCCATCTTCAATAACCATAACCAAAGTATTTCCAACAACAGTAAATTCATCTATATTAGGAACGCCACCCTCTGTATAAGACAACCTTAAAGTATTTCCTTGTATAGTCCAATTTCCATTGATATCCGGATCTTCAAAACAAGCTAATTGGGTCGTATTTAAATCAATTTCAATCCCTTTGGTATCCGCTGTAAAAGTTCCATTAGTATTTAATGTCAAAAGAGAATTATTAAAGCAATTGGTTTCAGACATTTGATTAATAGATGCCGTTCCGTCGTTGTTAAGATCCGTTGGCACACTAGTATTAAAGGCTGTTAAAATATATGTACCCGTGATCGCACTTCCACTTCCACCGCCGTTTCCACCTCCATTACCCCCACTACCGCCTCCACCGGGATTGTTAGCTGCATTAGCTAAAGCCGCAGGATCCACGGGCTCAACATCACAAGAGTAAAAAGATAATGCAAATACAGCTAAGGCTAGGAAACTTATTTTTTTCATTGTTGTTAAAATTTTTTCAAATATATAAAATTAGTTTTTCAGATTTACATTTTTAGGTACGCGAAGCAATAGAATCAAACCTACTACAAAAAATAGTCCAAGAAAAACGATAGCATTGCGCATGGAGCCCGTAATTTGATCGATAATGCCATAGAGGGTCATTCCGATAACAATCCCTACTTTTTCGGTGACATCATAAAAACTAAAAAACGAAGCCGTATCGTCGGTTTCGGGCAATAATTTTGAATACGTTGACCGGGCCAGTGATTGAATACCGCCCATAACCAAACCTACAAATCCAGCTGTAGCATAGAAATGAATGGGTAAGGTTATAAAATAGGCAAAGCAACAAAGCACTGCCCAAAAAGCACAGAGAAAAATCAAGGTGCTAATGTTGCCGTACTTCTCAGAAGCCCTCGAAGTGAGAAAAGCGCCCAAGACAGCTACCAATTGAATCAATAAAATACTGATGATTAATCCCGTTGTTTTTTGGCTTGGATTTTCCCACTGCACTTCGGTAGCTCCGAAATACGTAGCGACTAGCATCACGGTTTGAACCGCCATGATAAACACAAAATAACTGTTCAAATAACGTTTCAAGGGTAGGTTTTGTTGCATTTGCTTCCATACCTGTTTCAACTCGTGAAAGCCTTTAAAAATAAAATCTTTTGTTAGCGGTACATTCGTACGGTTGCCTTTGGGTAAATAATAGTAGGTTATATGACTAAATCCAATCCACCAAACACCCACCATTATAAACGAGTATTTCATCATGGCGATTTTCTCCATCCCTTCTACCGACATCACCATGGCCAAATTGACAATGAGTAATATCGTACTCCCAATGTAGCCCATTGAAAATCCGCGTGCACTTACCCTGTCTTGTTGTTCAGGAAATGCAATATCGGGCAGGTACGAATTGTAAAATACTAAACTCGCCCAGAATCCGATGAGTCCAAAGAAATAAAAGACATATCCAAGGGTTAGATTCTCGATATCAAACCAATACAATCCAATACAGGACAACCCGCCCATGTAGCAGAAAAAGCGTAAAAAAGACTTCTTGTTTCCCAAGTAGTCTGCAATTCCTGACAAAAAAGGCGAACAAATAGCCACCCAAATAAAGGCAAAAGCCGTAACGAAAGATATCATTGCGGTGGCTTTAATTTCATATCCTAGAAATAGTGCATTTTTTTGGTTGGCCAATTCAAAGATTTGCTCGTAATAAATTGGAAAAATGGCAGAAGCAATGACTAAGCTATACACCGAGTTGGCCCAATCATAGAATGCCCATGCGTTCAACAACTTAGGGTGGCCTTTAGGAAGATTTGACATAACGAATGAATACAATTAAAAAAGTCATCACAACCACTGCGATGACTTCAAATATAGAAGAATAAAATGATTTATTTAAAGCTAACTCCGAATTTTGCAGCTTCGGTTTTAACGGCAGGTAACAATTCACGAATTTGCGCCATACGGGTTGCGTCAGAGGGGTGTGTACTCAAAAACTCCGGAGGGGCTTGTCCTCCCGACTTAGCACCCATGCGCTCCCAAAACGGAATGGCTTCCTCGGGATTGTAGCCCGCTATGGCCATCAGTAAAAGTCCGATTTTATCAGCTTCACTTTCATGCTTACGACTAAAGGGCATCATTCCTCCTACTTGCGTAGTAACTCCGTAAGCGGTCATGGCGAGTTGTTGCGTTTCTGCCGATTTATTTCCTACAGCAGCTCCAACACCAATGGCTCCCAATTGTTGTAATAATCCTGCGCTCATCCGTTGTTGGCCGTGGTTGCATAAAGCATGAGCCACTTCATGCCCCATAACCGTTGCCAAGCCTGCGTCGGTTTGCGTGATTGGAAGAATACCCGTATAAAACACAATTTTTCCTCCTGGCATACACCATGCATTGACTTCTTTACTGTCTACCAAACGGAATTCCCATTGGTAATCTTTAAGGTATTCGGGATGCCCATTGGCCTGCAACCAACGTTCGGCGGCCACTTTAATTTTTGTCCCAATTTGCTCTACTTTACGGGCTTCTGGTGTATTGGTCACCACTTTGTTTTCGGACAAAAACTGACTATACTGTTGAAAAGAAGAGGGCAATATTTCACTATTCGGCACAAAAGCCATGGTGCTTTTTCCTGTAAAAGGATTGGTAGCACACGCTGCAACGAGTAAAATTGCAACAAATCCAGAGGTTAACTTTTTGTAATTCATGGGCCCAAATTTTACACAAAAATACAAAACTTACACTCCAATGATATGCAATTCAGTGAAATCCTTGTCGATGACAATTCCTTCAGCTACATTAATGGCCTCTTTGTCAAAAAGGATTTTTTCATTGTCAATTTCAATTCCTTTTACTTCAAATGGCAATCCAATCACTTGAATGGTAATGGTTTGATATTGCGTTTCAAAAGACCCCTCTTGATGTTGTGTGATAAAAAGTTCGTTTTCTTTTCCGTTTAGGCTAAACGTTTTGTAGCTGTAACGTCCTTTGGTGTAATCATACCCATCTTGTGCATCTTCAAAGACATACGATTTTTCTTTCCCTAATTTAAAATATACCTCCAAACGCAATTCGGGACATTCGATTTGTCCCACATATTGTTGAACGGGATATTTAGGAATAATAGCTCCTTCTTTGATAAAGATTGGAATTTGGTCAAAATCGGTGCTTACCCACAACTCTCGTTTTCCACGAACTAATTCTTGTGTCCAATAGTTATACCAGTTGCCTTGTGGTAAATACAAGCGTCGTCCTTGTGCATTGGGTTCTAAAATAGGACAGACAAAAATCTGATTTCCAAATAAAAACTCATCTGTTCGGTAATGCGTTTGGGGATCTTCTTGATCAAAATACACCAAGGGTTTCAACATCGGAATTCCGTCATTGATATAGTGCCAAAACATGGTATAGAGATACGGTAATAATTGGTAGCGTAGTTCGACAAATTTTCGTGTAATTTCAATGACTTCATCCCCAAAACTCCAAGGTTCCTGATCACCATGGTGTCCCGAAGAGTGGGTACGACAAAAGGGGTGAAACACGCCCAATTGAATCCAACGCGCATACAATTCCGCACTGGGTTGTTCGGCAAATCCTCCGATATCGCTCCCTGTAAAGCCCATTCCTGAAATGGACATACGTTGCATTTGTACATTGGCAATCCATAAATGTTCCCAAGTAGCCACATTATCACCGGTCCAAGAAGAAGTGTAGCGTTGTGCTCCAGAATATGCTGACCGGGTAATGATAAACGGACGCTTGGGGAAAGCAAATCGCTTCACGCCTTCGTAGGTTGCCCGAGCCATTTGGGTTCCGTAGATATTGTGGGCTTTGCGGTGACTGCAATTGTTGCCATCATAATTGTGACGAACATCTAGCGGGAAAGTTTTGGTGGGTACTTCCATGACTGCGGGTTCGTTCATATCGTTCCACACGCCTTTCACTCCAATTTCGGCAATCAACTCCTTAAACAATCCAGCCCACCACTCACGCACTTCAGGATTGGTGTAATCGGGAAAATTACATTCACCGGGCCACACTTTTCCTTTCATATAGGGACCATCGGCACGTTTACAGAAATAATCTTTTTCAAGCGCTTCTTTATACACCCAATAATCATTATCAATTTTTATCCCGGGATCAATGATAACTACTGTTTTAAATCCGTCTTTGGCCAATTCTTGCACCATTCGCTTAGGTTCTGGAAAGTAGTCTTTACTCCATGTAAAACAGCGGAAACCCTCCATATAATCAATATCGAGATAGATGGCATCACAGGGAATTTGAAGTTCGCGAAACTTTGACGTAATCTCTTTTACCTTAGCTTCGGGATAATAACTCCATTTGCATTGATGATAACCTAGCGTCCAAAGGGGGGGCAATTCTGGTTTTCCGGTCAAATGGGTATAGGTAGTGACCACATCGCTCATTTTGGGTCCGTAAATGAAATAATAATTCATTTCGCCCCCATCGGCCCAAAAGCTTGTAACCCCTTTTCGTTCGTGACTAAAATCAAAAAAGGAACGGAAGGTGTTGTCAAAGAAAATGCCATAAGCCTTAGTATTACGAAGACCAATGTAAAATGGGACAACTTTGTATAAAGGTTCTTGATCTTTATGAAATGCATATTGGTCGGTAGCCCAGTTTTCGAGGCGTTTGCCTTTTAAGTTCAAATGGGTTGCTTTGTCCCCTAATCCATAGAAACTTTCACCTTCGGGCGACATTTTGCTCATTTTAACGATATTGCCGCCAAATTCATAGGATTCTTCCCAATGAAAACCCAACTCATCTTCGACAATCGGAGTGCCGTCGAGTTCATAAATCCCTACACGAGCACTTTGCTTTTGTACGATGACATATACTTTGCTCGTTTGTAATTTAAAATGATCGTCAAACTCGGTCAACTCGAGCACATTGTAACCGTGAGACTGACTTTTGTCAATAGCATAGGAGAAATCATTACTAAAATACCCTTTGGCCGTGAATCGGAAACGAATCATGCTATCACGCAAAACGGTAACGCGCATGATCACATTGTTATCGGTAAAGAAATCGATAGAATCAACTTCTTTAGTATAGGAGGTTATTGTGGACGGAAATAAATCGCCTTTATACTCAAGTTCGGTATTAATAATCATAAGAATGCAAATGTAAAAGTGCCAAATTTACAAAGTTGAAAGCGATAAATTAACACCCTAATATTCTTATTTTTAACTACAACGTTTGCGGTGTGAATAGCTTTTGACTGTTTCTAAAATAGACCAAAAAAGTCCGAGGGGAATCGGACTTTTTTTTGAGACTATTTCCATGTTGACACTACGAAAGTGTAAAAACGACCATGCCTAAAGGAGGTAATTTAATTTCGGCAGAACATTCACGTCCGTTCCAGGGAAGTTTTTCTATTTTGACCGGTTGGTGATGTACCACATTGCTTCCTCCGTATTCGGATTTATCGGAGTTGAAAAGCTCTTTCAACTTACCCGTTTTCGGAATCCCAATACGGTACTGCTCATGCACAACCGGGGTCATATTACAAACGATAATGACGAACTCTTTTTCTTTTGTTCCTTTGCGGATGTAGGCCAAGACTGAATTTTCGTTATCGCTATAATTAATCCACTCAAATCCCTCGGCGGAAAATTGTTTTTCATACAATGCCGGAGTATTGCGGTATAAAGCATTTAAATCGGTGATACACTGTTTGATTCCTTTGTGGTACTCGTATTGTAGCAAATGCCATTCCAGGCTTTGTTCAAAATTCCATTCGCCACTTTGGCCAAATTCACTACCCATAAACAGCAATTTTGTACCGGGATGGGTAAACATATAGCCATACAGTAAACGAAGATTGGCAAATCGTTGCCATTCATCACCGGTCATACGCCCCAAAATTGAATGCTTTCCATACACCACTTCATCATGTGACAAGGGCAACATGAAGTTCTCGGTAAAGGCATAAGTCATGGAGAACGTGATGTCGTTTTGGTGGTATTTTCGGTAAATAGGTTCTTTTTTAAAATACTGTAAAGTATCATGCATCCAGCCCATCATCCATTTCATACCAAAACCTAAACCTCCCAAGAAAGTGGGGCGTGATACCATTGGAAAACTAGTACTTTCCTCGGCAATAGTTTGCACATCGGGAAACATTTGATAAACAGCTTCGTTGAAATCCTTGAGGAAGCTAATCGTTTCGAGATTTTCTCTTCCCCCATAGATATTGGGCTCCCACTCCCCGTCTTTTCTTGAATAATCCAAATACAACATTGAGGCTACCGCATCTACGCGTAAACCGTCGGCGTGGTAATGTTGTAACCAAAAGATAGCATTACTTATCAAGAACGACCGGACTTCATTGCGACCGTAATTGAAAATCAAACTTTTCCAATCGGGGTGATAGCCTTTACGAATATCGGGATGTTCATACAGATGTGAACCATCAAAAAAGCCGAGCCCATGGGCATCACTGGGAAAATGCGACGGTACCCAATCGAGAATCACGCCTATCCCTGCTTGGTGCAATTTATCGACCAAGAACATAAAATCTTGAGGTTTGCCAAAACGTGACGTTGGCGCAAAATAGCCGACCAGCTGATAGCCCCATGAGGGATCAAAAGGATATTCCATGATGGGCATAAACTCCACATGGGTAAATCCGGTTTCTTTCACATAATTCACTAGATCCTCGGCGAGCTCGATATAACTCAGCGATCGATTTTGTTCGAGGTTGCGTTTCCACGATCCCAAATGCACTTCATATACCGACATTGGTTTGTCTAAACCGTTGTGGTTGGCACGATTTTTCATCCAAGTGGCATCTTTCCATTTATAAGTCAAATCCCAAACTACCGAGGCAGTATGTGGTGGTGTTTCACAATACAGCGCAAAGGGATCGGCTTTTTCGGTGATTTGGTCGCCGTAGTTGGATTGTATTTTGAATTTGTATTTGGTGCCTTTATCGATACCGGGAATGAAACCTTCCCAGATGCCCGAACTGTCCCAACGCACTTGTAGCGGATGCTGGCCTTCTACCCAATAGTTGAAATCGCCAATCACGGACACATTTTTGGCGGAGGGTGCCCAAACGGCAAAATAGCATCCTTGAACGCCGTTGACTTCGAGAAGGTGGGCGCCTAGTTTTTCATAGAGTTTAAAATGTTTACCGGCTTTGAACAAATCGATGTCGAAATCGGTAAAGAGGGAGTGGTGTTGTACTGGGTTCATGTGGTGTGAGACCTAACAGGTTTTTGAAACATGTTAGGTTTTATGATTAATAAATTATATTTCTTTTTAGCCCGGATAGTAGCGGCATCCTCACGGAGTTTTCGGAGTGAGATACAGCGAATAGCCGGAACGGGGTTCGGTTGAAAGTTAGGGTTATGCTCCTAATAATTCATAATACTCTGAATACCGCGCAACGGAATCACCGCCCATCGGGGTCGAGAATTTAGCTCATAACCCAACTCATAAACTGCTTTCTCGAGCAGACAGTATTTCAATAGAAATTCGATTTCTTGACTATAACCGATATTAAGATTTCCAGCTTGTACTTTTTCGATATACGTATCCAAAAAGGCACCGACCAAGTAACGGAATAGCAATTCGGCTGCGTCAAACAATTCCTCCTGTTCTTGTGGGTACTTGTCGCGGTTGTTGAAAATGGTCGCATAGATAGCATAATGAAATGAGCGAAACATACCCGCGACATCTTTAAGAGGGGGCTGTTTCACTTTCCGGTCGCGGATAGTACTTTCGGGTTCGCCCTCAAAATCAAGGATGTAGAAATCATCGCCATTGACAAGGACTTGCCCCAAATGATAATCGCCGTGTATACGGATGCGTTCGGACTTCATTTTGGTCCAATCGAAATCCACAAAATGCTTACGAATCAGCTTTTTATGTTCAAGAAACTGATGGGCTAGTTCAAGTGCTAATCCGTCAAGTTTGTGCAAACTATTTTCAATAATATTTAAGCGATTTTGAAATTGATACAACAAACGATTCTTCAACCAAACCGAATAATCGCCATTGTAACGCGTGGGAGTAAAAGCGGTGTCGTGACTATCCCCTCCAAGCGCCACATGCATTTCTGCTGTTCGGAGTGCCAACGTTTGAATGCGTAAAAAAAGACTCAGTCCTACCCAATCAATGATTTCAGGTGGAATTTCTTGAATTTTCAAACGCTTAAACATAGGAATTTGGGGCAGCTTGCTAACTTTGATTTTTTTTCGTGTTAACGTATCAAACACCGTATCCAAATGATCAAGCATGAATTTCCAAGCATCGCCTTGATTGGGTACCAATTCTTGCATTAATCCTAAGGTTATATTCCCTTCTGGAAGCGCAAGATTGATACTTCCCGTATAGGCTGGAGTGTTTTTGTATTCCATGCGCTCGGTCAAGAAGCGACTGATTTCATAATCGGGATTGGTACTCACATAAATACGACGGAAAATTTTTAACACAAAACTGTCGTTGTACACTATGGAAGTATTACTTTGCTCAACCCCCATGAATTTAGAGGATTTATAGGCCACATCACCCAAATGCATCCCTTTGTGAAACACAAGTTTAAACTCCTTATTATGGGTCGATTGCGCAATATTTTCATAGAGTAATTTTCGAAAATCCTCTTGATGCAATGCATCGACTAAATAGCCGTCGATGTGTGCAAACCGTGCGGGAGAAATGATGGTGCTTGTATCCAATTCATCCGAGGTCATAAAAGCAATAGGCATGAAATAATGTTGGAAAAAGGCTTCCTTAAAATTGACTTCCAATAAAACGCCATAATAGGTGTTTTTCTTTGAGGTAATTTTAAAATGATCTACCACTTCAATGTACTTAAGTGTACTTGATTTTCCGCCATACCAACGCTTGTTGATGATGTAATTCTCTAAAATGTCGGAAGAGAAAACTTTGATAAACTCATCATCGTTGAAGGCGTTTTTCCATTCACTCTTAAAAGCAAATGGAGTGGCGAAAGTTTCCTGATTGTCCAATTTCATGGCCTAGACGTTTTTGTTCGGGTTATTTGATAATTTTAAATAAATGGAATGGTAAAGCTGAATGCAACTCCACAAAATTCCACTCCTTGTCCCAATGATAACTGTTTCCAGTAATCAAATCGATCACTGTAATCGAATGTCCCTCACTGACCCCCAAAGTGGTAAGCGGCAGACGAACCCAAGCTTGTTTGGTGTAATAGGCGTCCAAACTAGCAATCATCAGTAATTCATTGGTTTTTGCATCGTCATATTTATAGTAGGCAATGATTTGGTCGTTATCAGTATCGCAAAATTCGATATTGTTGGTTTGTTGTAAGGCAGCATTTTCGTGACGAATACTATTTATTTTGGTGATTAACAGCGTTATTTTATTCTCCTGTTGCCAATTCCAATGTCTAATTTGATACTTTTCACTGTCATAATATTCCTCTTTACCTGGGACCGCATCGGAAACCATAAACTCAAATACAGGTCCGTAAATACCCACTGAGGAGCTAAGTGTCGCTGCCAAAAAATACTTTTGTAAATACATACTCTCATTGGCACCTTGTAATGCAAACGGATTGATATCGGGCGTATTAGGCCAGAAATTTGGTCGGAAAAATTCCTTTTGATTCGTTTGCGTAAGTTCTGTTACATAATCTTGAAGTTCTGACTTTGAATTACGCCAAGTAAAATAGGTATACGACTGTGTGAATCCTTGTTTGGCTAATTCGTGCATGATTTTAGGACGAGTAAAGGCTTCCGATAAAAACAGTACATCAGGATGCTTTTTCTTCACTTCTGCGATTAGCCAACCCCAGAAATAAAAAGGTTTTGTATGGGGATTATCTACACGATAAACACGAATTCCACACTCTTCAATCCAATATAGAGCACAGCTCAAAAGTTCGTTCCAAAGATTTTTCCAATCTGTGGTTTCAAAATAAATAGGAAGAATATCTTGGTATTTTTTAGGAGGATTCTCAGCATATTGCACCGTTCCATCGGGACGCCATTTAAACCATTGCGGATGCTCTTTAACCCATGGATGATCGGGGGCAGCTTGTAAAGCAAAATCCATCGCAACTTCAATTCCAAGCGATTGTGCCGAAGATACAAGCAATTTAAAATCTTCTAGAGACCCTAACTCAGGATGGAGCGATTTATGACCCCCATGATGGGAACCAATACCCCATGGGGAACCGACATCGCCGGGAACTGCATCTGTGGCATTGTTTTTTCCTTTGCGATTGACTTCCCCTATAGGATGCACAGGAGGAAAATACAAGGTATCAAATCCCATTTTTGCTACGCGAGGCAATAAAGCTTCACAATCCTTAAACGTACCGTGTTGTCCAGGGGTTGAAGACGCAGATCGAGGAAAAAATTCATACCATGTGCTATACAACGCTTTCTTTCGATCTACATAAACAGAATACTCCTGCGACTGATTCGCCAATAGTTTTGTAGGATACTTTTTAAAAACAGCTTTGAGTTCCTCTGAAATAGCGGCTTTTATAGATTCATTATAATATTTTTCATCCGAAAACCACGTTGTTAATTCCAACAAATATTTTTTTTCTGAGGCCGACACTAGTTTTAACAACGATTGAATGTACTCAACTCCCTCAAGTAATTCTGATTTCACATATTGATGATCGTTGATTTTCTTGGTAATGCCATACTGCCAGTTCAAGGCGTAATCAACCCAAGCTTCCACAAAATAACTATATTTCCCTTGCTTTTCAACCGTAAATTGTCCCGAAAATACATCATTTGGAAGCGCATGCATTCGAACTTCCGTCCACTTTTTGTCTTTCTCAAATTTATATTGAATGGCGGCTTCCAAAACATCATGCCCGTCGGCCAAAACATCGGCTGTTACTTGTACCGATTGCCCAACAATTCGTTTTATTGGAAAGATTCCGTTATCTACTTGAGGTACTATATTTTCTAAGATAACACGTCTTTGATTTTGCATTATTATGTCTTTTTATGAACTTTTTAAATTTAGGAAAAAAACATATAATGCAAACACGAAGATTCAAATTTATGGATATTTTAAAAAACAGTAAGCTAATGAAACTGATATTGTCAAATGTGAAGCAAATGAAGTAAAATTAATCAGTTTTTGAATTAGTCACCAATTTACCATGACCTGCATTACATATTCTGCGCCCAAAATCAATATTCATGCAGCCCGAGTTTCTAAAGATATACATTCTAGATAGGTTAAGGTTACTTAAACATTTATAATTCATAACTCATAATTCATAACTCATAATTCATTTGCGCCGCACCGATAAAAAAAATGAGGCCCTTCAACTTGAAGGGCCTCACTAAAAACAAGGCGGCGGTTCGACCGTAGGGACACGCCGCACCGATAAAAAAAAGAGTC
>NZ_JAPZUB010000030.1 GCF_027533505.1 Flavobacterium sp. | reverse complement strand
AATCTTTTGAAGGTTTTAAAACAAGAATTTTAGCAAAAATAACAGCATTAACTTTGGTTCAGTATATCAATAAATTTATCTTTAATAGACCAATAAATAAAATCAAAAATCAATTAATTTAATTTCACCCAACGGGTTATTATTATCTGAAAAAAACAAAGGTTCCTCAAGCGAAAGTGATTCCATGCCATGAGTGATGAGGTAAAAAAGCGTGTTTTTTTGTAGAACCGTATCGCTACGATAAACCACCCCTTCATAAACGCATACCAAAGTGGGAAATTTGACCCCTACAATGTAATGGTTTCCACCTATAACGGTGATGGAATTGGTTTCTTCATTCGTTATACAATGGACATTTTCGATGTAATTTCCATTTTTCTCATAGACATACATTTTGATCTTTTCTACGGGAAATTTCCAATCAAACAAAAGGGTAAAAGAAAATGCGCTTGAACCCGATGCCTGGCTCCAACTCTGGAGGGAGAACAGTGTACATATTAATAAGACTTTCATCATCCCTAACTATAAATTCAACAATTTAATATCGCCTGCAGGAGTCACTATATAGTAGCGGTTATTGCGAATGATGGTGTTTTTGGGCAGTTGGTCTTCTTTGAGTTTGATGCGAATGGTTAAGTCATAAAACGCCTGAATAGAAGGTTCGGCAATATCGCCGTTGATGACAAAACTGTGGTCTTTCATGAGTGCGGGATTGTAGTATTCGGTGCTGTTTTTCTTAATATCGTTTACCGAACTTTTTGGGTCAAAATTTGCCGAAGCTTGGGCATAAGCCGTGTATTTGCGGTAACTTTCCATGGGGTACGACACGTTGAAACCTTCTTGCAATATTTTTTCTTTTTTACTCAAGTCCATGTTCATCAACAACGAATAGTTGGCCGTCATTTCTTTGAATTGTTCCAAGGCTTTGCGTTGCATTTGGGCGCGAATTTGATCAAAATTAACCGTGACATAATCGACTTTGGCCAAATCGTAAATTTCATTTTTGCCGCAAATAGAAATGATTTTATCCATATCGCGACTGGTACGAAAGCGAATGATGAGGTTCTTTTTCAACTCAAAGCCCGAGGGTTTCTCATTGTAGGTTTTGGGATTGAAGATTTTTTTCTCTACCGCATATTCATACGTGGGGACAAACGAAATCATGTCGGTCATGACCACAATATCTTTACTATACGCATCCAATTCTTTGATGACGTTATTGATGCGTTCATCCATTAAATTGGTGGCTTCTTCGGCCGATTTCCCCAATTGTAATACGCTAAAGGTGGCGACTTGTGTCGTGGCTTTTTCGTTGTAAATTCCTTTAATGACTATTACCATCTCATTTTCGGTACTCGATGTGGTTTGCAAGGTATTGACCCGATTAACGGAATACGGATTATTGCCATAGTTGGCATTGCCTTTTTGAAGTTCGTAGTTGGCATTGCCCGATGCTTCGTTATAATTCGCATTGCCTGAATGTTGTGCGGTGGCCCATAAAGTGGTGCACAGGGTTGCTGCTAAAATTACTTTTGTGTTCATGTGATTTGATTTTTAAAATTTGATGCTCCAAAAGTAGTTGGCAGGATTTCCAACCTTTAGCAAATCGACTTTCTCTTTACTGTAAAGTAATTTGGTTATTTTTACAGTGAATTTACAGTGAACTTTCTACAGGAATTTTCATTGTTCTCCTACCTTTGAACCGCGGCATGAATGAAATGCAACATTTTCAGGAATTGAAACGACGAGTGCTTGAGCGCTACCGTCAGGATTATCCGTATTTTCAAGGGGACTGGAAAACCTTTTCATCGCAGGATATTTTGAATCTGATTGCTTTATTGGAAAAGGAATGCAAGGAAACGGTGAGTGAAAAGTGGATTTATACTCATTTGAAACCCGAAACAAATTCGAAGTTGCCCCGAAAAAACATGCTCCATGTGTTGTGTCGTTTTGTGGGGGTGTCGAGTTGGGATGAATTTATTTATGCCCCCCTCGCAACGAACGCAGTAATTGTTTCAAAGGATGTAACGAATCGTTCAAAGCGAGGATATTTCTGGGGAATAGGGACGGGATTCTTGCTGTTGGCGTTAGGCTATTTTATTTGGCCAGAAAAAAAAGTAACGAAAATGCCTCCCGTAAAATTGCAAAATCAATATACCCAAGAAACCGTGGACAGTACAGAAGTTCAAGTCTTTGATGCGACCAATACCACTGCGGTCAAACCGATGACTCCACAACAATTTGAGGCAAAAGTGAGAGAAAAGCCTTTAAAGGTTTTAGTGAAAAGTCCGTTTTATAAAGATACCATCGTGCAAATTCCCCCAAGTTCCTCGGTTCAAACGCCGCCCGTAGTTACGTTGCAACCCGACGATTACGCCATGATGGTAAAAGCCTTTTTGAAAGCTGATATTACCGATTGGCAAAAACGAAAGATGCAATTGCAACACATTTTATCCGATGAGTTGCAAGTGATGGTAATGTTGAAAGACGGATTGGGGACGGAGTTTTACAATAAACCCCAATTTGTTCAAAAGCTTACGATTCCCACGCCCGTACTAAAACGGTGGGCGATTGTAGATATTAAAAATGAACCCGACGGAAGGCTGAAAGCGATCCGTATCAAACAAGAATAACTATGCGCAGTTGGTTAGTAGGTATCGTTTTTCTATGGGGTGCTTCGGTGTGGAGTCAGGCCGCAACAGAATCTATGAAAACCGCCAAAGAACAATCGTTGCAACAGGTTTTTGCAGCGCCGGTTTTGCAAGCCTACCAAGAGAATTCGGATGTAAAAATTCAAGAATTGTTTTTTTACCTGCAGCAACTCACACAACCCGGACTTGACCCATCGTTGCGCAACGAAATGGAAACCGCATGTTTGGCTTTATTTGTAAATGAAGAATCCTTGGTAGTAGACCTTACTTCACCTACGCCAACACTTATTCCGATTGCGAAGTTGCTTCAAAAATTGGCACAAGCTGCTCCGATACAAATAACAGTATCAGCACTTGTGAAATACAAAACGGTAACTTACCACAGTTGGAAGAGTGGCTTCACGATTAGTTGTATACAAAACGAACGTACTTGGGAATGTGCGCTTACGCAAGAGGTCTATTTTCAATTACTCCCCCAACAGTTTGGCGCCAACCAACAACAAACCTATCAGTACCGTTTGGGCGCGATGGAGTTACGGTAAATTGCGTAAAGCTTCCCGTTTGCTCAAAGGCTTTAAATCGGTAGTTTCTACAAAATCACGCACGCCTTTAGGATTGAACCGACTGTAATCACGTAATGCCCAACCGATGGCTTTTTGAATAAAAAATTCCTTGGAATCTTTGTGTTTAAAACATTCGGCTTTTAAAAGGTCAAAGTCCGTTTGGGCTTTATAAGCCAATTGAAAAAGGAGGCCACTACGGTTTAACCAAAGCGATGGAGCCACCGAAAACCGTTCGATCACCAACGGTATGGCTTCAGGAAATTGTTTTAAATACCCACCCAACAAATATTTGGCGATAAAGTCAACCGTATCCCACCACGAATGGGTTGTTATCAAATGTTCAATAAGCTGTATGTCTTCGGGGAGGTACTTTTTTTTCACCGCTTTATAAAAAAGTTCCATACCACAATAATGGAGTTCTCTGTAGGGTTGTTCAAAAAGTGCTATAGTGTACGTGCGGAAATTATGTTGAATGGATTCTTTGTTTTTTTCATACCATTGGTGAAACAAGTCCCTACGTGGGGTGGCTTTGATTCCTAAGAATTCAAAATGGTTTTTCATATACGCCTTCATCGGTGTGGCGTTTTCAGGATTTTGGTGCTGTTTCATGAGCTGCACCAATTCGTCAAGTGGATGCATTGATAAATTGTTGGTTTAAGGTTTCTCTTTTTTCCCGGCAGGCGAATTCTAATTCATCAAAAAATGCAAAAAATTCATTTTCAAATTCGGTGTAAAATTGTTTCAATTCGATCATAGCTTCATGCATTTGCACCCGTTGTTGGGTGCGACGGTCCATTTGAAATAAAATTTTTTCCAAACCTTCCAAGGAGGCATAGCTTACCAACCAGTTACGAGCAATCATATAGGGTACCATGTGTTGAGCTTTTTCGGTGAGCCAACTGTGTTTTTCTTTGAGTAGAGCATAAAAATCGGCAGCATACTCTTCGAGTGAAGTGGCGGAGTACCGACCCCAATTTTTCGCCAAAAAATGGTCGTAAAAAATATCCATAATAACCCCCGAATAGTGTCCGTACTTTGCATGCAGTCGGTGTTTGCTTTGGCGGTACAACGGATGTGTATCGGTAAAACTATCAATGAAGCGGTGCAAAAGTATTCCTTTTTGCAACTCGCTGGGAAGATGCTTGTATTGGGAGCCCCGCACACTGTCGGCCATAAAATTTCCGATCCGCAGTAAATCGGAGGCGCCTGAAAGGTAAATATGGGCGAGGAAATTCATAAAAAAAAAGTTGCTCTCAGGTAAAGATAGCAACTTTTCAAAGAATTGATAGTATAGATTTGTTAATTGATTGCTTGTTGGAGCGCATTCGTATTCGCCGGGGGTGTCTCAGGTAAAGGCTGTTCCAAAACCACTCTTTTACGGTATTGTTGCAATGCATCCTGCGATTCAGGTTGCAAATATCCATCCAATAAATGTATGGCAATGGCTCCTAGCGATTTGTGTGCGTGAAAGGCCAATTGTTGTAACGTGCGCATCTCCACAGGAAGTTTGTACTCTTGCGCTAAGGCCAGACAAAACCATAAAAATTGAGGTTCTGTAGCCTCCAGCCACGTCGGTAATTGCTCGGCTACCCATTGGGTTTGATGGCCATATAGGGCAACCAGTTGTTGTACATCATCTTTGGTAAGTGTGTGAGGATAGATGCGTAATGTATCGGGTTGGTAATTACATAGTTCCAATAAAGAGGCTAAAGCAGGAATTCGTATCGACTCAGCACCATAGAACGCCAATTGTGTCACGGTGTCTTTTAACTGTAGACTGGGAACCGCTTTGGCATATTCCAAGGTTTCTACCTTTACAGTTTCATTGGTGCTGGATAATTCTTTAACAATAAAGGCTTCAAGATTCCATTCCTTGACAAGGGTGTTCAACTTAGGGAGATTGGCTTTGTTTCGGTAGGGGGAAGCCGGTGCCAAAAGTTTACGTAAAACCAAACGACAAGCCTCAGCTTGGTCTAAAAAAGTATGTTTAAAATGGTCGATTTCAATTTGCGATTCTACCGTATCCCATTCTTCGGCAAAATAACCAGAGAGGAAATTGCTTAAGGCCACATTCAACTCAGGACGATCAACAACAGCTTCCGGCGATGATTTTGTACGAAAGAAAAACGCATACACCATATACAATACCGCCAAACCTGCGCAAACAGGCAGAACCACAGCGCCCCAGTCGGTGGCTGTAATTTGTTGGTAAAATGAAAGAAGCGTGTAGGCGCGCATGGGTTATTTTTTAACAAATCAAAAGTAAACGAACAAGGAGTGGAAATAAAATTTAATCGGTATAACGACAAAAAACTCGATAACGGAGCAAAAAAGTACGTTGGGAGGCTTTATCGATTCAAAAAAAAACTGATAACGAGTGGCTTATATTTATGGAAGGGTTAAACTGTATTGCATACGAGGAAGCAATTCGGGATCCCAAAGCAATCCCGCTACGGCCAAAATACTTATTGCGGTGAGGAAAATCCATAGCGCTTTTGGAATCAATCCCTCTGACGGTTTCATCAATAGGTGTGTTGTGCGGTGGGAAAGTAACAACAGTAAACCTGAAAAAAGTGCAATCAGAAGCCATTGAAGGCTGTAAAATAGTATAGGGGGCCAAGCGTAGTATTGTGCTTCATAGCTTACCCAATACATCGGACCAAAGGAGAGCGTGAGAATTCCCAAAGGAAAAGACCAGCAAAGCAATACAAACGCAAATGTTGGGAAATGTAAGGAGGGAAGGGTTGCTGGTGATTGTGCCATGGTTATACCGCTTCTAAAAGTAAAACGTTTCTAATTTTTTCAGCGATGTCCTCAAAAGCAATGGGTTTGGTTAAAACTTCGTTGGCCCCTTGTGCTAGGGCTTCTTCTACAATTTCGGTCTCACTCCCTAAAGAAGAAACCACAAAAACAGGTCGGTTGGGGTTCAGTTTTTTACTCAAAGTCACCAACGTCATTCCGGAGACATGCGGCAATTGAATATCGGTGATCACGACATCGGGGTCGGTATGGAGTAATTTCCGGGCACCTTCTTCGCCATCCATGGCAAAATCAATACAGTAGCCTTCTTTACCCAGTAAGTGGTTGAGGATGGTTTTGATCATTTTATCATCCTCAATTACGAGTACTTTTTTCATTCTAATGATAAACAACAGACCTGTTGTTGGGGTTTTTAACTAGGGTTTAACGGTACAAAAGTACTGGGCAGGCAGTGCTTACGAAAAAAAAATCGCTGTAGAGTACGAAAACTCGATTAATTAGCCTTTTTAATAAATCTAATGTAAATCAGCGATTTATTCGGTTGTTTAACCAAGGGTTCTATGAAAAAATCATTACTTTTTTTACCTTCGTGCCACTTATAAGCCTTAAACTGTATTTTTGTTCAACTCTAAAAAAATGAAAAAGCATGACACTTATTAAATCCATTTCAGGTATTCGCGGCACTATAGGAGGAGCTGTGGGTGAAAATTTGACGCCAATAGATGCTGTGAAATTTGCCGCTGCCTATGGAACTTTTTTAAAACAACACACGCCAAAGTCCACGTTGAAAGTCGTAATTGGTCGTGATGCCCGAATTTCGGGACCGATGATTCATCAATTGGTCGTCAACACACTGGTTGGTTTGGGGATTGATGTTATTGATCTCGGACTTTCAACCACACCAACCGTTGAAATAGCCGTCCCTTTGGAACAAGCCGACGGTGGAATCATTCTCACCGCTTCTCACAATCCAAAACAATGGAATGCCTTGAAACTCTTGAATGCAAAAGGCGAGTTTTTAAGTGGTGCCGACGGGGCTGCGATTTTAGAAATTGCCGAAACTGCGGCTTTTGATTTTGCCGATGTAGATGCGCTTGGCACAGTAACGGAGAACGATGCCTACATGGATATTCACATTGATGAGGTACTCAATTTACCATTGGTCGATGTTGAAGCCGTAGCAAAACGCCAATTTAAAGTCGTGGTCGACGGGGTAAATTCTTCGGGGGGTATCATTATTCCGAAATTACTCGAACAGATGGGCGTTGAAGTTGTCAAGTTGTATTGCACCCCCAACGGTCATTTTCCGCACAACCCTGAACCATTGAAGGAACATTTGGGTGATATCTGTCAAAAAGTAATCGAAGAACAGGCCGATTTTGGAATCGTGGTTGATCCCGATGTTGATCGTTTGGCGTTCATCACCAATGAAGGAGAGATGTTTGGCGAAGAGTATACCTTGGTTGCTGTAGCCGATTATGTATTGAGTAAAACCCCAGGTAATACGGTGTCTAATATGAGTTCCTCACGCGCCCTGCGCGATGTGACCGAGTTTCATAACGGATCGTATCAAGCCAGCGCCGTTGGGGAGGTTAATGTCGTCGAGTTGATGAAGGCCACGCAAGCGATAATAGGAGGTGAAGGGAATGGTGGCATCATTTACCCAGAATTGCATTACGGACGCGATGCCTTGGTGGGCGTGGCATTGTTTCTAACCCATTTGGCGGGCTTAGAGCAAACAGTGGCCGAACTTCGGGCGGGTTTACCTGAATATTTTATGAGTAAGAATAAAATCGAACTCACCCCACAAATTGATGTGGATGGGGTTATGGCCGAAATTGCTAAGCGCTATGCTCATGAACCTATAGCAACTATTGATGGGGTAAAAATTGATTTCCCGACAGAATGGGTGCATTTGCGTAAATCGAATACCGAGCCCATAATACGCATTTATACCGAAGCGCCATCGCAAGCAGCAGCCGATGCCTTGGCCAGTCGTTTTGTGAATGAATTAAAAAGTATTGCTGGGATATAATCGGCAAACATTCTAATAATTAGGCCACTTCATTTGGAGTGGCTTTTTTTATTACGTACATATTCTATGGGAAAAAGGGCCAAAAATCCGAAGCTATAACAAAGCAAATCATGGGCCGAAAAGGAAGTGCCTAGTACCGTTTGAGCGATGCGGTTGTGGGATAATTGTAACCATTCAATAGCTTTTACGTATTGTAAATATTCAATCAGGAACGCAAAAAGCAGTACCGCTGTAGCAAGGACTCCAGTGGATTGTTGCAACACACTTTGTAAAGCATAGAAAAGCAAAAAAATGACCAGTACATCGCCAAGATAGGGTCGTACAAAACGATCACGTACCCACAAAGCAATGGCGATTTCAACGGCCAAAAGAAGTATAAAAAGGCGAAATGCAGAACGGTTAAAATACATGAGGTAAAGGTATCCGTTTTTCGTTTTTTGGCAAGAGATTGTTAAGAATTTTGACGACTTGATGCGAATTATGTATCATTGCCAAAAATTCAGGTATGATCCCAACGTTCAGATTGTGGCTTGTTTTCATCGGTATTCTTGGCATGTGTTTTTCCTGTACCTCGGTGGAACGTTACAACCAGCGAATTGCCCAACCCATTCCTGTGGTGCAATTGCAAGAAGATATTGATTTTATCCAAAAAAAGCTAAAGCGCTTGTATCCGCAATTGCATGGCTATATCACTGAAGCAACGCTCAATCATAAATTTGACAGCATTCGTCGTGTGGTCCAACAGCCAATGACACCTAAGGATTTTTATTTTGTGATCGCTCCCGTTATTGCATCAGTTCGGCAAGGGCATATGAGTACCAGTTTTCCACAACCGACACTGACCCGGGCACAACGAAAACACCTCAAAGGTTTTGGTGAGGGACCCTTGTCTCAGTTTACTTCGGAGTGGATTGGGGGTGAAATGGTGGTGCTCAAAAATAAGTCCGCGCATAAACATATCCGTCCTGGCGCTTCCATCGTATCCATTAATGGCATTACACCACAAACGTTGTATGCGCAATACCGCCCGACACTCACTTCGGATGGATTCAATGAAACGTATATTCGCAAGGGTTTTGGCCGCCGATTGCCAACCTATTTTACTGCTGCATTTGGGGTTCGTGACAGTTTACAGTATGTATTTAAGCAAAATGATTCGCTTTATCATTTGTGGGTGAAACGCAAACCCAAACCTAAGCCGACGAAAAAAAACGTTCAAAAAACAATCAAAGAAGCGCCCAAAGATACCGCAGTGGCCGCCAAGAAGGTTGAAAAACCAACACCCAAAGGGCGGGTTCTTACACGTAAAGAACGTCGCATTTTTGGGTACGACCCAACAACGAAAGAGTGTGCGGTGAGTTTGAAACGTTCGGAGTTGGATTCATCGCTGTATGTGTTACGAATTAAAAATTTTTCGGCGAGCAGCCACCGCAAAGCGTATCCTATCCTTTTTGACTCTATTCGCAAAATGGGACTTACTACACTGGTGTTAGATTTGCGTGACAATCCAGGGGGTCGGGTAGCGGATGCGGTGAATTTATACCGTTATTTTACCGATCAACCGTTTACGCTTTTGCAACCTGCCGAAGTTACCTCCAAAACGAGTTTATGGAAGTTGGGCGCGTTGCCCAATATGTCCCCCGTAGCCTATCCATTTTTCTTTGTTGGTTATCCGTTTTACATGGCGTTTACCTATCTCCGTACCACCCAAAGTTCGAAGGGCGTCTATCAGTACAAACTCACAGGAAGTCGATCGGTAGTACCCGCATCTCAAGCCTATAGGGGTAAATTATATGTGTTGATTAACGGCGGTAGTTTTTCGGCGGCTTGTATTGAATCGGCGGCCTTGAAACAACGTCCAAACACGCATTTTGTAGGGGAGGAAACGGGCGGAGCCTTCAACGGAACTGTAGCCGGAATCATGCCGGTGGTTCGTTTGCCTCATTCCAAAATTTCAGTGCGCTTGGGATTGATGCATATCCAACCTGTAGCGCAATCGGAAGCGATGGGGCGCGGCGTTTTCCCTGATACACCAATTGTACCTTCGCGTGAAGATCGGGTCAAAGCCCGTGATGTTGAGATGGAGTGGGTGGTGAACGATGCAGCACGGAAGTAAGAGAAATGATTTCTTTGGGAAATAGGGACATTCGAATGGGATAAAAAAGCAAGTAATAGCTCTTTTTGTTCAAAATAGGTTACAAAGTAAGTATTTTGTTTATGAAATAAAGATTATTTTAGCGAAAGTAATCCGTTTACAGCTACAATTCTTTATTATTGAGCCATAAAAAAGTACAATTTAGGATGGAAAGAGAAGGTAATGATTTTAGTATTGGGCTATTTTTATGGCAGGTTTTGAATGTCATTCTTATCGTTTTGATTCTTTATTTTTTGTTCAAATTGTTGAAATGGTGCTTACACTATTTTAGACGTTCCCATTAAAAATCAAAATAATGGATTTATAAATTTTAGGTAATGAAAAAAATCTGGTCAATTGTTTTTGTTTGTTTTACGTACACCGTGTATACTCAACCCAACGAGGCACGACTCCAACAACTTAGAACGAATGTAACAATTGATGCTACTGATACTTCAGTTATTGATTTATTGGATGATTTTTATGAGCAAGGATTGCAATCGGATGCAGGGGAACTTAGTCCCGATCTCGCGCAACGGATCGAAAAAATTGCACGAAATAAGAAAACTAAAAATAAGCATCTTTTTCTCCTGTTTATGGCCTATCAAGATCACATTTCACAAACAGCTGCGGTGGGTAAAGCACCCAATTCGAAGTTTCAACTCGAACTTATGGTAGATTTAGCTCATGAGTGTAAAATGATCTATAACAAAATACCAGCAATTGTCTATGTGTACCATTACGAAGCCCTTGTTTCTAATGGACGCTCTACAGCGGCTGCCACCTTATTGCAAGAAGCTTTGAATATTTATCCCGATGCTATTCCGCTTAAAGTATACCAGTACTTACTATCAAAAGAACCGGCATTAAAAACGGATTTGCTTAACAATCATTCGAATCATTGGATGGTAAAGCAATTTGAAATTAAGTAAAAAAATATTGGGGTAAGTTTATTTGTAAAATTCTCGACATTCTTAAATAAAAAATCATGAAAAAGTTGTATGTTTTACCCCTCTTTTTGATGCTAATAAGTTGTGAAACAGATTATTATTTTTGGAGTATCGATAAATTTGAATTCAAGAAAGATGCGCTAAATGACGATGAAAAAGTAAAGCTATTATATACTTCAAATGGTCCTGATGAGAATACCAATCGCGATTATTATTATCATTTGATTGTCGTTTCGCAAGTCACTGGCGATACGGTCAATGTATTAACTGCCTCACAAAATGGGTTCAATGAAAGTTCTGAGAATGAGGTTTTTAATTTTTACAATGAAAAAAATATTATTACCATAATATCTCATAATAAATTAGATATCAATCAATTAGATGGTAAAAATATACGTGAAACGGAACAGATAAAATTGAAAAAAATTAGCAAAGTTGCCCGAGTTAAAGCGTATGATTACGTGGCGGATAATAATTTTCCAACGGTAATTGGTTCAATAGGTAAAACATCAAAAAACTAAATATTACTCCTGTTGACGGTTTGCCATGATGACAAAAATTAATCCTAAATCCTAATTCAATACAATCGAAATTACAGTCAAAAATCAATTTATTTTAAATATAAAAATTACACTACTTTGTACATCAATACCTTTTGGAAAATAATATTGAAAGCCATCGGACTTTGGTTATTAATGCATTGTATTTGGATTATTCCACAATTAACGGCTGTTTTTCATTTTGACAATGGTAATCTCGATTGGGATGTTTTATGTTGGGTTTGGGGAATCAGTTTTGTTACACTAATGATTTTTCTGTTGATTACCTGGGTTTTCTTGTTTCAAACGGATGGCTTGGTGCGACGATTGAAATTAGATCAAAGTTTTAAAGAAGATCGTATCGACATTCAAACCCCTCCAAAAACCATATTAACTATCATCATTACACTCATGGGTGGATTGTATTTTATGCAATCCTTCCCTCAATTTTTCAATACGGTTTATGAATTTTTAAAGCAAAAAATCTTATTCAAGGATTATAGGGATTCGGGTTGGATGATTTATTTGTTTTGCGCGTCGGGGATAGGTTTTTGGGTGATGACTAATGCACAAAAAATAAGTAACTACCTTTGGAAAAACACTTCAAATCAATAAGTGACCTTTCCTTTTTGACCTTACCTTTGGTTTCTTCCACAACTATTAAATTAATACTAATCTCGTTTTTTTTCAACAATTGCCTCTGATTTTCCATTATTTTTACCTAAATAAACTAACATGGCGAAGTCGCGTTTGTTTTTGTTTAACGTATTCGTTTGTTGCGCTTTCGGTATAACATCTTGGGCGCAATCCGCTACTGCATTGTCGCCTACTATTGAACATACGCCAACAAAATATACGTTTCGCTTTCCGTTGGGAACGCCAACATCAGCACCTTCAACTCCCCCCGTTTTGCATCCAATAAATGCCTCCACTACGATACGCCCCTCTTTTGCGACGGAAGTACTACCTATGGATACTCGAACTTGGAACGTCAATTCTACCGTTGGATTCCGCTCGCGATTTTCCATGCAAGATGTTCCCGTCCCTTTTTGCAGTCTTCCAACACAAGGCGCAGCTTTTAGTATTTCAGGACGCGACGTGTTTTTGCCCTGCCTCGCCGATCGATTGCTTCAATGGGCCGTGCAATCGGTTATCAACCGGTAACTTTTTTAGAATAAAATAGAAAAAGATTAACGACTTACGAACTACACGACAACATGGAGCATCCCACTTTAGTGCGGGCCCAATCCGGACGTTTGGCAAACCATTTCTCGTGTTCGGGTTGTTCGTCGTAGGGGTGTTTTAGGAGTTCATATAATTCGTGTACCAAACTAAAATCATCTTGATTGGCAGCGTCAATGGCCAATTGCGCCATATAATTACGGAGCACATATTTGGGATTCACCCGATGCATCGCAACAGCGCGCTCCGCATCGGTGCGGGTTTCTTGTGCCAATCGATGTAGGTAATTTTGCAGCCCATTTAACCAAGCCGTTTTTACTGCACCCGAACATTGACTAGGGGTATAAAAAGCCTCTTGAAGTTTCGCCAAAGCCGCTTCTGGGCTATCGTTTTTCTTGAGGTTAGCCAACAATCGAAAGAATATCGTGTAGTCGGTTTCAATGCGTTCCAAAAGCGTCAATACCTCACGAACAAGTCCTTCATCAGCATCCAGTTTGTGTTCTAGTCCAAGCTTGTTACGGTTCATTTGCAAAAAAGCGTCATCAAATTGACGTCCGTAAGCATTCAACACCGCTTCCAATGGTTCGGCCGCACCAATCAAGGGGTACAAAGCATTTGCTAACTGAATCAAATTCCACAGCGCTACATCGGGTTGGTTCCCATACGCATAACGGTGGTGCTGACTGTCGGTGGTGTTGGGGGTCCAATTCAAATTAAAATCTTCCAACCAACCGTAGGGTCCGTAATCGATAGTAATCCCGTGAATCGACATGTTGTCGGTATTCATCACCCCGTGTACAAATCCGACACGTTGCCATTCAATCATCAACTGCAAGGTTTGCTCACAGACAATTTTGAAAAAGGCTGTATATTTTTCAGGACCTTCGCATGCAATCGAGGGAAAATAGTCCCCGATTACAAAGTCGGCTAATTGTTGTAATTGCTCCTGTTCCTGCCGAGCGGCGTGGACTTCAAAGCTACCAAATCGGATAAAAGTGGGCGCTACCCGACACACCACAGCCCCTTTTTCATAGTCGGCATGGCCATCATACAACATATCGCGGAGGACTTCATCACCGGTACCTATCAAGGACAACGAACGCGAAGTAGGGACACCCAAATGATGCATCGCTTCGGCACAAAGGTATTCCCGTAGGGACGAACGCAATACCGCTAAACCATCCCCGCGTCGCGAATATGGCGTTTTTCCAGCGCCTTTGAGTTGGAGGGTCCAAACTTGATTACGGTATTCCACTTCGCCCAACACAATCGCGCGTCCATCGCCCAACTGTCCGGCCCAATTCCCAAACTGGTGTCCCGCATAGTTCATGGCAAAAGGTTGGGTGTTGGGATACACTTCCTTTCCTGAAAAATAGTGTAAAAAGTCGGCACTTTTTGTGTCGGCGGCTTCCAAACCTATACTTTCTGCTACTTCAGTTACTGCATGTATCAAGTACGGTTTGCTAGGAACGCGTGGGGTTACAAAGGAATAATCGGCCAAGGGAACCTGCCGTACAAAATTTGCGGTTTCTGCATCGGGAGTAAGTGCTTTTTGAAAACGAGGGATGAAATGGAGCTTTTTCATGGGGCAAAGATAGGTTTTTTTGAGCTTCTGAGAAGCTGAACTGCTGAGCTGCTGAGCGTTTGGGAGTGTGTAAAAATTAAATGATAGTCAAAACTTCTTTGAATAATTCAGACATTAATTTTAATTATCTTTGTGCCACAAACCAACAAACTCATGATTAGCACGGCTGTAAAAACCGAATTAGAAGCGTATTTTGCGTCTTTTCGCAACGGAATTATTGGCATTGACCAGGAATTTGAAACGCCCTATGGAACAAAACCATTGATTTATACCGATTGGACAGCGAGCGGTCGTTTGTATCGTCCGATTGAAGAAAAGTTAATGGATACCTTCGGACCCTTTGTAGCCAATACCCATACAGAAACTACAGTTTCGGGTACAGCGATGACGTTGGCTTATCATGAAGCCAAACAAATCATCAAGCGCCATGTCAATGCGAGTCCCAACGATGTGTTGATCAACACGGGTACGGGAATGACTGGGGTGGTCAATAAGTTTCAACGCATTTTAGGATTGAAAGTCCCCGAAAATTTGAAGGACTATCTCAATTTGCCTACCGAAGTTAAGCCCGTAGTCTTTGTATCGCACATGGAGCATCATTCCAACCAAACCTCATGGATTGAAACCATTGCGGATGTGGTGATTATTCCCGCGAATGAAGAAGGTTTGTTTTGTTTGGAGCAATTCAAACAAATGGTGGCCAAGTATGCTGACCGAAGTTTTAAAATCGCTTCGATCACCTCGTGTTCTAATGTAACAGGAATTCGAACACCGTATCACGAAGTGGCAAAAATCATGCACCAAAATAACGGGGTTTGTTTTGTCGATTTTGCTTGTTCGGGGCCGTATGTTCATATCGATATGCATCCTGCCGATCCCGAAGCGTATTTGGATGCGATTTTCTTCTCACCGCATAAGTTTTTAGGGGGACCTGGGACTTCTGGCGTGTTGATTTTTAATAAAAATTTATACAAAAATAATGTTCCTGATTGCCCGGGAGGTGGAACCGTGAGTTGGACCAATCCGTGGGGGGAACACAAATACATCGATGATATTGAAGACCGTGAAGATGGAGGAACGCCCGGTTTTTTACAGGTCATTAAGACTGCTTTAGCCATACAGTTAAAAGAAACGATGGGCGTGGAGAAGATCTTAAAGCGGGAACATGAATTGGTGGATTATATTTTTGAACATTTAGCGCCTGTTGAAAATCTTACCCTCTTGGCGGGACAGCATCGCGATCGTTTGGGCGTAATTTCGTTCTACATTCACGATTTACATTACAATCTTGGTGTAAAAATTTTGAACGACCGTTTCGGAATTCAAACCCGTGGTGGCTGTAGTTGTGCCGGTACTTATGGACACTATTTGTTGCATGTGGACCAAGAAACCTCACATCATTTGACCTGCTCGATTGACGAAGGTGATTTAACCCAAAAACCAGGATGGATTCGCATGTCGATTCACCCCACCACCACTTCAGCAGAGATTGAATATGTATGCCAAAGCATCATCGAGTTGGCGGCAAATCATCAGGAATGGGCTTCAGATTATGTGTACAATCCCAAGAAAAACGACTTTACACACAAAAATGCAGTTGCGGTAGAGAAGGCAATGGTAAAGGAGTGGTTTATTTGAAATGAAGAATTTTAAATTATAAATGGGAAAACTCAGTGACTCAGCTACTCAGATTCTCAGCGGCTAAATAGCTATTCCAACAACTTCTTCAACGCCTCATATTCCCCCGAGTGTCCAAAATCGGCATCGTTGTAGCGTTGTCCCACCATTTGATGACGTTGGCATTCAAAATTCAGTTTGACTGATCCCATGAATTTTCCTTTGTTTCGAAAAACTAAAATGTCGGTGTAACCCGTTTTACAGGAGGGTTGTATTGGTTGAGTAGGTTGGCGTTTTGAAAATAGATTCGCTAACGCCTCATATTTTTTGGGATCGATAATTTCTTTTTCAAAGCCAAGAATATCCATATTGCTAATGAATAATGAATCTTGTGTAGAAACCGGAATGTTCCCCGTTACAATTTGCAACAAGCCCAATTCTTTTCTGGATTTTTCAGATTTTCCAATAATGCTATCGAGTTCGCTTTTAGAAACGGGCACCGTATAATGAATGACTTGATCGAAAGTAAAAAAAGGCAAATTGCCGGTGGCTTCCGATTTTTGGTTTTGCTGGCAAGCTATGGCAAAACTGATAAGGGAGACTACTAAAAGGATACGTTTCATAAGCGTTGCATTAATTTTCAAATGCTAAATTTACAATAATCTACCAAAACTTCCACCAAGGTTTAGTTTCGGGTTCGAGGTAGCCCATCGGATTCTCGTTTTTTTCAGGAGTAATCCCTTTATGGAAGTTGACAATGGTTTGAAAAAGCGAAAAATACTCTTGTGTTTTGGGGTAAACATTATATAGGTAAAACCCTGTTAGATTGAGTTGTTCACTAGAAAAAGTAGTGTAATAATTTACCACAAAATCAATAACTTGTGGTCGAAGCGATTCGTGATAACTCCCCAAGCGAAGGTAAAAATCTAAGGCGTGGATGCCTTGATCTGTTTTTTCGGTTTGTGCTTTTTCTTCTAAAAAATGAAGATGTTCTTTTTTGTAATTAGAACCAATTATAGAGGTAATCGCATGCAATAAGGTATCTTTTAACCCTTTGTTGTTTGGGTTTTCATCGGCGTTTGCTTGTATAAATACCAAACTAACGGCATTGAATTGATCTTCGTCTTCCGATATTTTTCCGTAAATATCCAACCCGTCGACGATACTTCCGTCATGCGTTTGTTCATGCTTCAAAAAAGCGGCTGCCCCTTTCCATAATTGATCGGCTAGGGGATGAGGTGTTGTGGTATTTTCCATGTGCAAGGATTAAGGTAGTTGTGGAATTTCGCGGGGATCATTTATGTAAATCTGCTGGAAACTCTTCTGTTCTGAAGGAGTTAATAAGAAAACCGACAAATCATTAGTTCCTTCATACAGTAAATAAAACTGTTCGAGACAATTTTTTGCTTGTAAAAGGGCATTGATTTTTTTAAAAAATGCTTTGGGTCCGGTCGTCCAATAGGTGCCGTTTTTCAATTCGGCAGGCGTATATAAAGGCACTTTTTCTCCTTGTATAAGCGCTGCGAGACTTTTTTCAGCATCGGGAGCTGGTGCAACCGAAATTTGGATATCTCGTTTGGCCAACATGCGTTTGATTTGTGTATTAAAAAAAGAAAAGTCAAATTCGATCAACGCTTCAGCATCCACAAAGGCATATTTATTAGTATTCTCATCATACACATTGAGTTCACTATTGGGGACTATTTTTTGAGTTTCGGCATACTTCAAAAAGCCGCCTTCAATCAACTGTTTGTTGAATGTTTCAGGAGCCAATGGGGTTGAAGTGGTTTCGGTAGCTGTAACCGAATGGGTAGCGGTTGAAGTGGCCTCCTGAGTTTTGGATTGGCAACTGTACAACAAACCGATTGTAGCAAGTAAAAGTATTTTTTTCAACAGCGTATTCATTTAGTGGGCTGTAAAAATAACAATTCCCTTTTCAATAGGTATTCAATTCATTCATAAAGGCTCTTAAATTGTCTTCTTTGGTGTTGTAAGTGATGGGGATGCTATATAATCCAAAAGAAATTGAATTTAAATCTTTACTTAATAGGGCAGTCTTAATTTCTGAAGTAATAGGTATTATGAGTTCATATTTGAATAAATTATGTGAGATTTTGGCAGAATTTATAAATAGAAATGATTTTATAAAAATATTAGTGTTGTCTTTAAATGAAAGTGCAATTTGATCAATTTTCATTGAAGGCAGTTGTGTAACTAAAACCATTTTCTTTTCAATGACTTTAGCTTCATTCATTTCAAATCGTAGTTCAAGTTGTGTATTCGGATGCAGTAATTCCATAACCATATCAATTCGGTCACCGGGTTCGCGGATATCGGCCTGACTGAATACGACTTGGGTAATCAAAAAAGAAAAGATAAATACAAATGTGCGCATAACCCTTGGATTTTGGGTATAACGCAGTTTTTGTACGAAAAGTATTTGAAATGTAGAAACATACCATGGTAATTTTCATTATAGTAATTAGGGAAAAATGTAAAATCACCCTTGTAGAAACTTACCATTCTAAGTTTCACCATTGTAAGTTTCCAAATGATTAGGAGACACATAACCGTCCATAAAAAAAAGCAGCCGAAGCTGCCTATTTTATACTTTAACCGTCCATCCAAACGGATCGTCTTCCAATTTGTATTGTATGTTGGTGAGTTTTTCTTTAAGGAATAAAGCTATGGGGTGCTCTTGCGGAGGGAGTTCGTAGTAGTGCTCTTGGTATTGAAAGCCTTTAATCGGACTCACCACTGCGGCCGTACCCGCGCCAAACATTTCTTTTAAATGGCCCTCTTGCGCGGCTTGAACAAGTTCGGCTACTGTTAACGAACGTACTTCTACAGCAATTCCCTCCTTTTGTGCTATATCAATTAGGGATTTACGGGTAACACCGTCTAAAATTCGTTCGCTTGTGGGAGCCGTGATTAACGTATCATTGATGCGGAAAAACACATTCATGGTGCCGGCTTCTTCCAATTTGGTATGGGTTGCATCATCGGTCCAAATAATCTGTTGGAACCCTAGTTCATTGGCTAATTTTGTGGGGTAAAACTGCGCTGAATAGTTTCCTGCGGCTTTAGCAGCACCGATTCCACCATTGGCGGCACGGCTGTAATGTTCGGCAATAATCACTTTCACTTCGCCCGAATAATACGATTTTGCGGGTGAGAGAATAATCATGAATCGGTATTGTGTGGAAGGTTGTGCAATGACGCCCGAACCGATTGCAATCATAAACGGACGAATGTAAAGTGAATTACCTTTCCCCCCTTTTACCCATGCTTTTTCTAAGGCAACCAGTTGTTTGAGTCCCCCAATAAAAAGGGATTCAGGAACTTCAGGCATGGCCAAGCGTGTAGCCGATTTATTAAAGCGGTCCATGTTTTGATCGGGTCGGAATAACCAAACCTGATCGTCGGTATCGCGATAGGCTTTCATCCCCTCAAAAATCGCTTGTCCGTAGTGAAAAACTTTGGCCGAAGGATCAATTAGAAAAGGCGCATAGGGTTTGATTACCGGGGTCTGCCATTGTCCGTCTTTAAAGTCACAAACCAACATGTGGTCGGTAAAAACATTGCCAAAGGTAAGATTTTCAAAATCTATGGTATCAATTTTGGAAGTTGACGCCTTCAAAAGGGTAATTTCAGGGGTGTTTGCTGCATCCATTATAATCATAAAGCCCGCATCAATGCTGGGATAAAAGAAGTTGGTGTGTTGTTTTGGTTTTTGGCTAAACTACTAAAAAAAAATGTAGGTTGGACGGCTTTTGCATGAAAACATCAAGCATTTTCATTCACCGTTTGATTTTAGTGTATTTGATGAAAAAAAAGTGTTGAAATACCGCCCATTACTGAGAAGATTATAACTTTGTAGTCCATTAAATACTCAAAAATGAAAAAAATAGGATTTTTATTCGTCGTAGCCTTACTTATCGTAGGCGTATCTATTGAAGCCCAAGAGCAAAAAAAGCAAGCCAAAAAAGCTACTGCGGCATACAATGCTAATGATTACAAATTGTTTGGTGAAAAATTTGAAATCAAAAAGGTGTTAACCGAAAAGCAAATGTTGAAAAAATACAAAGGCTTGAAAAAAGGCGATACGTTAACAGTCGTTTTTAAGTCCAAAATCAATTCTGTTTGTAAAAAGAAAGGGTGTTGGATGCGTTTGGATCTTGGCGGTTCGGAAGAATCCTTTGTGCGTTTTCAAGATTATGGTTTTTTCGTTCCGCTGAATGCCGATAATGCCGAAGCAATTGTTCGAGGAAAAGCCTTTGTCGATGTGGTTTCTGTCGATGAATTGAAGCATTACGCTAAAGACGGTGGTAAATCGAAAGAAGAAATCGCAAAAATTACCAAGCCTGAGATTACTTATGCGTTTACGGCTACGGGCGTTTATTTGAAAAAATAGTATGAAACGAATTGTACTCAGCGTGTTAGTTGGTATTGCCCTACTATCCTGTCAGCAAAAAGAAACATCCAAAGTTGAAAAAAAGCAAACAACTCCCAAAGAAGCTTGTGATAAACCCAAAACCGTTACGGATGAGGATGGCTTTGAAATGTATCAGATGACCGAAATGGCCGCTTTGATGGAGCAAATGTATGTGGATAACAAACGATTGCGCGAACGAATTATCAAGGGTGAAGCGGTAGGGAGTTTTCCTGATCATTACCTGAAAATCCATACGGCTGAAATGACTGATCCCTCCGAAAACGATGCCTTTTTTAAAGCACGTGCCAAAGCCTATATCGAAGCACAAAAGCAATTGTATGCCGATCCCAAAAACGCGAAAACGCATTTTAATGCAGGAATCGATGCCTGTGTGCAATGCCATGAACAAAAATGCGGTGGTCCTTTGGTGCGTATCAAAAAGTTGTACATTCCCTAGTGAAACGTCAAATTATCCATACCGCCGACGGTTCGACCACTCTCCATATTCCCGAGTGGGAGGAGAGCTACCATTCGAAACACGGTGCAATACAAGAAGCGTATCACGTATTTATACACAGCGGACTTTCTCTATTTGAGGGGAAGTCCGTTGCTGTTTTAGAAATGGGTTTTGGTACGGGTCTCAATGCATTTATTACGTGGCTTGAACATGAAAAGCGCGGGCAGTCGATTGATTATGTGGGACTCGAGGCGTATCCTATAGCACAAGAGGAAGCGGCGCAAATGAATTATCCTTCAGCATTAGATGTAGCAGACCATCAAGGTATTTTCAATACGATGCATGAACTTCCATGGAACCAACCCACGGCAATCAGCGCTCATTTTACACTCACCAAACGGCAACAATTTTTTCAAGACCTAAACGAATTCGAGCGCTACGATTTGGTCTATTTTGATGCGTTTGGATTTCGTGTACAGCCCGAGTTATGGAATCCTGCAATGTTTCAAAAAGTATACACCGCCATGCGAAAGGGAGGCGTTCTCGTAACCTACGCCTGCCGAACCAGTATCAAAAAAGCCATGTTGGAAGCGGGATTTACTGTGGAAAAACTTCCAGGCGCCCCCGGAAAACGGGAAATGTTAAGGGCTTTTAAAAACTAAGTTAAAATTGGTAATCCTAACAAAAAATTAATAAATTTGATATACGAATCCTAGATTTGTATACGTTCTTACCCCAACGCTATCTGAAGTCTAACCCATAAATTGTCAGACTATGCCAAGAGCTATTTATGAATTTACAAAATCGGTGCTCGAGCGAGTCAGCTTTGATGCGACCCTTTTTTGTAAAGAATTAGAAAAAGCGGTTCGGGTTTTATTACCTTACGAACTCGAAGAACTCACCGAATGGGTCCTTCGATTTACGGAAGGAAAACCGGAATTACGCCAATGTATACGGAGTATTAACGGATAAAACTAAAGGGAGTTTAAACGGCTCCCTTTTTTTGTGACGCGATTTATTTTTGTAAGAAAAATATACAATAAAATTAAAAAATAGCATTTAAGCGATAAAAAAAGCATTTCAACGATATTTTTTTGGAAAAATGTTTGGTCAATTCAAAAGAACAAGTTACTTTTACTATCCCAATCTATTAATAACTTAACCTTTTAAACCCTAAATGCTATGCCCAGATTGATTTACGATTACACGAAATCAGAATTGGAGCGTGTAAGCCTCAGCCCCGAACGTTTCAAAAGAAAGTTGAAAAAGGCCGCAAGTAATTTGTTGCCTTACGAAATTGAATTGTTGCACAAGTGGCTACAATTCTATACCGATAACCGACCGGAACTCAGGCAATGTCTGACCGAGGTTCCCTTAGAACAAAAAGGTGTCTGTTGAGACGCCTTTTTTATTTTGTAGGCTTCGGACTAACAATTTGAACGTTTTGAAAGGCAATCGCACCACGCACTACCCCCGAAATTGTGGTTCGAAGGGCATCGATAAGATGAATTTTTAACTCATTTTTGGGGTAAATGAGACTCACCTCACGTGCCGGTTTGGGTTCGACGAAGTGCCTTAATTTAGCTTGATCACTTTCCTTCAGGTCCAAAGTGTGCAAATAGGGAAGTAACGTTGTACCCAATCCTTCGTCTGCCAGTTTGATCAATGTTTCAAAGCTGCCGCTCTCCAACTGAAAATGCGTTCGTTTATCGTCGGCATTTCGTTTGCACAAATTCAACACGCTATCCCGAAAACAATGCCCATCCTGTAACAAAAGCAACTCATCCACATCCAAGTCCTCAATTTGAATCTCTTTTTTGGCAAAATGGTTATGGTGCTCCGGAATATACGCTACAAAGGGTTCAAAATACAAAACGATTTCTTTGATCTTTTCCTCGTGTAATGGAGTGGCTGCAATGGCCGCATCCAAGTGACCATTATTGAGTTTGAAAATAATGTCCTCCGTATTCAACTCCTCAATAATCAGTTGCACTTTGGGATATTTTTTGATGAAATTGGTTAAAAACATTGGCAAAAGCGTGGGCATAATCGTTGGAATGATTCCCAAACGAAATTCACCGCCTACAAAGCCCTTTTGCTGGTCTACAATATCTTGAATTCGTTCGGCTTCATTCACAATATTTTTGGCTTGATGCACAATTTTTTGCCCAATATCGGTGAGTTGAATTGGTTTTTTACTGCGGTCAAAAATCAATACGCCCAATTCTTCTTCTATCTTTTGAATCTGCATACTCAACGTGGGCTGGGTCACAAAGCATTTTTCTGCTGCCAAAGTAAAGTTTCGATGTTCAGCTACTGCCAAAACATAGTGTAGTTGTGTAATGGTCATTTATAATGAAATTTGATGCAAATATAAAAACTATCAATTTAACTTATACTAATTTACCTAGAAATTGGGATACTTTTGACAAATAAAGCAGCCATTTTTTTTAGGAATGCTTACCAATTTATAAAACAACCTTCTATGAAACACAATAGCTTGGGATTACCCCAAAAAGAAACCGAAGTCATTGCTTCTGAATTGAATCGCTTACTTGCCAATTTTCAAATGTATTATCAAAATTTACGGGGGCTGCATTGGAACATCCGTGGAAAACGTTTTTTTGATTTGCATCTAAAGTTTGAAGAGCTCTACAATGATAGCCAGTTGAAAATTGATTTAATTGCCGAGCGTGTACTCACTTTAGGAAGTACGCCTTTGCATACCTTTGAGGACTATACGTTACATAATCAATTGCCTGTGGGGCGTAATATTTCGAGTGATGAAGCGGCCATTGCGCTACTTTTGGAATGTTTACCTCAATTATTGGTGATGGAACGGAAGATTTTACAATTGGCCGATGCCATCAGTGACGAGGGTACGAGCAGTATGATGAGTGATTTTATCGTTGAACAGGAAAAAACCATTTGGATGTTGAGTGCTTGGTTGGAACGTGAAATTTAAGAAGTGTTTAATTTTTCAAAATAGTCTTTCGTATTCTCTTGGAATGGCTATTTTTGTTTAGTGATTCGCTTTGATTTTACTTTTAGATTTTTTCAGGTAGTGCTATTGGGATTTCCCATAGCCCTAGTGCGTTGCATGCACAATATGCGTATGAAAATAGACCGGTGCAGTCAAGCCCTTTCGTTTTTCATGAAACGGTTAACAACGATTCTACATTCCTCAACCTTTTCACTTGTTAATCGTGCACATGTCTAAAACCACTTCACTATTCGCCCATTTAAAGTCCGATTTTGCCGCAGGTTTGGTGGTGTTCTTGGTTGCTTTACCGTTGTGTTTAGGCATTGCTTTAGCTAGTGGAGCACCCTTATTTTCAGGTATAATTTCAGGCGTAGTAGGCGGCATTGTGGTGGCAGCCATTAGCAATTCCCCTCTAAGCGTTTCGGGGCCTGCGGCAGGGCTCACCGCCATCGTTTTTGCTGCGATTCACGATTTGGGTTCTTTGCCCTTATTTTTTGCAGCGGTCGTTATAGCCGGTATTTTACAAGTTATTTTAGGATATCTAAAAGCGGGAACCCTTTCCAACTATTTCCCTAACAATGTTATTGAAGGGATGTTGGCAGGTATCGGTGTTATTATTTTTCTCAAACAATTACCACACGCTTTTGGTTACGATCCTGATTTTGAGGGGGATGAGGCTTTTTTACAAAACGACGGTCAAAATACGTTGAGCGAACTTTGGGCATTGCATCAACATATTGAACCCGGAGCGCTATGGATTACATTGTTATCCCTAGTGATTTTACTCGCTTGGCCTAAAATTAAGGCTGTACAAAAAATACCCTTCGTACCTCCCGCTCTGATTGCCGTATTGATGGGAATACTTCTTAACAGCTACTGGAATAACATCCACCATCCTTGGGCCTTACAAATGGATCATTTGGTACAACTTCCTGTTCCCGATTCTTTTGACGCATGGAAAAAGACATTTATTTTTCCTGATTTTACCCAGTTGAGTCACCCCAAATTATGGATGATTGCAGTTACAATAACCGTTGTCGCTTCAATCGAAACCTTGTTGTGTATTGAAGCAGCCGACCGAATGGATACCGAAAAACGATTTACGAATACCAATTTGGAATTAAAAGCGCAAGGTGTTGGAAATATCGTAAGTGGTTTACTGGGTGGTTTACCTATGACATCGGTAGTGGTGCGAACTTCGGCCAATCAAGCAGCTGGTGCCAAAACCAAAATGGCTGCCATCATTCATGGGTTGTTGTTGTTACTCTGCGCAGTGACGATTCCACATCTGTTGAATTGGATTCCCAAAGCCACGCTGGCGGCGGTATTGTTGTTGGTCGGTTACAAATTGGCCAATCCTAAGATGTTTTTGCATTTTTACCACCGTGGAAAATTTCAATACATTCCTTTTGTAGCTACATTTATTGGAGTGGTTTTTACCGATTTGTTAAAAGGAGTTGCGCTAGGATTGCTCATCAATGTACTTTTTATCATTTGGGGCAATATGAAACGCGCCTATGTTTTTCGCGCCGCCGACTACCAACCGGGCGATATTATTCATATTGATTTGGCACAGGAAGTTTCTTTTCTCAACAAAACATCAATCAAAACGACGTTGCGCCAACTTCCCGAGGGCGCTCATGTGGTGATTGATGCGTCGCAAACGGTCTATATTGCGCACGATGTGCAGGATTTGATAAAAGAATTTCGGGATGTGATTGCACCCAGTCGCGCCATTAAATTAAAATTAATCGGATTTAAAGAACATTACGATATTGAAAATTTTGAGGATCAGAATTTTGTAACTATCGAACAACGCTACAATGTATTGCGGCGTCGTATGGAACCCGTCATCAAGAAAAAAGAATCGTAACCCCCCACCGACCTAACCAACCTTTCTTATGAGTCAAGATTTTTATAAAAAGATTTTAGATAACAACAAAAAATGGGTAGAAACCCAGTTAGCCTTAAATCCCGATTATTTTAAGGATTTATCCAAAGGGCAACAGCCGCCCTTACTTTGGATTGGTTGTTCTGATAGTCGCGTACCAGCCAATGAAATCATCGGGGCAAAACCGGGTGAAGTATTTGTGCATCGTAACATCGCCAATATGGTGGTGCATACCGATATGAATATGTTGAGTGTTTTGGACTATGCGGTCAATGTGTTGAAAGTGAAACACATCTTGGTCTGTGGTCATTACGGTTGTGGAGGAATAAAAGCCTCTATGGGCAACCAATCCATTGGAATAATAGACAATTGGATTCGCCATATCAAAGATGTTTATCGCATGCATGAGGACTATCTCAATGCCATTGTCGATGAGGAAGAGCGATTTAATCGTTTTGTGGAAATCAATGTGCAAGAACAAGTATTTGATTTGGCCAAAACGTCCATTGTGCAAGCCGCTTGGCGAAACGGTCAGGATTTGACCCTTCATGGTTGGGTCTATGGACTTAATTCGGGATATGTAACCGATTTGGATGTTAATTTGACATCCAACGTCGATTTGGATGAAGTCTACCGTTTGAAGTTTTAATCCTCCAAGTTTTCATTAAAAGCCGAGGGAAGGAGCTGCGGAATAAATTTTATCAACAACGGAAGCAGCAAACTACCGCCGGGCAACAAAAAAATTGTTAACGAAGGGATAGTTTTACACACATCCAAGAGTTGTTTTTTGATTTTCTTTTTTTCTTCGGCATCCAAATCGCGTTGCGTTGATTGGGCCAACAATTGCATAAGTTCCTTGCTTTCCCGAATTTCTTTCGTCAGTCGTTTCTTATTCCGTTTAATCAAAAAAATGACGCTTTGTGCCGTTTGATCATAAAAGTGCTTCACCGGATGCGAATAGTTAAAATAATGCATTTCCGAACGATGTGTACTGATAAAATGATGGGTAAAAGCCAAGGCCGTTTCGGTAAAGGAATCCTCTACTTGTAAATATTGCCCCAACGCATAGACAAAATACTTTTCTTCATTTTCAATCTTTCCATCATTCCATAAGGCTAAAGCGGCCATATCTACAAAATAATAGGATTCAAGCGGATCTTTAAACGCTTCAAACGGTAATTGTTGAATTGCTGTGATGTTTATTTTTGAAAATTTGGTATACCGCACCGAGGCATCAAATAGTTTGATCAACAAATCATCATGCACTGTTTTTTCCCCCTTAACGCGTAACGCTAATGATACAAGTCCCATTAAAGTTTCCTCGATGCGCTTCAAATACTTATCGGGGATACTTCCTTTGAGGAGGAAATGCCGAAACGCAAGGACATCGACAAAAAGTAACGCATTGGTTACAATATGGGAAAAGTTTTTACGAAAAATGTCTTTGTTCGTTTGAACTCGGCCATCGATAAAACTTTCGAGCTTTTGTGAAGGTGAAGTGGGGAGTAGATTTTTCCATAATTGTCCAATTCCAACAGGCGACATTTCTTGGTAAAATGCACTGGCGCGTTGGGTAAAATCAAGTCGCTCTTGTTGTTTTGTGGTCAATTGATACACGGAAAACAAAGCGTATAATAAGGCAATTTTGGAACGTTCTTCTGCCGACCAAAGGGCATTGGTCTCATTAGGAGTACCGGGTAATTGTAATGTATGCCCGTAAATGAAACCTGTTTCTCTCAGTTGCTCGTACCATTTTTCCGCGGAAAGGTTATCCCTTAAGTGTGCAAAAGGCACTTCAGCGAAATACTTTTCAATCCAACCGTGTACTGAAGGGTTAATCATGGAGCCGTAGCGTTTGGGAATATTGAAATGGGCGAAATAGTTAACAGTCGATTTCCAAGGCTTATTTTATGATTCCTGCACAAGCCACGCGACCACCCGCATTTCCGGTAGGTTGCGACACAAAGTCGTCGGCTTTTTCATGGACGATCAATCCTTTGTTGAGGATGTCTTTATTCGGGTCTCCACAGCCAATGCACCATTGATCGGTGGAAAATTCAACCGTAGCATTCCCATTAGGATCCGCGGTAAAATTGCCAATATCTCCTTTATGATAGTCGCCTTCGCCCCATTTCCCGTGTTTGGAAAATGTGGGATTCCAATGGCCTCCCGCCGAAGTCGCATCTGCCGACGAACAATCGGCTTTTTCATGAATATGAATGGCATGCACCCCCGGTTGGAGTCCGCTGAGGGTCACTTTCATTTGAACGGTTCCTTTTTTTTCGGTAAAAAGAGCTGATCCCGCAACTGTACTTTTACTTTTGGGTTGCAAAGTTATTGTTACGGTTTTGTCGGGTTCGGTTGATGACTTACATGAAAATAGTAAGCTTATTAATACCAACGAGCGAAGTATCGTGATTTTCATCTTTTTTTATTTCAAAGATATTAATTCCCTGCATGCGCTTCGGTGTCTTATTTCAAAAAAAAAACCGCCTCTCCAAAGAAAGACGGTTTTCAAACAATTAAACGTAACTAATTATATTAAAAACAATAGCCGTTGGCGGCAATTAATTTTTCGGCAATGGTTTCGCGTAACGCCACTACATTGGGCATGTTGGTGTATTTGGTGAAACGACGTAAGCCCATTAACATCATGCGTTGTTCATCGCCTTCAGCAAAAGAAATGATTCCTTCTTTCCCTTTGGTATATACCGTATCAACAGCATTGTACAAATACAATTGCGCCATTGCAATCTGTTCTTTACACGCGTCAGCTCCGTTTTTCTTTGCCATTTTCTCTACGCGCAATACGGTACTTTCAGCCATATAGATTTCAATCAACATATCGGAAGCGGCCATCAATAGTTGCTGGTGTTTCTCTAAATCGGGACCGTATTTTTGAACGGCTGCCCCCGCCACCATCAAAAAGGCTTTTTTCAATTTGCCAATGATTTCTTTTTCTTCGCTAAACAATTCTGAATAATCAGGCGTGTCAAAGGATGGAATGCCCATTAATTCTTCTTGCACTTTCATGGCAGGCGTAATCAAATCCACATGACCTTTCATGGCTTTTTTGATCAACATTCCTACCGAAAGCATGCGGTTGATTTCGTTGGTTCCTTCATAGATACGGGCAATACGGGCATCACGCCACGCACTTTCCATGGGCGTATCTTCCGAGAATCCCATACCGCCATAAACCTGGATTCCTTCGTCGGCACAGTTTTGAGCATCTTCAGAAACGGCAACTTTTAGAATCGAACATTCAATGGCAAATTCTTCAACCCCTTTCAATTCGGCTTCTTGATGAGAAGCGCCTTCGCTTTCACGAATGGCAATACGGTTTTGAATATCGTATGCGGCACGGTAAGTTGCACTTTCTCCAGCAAAAGCCGAAGTGGCCATGTTGGCTAACTTTTGACGAATCGCACCAAACGAGGCAATCGGAACGTTAAATTGGAAACGCTCGTTGGCATAGCCTACCGCATTGTTGGCCAAACGACGTTGCGCATCTAGACAAGCCGCGGCCAATTTGATACGACCCACATTTAAGGCATTCATCGCAATTTTGAAGCCTTCACCACGACCGGCCAACATATTTTCAACGGGCACCAAGGTTTCATTAAAGAAAACTTGACGGGTAGAGGAGGAGCGGATTCCTAATTTATGCTCTTCTTCCCCTAATGAAATCCCGTTATTGGGGTCATTTTCGACAATAAATCCAGTGATGTTCTTATCGTCTTCAATACGGGCAAAAACAATGAACAGCGAACAGAATCCCGCATTGGAAATCCACATTTTCTGTCCAGTGATTTTGTAATGTTTCCCGTCAGCCGTTAATTCCGCTTTGGTTTTTCCTGAATTGGCATCCGAACCCGCTCCAGGCTCTGTTAAGCAATACGCACCAAACCATTCGCCAGAAGCCAACTTAGGGACATATTTTTTCTTTTGCTCATCCGTTCCATACAAGGTAATGGGCATCGTTCCGATTCCGGTATGTGCGCCAAATGCAGTTGAAAACGAACCTGTAGCTCCCGAAATATAGTCACACACCAAACAGGTATCGACAAATCCCATACCCATGCCTCCGTATTCGGCAGGAACGGCTACGCTTAAAAAGCCCATTTCTCCGGCTTTGCGCATTACCTCTTCGGTAAAGGCATAGTCTTTTTGCTCGAAGCGCACTTTATTCGCCCAAATTTCTTTGTCCACGAATTCCTTTACAGCATCGCGCATCATGATTTGTTCTTCTGAAAAATCTTCAGGAGTGAAGATATTCTCACACGGGGTTTCTTTTACGAGGAATTGACCACCTCTAGTGATATCTGCCATGATTTGATATTTTATATTTTAAATGATAAATTTTAAATTTAACTTCAGAAAAAAGAAGAAAGAAGCAAGAGAAAAGACTAAGAACTTAACTTAGTAATAAGACCACTAATCATCTTTTGTAATTCGATAATCTTATTTTCTATCTCAATTGTTTTCTCTTCTATAATGTATTTTTTTTTATTTGCTATTAGTAATTGCGTTTGTAATTCAAATGAAGACCCCAAACTTATATTCAAAAAATGAACAAAATGTTGGTCTCCACGATTAGAGCCTTCGGCAATGTTTGAAGGAATAGAAATCGCAGCTCGATTCATTTGACTAGCCAGACCATAATTTTCAAACTGTGGAAATTCTAAGCATATCGAATGAATATCTAAAGTGATTTCCATAGAAAGCGTCCAAATTTTCAAATTTTTGAAATTGTGTTTCATTCTATTTAGGTACTCTTTCTTCTTGCTTCTTTCCTCTTTTTTCTATAATAATTCATAGATTCCCGCAGCTCCTTGTCCCGTACCCACACACATCGACACGATGCCGTACTTACTGCCGCGTTGTTTCATTTCATCAAAGAGTTGGACGGAAAGTTTGGCGCCTGTACAACCCAGTGGGTGACCTAAAGCAATCGCGCCTCCGTTGACATTGACGATATCTGGATTGATATCCAATTCGCGGATGACGGCCAAAGACTGCGAAGCAAACGCTTCATTCAATTCAATCAAATCGATATCTTTCAATTGCAATCCGGCTTGTTGAAGCGCTTTCGGAATCGCTTTCACCGGACCAATTCCCATGATTCGGGGTTCGACACCCGCAGCCGCATAACTGACCATGCGTGCAATGGGTTCGAGGTTGAGTTCTTTCACCATTTGCTCGCTCATAATCATCACAAAAGCGGCACCGTCACTCATTTGGGAGGCATTTCCTGCGGTAACACTACCGTCGGCTGCAAACACAGGGCGTAATTTAGCCAAGGCTTCCAAATTGGTATCGGCACGTGGCCCTTCGTCTTGGGTTACGGTATAATTTTTTGTTTCCTTTTTGCCCGCTTCATTGATGAAAGTGTGCTCTACAGTAATAGGTACAATTTGGTTGGCAAATCGACCCTCTTGTTGCGCTTTGATGGCTTTTTGGTGCGAAGCAAAGGCGAACGCATCTTGGTCTTCACGCGATACATTGAATTGCTTTGCTACAGCTTCAGCCGTGAGTCCCATACCCCAATAATAATCCTCATGACCGGCGGCGGCCACTTTATAATCAGGCGTAGGTTTGTAGCCTCCCATCGGAATGTAACTCATGCTTTCGGCACCACCCGCGATGATACAGTCGGCCATGCCGCTCTGAATTTTCGCTACCGCCATACTGATGGTTTCCACTCCTGAAGCACAATAGCGGTTCACGGTTACTCCAGGTACATCGGTTACTTTCAATCCCATTAATGAGATTAAACGTCCCATATTAAGTCCTTGTTCCGCTTCAGGCATGGCATTGCCCACCATCACATCATCGATGCGCGATCGGTCAAAATCAGGGAGCTGTTGCATCATATATTCTATTGTTTCCGCGGCCAATTCATCCGGACGTTTGAATCGGAATAATCCTTTCGGGGCTTTCCCTACTGCGGTGCGGTATCCTTTTACGATATAAGCTGTCTTCATTGTTATTGTGAATTTTATTGAGAAGAAAGATCATTTGCATTGCAAGAAAAAAGACCGTTTCACTGAAAGAGACTTCTTTTTTCTTTCTTCTTTTTTCTATTTTCTAATTACGTAGTGGTTTTCCTTTGGTTAACATAAACTGAATGCGTTCCAAGGTTTTACGTTCGGTACACAAACTCAAGAAGGCTTCTCGTTCGATATCCAATAAATATTGTTCTGAAACCAACGTTGGTTCGGATAAATCCCCACCAGCCATTACATAGGCTAGTTTATTCGCAATTTTACGGTCGTGTTCCGAAATGTATTGGCCTGCGACCATTTGATCGGTTCCGACCAAGAACATGCCCAAGGCTTGTTTTCCAAGCACTTTGATGTCTTTGCGTTCAACGGGTTGTGTGTAGCCTTGTTCCGCCATTTGCAACGCGATTTGTTTGGCGGTTGCAATCTGACGATCACGGTTTACAACCACGATATCTTTTCCTTTTTGTAAAATACCAAGGTCAAACGCTTCATACGCTGAAGTGGCTACTTTGGCCATACCAATGGTTAAGAAATATTCTTGCAACACATTCAATTCCACATCATTTTTACGGAAAAGGTCGGCTGCACGCAAGGTCATTTCTTTCGAACCGCCACCGCCAGGGATTACCCCAACACCAAATTCGACCAAACCAATATAGGTTTCAGCAGCGGCAACTACACGATCGGCATGTAACGTCATTTCGCAACCACCTCCCAATGTCATGCCGTGTGGTGCTACGACAACAGGTATGGACGAATAACGACAGCGCCTCATGGTGTTTTGGAATAGTTTGATAGCCATGTTTAACTCGTCGTATTCTTGTTCGACAGCCATCATGAAAATCATTCCGATATTGGCGCCCACCGAGAAATTGGCTCCTTGGTTTCCAATCACCAATCCGTGGTATTCTTTTTCGGCCAAGTCAATAGCTTTGTTGATGCCCGTTAAAACACCACCCCCAATGGTATTCATTTTGGAGTGGAATTCTAAGTTTAAAATGCCATCACCCAAATGGAAGAGCGAACAATCGCTGTTGCCCCAAACTTTCTGGGTTTCACGAATGTTGTCTAAGATGATAAAGCTTTCTTGTCCGGGTTTTTTGACCTGTGATTTCGATGGAATATCATAATAATAGGTGGCTCCATTTTTAACCGTGTAAAATGAAGTTGATCCTGAAGCGATCATTTCACGAACCCATGCCGCGGGTTGATAGCCCTCATTTTGCATGATTTCAATAGCCTTTTCCACTCCGATGGCATCCCAAATTTCGAACGGTCCATTTTCCCAACCGAAACCGGCTTTCATGGCATCGTCGATTTTGTATAATTCGTCGGATATTTCAGGAATGCGATTGGATACGTAAGCAAACATCGCCGCAAAATTCTTGCGGTAGAATTCACCCGCTTTGTCTTTTCCTTTTACCAAAACCTTGAAACGATCAATCGGTTTGTCAATCGTTTTGGTCAGTTCAAGGGTAGCAAACGAAGCTTTTTTGTTGGGACGGTATTCCATTGTATCCAAATCCAACGATAGGATATCTTTCCCCTCTTTTTTGTAAAACCCTTGCTTGGTTTTGCTGCCCAACCACTGGTTTTCCATCATTTTTTGGATGAATTCCGGAAGTTTAAACAAATCATGCGCCTCATCGTTGGGACAGTTGTCATACAAACCATTGGCCACATGGACTAAGGTGTCTAATCCCACTACATCTACGGTTCGAAACGTAGCCGACTTCGGACGACCGATTACGGGGCCGGTCAATTTGTCTACTTCTTCGATGGTCAATCCCAATGCTTTGACTTGGTGGAACAAACTCATAATGCCGAAGATTCCGATACGGTTACCGATGAAGGCAGGGGTATCTTTGGCGATTACAGAGGTTTTTCCTAAAAATTTAGAACCGTATTCAAACAAGAAATCGATAACCTCCGGACTCGTTTGCGGTCCCGGAATGATTTCAAACAATTTTAAGTAACGCGCAGGGTTAAAAAAGTGGGTGCCACAGAAATGCGCTTGAAAATCGGCACTGCGTCCTTCACTCATAAATTGGATGGGAATACCCGAAGTGTTTGAGGTAACTAAGGTGCCCGGTTTGCGAAATTTGTCGATTTGCTCAAAGACCAATTTTTTGATGTCCAAACGCTCCACCACCACTTCGATAACCCAATCACAGGTAGCGATTTTCGCCATATCGTCGGTAGTGTTGCCCGTGGTGATGCGGGAAGCGAACTTCTGACTGTAAATCGGGGAGGGGTTCGATTTTAACGCATTCGCCAAATGGTCGTTGACCAAGCGGTTTCGAACGGCCTTGTTTTCTAAGGTAAGCCCTTTCTTTTCTTCGGCTGGAGTCAACGTGTTGGGCACAATGTCCAACAGTAAAACCTCCAGTCCAATATTGGCAAAATGACACGCAATGCCCGATCCCATGATTCCGGATCCGACAACCGCCACTTTTTTAATGAGTCGTTTCATAGATAGTTATGCTATGGTGTTGGTTTTAAAATATTTTTTTTTCAGCAATCAAGTCATTGATGAGTTCGGTAACTTGCATAAAATGGGCGAGTTGAACATCGGTCACATGGTGCCGAACCACTTCGTTAAATCGTAATACGGTGTTTTTCGACAATTCGCGTTTTGACTTTCCTTCCTCAGTCAAAAAAATCAGCACCCCACGTCCGTCCTCTGGATTTTTTTCTCGGTAAATCAATCCGCGGTCCTCAAGGGTTTTCAACGTTCGTGTCAAACTCGTCGGCTCCATTCCCATGCGGCTACTGATATACGAAGAGGGTGTTCCTTCTTCTTTATCAATACTCAATAGGGCAAATCCTACCGCCATCGAGGCATCGTATTTTGACGCTTCTTCGTTGTACATCCGCGCTACCGCTTGCCATGTCGCCCGAAGTGCGTAATCAATCGTTTTATCTTTCATAAAGGTTAGGTTACGAAATCGATTTCAAAAATAACAAAAAATACTATGCATGCATAATAAATCGCAAAAAAATTATGCGTGCATACTAATTATTGTGGAATTTGTAAAAAATCATGTAAAATGGAAAGAAGCGTTGCGTTATGTTTTGTTTAATGCCCTACAGTGTTGGTAAATATGTTTTATTTTAACAAAATTTAGTTTTGGGCGTGCCCCTCCGGGTCGCGTTTTTCGCTCTATCTTGGGTTCCGTAGCCTCCACCCAAGGATGCCGCTTCACCCGCTCACGCACGTCTTTCTAAGAACGTTTTTAAAAATGTCGTACCTTGCCGTTTTAAACCAATGACCTTTTTAGACGCTTATTTTTTTGCTCAAGCCTTCCATTCCGAACCCCCTTCGCAATGGCCGGAGGATAGTATTATTAAATTTGAAAAACGCTTACGGCTCGAAAGTCAACTCACTGCCCCTTCCGAGAGTGTGAATGCCTTAGCGCAATTTTTAGAAGTACTCAAAACCAAGTCACCCCTACTCGCTTTTCTCGATGCACATCCCGAATTTGCTTTGCATTTTCGTCAACAAACAAATTTGCTACAGACCTATCCCGATCCCGATTATGAACAGTTTGGTTGGAGTCGCTTAGCCGCCGAGGTCGAAGCTTATCTTTCTCCCGATTGGGAAGTTTTTATTGCCGAGGAGTTTGAAGCGGAACGGTTTTATTACCTAAAGTTTACTTGGCGTTATGTTGACATCATGCCCGTAGGGGTGCGTCGTTTGATCATCAACAAGTTGGAAGCCAAATTAGAATCTTACCGATGGGCAATGACCTCTTCTAAATTTAATGTCGAAGAACGTTTGTTTGACTACTATGCTGAATTGGCCGATAAAATAGGGGAGAAAAAGTTGATCCAGTTGGTGCAATATATTCGCAGGCAACAACACGAACAACTGACGGACATTCTAGAAAGTGTCAACAAACCCGGCATCGTAAACTTTTTTGAAATTTTATTTGGGGGTTTTTACTACTTGTTTTACCATCCCACCGATCCAAAAGAACAACGCAAGCGCAAGCGGGTTATGGGGGATTTTAAATTTACGCTCATCCTTTTGGGGATTATTGGAATGCTGATTGGTGTTGCGGCCCACTACGGGAGCAAAAAACGCGAAGCCATTCAAAACCAAAGAGAAATGGCCAAAATAGGGTTTTATCCATCCCTTTACTTTTACGATAAAAACGGCATTCAACTGGGACACCCTTATTCCGATACGTTGCAAACGGGATACGATTTTTTCCAAAAGCGGAAACGGCCACCAGAACAATCGGGGCTCACGTTTATCAATACGTCTCCCTTTGAGGTGCTCCTTTTTTCAGATTCAAATAGTATTGAGGCCTTTTTTAAAGAGGAAGAAAAACGGCAAGCCGCCCGACATTGTGTTTGGATTCGTCCCGGTGATACCTTGCGATGGGACACCCATGGCATTCCTTTCCATTTGTATGTCGGAAAAAAAATCAGTCCCACAATCCAAGGGAAGCAAACGAACCTACCCCGTTTTCAAAACCCCCATTTTCGTGTGCAACCCTAAACGGCGTATCCTATTGAAATTCAAGGTGGTTTCATGGAATTGTTGGGTAGAAATTATGCCATGGTACTCCGCGCCGATCGTCCCTTTTATGTCAACGGACAGCAAAAATACCGCGATACAATTTTCTCGGTATTGTAAGCTGAGTTTTTTTTTACCGTTGCGGATTTCCTTTGTATTCCCGTACTTTGTCAAAAAACCGATGCATCTTTTTGTATACAAATGCTGGCTTCTCCTACGGAGTATTTTTCGGCCGCGCATTACTGATTTTTCAGCCGTTGTAAAACATACCTATTGGGTAACGCCTTTCGATTTAGACGAATACATTCACATGAACAATGCGCGTTACTTGAATTACATGGAACTAGGACGGTTTGATTTGGTCATTCGCAGTGGCTTTTTTCGCTATGCCTTGCGACACAACATCATGGCTCCTGTAGTCAATACCACCATTATTTATCGCCGCTCCTTACAGTGCTTTCAAACGTTTTCCGTGCAAAATCAACTGGTCTATTGGGATGAACATAAATTAGTTGTCGAATCGGTCATCACCCGTAAAGGCAAACTTTATTGCATAGCGCTAAAAGAATTACGTATGGTGCAAAAAGGAAAGGCAATCCCGTTGGATACCGTCATGCTAGGCATGGGCATTCCTTTACCAGAGTTGCCTTTTTCAAGAGAATTGATACATGACAAACAAGCCCTAATCAAACAGCTTTTACGTCATGCAGAACAAAAATTTGAAGGGAAAATTGATTAATCCCAACGGCTATTTTTGGACACAGCAAACGCTCCACCGCCTGTAAAAAAAAGCGACAAGGCACCCACTAAATACAAGGCCAGCAATTCCAAAGCATACCCGCCGTATTCATTCAATTTCAAAATATCGGTTGAATGTGCAATGGCTACCGCAGCAATACAATTGATTCCAAAAACCAAAGCCGCCAATCGGGTGCGGTATCCCAGTACGATGGCCAATGGCGCCAATAATTCGCCCAAATAAACACCATAAGCCAAAGGACCTACTGCCTCTTGGATAAAGTCAATGCCGTGTTCCAATTTGGCCACGCCGTGAAACAGCATGAGTCCGCCTACGGCCATGCGTAAGATCAATAAGCCTAAGTGATGATTTCGTTCTAACATAGTTTTTTGTATTGGTTATGACCTAAAGATACAAAAAAGTTGAAACGAGTTAAACTATTTTTTAGTAAGGAAAAGCCAAAAGCGGCACCTCATAGGGAAACGCCAGCGCGTTGGGTTCGATTTCATGATTTAGCCAACGTTGCTCATCCTCTCGTTTTACAATGACAGGCATCCGTTTTTTGGTGTTGTGAATGAACGCCATCGTTGCATTGGCCGCTGTAGTAAGTAGGGTAAACGTATTGATAGTTTCGCCCGTTTCAGGATGTTGCCCACAACTATAAAGTCCGGCAAAGGCAAAAAGTTCCTCCGACGTATGAATGCAATACCGTTGCTTTGCTTTTCCTTGTGGGTCTAACCAATGCCAGTCAAAATATGCATTGGCAGGAATCAGACAGCGTTGGTGTGTAATGTTTTTAAAGCTGGGTTTTTCAGTAAGGGTTTCTAGTCGTGCATTCAGCGTATTTTTACGAAAATCACTGTCTTTAGCCCAAGAGGGTAGAAGTCCCCAACTAAAATTAGTTTGCAGTCGATCGGGAGCCGTATCGGTAATTAGGGCCATCTTTGGAAAACTAAATCCGTTGAAGTATTCCGATTGTGGCCACAACGCATCAGGAGCAACTTTTGCATGAAAACGCGCTTCCACTTTGGGCTTGGGATCTTTCATTTGCATGTAAAAACACATAAGATACGATTTCGATACGTCACGAAAGTACATAAAAAAACACGAACCCAACGATTCGTGTTTTCCACTAACCCAATTCAATATACTTAGCTGAGTTTACCGTTGACTACGGCCACGATAGCACCCATTAAAGCCGAAATAATAAGCATGGTAAGCGTGTCGATTACCATCAATTGAACATCAATTTGAGGTTGATTCATTGCTTGGAAAAAAAGAACATAAAGTGTGGTAAACAAACCAATCCCAAACCCTGCCTTAATGCCCGAAACACATTTCCCAATCCCTTCATTAAGTTGGAAAATCCAACCAAATAAAAATCCATAACTCATCGAACCCAAAAAAATAAACGTCAGATTTTCACTGCCTTCTTCCTGCGGAAAATAGTCCTTTAAAAGCATGCCATAGGTAATCCAACCCAACAAAAAGAATGAAATCCCTCCGACGATTCCGCCTCCTAAAAGTTTTTTCAAATTCATAATCAAATAGTTTATTGGTTAACAATATTAAAATTAAAGGGTTATGAATTTGAATTTAACAAATGTTCGACGAAGTTATCAACTGTTTTTGAAGATAAATTGTTGATAATGAGATGGTCTTTATTTTGGGTAAGCGAAACGAGAAATTTAGAAATGCAACAGGTTGTAAAATGGATGTTCTGAATTTAACCACCTCTTTTTTTTATAAACGATAATGCCCTTTGTAACCCAAGTTACACAGTAACAATTGTAACTGTACACCCCAAAACCCACCCTTATTTTTGCTTCATCATAACCGATATACGATGAAAAAAGCAGTCTTATTTACTACATTGATTCTTGGAAATATGCTCGGACTCCAAGCCCAAGACACCCTATCCATTTCCAAAAGTGGATTACTAGAAAAAGTAACCCAAAACCTTCAACTAAAAATAGCGCAACACAATTATCAAGGGGCAAAAGCCGACTACAAACAAACCCGTGCCCTCTTTTTGCCCTCCATTTCCGCTTCACAAACGGCCATGGTCACCACAAATCCGTTGATGGCTTTTGGATCAAAATTAAATCAGGAAATTCTAACACCAATGGACTTTGATCCCAATCGTTTAAATAATCCTAATCAAACCCAAAACTTCGCCACGCAAATTGAAGTGCAACAACCCCTAATTAATCTGGATGGTTGGATGGGACGAAAAGCAGCCAAAGCCAAAATGGATGCCTATGGTTTGCAATCAAAGCGCACACAGGAATACTTGCAACTCGAAGTGGTGAAAGCGTATATGCAATTGCAATTGGCTTACAAAGCGGTTGCCGTGATGCAAAAAGCAGAAGGCACTGCAACGGCTAATTTAAAACTCGTAGATAATTATTTCAAGAATGGAATGGTCCAAAAAACAGATGTGTTAAACGTGCAAGTCCGCGTAAACGAAATAAAAAATCAATTAGCATCGGCCCGTTCTAATGTTCAAAACGCATCCGACTATCTCGCTTTCTTACTCAACGAAGATATAAAAGGAATTTATAAACCCACCGAGACGCTGGAAGCAAGTCCAACTGAAATTGCCCTGATTGCAACACTGAACGAAAACCGTTCTGATTTTCAAGCGTATCAAAAAACTACCGAAGCCTACAAGAATATGCTTAAAATGCAGCAAATGAGTTTGCTTCCGCGCTTAAATGCTTTTGGGAATTATCAACTTTATGATCGTAAAGTAATGGGATTTCAAGCGAATGGCTATCTATTAGGTGCCCAATTATCCTGGAATCTTTTTGACGGAATGAAATCCTATGGTAAAATCGATAAAGCCAAAGCCGAATTTCAGAAGGCTGAAACCGAAGCCGATCAATATAAAAAACAAAGTCAGCTTGAATTTCAAAAAGCACAACGACAATTTCAAGATGCTAAAAGTAAAGTTTCTAATGCGCAGTTGGCTTGGGAACAATCCAAAGAAGCCTACCGTATTCGTCAAAATCGATTTGCACAAGGATTAGAAAAAACGACCGATGTTTTGCAATCCGAAACCTTGATGTACCAAAAAGAATTGGAATACCAACAATCGATTTTCGAATATCAATTTACAGAACAGTATCTCCAATTTTTGAATCCAAAACCCTAATAATAGTAACCTACACTGAAAATGAATCGTGAACTAAATTCAAAATCCATGAAAAAAATACAAATCATAACCGTTTTTTCCACGGTGCTTCTTTTTGCTGCCTGTGGTCAGGATACCAAAAAAATAACAACGGAAACCGCAGTTCCTGTCACCGTTTCAGGAGAATTAACCACTTCAAACAAGGATTATGTCTCCGCAAGCGGAAAAATTGAAGCCGTGAGTAGTGCCAATGTAAGTACCCGAATGATGGGTTATGTAACCAAAGTCCATGTAAAAATGGGCCAACGCGTTGCCGCAGGTCAATTATTGGTGCGTATTAATAATACTGATTTACAAGCCAAAAAAGCTCAAGTAGAAGCCTCTATTCTTCAAGCGAATGCAGCGTTTCAAAATGCGAAAAAAGATTACGAACGGTTCCAAAATTTGTTCCAACAACAATCGGCTTCTCAAAAAGAACTGGATGACATGACTTCACGCTATGAGATGGCAAAGGCCGGACTCGAAGGCGCGAAACAAATGCGAAACGAAGTGATGGCTCAATTCAACTATGCCAACATCACCGCTCCTTTTGCAGGTGAAATTACGGGAACTTTCGTAAAAGAAGGTGATATGGCCAATCCAGGGATGCCCTTAGTGAGTATCGAAGGTGGAAAAGCCTTGCAAGTCACTGCCATGGTGGCGGAAAATGCGATCGATCAAATTCACAATGGAATGAATGCTACTGTACAAGTAAAATCCCTTAATAAAACCGTTGCTGGAACCGTTACCGAAGTTTCCGCTTCCGCTAAAAATACAGGCGGGCAATATTTGGTTAAAATTAATTTGAATACCCAAGAAGCTTCTTTGAAATCGGGCATGTTTGCACACGTTCAATTTCCAGTTGCCCCCAAAACAACAGCAACGCAAACACAATCGGTTGTCGTTCCCGAATCCGCTTTGGTGCATCAAGGCCAATTAATCGGAATATATACGGTTAGTGATCAAAAACGCGCCGTATTACGTTGGATTCGCATTGGTAAAACCTTCGGCAGTCAAGTCGAAGTTTTATCAGGATTAACTTCTGACGAACCCTACATTGTTTCAGCACAAGGACGATTGTATAACGGTGTACCCGTAACGGTACAGTAATTTAGGGTAGTATGAAAGAAGGAATTTCTGGGAAAATAGCCCACTTTTTTATCCATTCAAAACTGACGGTTTTGTTGATGGTTGCACTGATGATTATCGGTGTCTACAGTTCGTTTCTGATTCCCCGTGAAGAAGAACCTCAAATTAATGTGCCCATGGCAGATGTCATGGTAGGATATCCTGGTGCCAGTTCAGCCGAAGTGGAAAGTCGGGTCATCAAACCCTTAGAAAAAATCATTGGAAATATCAAAGGGGTCGAACATATTCACAGTATGGCGATGAACGGCCAAGGAATGATTATTGTCCAGTTTTATGTGGGTCAAGATATCGAACGTTCCTATGTGAAATTGTATGACGAATTGATGAAACACGAGCATGAATTTCCACAAGGCGTTTACAAACCCATCGTAAAAACCCGTTCCATTGATGATGTACCGATGCTCGGACTCACCCTTTGGAGCGAAAAATACAACGACTTCGAATTACGTCAAATCGCAGAAGAAGTGACTTCCGAAATTGAGAAAGTGAAAGATGTAGCCATCACCAAAGAAATCGGGGGACGTAATCGCGAAGTGAAAGTGATTTTAGATAAAGATAAAATGGCTGAAACAGGGGTGGATCCTTTGGGAATTATGCAAATGATTCAAGCCAACAACGGCAGTTCACAATCCGGTGCACTAGTGCATGGGGATCAAGAATATTTGGTGACTACCGGCCAATTTTTGCAAACCGCTGAAGATATTGAAGAATTGGTGGTTGGGGTTTACCAAAATAGACCCGTGTACTTAAAACAAGTGGCTACCGTGGAAGACGGACCTTCAACGCCCCGAAGTTATGTTTCTTTTGGTTACGGCAAAGCCAATGAAAAAGGGAAAGGAAATCCCTCAGATTATCCTGCCGTGACGATTTCGGTTGCCAAGGTCAAAGGGGCCGATGCGATGAAAATTTCAGAGAAAATCAGTACCAAAGTGGAGGCACTTAAGAAAACCATTATTCCAAACGATGTCCATGTGGAAGTGACCCGAAATTACGGAGAAACCGCTTCCCATAAAGTAGGGGAGTTGCTCATGCACTTAGGAATAGCCATCATTGCCGTAACTGTTTTAGTCATGTTGGCCATGGGATGGCGCGGTGGATTAGTCGTTTTCCTTTCTGTACCGTTAACCTTTGCGTTGACCTTATTTAGCTACTATTTGTTAGGATATACGTTAAATAGAATCACCTTGTTTGCCTTGGTTTTTGTAGTCGGAATTGTAGTCGATGACAGTATTATTATTGCTGAAAATATGCACCGCCATTTTAAAATGAAGCGCTTACCGTTTAAGCAAGCCGCGATCTTCGCAATTAATGAAGTGGGTAATCCTACAATTTTAGCCACATTCACCGTGATTGCCGCTATTCTCCCAATGGCATTTGTTTCGGGGATGATGGGACCTTACATGAGTCCGATGCCTATCGGTGCCTCCATCGCAATGCTTCTTTCTTTATTCGTAGCCTTAACCATCACGCCGTACTTAGGGTATCATTTTCTTCAAGAAAAAGAGGAAAATGAACACAAAGCAGAAGAAGGACTGGAAACTTCTTGGATTTATAAAGTCTACAATAAACTGGAACGACCTTTCCTGGAGAGTTCGAAAAAACGCCGCTGGATGTTAGGCATCACCGTACTCTTATTGTTGGGTTCTGTTACGATGTTTTTTACCAAAAGTGTCGCCGTGAAAATGTTACCTTTTGATAATAAAAATGAATTCCAAGTGGTAATCGATATGCCCGAAGGCACTACTTTGGAGCGAACCGCAGTGGTAACGCAAGAAATTGCACAATACCTTTCTACCGTTCCCGAAGTGGTGAATTACCAAAACTATATTGGTACTTCGGCGCCGATTACCTTCAACGGATTGGTACGTCATTACGATATGCGCGGAGGAAGCAATATGGCCGATATTCAGGTGAATTTGTTGCACAAAGAAGAACGTGATCCGCAAAGTCATGAAATTGCCAAACGCGTTCGTCCCGAAATAGTGAAAATCGCTAAACGATACGGAGCCCATGTGAAAATCATCGAAGTCCCACCCGGACCTCCTGTATTATCGACATTAGTGGCCGAAATCTACGGTCCCGATTACAAAGAGCAAATCAAAGTGGCCAACCAAGTGAAAACCATTTTACACCAAACACCCGATATTGTGGATATCGATTGGATGGTAGAGGAACCTCAAACCGAATATCATTTGGAAGTAGATAAAGAAAAAGCCATGCTCAATGGTATTGCACCGCAACAAGTAGTGGGGAATCTGACCTATCTTTTAAAAGAATATCCAGTTTCTAATTTGTATGATGAAACCTCCCATGACAATGTAGGAATCGTCTTGTCATTGGATGACAAAGATAAATCCTCGTTGGACGATATTGGCGCCCTTAAGATTAAAGGAAGTCATGGAAATGTAGTTCCTGTCAGTGATTTGATTCAAATCAAAAAAGATACCCTTCAGAAAACCATATTTCGTAAAGACCAAAAAAGAGTGGTCTACGTTACAGCGGATATGGCAGGCGCGCTTGAAAGTCCGGTTTACGCCATTCTAGGGATGAATGAAAAACTGCAAAAAATTAAATTACCTGCAGGGTATTCGGTATCCGATTTATACATGGGCCAACCCGAAGATGAGAGTAATTTTACCGTGAAATGGGACGGGGAGTGGCAAATCACCCTCGAAGTTTTCCGTGACCTTGGCACCGCATTTTTGGTGGTTATCATTATCATCTATATGTTGATTGTCGGTTGGTTCCAAAACTTCAAAACACCCATTGTCATGATGTTAGCGATTCCGCTTTCTTTAGTCGGAATCGTATTAGGGCACTGGTTGCTCGGCGCCTTCTTTACCGCAACCTCTTTTATCGGAATGATTGCGTTGGCTGGAGTAATGGTTCGAAATTCCGTACTGCTCATCGACTTTATCGAAATTCGACTCCATGAAGGTATTCCCTTAAAACAAGCGATTATCGATGCAGGTGCCGTGCGTACCACACCGATTTTGTTGACCACAGGAGCGGTTGTGATTGGGGCTTCGATTATTTTGTTCGATCCCATTTTTCAAGGATTGGCCATTTCACTTGTAGCAGGAGCCATTGTTTCTACCTTACTTACCCTAATTGTAGTGCCCTTGATTTATTATATCACCGAACGAAAAAAATGGGAAAATAACTAATTCAAAAGCGTCCGTTTAGCGCTAGTGACTTCATTACATACCAAGGAATTGGGTGGCTAGCGGATCTTTTTTTAAATAAAGAATTATGAAATTAATACTGATTACAGCAATAACCGATTATCAAGAAGCAATTCAAGAGGTTTTGAAGAAAATAGGCGTGAAGCACTATTCCTTCCACGACGTAAATGGCTATAGCCAGCCCGTTCAAGAGCCGTTAGAAAGCAATTGGTTTGGTACTGAAATACCAACTACCGATTCCGTTTTGTACCATATTTTTCTAGAAGACGATCAATGGAATCCCCTTTTTTCGGCGATACAAAGCCTAAATGCTACGTTAGACACGCCGTCCAAAGTCCATGCGGCTTCTTTCCCTATTGAGCAATACATTTAAAAATAAAAATTATGAAAAATAGAATCATTCGCGCCATCGCTGGCAGTTTTATCCTCATCAGTGTGGCATTAGGCCTTTTTGTGCACCCATATTGGTTCGGTTTCACCGCCTTTGTGGGGGCCAACTTACTCCAATCGTCCCTCACCAAATGGTGCCTCATGGAAGATATCCTCACCAAACTCGGGGTTAAAGACTAAAAAAGCCAACCTGCAATAGCGCTTGTAGGTTTTTTTATACCGAGGGTAAATCGTAACATTGGTTACAGTCGGTAGGAGAATAATCGGATACCTTTGAAAAAAATAACACCATGCAAAATCGTTTATTTTGGATTGCTTTTTTTGGGATGCTCTGGAGTACTTCCGAAGCGCAATCCGACTTTAATTATCAAATTCAGTTAACTCCTATCAATGTTCCCGGTTTTGGTGGCATTCAATCGTTTGCAAAAGCGCAATACCAAGGCAAATGGATATTTATTGGTGGGCGTCTCGATGGATTACATGCAAGGCAACCCTTTAATGCCTTTCCTGCATCGGCCAATAACACCGAAATTCGTGTAGTAGACACTGCAACTTGGCAACAATGGACAGCTCCCTTATCGAGTTTAAGTGTTGGTTTGCAGGAGCAATTGCAGGCCACCAATATCAATTTTTACCAAGAAAATGATACCCTAATTTTGATAGGAGGATATGGGTTTTCAAATACCGCCAACAATCACATTACCTACCCCAAGTTGACCCTCGTAAACTTACCGGCATTAGTAGCCAATGTACAAGCTGGGAGTTTGCAACCTTCCACTTTTCAACAACTCGACGATACCCGTTTTGCAGTGACGGGGGGACAGTTAGGTAAAATTGGGGATACGTTTTATTTAGTGGGAGGACATCGGTTTGACGGACGCTATAATCCAATGAACAATCCCACTTTTACGCAAACCTATACTGATGCGATTAAAAAGTTTAAGTTATCCTATCAAAATATGCTTTGGCAGGTCACTGATTACATTGAAACCATAGACGCAGTTCATTTACACCGTAGAGATTACAATTTAATTCCCCAAATTTTCCAGGATGGAAGCACTGGTTATATGATTTCAAGCGGTGTTTTTCAGGTTAATGCCAACCTTCCGTTTCTGTATCCTGTCGATATCAATACATCAGGTTACATTCCGCAAACGACCTATAGTCAGTTACTGAGCAATTACCATGGTGCCCATGTGGAGTTGTATGATGCTGTAACGCAAAAAATGCATACCCTATTTTTTGGTGGATTAAGTCAGTACTATTACCAAGGTAATACCCTAACGCAAGACACCAATGTTCCTTTTGTGAAAACGATTAGTCGAGTAACCCGCGACCCTATAAACGGTTGGGTCGAATACCGTCAGCCTGAAGAAATGCCCATTTTTGTTGGGGCTGGTTCCGAGTTTCTTCCCAATCTGCAATTACCCCATCGCGAAAATGACATCGTTAAATTGGATGAAATTACAAGCGATAATTTTGTTTTAGGTTACATTGTTGGGGGAATCGCTAGTGCGTCTCAAAATCCTTTCACCAACAATCAAACGGCACAAACCGCACCTTCATCGGTCATTTATGAAGTGCGTCTCGTAGCGCAACCCATACTTCATGTACAACCCGTGAGCGCACCACATCCCTTTCAGTTTTCAATCGCCCCTAATCCAAGCAGCGACCAAAAAATCAAACTCACTTACGAATTTCCTTACGAGGCTTCCATGGAATACCTTGTCACCGATGGCACGGGTAAATTAGTTATGGAAGGACGGTTAACCAAATCCAAATTAGGAACCAATATCCTTGATTTTGAACTTGATGCCGTGTATTCCGAAGTGCTATTTATCACGCTAATCTTTGATCGCAACTATTATCAAACCCAAAAATTATTGCGACGGTAAATACGGTTATAGGATTTTTATCTCTATCACCCCAACCTGCATCGTACTCCCATACCTGCAGGTTTTTTTATTCTCTATTACCCCATTGTAACATCGACACACCTGCCAGCCGGTAGGTAGGTTGCTACAATCATTAGGGCGCGCCCCCTCGGAATTACCCCCGTTTTCCTATGGAGGTTAACCGCCTCGGGGTCGGGTCGTTCGTTGCAATCTTGCCTCCGCTGCGCTGCGGCAAGGATTTCCACTGCCACCCCTCGCGCGGAAAGAATTAGGAATTATGAATGATGAATGATGAATTTTCTAATTGTAAAAAAAGCCGCCCATTTCTGAGCAGCTCTTTTTATTCTAAAGTCTAAAGTCTAACGTCTAAAGTCTAACGTCTAACATCTAAAGTCTACCTTTTCAACGAGAAGTGCGCTCTAAATTCCTTCGCAACATTCCCCTCAAAGTACTCTACCAAGAACCAGTAGTCGGTGGCAGGCATCAAGGCACCGTTGTAGGTACCATCCCATCCTGCTGCCGTGGGACTGATTTGCTTTAAGAGTTTACCGTAACGGTCAAAAATGTAAATCTTCG
>NZ_JAPZUB010000026.1 GCF_027533505.1 Flavobacterium sp. | reverse complement strand
AAAGTGTGGTTTGACGTTGATTGTAGTGTTTGAAATTCATGTCTAATCATCTGTAAATCAGATATAAATATACAAATTGCAACTCTTTTATGCAAGAAAAAACGTAAAAAAAAACCGTCTCAAGTTGTGAGACGGCTTCTTACTTTTTTTATTTACTATTGATTTTCAACAATTCAACTTCAAAAATTAAATCCGCTTTGGGAGGAATAACGCCTCCTGCACCGCGTTCCCCATAGGCTAATTTGTAGGGAATGTAAAACTTATACTTGGCGCCTTCGGGCATTAATTGCACCCCTTCGGTCCATCCGGGAATTACTTGGTTTAATCCAAAATCGATGGGTTGCCCGCGTTGCACACTACTGTCAAATATTTTACCATCGGTCAACATACCCGTGTAATGCACTTTTACATTACTCGTTGCCACGGGTTTTTCCCCTGTACCGGGTTGCAACACAATGTAGCGCAAGCCACTGGGGGTTATTTGTCCTTTTTCTTCAAATTCTTTTAAGGCTGCCGCATTGGCCAATTTACGGGCCTCTTCCGCTTTTTGTTCTTCCAAGGCTACGCTCGCATAATAATCGCTAAAAACTTTGGGTGCATCAAAGGCTTTGGCCGCAGCTCCCTGACGAATAATGGTTACTTTGGTCATCGGGTCGTTTTGCGCTATCGCAAAGACCACTTCCTGTCCTGTTATGATTTTTCCAAAAATCGTATGCTTACCGTTTAACCACGCAGTTTCTTTGTGGGTGATAAAAAACTGCGACCCATTGGTTTTCGGACCCGCATTGGCCATCGCTAAGATACCCGGTCCGGTAAATTTATCGTCGGTGATTTCGTCTTTAAAAGCATAGCCAGACCCCCCGGAACCGTTTCCAGCTGGATCGCCGCCTTGAATCATAAAGTCTTTAATAACGCGGTGAAAAAGCAAGCCGTCGTAAAATTTCTTTCCTTTTAGTGGCGCCGACACATACGGATGTGTTCCTTCGGCTAATGCCACAAAATTGGCTACGGTGATGGGTGTTTTTTGGTAATACAATTCCAAGAGCATTTTTCCTTTCGGCGTTTCAATTTCGGCATACATTCCGTCGGCAAGGGAAGGTTTTTTGGCTACAGGAGCGGCTATGGCCTTGGTGACTTTTGCTTTGGGTTTTGCAGTTGTTTTTTTGGGTGTTTGTGCTTGGGCCACCACGGTACATAACAACAATACGCCTATTCCTTTGAATATTGATTTCATCATTTAGGTTGTTTTATTATGGTTTAACTAATTCTAATTCAAATATCAAATCGGTGTTGGGGGGAATTACCTTTCCGGCTCCCGTTTCACCATAACCGAGCGCTGCAGGAATGAAAAGCACCACTTTATCGCCGTAGTGCATCAAGTTCAACCCTTCCATAAATCCCGGAATGGCGCCGGTCTTGGCACCCGCTTGCATCGGTAGCGGAGCATAGCCGCCCATGCCGTCTTTTTGCGCGTTGTAATTGCCCATTTTTTTGGCCAAATCCAAACGGCTGGTGTCAAAGAGTGTGCCGTTTTCAAAAAAACCAGCGTACTGCACCAACAAATTATCGCCCATGTTGGGTTTTCCACCGTTGCCTTTTTCCAATACATAATAGGCCAAACCGCTTTTGGTAACGGTAGCTTTTGGACGAAGTTCGGCAAAGAAACGCTGTTTTTCGGCTTCGTATACTTTTAAATTCGCCGCATCGATTTTGGCTTGTTTTTTTTGTTTCTCGGCTTCAGCGCTAAAATAATCGGAAAATACTTTGACGGCATCAAACTTTTTGGCAGCTTCTCCCTTGCGGATAATCGTTACACTGATCAATTGATCGTACAACTTAATTTGTTCCACCACACTCATTCCATCGCCTTCTACACGCCCAAAAATAGTGTGCTTCCCGTCCAACCACGGCGTCGGAACAATAGTGATAAAAAACTGACTGCTGTTGGTGCCCGGCCCCGAATTGGCCATGGCTAACAGTCCGCCTTTGTCGAAGCGCAATTTTGAGATTTCGTCTTTAAATTTGTAACCGGCATCGCCCGAACCCGTTCCTGAGGGATCGCCCGTTTGTACCATGAAATCTTCGGCATCGCCATTGTTTTTTGAAATCACGCGGTGAAAACGGATACCGTCGTAGAGATTTTTATCTTTATATTCCTCCCGAACAAACGGATTCGTTCCTTCGGCCAGGGTGATAAAATTGGCTACCGTCACGGGAGCATTTTCATAATCCAACCGCAACAAAATCGTTCCTTTGTCGGTTTCCAATTCGGCATAGAGTCCGTCTTTCAATTGGGCATGCTCGTCTTTGCAACTTTGAAAGCCAAGGGCAAGCACCAAAAGTATTCCTGTGAGTAAGCGTTTCATTATTGTTCGTTTAATTTATTTTCGGGTCTAAAATCAGTGAGCGTCACTTTGCAAATGATGGGTTCGTTTGTACCAATACGGCGGTTGTCGCCATGGTAGCCATAGGCCATGTGGGACGGAAACAAAAACGTCACGGTTTCATTTTTTCGCATCAACTTCAAGCCGTGTTGCAACCCGGTAATGATGGTTTGCTTGTCCACCCGGTACGACTGTCCTTTGAGCTCCAAGTCGGAGTAGATAACATTCCCATCCAAGTCCTTGATTTCATAGTCAAAAAAAGCAATATCCCCTTTTTTCGGACGCAAGGTGTCGGTGGTATTTTTCTTTTCATAATAATACCAATAGCCTTTTTTGGAGGCAATGTATTGAATGTTGGTATTGCTCTTAATGATCGAATCGATTTTGGTCTCCTCGTTTTTAATGAGCTTTTTATTGCGTTCCACCGAAGCTTTCATAAATGCTCCAGAAGAATGCGAAACGGGACGCCGGGCCTGTTGTTGTTGGCACCCTATTGTGAGGGACAACAGGGCCAAAATCATAACTAAAACAAATTTCTTACTCATAGCGATCGGATTAGGGGTGGTGTTGGTGTATTAATTTTTCAAAGCGTGCCACGGTGGCCTCTAAACTTTCGTAGGATTTTCCACCGGCTGCATTTTGGTGTCCGCCTCCTTGAAAATGGTCCCGCGCAAACTGATTGACATCGAAGGGGCCTTGGGAGCGGAAGGATATTTTGATCAAACCTTCGTCGCGGTGTTCGATAAACAATGCTGTCAACTGAATGTCTTTGATGGAAAGGCCATAGTTCACAATGCCTTCGGTATCGCCTTTGACGTAATGAAACGTGTCCAATTCTTCCTGTGAAAGGGTGGCATACGAGGTCTTGAATTCAGGAATAACCTTTAAATTTTGCAACGCTCGACCGAGTAGTTGTAAACGGTCGTAGGAGTTGTTATCGTATAAAAGCGTGGGGATTTCAGTATTGGGTACGCCCAAATCGATAAATTCGGCCACGATACGGTGGGTTTCGCCTGTGGTTTTTGGGAATCGAAATTGCCCCGAATCGGTCATAATGCCCGTATACAAACAGGTAGCTACCGTTTTATTAATCCATTGGCTTTCGCCCAATTGATGTAAAAAATGATACACCATTTCACAAGTCGAGCCGTAACGAGTATCGGAGTAGGTGTATTTTGCATACGTGTCGGGACGTTCGTGGTGGTCGATCATCACGAGGGGCACGGTGAGTGTTTTGAGCACTTGCTCCATATCACCAGTACGGTGTAAGGCATTGAAATCGAGGGTAAACACCAACGATTGTTCCCGCAGCCAAGCACTCCAACGGGGACGGTCGTGTTCAAAAATCGCCACTTCCTCGGCACCGGGTAACCATTTTAAAAAGTCGGGAAAGTCATTGGGTGATATCACTTTTACCGTATGACCGCCTTGTTGCAGCGCGTGGGCTAAACCAAGTGTGCTTCCCATGGCATCACCATCCGGGTTGCGGTGGGGAATAATTGCAATGGACTGCGGCGACGCTAAAACGGAACGTAAGGCCAATAAATCGTTTGTATTCATAGCTTGCGAAGGTACTAAAATTTGCCAAATGCATAAATGTGATGAACGCAATTCCCCAACAATTTTTTGTTTTTTTTCGACCAAAGAAAACCGACCCCTTTCCTGCGTTAATGCTACCGCTATACGAACTTTTTGGGGAGAAAACACCCTCTTGTCCTGAAAAGTCCGCTCTTGTCCGCTAAAGTCTGCTTTTGTCCGATGCGAGGGAAATAACGCGCTGTTTGCTGTTTTGTTCTGGTTTTGTTCGGACCTCCTTCGGGACTTGTTCGGGAGTTCTTCGGGAAATCGCCCCAAAACGGGGGTTTTGCCGAACAAGGTCCGAACAAGGTCCGAACAAGACCCCTGTCAGCTCCCTGTTTTCAAGGGATTGCCAATGGGGTTGCGGGAAAGGGTTGCCCTCCGATTTAATTGCGATACGGGAGCTCATATTCTTGGGCGATTGCTTCAATTTGGGTACGAATCTCCGACCCCAATGTTTCGATTTGGAGTTCAATTGTTGTTGCCGTATTTCCTGGGGTATTCTTTTCCTGCAACTGGTCGATTATTTCCTGAATACGTTGCTCGTGCAACTCACAAAAGCGAAGGTATTTTTGGTGTAAGCGGCGAACTTTTGGAGGGAGATTGGGGTTGTCAAGGCGTTGGAGTAGTGCTTTGTTTTTGCGCCAGTACACCAAACCGGTTTCTTTCAATTGCTCGAGGTATTCGTCGCGAGAGTCCCCTTCGTAGTGGTAACTGTCGAGGGCAATGGATTCGTTATCGGCAAATTCCTCGAGCGCCATCCAGTAGTGAAACAGTTGTAAACGGGGCTGTTGGCTTGTAAGGGTATATGCATTGCCCCCGATGACGATTAGGGTAAACACCACCGCAAGAACGCTTTGTTGTATTGTTTGATTGGTCGGTAACAAATGGAATCCGAGTCCCCATAGCATCCCTGCCCCAAAGCCCCCCAAATGTGCAGCGGCATCAATGCCTTCCTCAAAACTGCCGATTAAGTTCAATCCCACCAAAACACTGATGGCAATCCAAGTCGAAGCATTCATTCGGTGGGTGATGGATCGGAATACGAGCGCAGTACACAAAAAGCCGAAAAGACCAAAAACGGCTCCCGATGCCCCTATACACACGATATTTTCATTCCAAAAAAGACTGCAACTGCTCGCTACGAGTCCGCTACTGAGGTACAAGGCCGCCATTCTTTTTTTACCCAAAAAAGGTTCGAGCCACAATCCCACCAGTGCCATACCCAGGGCATTGGAGAGCAGGTGAAACAGGTTGGCATGCAAAAACAGCGCTGTTCCCAACCGCCACCACTCGCCGTCGAGCGTGCGTAGGGTGAAGTTAGCGCCCCAATGTACGAGCTGTTCGGGGTTGGCATGCCACGGACTTACCCCGTTGGCCACCATGATGATCCAGAGGAGTACGTTGAGGCCGATGAGCGCGGGTGTGAACGTGTACCCAGGAGCCGGAATGAGTATAGAAAGTGGGGTATAAAACTGTTTGATGACCGGTGTGGGTTTGAGGCGTTGGGCGATGAGCGCCGCTTGTTCTTGAAGACTGGCTTCGAGGTAGGCCTCTTCTAGGGTAATAGTTGCGCTTTTCTTTTTGAGGGAATTGAAGGCGTTGATAAACAGATCGATGTTTTTACCATTGCGGCCGGCATCATAGAGTTGGTTTCCATTGGAGGCCGAACGGAGCGCAATTTCACCCTCCAGGCATTCCAGGGTAAAGGTTTCGTTCCAACTCCCCGCATAGTTGAGGGTAGTGGCGGTAACGGAGGTTTCGGTAATGGCTATAAGGGGCCAGCGCAACTCGCGGCAAACGCGAAACGCCAGGTACCGGTTGAGCGCATTTGAACCTCCAGATTGGGGCAGATACCGAACTTCTTGTGCAGGAAAACCAAAAGCCATAGGAGAAAATATTGGGCAAAGATACGAAGTTGTTAGCCCCCTAGCCCCCAAAGGGGGAATTTGATTAACGATTGTTGATTATTGATTGTTGATTTTTGAATGCCGGTTGTTGGTTAGCTCCCTAGCCCCCAAAGGGGGAATAGTTGTTGGTTCTGTTATAAAGCTGCTGAGACGCTGAGCTGCTGAGCCTTTTGGAGTGGGAAGGAGATTACCGACTCCAAAGGGGAATAGTTGTTGGTTCTGTTATAAAGCTGCTGAGATGCTGAGCTGCTGAGACGCTGAGCCTTTTGGAGTGGGAAGGAGATTGCCCGACTCCAAAGGGGAATAGTTGTTGATACTGTTATAAAGTTGCTGAGACGCTGAGCTGCTGAGCCGCTGAGCCTTTTGGTGGGGGAAGGAGATTGTCCGACTCCAAAGGGGGAATAGTTGTTGATACTGTTATAAAGCTGCTGAGACGCTAAGCTGCTGAGCCGCTGAGCCTTTTGGAGTGGGAAGGAGATTACCGACTCCAAAGGGGGAATAGTTGTTGATACTGTTATAAAGCTGCTGAGACGCTGAGCTGCTGAGCCGCTGAGCCTTTTGGTGGGGGGAAGGAGATTGCCCGACTCCGCAAAGAGTTTTTATGAAAAGCTCCGCATCCCGAAGCTTCGGGATGCGGAGCTCTGTAGATATATTGGACACTATGCGGAGCTGAGTTCAGGACTTTGGCTGGATGCTGTTCTAATACCTTTAAAAAAAGCCTATGAAATATAATACTGAACTATTACAAGTAACATTTTTTTTATGTATTTGTCTTTATTTTTTAAGGTATTATTATAAAAGAGAAAAAAAGAAAGATACTTCTAATGAAACTGAATTTAGTACCCTTTATAGTTTTAGAGCATATTCATTTTTAATTTTTGTTTCTGTTATTTGTATTATAAAGATTGTAGTTGAAATAATTAAAATAATTCACTAAAGTAAAAAAAACCAGCTCCGCAAAGAGTTCATATGAAAAGCTCCGCATCCCGTAGCTTCAGGAACCGGCTTTGCGGCATAAGTAAAAACAAAGCCACCTTCACGGGTAGGTTTTGGTTCATACATGTACTCTGTCTATGAAAGTTGCTATGAAGTTCTAATGAAGTTCTTTACTTTTTGTCTTGACAGAGGTGAGTCGTAAGTGAAATAGTCGTTAGACATTAGTCGTTGGACGTTAGTCAAGGAGGACATGTAAGCACGCCCATTTATAATTTAAAATTCAACATTTAAAATAACTCCAAAAGGGGTCTTTGCTCTTGTTTCTTTGCTCTTTCTTCTTTTCTCTTTCTTCTCAACGGCAAACGAATTGTCGTTAGCCATTAGTCGTTGGACGTTAGTCAAGGAGGACGTGTTAGCACGCTCATTTATAATTTAAAATACAACATTTAAAATAACTCCAAAAAGGTTTTTTTCTTGCTTCTTTTTTCTGCCGCTATCAACAATGCTATTTTGGTATAGTTTTGTATAGTGGGTTATGGCTCACCGATTGAAGGGTTAATTTTCGCTGGTTTTCGACTATTTTTTATAGATTTCGACTATGGGTTTTAGTTCTTTTTTTCATGGACTTCTCATGGACTATCTATGGAGTATCTATGGCGCATCTATGGACCATTCTAGGGGGAGCTGTTTTTTGAGGCTTTTTTGTCACTTTTATTCAGAATTTAGTATACATGGGAAGCGTATCGTCCAAAATTTTCATACAGATTGTGAAATAAATCCTGCTATAGTTTTACAAATAAGTTAGCGCTAATACTTCCAAACGAGAATTACTGGAAGCAAAAAATATCCGTAAAAAAATTACGGCAATGTTTTTTTATATATTTGCAATAAAAAACAATAATGTTAACAAAATTCAAAGTATCAAATTTTAAAAGTTTTAATAAAGATTTTACGCTTGATTTAACTGAAACAAACGGATATACTTTTAATAGTGAATGTATAAAAAATGGTATTGTAAATAATGCATTAGTTTACGGACATAATGGTGTGGGTAAATCAAACTTAGCCCTAGCAATATTTGACATAATCGAAAATTTAACTGATAGAAATAAAAATGACACTGAATATTCAGCATATTTAAATGCATATAATAGTTCCGATACAGCTGACTTCCATTATGAATTTTTAATAAATTCCAACAAAGTTGTTTACGAATATAAAAAAACTGATCATAAAACTATTGTATATGAAAAGTTCCTTATTAATGATGAGGAGCTTGCTTTTCTTGATAGAAGAATGAATAACAATGCAGTGATTAAATTCAAAGGCGCTGAAACTTTAAAGACTGAAATCAATAATAACAATTTAGCATTATTAAAATATATAAAGAATAATTCCGAATTAGATCAAGATCATAATAATTCAGTTTTTAACGATTTTTTTAAGTTTATTGAAGGGTTGTTATTTTTTAGGTCTTTACAAACCAATTATTATTTAGGAATAGAACTAGGGCCAAAAAAAGTTGCAGAAGACATTATTGAAAAAAATAATGTTGCAGATTTAGAAAGGTTTTTAAATGAAGCTGGTGTTGAATGTAAATTAACAGTAATTGATTTAGACGATAAAAAAACATTAGCTTTTGATTTTAACGGAAAAACAATTCCGTTTTACAACATAGCTTCGCAAGGTACAAGAGCACTTGTTTTGTTTTACTTTTGGTTTCAAAGAATTAAAGAAAAATCAAAAGTTTCGTTTCTTTTCATTGATGAGTTTGATGCATTTTATCACCATGAATTATCAGCACTGATTGTTAAAGAATTAAAGCAAACAGGAGTCCAATTCATACTTACAACACATAATACATCAATTATTACAAATGATTTATTGAGACCTGATTGTTATTTTTTAATGAATAAAAATGTAATTCGTTCTCTATCAAAAAGCACTCCTAAGGAATTAAGAGAAGCTCACAATATTGAAAAAATGTACAAAGCAGGAACATTTTATGTCGAATAATATTTTATTTGTATTTGAGGGAGAAAAAACAGAGAAGCAAATTACCGATAATTTCTCTCAATATTTCTTGGATAAGAATACTCTAATAACATGTGCTTTTTGTAACAATCTTTATCAACTGTATGAAGAAATAGTCAAAGATGAAGATTTAGACACTTTTTTTTTATTGAAAGAAAAAGATAATAACAAGGTCATATTAGAGGAGTTTAATAGAGAAGATTTTGCCGAGATTTATATGTTCTTTGACTATGATGGCCATGACACTCAAGCTAATGATGAAAAAATAAAACAACTTTTAGATTTCTTCTATGAGGAAACCGACAAAGGAAAACTTTACATTAGTTATCCTATGGTTGAATCATTAAAGCATTTCATTGATTTTGAAACTTTTCAATATTTAAAAGTTCTTTGTAAGATAAATGTAAACTATAAAAAATTAGTCAGTGAAGATTGTCTTAAAAGCCTAATCCAATTCAAAAAATATGACATTGAAGTATGGAAATTGTTATGTGTAGCACATTTACAAAAAATGAATTTTATTGTAAATGATATTTATGTCCTTCCAAATTCATTAATTCTGCAAATTGAAATTTTTGAAAAACAATTGTCAAAGTATATAAACGTAGATTCTACGGTTGGTGTCTTAAGTGCTTTTCCAATCTTCCTACATGACTATTTTGGCAATGAGGGAATTAAACAAATTATCAAATAATTACTACCGCTTAAAGCCCTTATCCGCTACAGCTTGTTTTTCTTGAGTTGAACTTCTTTTTTCACGTAAAATGTTATCTTAACGTACAGTACGCAGTTCGCTGGATTCGCTACAGTCGGATAGCTGCGAAATGGTAAGCTAATACTAAATTCACTCCACACCACCAAACAAAAACCAAGGTATTTTTCCTGAAGAACGTAGGTATTTTTCCTTAGTTAGTCATCCCTTAAAAAACAAATAACTGCCTGATTGTTATTTTATTACAATAAAATTTAGCTAGAAATAGATGATAATTATTGCCAAAAATGGTATATTTGAGTATAAAATAGTGGCAATATGTTAGGCAAAATAAAACC
>NZ_JAPZUB010000027.1 GCF_027533505.1 Flavobacterium sp. | reverse complement strand
GTGGTTTGACGTTGATTGTAGTGTTTGAAATTCATGTCTAATCATCTGTAAATCAGATATAAATATACAAATTGCAACTCTTTTATGCAAGAAAAAACGTAAAAAAAAACCGTCTCAAGTTGTGAGACGGCTTCTTTTTCTTAACTATTCGGTTTGATGGTTATCACCATGGATTCGTCAAATCGGTATTCTCCTTTTTTATATATTTCTTTATTAGCAAGAATTACCTCATAGGTATAAATCCCTTTGGGAAGTTCTAACAAACATTCTTTTCCGTCGTTTTGGACAACAAGTTCTTTCTTGATTTCCTCACCATCCTCTCCTTTTCCAGTTATTCGGAACGTAATTTTTTCGGTTAATTTGTTTTTAATACATACCTGCTCTAGGGTCGTTTTGGCCGCGTTGGAATCTCCTTTTGCGATTTTAAAAATCGTAAGTCCGTTCAACAACAATTCACCTCCTCGAATCACCGTTTGTAAATCAGCTTGGGCTTGGGCACCCGAAAAACAAAATATCCAGAAAAAAAGTCCAATTGTACGAAATTGAAACATCCTAAAGGCTTAACTCGTTATGGAAGCGATGAGCATTTTTCGTAATCGTCTCACCGTAGCTGCAACTTCATCGCAGCCTACAGTTGCCGAAGCGGTAACGGTAACACTGGCCACACCTACAGACATGGTGACACTAACTTCAAGCGATACTTCACATTTATCTGCATTGCGTTGCGTTTCGGTGTTGACAAGAGCACCTTCTTTGAGAATAACTTCCAGCCCTTCATCAAACTCGGCTAAGGATTTAAATTGGTAAGCTACCTTATCGGTATTTGTTCTACTGACTAATGTAATGGATTGTAAAATCGCTTTTTCGGTCAATGTTTCTTTGTTTTGTGCTTGAGAGGGTATTCCGAAGAATAGGGTGGCGATAAGGCCAAAGATTAGATTTTTCATAATTTTGAATGGCTTAAAAATGAGGTCCGAAGACCTGTTTTGATTTGTTAGTTCCGTCCTTTGAAGTATAACAAATCGTCTAATTTCTTCAAAGGTTCCTACCTATAAAGTAATGCGCGGAAACTGCACTACGGGTCACAATTGGGGGTTAGCCAAAATTTAACCAAAATTAAATTTACTATATATTTAAAAGAAGTTTCTCAACTATCTTAGGCTTTTGGATAGAGCGGTTTGGAGGTACGTTTTATACTTAAATTTGTGTTGACTTTATTGTCATTACTAAGAATCATTTTATTCATGGCTTATATTTTAATTCAATTCGTTGATGTATTTTGTTGAAGTAAAACTATCGCTTTTTTTCAAAACACCTTTACACTAAAAGTGTATTATTTGTTAAAATTCAGCATCCCATGTATTGTAAAAGATTATTAACAAATTGAATACAGACAACTTATGCCTCAAAAAACACCCATACAAAGCATGCGGTAAATTATGTTGAAATATCGATTAACGGTAAACGCAATCCCGTATATTTGTCCGCTTGATTTGTAAAAATGGAATTAAAATTAAACCGACCGCTTTGTTTTTTTGATTTAGAAACAACCGGAATTGATGTGGCACGAGACCGTATTGTTGAAATTTCAATTGTAAAGGTATATCCCAATGGGAACCAAGAAAGTCGTACGTGGTTGGTGAATCCCACAATTCCCATCCCCCCGCAAGCTACGGCTGTGCATGGAATTTCCAATGAAAAAGTCGCCCAAGAGCCTACATTTAAAGAACTAGCCCCTCAAATTCATGCGATGATTAAGGATTCTGATTTGGCGGGATACAATTCCGATCGATTTGACATTCCTTTATTGGCAGAAGAATTGTTGCGTGCTGAGGTGGATTTTGACATGAAAAATCGAGTAGCTGTCGATGTACAAACCATTTTTCATAAAAAAGAAGAGCGAACTTTGAGTGCAGCGTATCGTTTTTATTGTAATCAAACTCTTGACAATGCCCATAGTGCGGAGGCTGATACCAAAGCGACGTTTGAAATTCTCAAAGCGCAACTGGATCGCTATCCCGACTTACCCAACGATGTTAAAGCGCTCTCAGAATATACTACACGTAAAAAAGCGGTCGATTTCGCAGGTTTTATTGCTTTGGATGATAAAGGTCGAGAGATTTTTACGTTTGGGAAGCACAAAGGCGCTCTCGTAGAGGATGTTTTTGAAAAAGAGCCTGGGTACTTTGGCTGGATTCAAGGGGCTGATTTCCCGTTGTACACCAAAAAGGTGCTTACTGGCATCAAACTACGTAAGTTAAATACCAAACCCTAGACACAATCCAAGTTAAGGTAGGGTAAAATCGCTTAAAACTGTTACCATGAAAATCATTTGTATCGGAAGAAATTATGTGCAACACATTGCCGAACTTCAAAATGAGCGTCCTGAGGCTCCGGTGGTGTTTTTAAAACCGGATTCTGCGATTTTATTGAAGCAACATCCTTTTGTGATCCCTGAGTTTTCCAACGACGTACATCATGAGGTAGAGGTTTTGGTCAAAATCAATAAAGTTGGAAAGTATATCGATGTAAAAATGGCGCATCAGTATTATGACGAAATTGGATTAGGCATCGATTTTACAGCCCGCGATCTTCAAGAACAACTCAAAAAAAAGGGGTTGCCTTGGGAAAAAGCAAAGGGATTTGACGGTTCAGCGGTTATTGGTGAATTTTATCCGAAATCTGATTTTGAATCGGTTGAAAATATTAATTTTGAGTTACATTCCAACGGAAAGGTTGTTCAAAAAGGAAATACAGCGCAAATGTTGTGGAAAATAGACGAGCAAATTGCTTATGTTTCACAGTATTTTACGCTAAAAAAAGGAGACATTTTATTTACGGGGACTCCCGAAGGTGTCGCCAAAGTTCATCCCAATGATAAATTGGAAGGATTTATAGAAGGAAAAAAAGCATTTCGAATACACATTAAATAAAGGCAAAAAATCGAATATCTACGAATGGCAATTAATTATAACCTCGCAAAAGTATATGCACTATCGGACAATGATCCGGAGTTTGTCATGCAAATTATCACCTTGTTTGTTACTGAAGTCCCACAAGACTTGCAACAAATTGAATTGGGCATCAAAACCAAAGACCACAAGTTGGCCTATGCGTATGCTCACAAAATCAAGCCCACTCTCGATTTGTTGGGAATGACCATGGCACATGAAGAAATTCTACAAGTAGAAGCTTGGACCAAAGCAGAAGGAAAACGCAAAGAAATTGAAGCTACTTTCGAAAGCATTCAGGATCAAGTTGAAAAAGCAGTTAAAGAGATAAAAAAAGATTTCGAAATTTGATCGAAAATTGAGTTCCTTATGAAAGCTGCCATTGTCACCATTGGAGATGAAATCCTTATTGGGCAAATCGCCGATACCAATTCAACATTTATCGCTAAGGCTTTGGATCGAATTGGGGTGCAAACCGTGGAAATGCGTTCAATAAGCGATCAACGGGATGCGTTACTGCACACTTTTTCAGCCTATCAGAATCAAGTCGATTTTGTAGTAATGACCGGAGGTTTGGGTCCTACCAAAGATGACATCACCAAAAAAACCTTGGCCGACTATTTTGAAGACACGTTGGTGCGCAACACCGACGTTGAACAGCATGTAGTTGCACTCATCGAGAAAGTGCTGCAACGACCTGCTTCACAGTTGAACAAAGATCAAGCAATGGTGCCTTCCCAAGCTCAAGTGCTTTTCAATGCTGTAGGTACAGCTCCAGGCATGTGGATTCAAAAAGAGCAAACCGTATTCATCTCGATGCCCGGCGTGCCTTATGAGATGAAACATTTGATGGAACAACAAGTGATTCCCAAGATTGCCGCCGAATACCAACGTCCATTTATTCTTCACAAAACCTTATTAACCTATGGTTTGGGCGAAAGTGTCGTTGCAGAGCGCATTGAGGACTGGGAAAATCAATTGCCCGAATTCATCAAACTAGCTTATCTACCCGCTCCTGGGCGCGTACGCCTTCGTCTTACTGCCCGCGGAACCGATTTAAAACTATTGGAAGAGGCAGTTGCTCAAGCAGTAGCAGCTGTAACCCCATTGATTAGTGATATTTTGGTTGGATTTGAAGAAGAGGAAACAATAGAGGTAGTTGTGGGTCGATTGTTAGGGCAAAAAAGACAAACGTTGGCCACCGCCGAAAGTTGTACAGGAGGAAAAATAGCCCAACTGCTTACGTCAGTTTCTGGGGCTTCTGCGTATTTCAAAGGGAGTGTCGTTAGTTATGCCACCGAAATAAAAACAACGCTTTTGGGTGTCGATCCCCAATTAATAGCTGCCCACACTGTAGTGAGTGCCGAAGTGGCGAAAGCGATGGCGTTGGGAGTGCAAGCTCAAATGCAATCGGATTATGCTTTGGCTACCACGGGAAATGCGGGACCCCAAAAGGGAGAATCGGATGCCGAAGTAGGCACCGTATTTATTGCGTTGGCTACCCCGCAAGAAGTTGTTGTTGAGCGCTTTAATTTTGGTCAGCCCCGTGAAAAAGTAGTGGACCGAGCCTCTGTAAAAGCCCTGGAAATGCTTCAAAAAGAAATTTTAAAAAATCTATAATATTTTTTTGTGTGTAAGGTTTCTTTTTTGTTTCTTTGCACCCTGATTTTGAATAACGATAAAAGAAAAGCATAATGTCAAGAGTTTGTGACCTTACAGGTAAGAGAGCGATGGTTGGAAACAACGTTTCTCACGCGATGAACAAAACGAAACGCAAGTTTTCTGTGAACTTAGTTAAAAAACGTTTCTACCTTGCTGAAGAAGATAGATGGGTTACCTTACGTGTAGCTGCATCAACGATTAAAACAATCAACAAAAAAGGCATTGCAGCTGTGTTGAAAGATGCAAAAGCAAAAGGCTTTATTTAATCGGTAATCCTTAATATTAAAGATAATGGCAAAGAAAGGTAATAGAATCCAAGTAATCTTAGAATGTACTGAGCACAAAGAATCAGGGATGCCTGGTACGTCTCGTTATATCACGAAAAAGAACAAAAAAAATACGCCTGATCGTATGGAATTGAAAAAATTCAATCCCATTTTGAAGCGTATGACTGTACACAAAGAAATTAAATAATTACGAGATTTTTATTGTTTTAAAAATTTCAAATACCCTTTTGAATCATGGCAAAGAAAACCGTAGCAACGTTACAAACCGCTTCAAAGAGATTAACAAAAGCCATTAAAATGGTAAAATCTCCTAAAACAGGTGCTTACACTTTCGTAGAGGCGATCATGTCTCCTGAAGAAGTTGATGAGTATTTGAAAAAGAAATAATCAGAAGCAAACCCGAATATATTAAAGCTACTTTCTCTTGAAAGTAGCTTTTTTATTTATATTTGTCGAACAAAATTCAACGTAGTTGTAGTTCCTTATGAGCTTTTTTAAACGCATATTTTCATCCGAGAAAAAAGAAACCTTAGACAAAGGTTTAGAAAAAACGAAAACAAGTTTTTTTTCTAAACTCACCAAAGCCGTTGCGGGAAAGTCTAAAGTCGATGATGAGGTATTGGATAATTTGGAAGAAATTCTCGTTTCCTCCGATGTTGGCGTCAATACAACCCTTAAAATTATCGAGCGTATTGAAGAACGTGTGGCCCAAGACAAATACCTTGGAACTGATGAATTGAATCAAATTTTACGCGAAGAAATCGCAGGCTTACTTTCCGAAACCCAATCAGGTGAAGAAACCGAGTTTGTGATACCCACATCCTCGCCTCCCTATGTGATTATGGTCGTAGGGGTCAACGGTGTTGGAAAAACAACTACCATCGGTAAATTGGCCCATCAGTTCAAAAAAGCCGGTCACCAAGTCGTACTCGGTGCTGCCGATACGTTTCGCGCTGCAGCGATCGATCAATTGCAAATCTGGGCCGATCGCGTGGGTGTCCCTATTGTTAAACAACAAATGGGGTCTGACCCGGCTTCTGTAGCATTTGATACCTTACAATCGGCTGTAGCTCAAAAAGCAGATGTAGTGATTATCGATACGGCGGGACGTTTGCACAACAAAGTAGGTTTAATGAACGAATTGTCCAAAGTCAAAAAAGTAATGCAAAAAGTGGTCCCCGATGCTCCACACGATGTACTTTTAGTATTGGATGGCTCTACAGGACAGAACGCTTTTGAACAAGCCAAACAGTTTACCGCGGCTACAGAAGTGAGTTGTCTAGCAGTCACCAAATTGGACGGAACTGCCAAAGGAGGCGTTGTTATTGGGATCTCCGATCAGTTTCAAATTCCGGTTAAGTATATCGGAGTAGGTGAGGGAATCAATGATTTACAAGTGTTCAATAAATACGAATTTGTAGATAGTTTTTTCGCGTAATATGAAGAAAGTCATTTATTGGTATCGTAATGTACCTTTTCTAATTCTGATCCTCTTGAGCTTTGGTATTGGACTCATGTCCAAACTCGTGGAAGGACATTTTACCGATATTGCTATGGGCATGCAGCTTATCGCTTTCTTTTTCCTGCTATCCGGTTTGATTCGTTTTTTCGATCGCGTTCTCTTTAAAACCAAATAAAAAATGCGCCTAAAAAAGCGCATTTATTTTTGTCCATAACGTATCATCAAAATCCGATAAAGCCATATTCACCGCATCTGCAGCCTCTCCCATTCGTATCACCACCATCTTCTTACTCGGAACCACATAGATCTTTTGATCGTTTTTCCCCAAAGCACAATACATATCTGCAGGGCCGTTGGGAATGATTGGACCGTTAAATTGAAATTGAGTTTGCGGCAATCGATAGGTCGATTTTCCATTTAACCACCACATATACCCATAGGCTTGGTTTAAATTTTGGGACGTATTGACGGCCTCATTAAAAAATGCCTCATTGATAACCTGTACGCCATTCCATTTTCCTTTATTCAAAGCCAAAAGTCCAAACCGAGCCATATTTCGCGTCGTACTCCAATACACACTTAAATCATCACCACTGGCTATCCAAGCGCCACCGGTCATTCCAATACGATCCCGAAGTTTGGTGTTAAAATACGTACTCCACGATTGACCACTCGCAGCAGCAACCACATCTTGCAATTTTACATACACATTGTGATAGGCCCAACGCGTTCCTGCATCGGCAACATACACCAAATTAGACGGATTTACACTGTCGCCCATGCTGTCATCCAAGCCCGAATTCATCGACAACAAGTTTTTGCACGTAATCAAGTTCTCTTTGGCCAAAGGAGCGCTCGTCCAACCGGTTCCCAAATAATCAGATACTTTATTATTAATGTTGATCAGCCCCTCTTGCTGCGCAATTCCAGTTACGGCTGCCGTCAATGTTTTTCCCGCACTCGCCCAATACCAAGGTGTTGTAGCACTATGTCCGTTCAAATAGTACTCCATGACAATGCGACCATTGACCAAAATCATAAACGATTTGGTGTTTTTTAACGTCAAATAATCGACCAAAGGTTGTACTGCGGCTTGATTCCAACCCAAAGCAGCTACCGATTGCGTTTCCCAGGTAGTACTTCCATCGCTTGGGGGAAAATACATGGTTTCCTCGGGTGGCGTTTGCGTGGGATTGTCCGAATCCGAGCACGAAACGGTAAATAACAAACTGCTTAAAAGCAACGAAATGTAGGCTATTTTTGTCATGATCAACGATTTTTTAGGTTAGAGTATTTTTGGCGAAAAAGGTTTAATCAAAGGTATTAGAAAATGGTATAAAATCGATACCTTTAGATTTTTAGAATAACTATGAAAAAAAGCTTACTATTAGGGATTATTGGCGTGTTTATGGCTGCATGTTCCGCTCCCATTCCCGAAAAAGATTTGGTTAAATTAAATGGCTATTGGGAAATTACCAAAGCCGAACATCCCGAAGGAGAACCGATTGACTACAAAGCGAGCACCACAGTCGATTACCTTCAAATCAAAGGCAAATCGGGTTTTCGTCAAAAAGTGATGCCGCAACTCGACGGAACATTTCGCACCAATACGTTGCAAGAAAAAATTACACTTAAGGACTCCAATGCCACTTGGTACCTGCATTATCAAACCGATTATGGGCGTTGGAAAGAGGCCTTAGTCAAACTCACCGACTCGGTGCTTGTGCTTAAAAACGACGAAAATATCGAATACCGTTACAAAAAATTCAAACCCTTTTCGCGAAAGTAACCATGAAACGTCAAAGTAATGAAAATTCACTTGCCGAAGTGTTAAAAGCCTTCGTACAAACGCATAAGCTGGAGGCGGGACTCGATCGCGTCGATGCCGAGCATGTATGGCGCACCCTTTTGGGCAACGGAGTGAATAGCTACACTCGCGAGGTCGTTCTCAAAGGCAGTACGCTCTATGTTACACTTTCCTCCGCCGTATTACGCGAAGAATTAAGCCACGGCAAGCAAAAAATTATCACCATGCTCAACGAAGCCTTAGGCAAAGAATGTATCAAAGAATTGGTGCTTCGCTAAGATAAGGAGCATCAACCGCATCGACATATCAACCCCTTTCCTGCTATCCGCTTTATCTCCCGTAAGGTCGGGAGGATGCCGTGTTACCTGACCGCCAATAGGTAGTTCTGGGCTAAAACGAACCCAAGTATTTTAAAACAAAAAAGCCGATGATTGTTCATCGGCTTTGTTTTGTAAGGTATTTTGAATTAAAACTGCTCTCTTCCTGCGAAGTGGAAAGCCCCTTCAATAGCTGCATTCTCATCCGAGTCCGAACCGTGAACGGCGTTCTCCCCGATAGAGGTAGCATATTTTTTACGGATCGTTCCCTCAGCAGCCTCCGCTGGATTGGTTGCTCCAATCAAAGTTCGGAAATCTTCCACCGCATTGTCTTTTTCTAAAATTGCTGCCACAATCGGACCGCGTGTCATGAATTCTACCAATTCCCCAAAGAACGGACGCTCTTTGTGAATGGCATAGAATTGTTGCGCATCGGCTACCGTCAATTGCGTTAACTTCATCGCTACGATTCTGAATCCACCTTCAGTAATCATATTTAAAATCCCACCGATGTGGCCTTTTTCAACCGCATCCGGCTTAATCATGGTAAATGTTCTCGTACCTGCCATTGTGTAAGTATTAATTTTCGGGTGCAAAAGTAGTGTTTTGATTCAGAAATCGGAAATCATTTCACCATAAAATAAAAAATCCCCAACAGTTGCCCATTGGAGATTTTTCTAACGTAACTCACTATTTAATTTTTGATTGCTTTCAATGTTTGTGTTCCTTGTGCGCTTACCATTTTAAGTACATACATTCCCGGAGCCAAATGAGCGGCTTCCACCGAAAAAGAGGGAGCATTCGGACGGTATTGCCCCACTTGTTTACCGCTTAAATCCAGTATTTCCACTACGTCCACTACTGTATTGCCTTCCACATGCCAAGCCGTTGCAGTAGGATTGGACGATAATAGAAAACGAGGCGTTGCAAACGTCGGTTGACTCAATAGGTCGGTAAAACTATAGGCTCCCGTCAACGGTTCAAACTGAACCAAATACGTACTAGCTGTCGAAATATTGATGTCGTTTCCATTATTGGTCGCGGTACCAATTGGGAAATCATTACCTCCCCAATTGACATCCCAAGTATTATTTTTACGGAATTTTACTGCGCCAGTCGTTAAGGCCACTTGCAAGGAATAATTAAATCCATCGGTAGTATTCATAGCAACATCCGTTGTCCATCCGTTCAGGGCCGAACCCAAAATTCCAATTAGAGGAAATTCGAAATTGTATTGCCCCGTGGTGCGGTTAAATGTAACATACCATTCTCTTCCCGTTACCGGAATAGTTGGTCCCGAAGCTACCGCCACCCCCGAAGGAAAAGCAGTGCTACCGAAGGTTAGGTTGTTATTGCCATTCAAACGGAAATAGGCATTACCCGAGGTAAAGACAAAGTTAGATAAGGTATAGTTCACTTCGTCATTTGTAGCCATAGCAACTCCCGGACCTCCAAAGCCCAATTGCGCATCAACAGCCGGTCCCCACAACTCCACCAAAGGAGCCGTTGTATTGCCTGCAAACGAATAAGCTCCAGTTAATCGGTTGAAGGTAACATTATACGTTCCTGCTAGGGTAGGAATATCTTGTCCGTTGGGCGCCCCGTTTCCATTCGGAAAAGTTGAACCACCCCAGTTATTAGCCCAGCTAAAATCTTGACGAAACTTGACCGCTCCCGTGCTAACCACCAAATCATTGATCGTATAAATAATATTGTCGGTACTTGACAACGTAATTTCGGGTCCATTGGTTGGAGGCCATCCGTTGACTCCCGTTCCCACTATTGAAATGGTTTGTGCAGAAGCACTCATTGCAGTTAAAAGCAACGTTGAAAAAAGTAGTTTTAGTTTCATCTAGGTTTTGTTAAAATTTTTAACAAAACTAAAGTAAAATGCTGATTTACAAAATCTAAAAGTTGGACTTTACCAACGATAACGTTGTAGTGTTTATAAATTAATCCCAAACCATCACACTAAAGTAGGGATGGAGTGGATCGAGTTCTGCATATAACCGAGTCATCCATTCGGGACCGAACGATAGATAGAAGGAACTAAAATTGACGGTGCGTTCTTGCAATCCTCGATGGGGGAACAATTCCAATTGCAAAGCCTCAACAGCATTGAGGTGAACTTCATGTTTCTTTTTTTCGGCGCGTAATAATTTTTTTTCAAGATGTTCCAAGCCTTTGAGTTGCTTGTGGGTTTGTGCTTTTACTGCGCCCAAAAAGGAAGGGTCGGTTTGAACGGCCAGTTTCTCTAATGCCGCAAACTGTTCCTGCAACACGTTTTTTTGTGCCGTAAAGTCGTAATGTACGGTTTGAATTTTTTGGACCATACGGGTGCGGAGATCCGAAGCGCTGAGAAACAAATCGGCAAAAGCAACATCCAGTTTCGCTGCTTTTTTGGCTTGTTTCGCCGTGGCATGAAGCACGGAATTACGTAAAATCAACATGGGAAAGGGAACCTCAAATTGCTGGAATTGCTTTTTTAATTGCAACCAATACGCAATTTCACCCCCGCCGCCTATATACGCCAAATTAGGCAATACAATTTCTTGATAAAGCGGACGGAGCAATACATTCGGACTCAAACAATCGGGTTGCTCTTGGCAGTGACGTTTGAAATCGTCGAGTGCATACCGAATACCGCTGTCGTGACGAACAATCCAATCTCCCTCACGCGTAAGTCGCTCTCGAATGCCCGTTTCTAAATAAAACAAATTGAGTTCCCTCGGATTTACTTGTGCTTTGTATGAGGACATTTGCTCGCGTGTTTCCTGGGTGGCTTGATGCGTGATTTGTTCTTGGATTTCACGCAAAGCAAAGGGTAAAAAGGCTGTTTTCCCCCAGGTTTGATCGCCATCAAAAATGAGCAATCCCTCCTGATCAAAGAGTTGATGAACCAAATAACGTGTCGCTTCAGCCAAAGTGCGACCCTCAGCATACGAGGTATGAAATAGTGTTTTCAAAAATTGTCCACGCTCACCCTCGGGAAAGGAGGTGTTAATTCTATTTCGAACCTCTTCAAAAGAGGCGTCAAGTACAAAACGCCCCACGGCGCCTTGTTGCGTAGAATTCCAAGTTATTTTTTCATCGCCCCATCGAAACGATTGAATTTCCTCAAAATCATGGTCTTCAGTAGCCATCCAATAGACAGGCACAAACCGATAGTGGGGATATGTTTTTTGTAAGCTTTTACAAAGATTAATGACGGAAATGATTTTATACCAAAAGAATACGGGACCTGTAAACAAGTTCAATTGGTGTCCTGTGGTAATGGTAAATGTTGTCGGTTCATGCAGGGCATTCAAATGCGCTTCTGAAGCTTCCGAAAGTTTAAATCCTTTGTATTGCCGACGCCATTCGGTGACTAAACCTTCACGCTGCGCTGTACTGTAATGTGCGGCTTTTTCTTGGCATTGTGCTTCAAAATGCGAAAGGCTTGGAAAGCGATGGTATAACGGTTGTACCGATGCCTTTTGATCCAAATAATCCCGAATAAGTTCAGAAAATTGGGGCAATTCACGGTAGTCGATACAATCGGTGGGCATGAGTTAATTTTTGTCAAATGTAAAGAATTTTAAAAATAGCCTTCTTTTCAAATTCCTAATTGTGCGTTAAATTCTATTTTTGTAGAAAATCCGAATCCTTGGCTACACTGCTTTTAATCACTCCTCCCTTCACACAACTCAATACGCCCTATCCTGCGACGGCGTACTTGAAAGGGTTTTTGAATACCCGTTCGATTCCCTCGTTTCAAATGGATTTGGGACTTGAAGTGGTGTTGGATTTGTTTTCCCCCAAGGGATTAGAAGCCATTTTTGAAGCCTCAAAGGGGCAAGAAACAAAGTCTGAAAATGCGCAACGGATTTTCCAGATGCGCTCAGTGTATGTACAAACCATCGCCGCTGTAGTTGGTTTTTTGCAAGGCAAGCAACCCAATTTAGCACGCCAGATTTGTTCCGGAAATTTTTTGCCCGAAGCTTCCCGTTTTTCGCAATTAGACGATTTAGAATGGGCCTTTGGTGCCATGGGATTGCAGGATAAGGCCAAACATTTGGCGACCCTATATCTGGAAGATTTATCCGATTTTATTGTGGAATGCGTCGATTCCAATTTTGGTTTTTCACGTTATGCAGAACGTTTGGGGCGTAGTGCCAACAGTTTTGATTTACTCTACCAAGCGCTGCAACAAGCACCAACCTTTGTTGATCAATTTACGTTACAACGCTTAGCTGCGGCCATGCACCGAGAGCAACCTGCATTGGTCTGTTTTTCGGTACCATTTCCTGGCAATTTGTATAGTGCCTTTCGCTGTGCCCAATGGATAAAGTCCAATTTCCCCAACACGAAAGTTGCTATGGGGGGTGGCTTTCCCAACACGGAGTTACGCCAACTGACCGATTCGCGTGTTTTCGATTTTTTTGATTTCATTACCCTCGACGATGGTGAGCGTCCGATTGAACTTTTATACGCTAATCTTCAGCTTCCCGAGGCACAACAAGTGTGGAAACGAACCTACCTTCGTGAAGCTGGTGAAGTGGTGTATAAAAATGAGGCAAAAATTCCGGACTACAGACAAACAGCAGTGGGAACTCCTGACTATTCCGATCTATTGTTGACGGAGTATCTTTCGGTGATTGAAATTGCCAATCCTATGCATAGTTTGTGGAGTGATGGACGATGGAATAAACTAACCATGGCGCACGGTTGCTATTGGGGCAAATGTACTTTTTGCGATATTTCACTCGATTATATCAAAGTCTACGAACCCATTCATGCCCGAATGTTGGTCGATCGAATGGAAACGTTAATTGCACAAACGGGCGAATCGGGGTTTCATTTTGTAGACGAAGCCGCGCCTCCTGCGTTGATGCGCGAAGTGGCACTTGAGATTTTACGCCGCAATTTGGTGGTGACCTGGTGGACCAATATTCGGTTTGAAAAGAGTTTTACCCGCGACCTCTGTTTGTTGCTTAAAGCATCAGGCTGTATTGCGGTTTCTGGGGGTCTCGAAGTCGCCTCCGATCGGTTGTTGGCGCTCATTCAAAAAGGCGTCACGGTAGCGCAAGTGGCACGAGTGACCCGAAATTTTACCGAAAGTGGCATCATGGTTCATGCGTATTTGATGTATGGATATCCGACGCAAACGGTGCAAGAAACTATTGATAGTCTCGAAATGGTACGTCAATTATTTTCTTTAGGGATTGTACAATCGGGGTTTTGGCATCAATTTGCACTAACAGCTCATAGTCCCATTGGATTAGACCCCGAGGCTTATGGTATCATTCCTGAAAAGCAACCCATATCTTTTGCGCACAACGATATCGAATTTACCGATCAAACGGGTATAAAACACGATCGTTTTAGCTATGGATTGCGAAAATCGTTGTTCAACTATATGCACGGACTTTGTCTCGACGATCCGTTGCAAAATTGGTTTGATTTTAAAATTCCACACCCCAAAGTGGCCCCCGATTTTATTGTATCGGCGCTTGATGACGAGCGAATTCTCTTACCTAAAGCATCGGCTAAAATAATTTGGGGGGGACTTCAACCGGAATGTTCATTTTTTCAAAAACAAAAAAAAGGAAAAACGTGGTCCATGATGCATGTTCGTGTTCACGCACTTCATGGAGTTGTCGAAACCGTCTTGCCCGAAGCAGAAGGGCGGTGGTTGATCGACCAAATCACACGACTAACACCAAGCCATCCGCAACAAACCTGGGGAGTATTGAAAGAATCGTTTGAAATGGAATTTGAAGATTTTGCCCTGTTTTGGACTTCCAAAGCAGTTTTACCCTTACGAGAAATGTTGTGGGTATTGTAGAATTTTTACCGTTATTTACAGTAGGGAAAAAACCTTTTCACATGTTTTACGTAAATAGTAGTAGTCGAACATTTGTTTTGTTCGAACATTTTTACTTATCTTTAAACAAAAAATAAAACTATGAAAAAAATTACTCTTTTACTGTTTTGCCTTGGCGCTTTTCATGCCTTTGGGCAACAAAAAGCTACCGGTGTAGTGAATCTCTCGACCAATGTGCGCGCCAATTTTTTATTGGACAATAACACATCCACAGTAACGTTAACAATGATTGGGCCTAACGATCGTTGGTTTGGATTGCAATTTGGATCCTTTACCAGCACTCAAGGAATGGCCGTGGGACAAGATTTGGTGTACTGGAACAATACTTCAAATGTGGTTGACGCGCGATTCAATGGGGAAGGTTTTTCGCCCATAACAGATATTACCAACAATTGGACTTTGGTTTCGAATACCAACAATACACCCGCTGCAGGTTTACGTACCATTGTATGTACCCGTCCCTTGAGCACAGGGGATAGCAGTGACTTTACCTTTAATTTTAACGATACAACCCTTGACATCGCTTGGGCTAGAAGCAGTACTGCCAACTATACAATGAATAATCATGGTGGAGCCAACCGCGGGTATGCGATCGACACCCCATTTACCAACTTAAGTACACAAGAAATCGCTCCAGTGGCCGTGAGTGTATATCCTAACCCATCACGCGGAATGGTAACTGTTAGTGCTACTTGGGGAATTGAAACGGTAAGTGTATACGCGCTTTCAGGGCAGTTAATTCGTACGCTTTCGTATTCCAATGCTGAAAATGCAAAAGAAGTCAAGGTAGAGTGACTAGCTGTTGGTTCCTATCTCTTGGAAATCCAAGGGGAAGGCCAAAAAGCTTGGAAAAAAATTATTGTCGAGTAAATGAAAAAATCCCTAAAAATAGGACTAATAGGCTTACTTTTAGTAGGTGTCGCGGGTTACTTCGGATATCGTTATGTTTATCACTCTGAACGAAGGGATGTTCAAAAAGAAACCGCTGTATTTACACTAAAAGCGCTAGACTTGCATCAAGCTTTTGTGGCTAATACCGAAAAAGCGAATGCCACCTATTTGGAAAAAGCCACTGAAGTTTCGGGGACTGTAACTGCAGTAGAGGGTACTCAACTTTTATTGGATAAAAAGGTAGTTTGTATTAGTCAAGCGCCATTATCAGTCCAAGTGGGGGCCATAATTACCGTAAAAGGACGTGTCATCGGATATGATGATTTTCTCGATGAAATAAAAATGGATCAATGTACTTTAATTCCTTAACTATGAAAAAAATAGTAGCCTTAGCGTGGATTGCAATGGGTTGTTACACGACAACGGTGCAGGCGCAAGACGATTTACTAAACGAACTCAATCAAGATCAAAATAAGAAAGAAACCGTTAGCGCAGCATTTAAGGGGCAACAAATTTGTACCATGCAGTCGACCAAAATGGCGGCAAAAGGGGAATGGTATTTTTTGGTAGCCCACCGGTTTGGGGATTTGACCAATGGTTTTGATAACTTTTTTGGATTGGATAACGCCCTTACAAAATTAGGTGGTTTGTATGGTGCAACGGAGTGGCTTACCTTAGGTTTTTCGCGTCATACCCTTGGAAAAACCTATGAACTGTCGGGCAAATACCGACTCATGGCCCAAGAGGTAGATGGTTTTCCAGTGACTATAGTTGGATACCATACCATGGATATTAATTCGCAGTTGGAAAAGGAAGAGTATCCTGAATTAACAGGAACGGATCGTTTTGCTTTTTCCAATCAGCTATTGATTTCTCGCAAGTTTTCAGAGAATTTTTCCTTACAACTTACTCCAATGTACATTCATAAAAACTTATACGACCCGCTATTGGAAGAAAAAAGTCAGTTTTTAATGGCTTTGGGCGGACGTTACAAGTTTTCAAAACGCTGTAGCTTTAACTGGGAATATGCCCAACGTTTCAATACCGTTTCCAATGACCCATATCAAAATCCGCTTACCGTAGGCGTTGATATCGAAACGGGTGGACACGTATTTCAGCTGGTGCTTTCCAACAGCCAAGCGATGAATGATGTGAGCTATTTTACCACAGCGACTGGAGATTTTAATCGAGGAATTTTCTTCGGATTCAACTTATACCGTGTATTTTAATTGCATTTGCTATGAAAACGAATTATTTTAAATTGTCCCTAATCGGATTGTTGTTTCTGGGACTGATAGGGTTACAATATGCTTGCGAATCGTCTACATTTGAGGAGGCCTCAGGTATCGTTGCCAACCCTTCTTACAACAAAAATGTCAAACCAATTATGGAAAATAATTGTACGGGTTGCCATAACGGAGTAGACGAGTTTTCGTTGTTGACCTATGAAGAAGTTAAGGACAATACCCAAAATGGTACATTATTGTGCCGAATTAAAGGTACAGCTTGTGGCGAAATCATGCCTCCTACGGGAAAAATGAATACCACACGAATCGCAATTATCGAAAACTGGGCGGCCAACAACTACCCGTTGGATTAATATAAATGGATATGAAAAAGAATTTATTGTGTTTGATATTCATGCTCAGCGGGATGCTTCACGCCCAAAAAATGATCACACGAACGGGGGTTGTTAAGTTTGATGCCACCGTACCAGGCGCTACCGATCAAGTGGCGGCTACCAACAATGCCGTATCGGCGCTCTTGGATAAAAATAGCGGTGATTTAGCGATTCAAGTGATGATTAAGTCTTTTCGTTTTAAAATTCCGTTGATGGAAGAACATTTCAACGAGAATTATATGGACAGCGATAAGTTGCCCAAAGCCACTTTTAAAGGAAAAATCGTAGGTTTTCAACCTCAAAACGGCACCTATGATGTAGAAGGTGATTTAACCATTCATGGGGTGACACAGAAAGTGAAAACCAAAATGACATTGAAAGTCGAAGGTGGAAAAATTCATTTGGACGGTACGTTTATGGTAAAGCTCAAGGATTACGATTTAACGGTTCCCGCTTTGGCCAAGAAAACCTTGGCAGAAACGGCCAAACTTACCGTTGATTTAACCCTAGAAAACAAAGCTTAATAAAGCTAAATTACAGTAGTGAGACGAACTTCGGTTCGTCTTTTTTTTTGACCTATATGTAATTACCAAATTAATTGATTTTTGTCATGGCGCAATCGATTTCGATTCCCTAAATTTACAATCCTAAAACAACAGCGCTATGCAAAAATCCTATACCCTTTCTGTGCACACTGGGGCAACATTTGACTTTGACGAAAATGCGTTGCAGCACCTCGATGCCGTGGCTACAGGACCCCACTCGTTTCATGTTTTAAAAGACAATCAATCCTACAAGGCTGAAATCATAGCAGCCGATTTTGTCGCCAAAAAATATACGATTAAGGTCAATAACAATACCTATGAAGTATCCATTGCCGATGGATTAGATCAATTGATTAGCCGCATGGGGATTGAGCGGGGACGCCATAAAGTGGTCAATGCCATCAAAGCCCCGATGCCCGGTTTGATTTTGGAAATCAATGTAGCGGTTGGCGATGAAGTTCAAGAAAACGACCCGTTGTTGATTTTGGAAGCCATGAAAATGGAAAACAGCTTTCTATCCCCACGAGAGGGTAAAATTAAATCTATTGCGGTGGTCAAAGGACAAGCGGTGGATAAAGGGCAACTTTTAATTGAATTTGAATCATGAAAAAAATAACCAAACTCTTAGTAGCTAACCGAGGAGAAATTGCCATTCGGGTCATGAAAACGGCCAAAAAAATGGGGATAAAAACAGTAGCTGTGTTTTCTGAAGCCGATCGCAATGCCCTCCATGTAAAGTTTGCGGATGAAGCGGTCTGTATCGGACCCGCACCCTCTGCACAATCGTATTTGAAAGGCGATAAAATTATAGAAGTAGCGCAATCCTTGGGTGTAGATGCGATTCACCCGGGTTACGGATTTTTGAGTGAAAATGCTTCGTTTTCATCCTTATGTGCAAAACACGGAATTATTTTCATTGGTCCTGAACCCAAAGCTATCGAAATGATGGGAAGTAAGTTGGCCGCCAAAGAAGCGGTAATGCACTATGATATTCCGATGGTTCCTGGCGTCGACCATGCTATTATCGATGTGGAAGAAGCAAAAAAAACCGCTAAGGAAGTGGGCTTTCCGATTTTAATAAAAGCCTCTGCCGGTGGTGGAGGTAAAGGAATGCGTATTGTAGAACGCGAGGAGGATTTTGAGTCCCAAATGGAACGCGCCATCAGTGAGGCCACTTCAGCCTTTGGTGACGGATCCGTTTTTATTGAAAAATATGTGTCCAAACCCCGTCATATCGAAATCCAAGTGATGGCCGATAGCCACGGTAATGTGGTGTATGTGTTCGAACGGGAATGCTCGGTGCAACGCCGCCATCAAAAAGTGGTAGAAGAAGCACCATCCGCCATACTCACTCCCGAAAAACGCAAAGAGATGGGAGAGGCCGCTGTAAAAGTGGCCAAAGCCTGTGACTATTTAGGAGCGGGAACCGTTGAGTTTTTGATGGACGAACATCTGAATTTCTATTTCTTGGAAATGAATACCCGCTTGCAAGTGGAGCATCCCGTCACGGAGATGATTTCGGGATTGGATTTGGTCGAATGGCAAATTCGTGTGGCGCGCGGTGAAGCTTTACCCATGAAGCAAGAAGACTTGCAAATTCACGGACATGCGATGGAATTGCGTGTCTATGCCGAAGATCCGATGAATGATTTCTTACCTAATGTGGGGAATCTCGAGGTGTATCGCTTACCCGAAGGCGAAGGAATTCGTGTAGATAACGGTATAGCCGAAGGAATGGATGTGCCCATTTATTACGATCCGATGTTGTCCAAGTTGGTAACTTATGGTAAAACCCGTGAGGAATCCATTGAAAAAATGATCGAAGCGATTGATAATTATATCGTAAAAGGAGTAGCCACAACTTTGCCTTTTGGAAAATTTGTAATGCAACACGAAGCGTTCCGTTCGGGTGAGTTTGATACGGGCTTTGTGAAAAAGTATTACGATGCTGAAAAGTTGAAAGCGCAATTGGATACCGAAGCCGAAATTGCAGCTTCTTTGGCCTTGCAAAATTATTTAAACGATAAAAAAATCCTACGCGTACCCAACGCTTAGCAACGAAATCATGGAAGATAAAATACAACTATTAAATGAGAAAATCGCCTTGGCCAAACTGGGTGGAGGTGCAAATCGAATTGCCAAACAACACGAAAAGAAACGGTTAACCGCTCGTGAGCGCGTGGAGTATTTGTTGGACGAAGGTTCGTTTGAAGAAATCGGAATGTTGGTGACTCACCGTACCACCGAATTTGGTATGGACAAAGAGGTCTATTATGGCGATGGTGTAGTTACCGGTTATGGAACCATCAACGGCCGGTTGGTATATGTGTTTGCTCAAGATTTCACTGTTTTCGGGGGATCACTTTCTGAGACCCATGCAGAAAAAATCTGTAAAGTCATGGATTTAGCCATGCGTAACGGTGCTCCCATGATTGGACTAAATGATTCTGGGGGTGCCCGTATTCAAGAAGGTGTACGCTCCTTAGGGGGTTATGCCGATATTTTTCACCGTAATGTACAAGCCAGTGGGGTGATTCCACAAATCTCTGCGATTATGGGACCTTGTGCAGGCGGTGCCGTATATTCACCAGCGATTACCGATTTTACCATTATGGTCGAAAACAACAGTTATATGTTTGTGACGGGTCCGAATGTGGTGAAAACGGTAACCAATGAAGAAGTAACTTCAGAAGAGTTGGGGGGAGCAAGTACGCATTCCACCAAATCAGGGGTAGCGCATTTAACCTCTCCCAATGGGGTGGAATGTTTGGAAGATATTAAACGTCTTTTGAGTTATATTCCCCAGAATAATAAGGAGAAAACACCAAAGTTGCCCTATACATTGGGCGAGGAGTTGCGCGAAAAATTGGATACTATTGTTCCTGAAAATGCCAACAAACCGTATGATATGCATGAGGTAATCGATGGACTTATTGATGAGGATTCCTTTTTTGAAATCCACAAAGACTATGCAGAGAATATCGTGGTCGGATTTGCGCGTTTGGCAGGACGTAGTATCGGAATTGTGGCCAATAACCCCATGTATTTAGCCGGTTGTTTGGACGTGAAGAGTTCGATCAAAGCGGCTCGTTTCACCCGTTTTTGCGATTGTTTCAACATACCTTTATTGGTGTTGGTTGATGTTCCCGGATTCTTACCTGGAACGGACCAAGAGTGGAATGGGATCATTGTCCATGGCGCTAAATTATTGTATGCTTTGAGTGAGGCGACGGTACCCAAAGTGACTGTCATTACTCGAAAAGCCTATGGAGGTGCTTATGATGTGATGAACTCCAAACACATTGGTGCCGATATGAATTTTGCATGGCCGGGCGCAGAAATTGCGGTTATGGGTGCCAAAGGAGCGTCGGAAATTATTTTCAAAAAAGAAATTAGTGAAGCCGCCGATCCCGCAGCAAAGTTGTTGGAAAAAGAAGCGGAATATGCCGAATTGTTTGCCAACCCTTATACGGCTGCGCAACGCGGCTTTGTGGATGAGGTGATTCTGCCCCGCGACACCCGCCGAAAACTGATCAAAGCGTTTGCGATGCTGGAAAACAAAGAAGTTCCAGTTCCGAACCGAAAACATGGAAACATCCCGTTATAAAAGAAAAACCTGCCCGTAGCGCAGGTTTTTTTTGCAATGGTTATTGATAATAAAGTGAAATCGATAATATAAATTCCATGTTATAGGTGTGAATTAAAGGTTATCATTGATTCCTTATTTCTTTTTTAACTCTCTCATCCAAAAATCAATTAAGAATCACGCAATACTTTTGATAAACTTATCTTTACTCATTTACTCAATTAGTTACTATTACTTTTTGTAATTTAGTGAAAAATAGTAACCATGAAAACTTTTGCTTGTTTTTTTAGCCTCATTTTTAATTCACTGCTATGGGGTCAGTTTCCAAATCCTGGTCGAGAGAGTTTTGAGTCGTTCTCAATATCCCCTGCGGGATTGGCGAGTCAGTGGACCTTGATGACGGGTTCGTTAACTAATCCTTGGTTAAGTTTTAATACCAATCAATCCACTACAGCCGATTGGACAGTATCGGGTATACCTTCTACATTTGGTGTTATGAGTCTGGGCAGTCGGTGTGCATCAATAGATTCCCATCCTTTGACAGTCGGGTTCTCAGAGGCTTCCTATTTAATCACGCCGTATGCTCTTATTCCCAATAATGCGCAGTTGCAGTTTAAGTTGGGCGCCAAATTATTGGGAACCCATGCGTCATCAATTAAGGTGAAAATTAGCCTAACGAGTGCCCCCAATGGTGGATCTACCTCTGATCCTACCGCCTATACAACTACATTAGCTACCTATGATGATAGTACATTACAAGCTATGGGAGCTATGAATTTTTATGATTTTCAAGTCGATTTAAGCATGTATGCGGGACAGTCGATTAGTATTGCTTTCGTACGTGAATTTACCCAGTCTTCCCCCACCACAACAGGAAATGGATATTGCCTTGATGATGTTCGCATTACAACCAATACGTGCCAAGAGCCTACATTGATGTATTTTTCACAAATTACGGGTAACACAATGATGGTTAATTGGTCTGAAATTGGCAATGCGATGCAGTGGGAAATTCATGCGGCACCTTGTGGTACACCTCCTCCTGCCGCAAGTACAGCAGGAGTAGTCACTAATTCACAATCTTATGTTTTATCAGGTTTAACACCTTCAGCTTGTTATGATGTCTATGTTCGTTCGCTTTGTCCCAACGGGGGTACAACCGCATGGGTAGGGTTGCCTAGTATTGTGACACCCCTAACTCCAGGCATTTCGTTTTGTGGAAGTTTGTTTACGGATAATGGCGGTGTAAATGGAAATTATGCTAACAATACCGATCAAACATTTACCATTTGTCCTCCCGTAGGGGGTCAGATAGTCGGTATATCATTTTCCCAGTTTAATACAGAAGCGGGGCAAGATATTTTTTCTGTTTTTAACGGTCTTGGCATAACGTCCCCTTTAATCGGCCAATTCTCTGGAAACACGTTACCTCCCACCATTTTTTCAACCGATATTTCGGGATGTTTGACCATTCGCTTTCAATCCAATGGAATTGTGAATAGCGAAGGTTATGTTATCACGTTACTTTGTGCACAAGGAGCAAGTTTTAAGTTGGTTCCCTTCGTAGATACCAATGCCGATGGGATCAAAAACGCTTCTGAAATTAATTTTGAAAGTGGGAATTTTATGTATTCACGCAACAATGGCAGTCCATTACCCGTGATTTTTAATTATGGTAATTTCAATTTTTATGATTTTAATACTGCCAATACCTATTCGTTTAGCCATCAGGTTAATCCAGAATACGCTTCATTTTTGAGTTCTACTACAACGTACACCAATCAAACAGCAAGTACTCCCACCAATACCTTATTTTTTCCGATAACAATTACACAGCCTTTCAGTGATGTCAGCGTAACTTTACATCCAATAACCCTTCCGAGGCCCGGATTTGCGTACAAGCTCATGCTCACCCTCACTAATCATGGGCTCAATCCTCTTTCAGGAATGCTGGTTTTTACCAAGCCATCGGGTGTTGTGTCGCTCTCTACGAACAGCTTAACTTCTTGGATAACTTCGCAAGGTTTTACAGAGTCGTTTACGAATCTCGCTCCTAATTCACAAATGGAAATTGAGATAACTATGATCATGGATGTTTTACCCAATGTCACACTGGGACAAATCGTATCGAGTTTTACTACTTTAAATGTTAATGGGGTTGATGATGTTTTGCAAAACAACACAGCTGAATTTAGTACTTCATTGGTAGGAGCTTACGATCCTAATTATGTGGTAGAGCATCATGGTCCAGAAATCCTCTATAGCTCATTTGCCCCAGATGATTATCTAGAATATACCCTTCATTTTCAGAATGAGGGGAACTTTTATGCCGAAAATGTTCGCGTTGTCGACGAGTTGAGTCCGTTGTTAAATGCTCAATCCGTTCAATTTCTTCAATCGAGCCACCCTTGTCAATTGAAACGTAATGGTTCACGGTTAGAATTTGAATTCAATCAGATATTTTTACAAGCTAAATCAGTCAATGAAGAGGCTAGTAAAGGGTATGTCGTTTTTAAGGTAAAACCACAGCCAGGTTATCAAGTGGGCACTCAAATTCCCAATGGAGCGGCTATATATTTTGATTTTAATCCACCCATTTATACCAATGTTTTTCAAACCTTGTTTGTAAATGCGTTAAATACAAATACGTTTTCTATGGCTTCCCTGGTGCTTTACCCGAATCCAACAAGTGATGTACTTTACATAGAAGTACCTTCTGGAGCCGCTATTAAGGCAAAAGTTGAATTGTGTGATTCCCTCGGAAAAGTGGTCTATCAGACCAATATGGAGGGTGCCCAAATGGCACTTCCTATACAATCCTTGGCCAAGGGAGTCTATTTTATTCGCATTCAATCGGCAGCGGGTAGTTTGATGAAAAAAGTGATAAAATGGTAGGAAAAAGTGTGAAGAAGCATATAGAAAAAGCAGTATAAAAAGAAAAGAGCAAAGTTCAAATTAACAGACTGTGCTCTTTTTTTATTTTACATCTTTGGCGTAAACCATAATTGCTCCAGCTAATTTATCATGGATCATACGACCCTCTTTATTGGTAAAATTTGTGATAACAGAAATCCAACCCAAAATTACTTTAAGTGTAAAACGACAAAGTGCCGTTAAAAAGTTGATTTTTTCGGTGGTATAATCGAATCCAAGAATGGATATCCCAACAAGTGCTTGTCCGATAGTTCCGCCGCGTATACTGACAAAAATTGGCTCATAAAGTATACAATAAATAAACAAGCTTTCAGTTCGGAACTTGGATTCGGAAGCAATTGAAGTAAGTCACCAGTAATAATAAGTAAACTAATAAGGATTACTCCATCGATCATGGCTGCTTTAGTGCGTTCTTGTGATTGCGGATACATGGTTATGAAGTATAGTTAAATTTAAATCCGATACCATGTAAGTTTTCAATTGTAATTCCCTCTTGTCGCGCAAAGATTTTGCGTAAGCGGGAAATGAAAACATCTAAACTCCGTCCCATAAAGTAATCGTCTTCGCCCCACAAGGCTTTTAGGATTTCTTCACGTTTAAGGACTTGATTTTTATGGTCTAAAAAAAGTTTGAGCAAATCCGATTCCCGTTGCGTCAGTGAGATGGTTTCTGTATCATTAAATATGCGATAATTGGCGGCATCAAATTGATAGGTTCCTACGGTGTAAAATGGACTCGGAGGGGGTGCCACTTTTTTATGAGAACGACGTAAAAAAATATCGATTTTCAACATTAATTCCTCAATACTAAAGGGTTTTACCAAATAGTCATCGGCACCAATTTTAAGTCCCCGAATGCGATCTTCCTTTAACGTTTTGGCAGAAAGAAAAATAATGGGAATTTCTTGATTCTTTTTTCGAATGGCCGCTGCCAATTCAAAACCATCCATTTTGGGCATCATGATGTCTAAGATGCACAAATCGTATTCGTTCGAATAAAAACCCTCTAATGCTGAAGTCCCGTCGGCAAAATGGTCTACAGCATAGAAATTTTCAAGATGATCTTTTGTTAGAAACGCAATGGTTTCATCATCTTCCGCATAGAGAATTTTGAAGTTATGCATAGTGTTTTTTTGGAATTTGAATCGTTATCGTCAGTCCGTGTTCTTTGTTGTTTTGAGCGCTAATCTTCCATTGGTGTTGGATGCAAATTTTTTTTACATAAAACAATCCCAAACCAAATCCATTTACTTCATTGCTTTTTTGGTCTGCAACGCGATAAAATTTATCAAAGATTAAATTTAAATTTTTGGGCGCTACACCAATGCCATTATCCCTAAATTGCAAACGTAATCCGTGACGGTTTTCGTCAACTTGAATTTGTATTGTCGGGTGTAAGTTGCAGTATTTAACAGAATTATCCAACAAATTATAAATGATGTTGGAAAAATGAAACCGATCAGCTTCAAGCGTGTAATCATGTTCGGCTTCAATTGTCACAGTGACCTTTTCGTTTTTTAATTTAATGGTTTCAGCGGCTTCTTGTAACAATGGGAGTAAGGCCAATTTCTCGGGTTGGAGGGCTAGAGGGGATTCATCGCTTTTGGCAATATTCAACACCTTTTCGATATGGTGATTTAGTTTTTTACTTTGATTGATGATGATTTCGGTGTAGTCGTGTAATTTTTTTTGCTCGCGAATCACCTCTTGTTTATTGAGGTAACTGGAAGCTAATAGGATAGAGGAGAGGGGGGTTTTGAATTCGTGGGTCATGTTGTTGATGAAGTCCCGTTGCAATTCGGAATATTTTTTTTGTTGGATAATGGTGTAAATGGAGTACACATAGACCAAGAGTACAATCATTAAGGCGAAGGATAATACAAACCAAAACCGTAGCGAGCTTAATAAATACGACGTTTCGTTGGGAAACCGCACGGCAAAATAATAAACGAGATTTTTGTGTTTTGGAAAATACACATTATGGGTACTCGGTTTTTTATCGCTCATCGCTACGTAATTGCCATACACCATTTCATCGCTATTGCAGTTGTACATGGCATATTCAAAGTCGGTTGTGATGTTCATTTTGGCGAACTCTGTTTTCAGATAATATTCCAAAATATCGGGCTGAAAATCATTTTCAACATTCACTATGTAGTAGTCATTGGCTACTTTCTCTACGGGATTGTTGGGCGGTAATTCGCTGTCTTTACCTTCATAGAGTTTTTTGACTACTTCCAATAGCGCAATGTGGGTTTTTTGGGTGAATTTTTTTTCCTCCAAGCTAAAGGCTTCCCGTGTCCAAAGCAACTGAGCAATCAGAATGCCTAAGGTAGCAATCATGCCTAGAACAATGACGATATTGAGTTTTTTGGTCTTCAAAAGCGAAATATTGAATCTCAAAATTACTTAAAAAATGGGTGGATAGCGACTGTTAACAAGTCATTAACAAAGATTCGATAGCGGTTAACAACCCACAATCGGAATTGGATTTACATTTGTAGCATAGAAATTAGAAAACTTACTTTAATTATAAAACCAAAAATTCATTTCGTATGAAAACAGTAAAAATTACTTTAGCGGCTTTAGCCTTCGGATTGATGTCATTCACGACAGCAACCGTAATTGATCAACCCACTACCGTTTCGGCCAAAGAGGCTTCTCCAGTTGTATGGAAATCAGAAACTGTTGATGTAGGTGAGATACCTCAAGGAACTCCCAAGACTATCGAGTTCTCATTTAAAAATACGGGGACAAAGTCGGTGTTGATTACCAATGTAAAACCTTCTTGTGGATGTACAGCAGCCGATTATACTAAAGAGGCCGTAGCACCTGGGAAAACAGGGTATGTAAAAGCGACTTACAATGCTGCAGCAGCAGGAGCATTTGCGAAAACCATCACGGTAACTACCAATGCTGAAGAAACGCCAAAAGTGTTGACTTTTAAAGGAACTGTGGTTGCAAAATCATAAGTTTTCGATATAAAGGTGATTAAGAAGAACGAAAAACTCCTGAGGGGACTCAGGAGTTTTTTATTTTAAGAGCGGGTTTTCATAGCTTCCATCCTTTTCTGACGGTCTGCTATGATTTCTTTAAACTTTTTCTTTTGTTCTTCATTCAGAAAGTTCATCACATTACGTTCAGCCGTTTCATTAATAGCGCTAATTTCGCTCAGCTTTTCATCCTGTGCCATGTTTTCTTTTTTCATGATGGCATTGATTTTTTTGGAGCTGGCATCAAATTCTTTTTGAACAATAATCACTTGTAATTCGTCCAGTTTTAAATCAGTTTTCAATTTATCTACTGTTTTTTGTACCGATTCTAACCGTTCTTTTTCAAGTTGTTCCGGCGTCTTTTCACGGGCCATAGGTGGTTGCATTCCCATACCAGAACGCCCCATGCCGCCCATACCGTTATTCATCATACCCATTTGTGCCCAACCCGTAAGCGACAAGGTGCAGCAAAATAGCAAAGCGATTTTTTTCATAATAACTTCGTTTTCGTAAAGATACAAATTATATCGGTTCTCCGTAAAGGTCAAATTCACTGGCATCAAAAATACGTACCATAGCAAATTCACCTGTTTTTAAATAGTGTTGTGAGGCGTCTATTAATACTTCATTGTCTACATCGGGACTATCAAATTCTGTGCGTCCAACGAAATAGTTGCCTTCTTTTCGATCGATAACACAACGAAATGTTTGACCGATTTTTTCTTGATTTAACTCAAAAGATACTTGCGATTGAATATCCATGATTTCTTGTTGCCGCGCTAATTTAATAGCTTCAGGAACATCATCCTCAAGCGCATACGCTCCTGTATTTTCTTCGTGGGAATAGGTAAAACAACCCAAACGCTCAAAGCGCATTTCGCGAACCCAATCTTTCAATATTTGAAAATCATCCTCCGTTTCACCGGGATAACCCACAATCAAAGTGGTACGAATAGCGATACCGGGAACGGCCTTCCGAAATTCTTTTAATAATTTTGTCGTTTTTTCTTGCGTAGTCCCGCGTTTCATCGACTTTAAGATGGCGTCGGAAATATGTTGCAAAGGAATATCGATGTAATTGCAAATTTTTGGTTCCCGACGCATGACTTCCAATACATCCATGGGAAATCCTGAGGGAAAGGCATAATGCAAGCGAATCCATTCAATACCTTCAACATTCACTAAGGCTTCCAAAAGTTCGGCTAAGTTTCTTTTCTTGTATAAATCCAATCCGTAATAGGTGAGGTCTTGGGCAATTAAAATCAATTCTTTCACGCCATTTTTAGCCAATCCTTCAGCCTCTTTTACCAATTTTTCAATCGGTTGTGACACATGTTTTCCGCGCATTAATGGAATGGCACAAAAACTACAAGGCCGGTCACAACCTTCGGCGATTTTTAAATAGGCATAATTTTTAGGAGTCGTGGTGAGTCGTTCTCCCAAAAGTTCGTGTTTATAATCGGCACCCAAAGCTTTTAATAAAAGAGGCAACTCCGTGGTACCAAAGTATTGGTCAATGTTTGGAATTTCTTTTTCCAAATCGGGTCGGTATCTTTCAGAAAGGCAGCCTGTGACAAAAACTTTATCAACCACGCCGCGTTCTTTTTTGTCAGCGTATTCCAATATAGTATTTACCGATTCTTCTTTAGCATTATCAATAAATCCGCAAGTGTTGATAACCACAATATTGCCTTCTTGCTCATGGACCACTTCTTTACCGTTGGCACGCAATTGTCCCATTAAGACTTCACTATCATACGTGTTTTTCGAACACCCTAAGGTGATTACGTTGATCTTATTTTTTTTGACCGATTTGGTTCTCATAGTTTTTGAAAATGGACTGCAAAATTAGGCTATTTATTTCAGTCTCAAAAAGGAAACCGCATAAAAAAAGCCATCGATAACCGACGGCTTTTGTGAGGTATAGTGGAATTACAATTCAAAAAGAAGGGTTACAGAAATGTTGTCAAACACGGCACGACTACGCGCTGTATCGGTCAATCCGCGGTTAAACATTTGCTGGTTAAAATTACGCCATCCGTGACTGTAAGAAACATCCAAGCGTGTATCGCCAAAATTGTACCCTAATCCACCCGAATAGGTTGTTAAGTTGCCCATTGTATAGTGGTTTTTATAGGGACTTTCAGACCAACGGTACCCGCCGCGAAGGCTCCATTGTTTGTATTTGTATTCCGTTCCTAAGCGAATTTCTGTGGCCGCCTGTAATTGATTATCGATGGTTGCATTCTCGGCACTAAAATCGCGTTGCGGCGTAAAGGTGTTGCCTTGGTAAAACTGTTGCGAGATATCTGCACTGATTAGCCCGCGTTTGCCAAACAAAAAGACACCCGATGCTGTAACTCGATCGGCGGTTCGCAAACGATAGGGTTCGAAAATCATGGTTACATTGGGATCTACAACAACCGAATTATACTGTGAGTTGTTGGCATCTGCATTGAGACCAAAGCCAGAGGTAGCGATGTACTGACGTAATTCATCATTCAAGCGAAACCAAGTAGGGGATTGATAGGCAAGTCCCAAACGAGCATTTTTGTGTACTTTAAAAATGGCACCCAATTGTACTGAGAATCCATTCCCGTAAGTGTATAAATCATTGTTAAAACGTACCCGGTCTACCGTAGAGCCGATAGTGTAACGGGGATTCGAATTGGCTTCAAAAAACGATGTGCTTTGACGATAATCAACAAAATGAAAGTTCAAATTGATTCCGAGCATCAACCAATCCTGGTATTGTGCTGATCCATTTACCGATAATTTGCTTGAATAACCCGAGGAGTTCAACAAAAAGCTTTGCGCATAATTTCCTCCGGGAGCAATATTGGTAAAATAGGAAGTATTATTCGGATTGTTACTAACTGGATCAATAATATATGCGTTGTATCCTAAATAGGCTTGTTGTTCGTTAAAAAACAATTCGTCGTAAAAGAAATCGTTTAGCACTCCAAAAGGAACTGCCTCCGAGGGATTTCTACCGTTGGCATAACTAAGGAAGTATTGGTCAATGGAGTTATTGGGATTTACCCCGCTTAGAAAAACAGAATTGTTCAAATTTTGCGTATTCTCATAATTTAAAGCTACCGCAAATTTATTCCAATCGGATTTTTTTAAAGGGTCTACAAAAACCAACACACCTCCTGCTTGATTGATGTCAAAATGGTTGTTGTTCTCGCGTTGTTGGGTGCCAAAATAATTAGTACGATTGGTGGTATTGAAATTAGTGAGTGTGGCTCCAGCTTGATTATTACTGAAAATCACAGAACCTGCTGGATTAACGGAAATAGCACTTAAATCACCCCCTACAGCACCAAAAGCACCTCCCATAGCACGAAATCGGGCCGTACCATTAAGGTCTTGTACCGAATATCGTAAGGCATCCTGTATGTCTTGACTCCAACCGGTGGTCATCACCAATCCCGTGAAGTATAAGGCAAATATCTTTTTCATAGTAAACTAGTCTTTGTGAGTAAATGGTACAAATTAACGACGACCACCGCCACCGCCTCCAGAACGACCGCCACCGCCAAAGCCGCCACCGCCGCCATAGCTTCCACCTCCACCGTAGCTTGAACGGGATGGTGTATAGCTACGCGTGTTGGATTCACTGCGTGTAGGTGTACTGTTTTGAATACTGTTATTACGAACTGTTCCCGTGTTAGAAGCACTGTTGGGTCGCGTGTTGTTGGTTGAGTAATTTTGGCGTACGCCACTATTGCCTCGCGTGATATTTACGGGTCGCACCCCATTGGTGTAATCTGCACGTCCACTGCGAACAGTGTTGCCGCGCGTGAAATTATTTCCTCTAGTGAAGCCATTGTTAGTACGTCCGATACCGCTATTACGTCCGTTTAGCGCTGTAGGATTTCGGTAAATCGTGTTACGACGTCCTCCATTGTAGGCAAAGTTGTTATTCCAACCGCCACCCCAGCCCCATCCGGGTCCGTACCAAGAATTCCAACCCCAGCCCCAACCGGGTCCGTACCAAGAGTTCCAACCCCAGCCGCCCCAGCCGCCCCAGCCCCAGCCGGCATTCCAACCAAGACCCCAGCCGCCGTTCCAACCCCAGTTGTTCCAGCCCCAGCCGCCCCAGCCAGCATTCCAGCCCAGACCCCAGCCGCCCCAGCCGCCGTTCCAGCCCCAGCCATCATTCCAAGAATCATAGTAGTTGACGGTGACATTGCTAGCATTATTTCCCCAACCATTATAGTTGGAAGAAGCCGTGCGTGCCGCAGTGGTTTGGGTGCTGTCTTGTGGTGTAGTATAATTTTCAACATCTGTAATTAACTCTTGGCTCTCCTCATTTAAAGAGCTAAAGTAATTGCGGTAATATTCGCTGTTGCTATTGTCCTGTCTAGGAGCACTAGCTCGAGAGGTTCCAGTGCTGCCATATACGCCATCATTATCGTAATAGGAAGAATTTTGATAGGAGCCGCAAGAAGTGACCAAAATTCCCAAAGTGACTACAGGGAGCCAACGGAAATTACGGATTTGGGAAAGGAAATTTGTTTTCATAACTATAGCATTTTTATTGTTGGTCAATACAAAAATAGTTAGTTTTGCCAAACTAATTAGTTAAAATTTGATTAAACAATTTTTGTGCCAAACTGTTCATTATGAGTAAGAACTTAACAAAGCGAGAAGAGGATTATTCCAAGTGGTATAACGAGCTGGTGGTAAAAGCCGATTTGGCTGAAAATTCGGGGGTGCGTGGCTGTATGGTCATCAAACCTTATGGATATGCCATTTGGGAAAAAATGCAGGCCGAGTTGGATCGGATGTTCAAAGAAACCGGTCACAGCAATGCGTATTTTCCTTTGTTTGTTCCTAAAAGTATGTTCGAAGCCGAAGAAAAAAATGCAGAAGGATTTGCGAAAGAATGCGCTGTAGTCACGCATTACCGCCTGAAAGCGGATGAAACCCAAAAAGGAAAACTTATCGTTGATCCACAAGCCAAACTGGAGGAAGAATTAGTCGTTCGACCTACGAGTGAGGCTATTATTTGGTCTACGTACAAGAATTGGATTCAATCGTACCGCGATTTACCCTTGCTTATTAACCAATGGGCCAATGTAGTGCGTTGGGAAATGCGTACCCGTTTGTTTTTACGCACGGCTGAGTTTTTATGGCAGGAAGGCCATACGGCTCATGCTACCCGTGAGGAAGCGATAGCGGAGACTGAACAAATGATGCAAGTATATGCTGATTTTGTCGAAAATTTCATGGCTATTCCTGTTATCAAAGGAGTAAAAACAGCCAATGAACGATTTGCAGGAGCAGAAGAAACCTATTGTATTGAAGCCTTAATGCAAGATGGGAAAGCGTTACAGGCTGGAACATCCCACTTTTTAGGGCAAAATTTTGCGCAGGCCTTTGATGTGAAGTTTGCCAATAAAGAAGGGAAGCAAGAGTATGTATGGGGAACTTCTTGGGGGGTTTCAACGCGCTTGATGGGTGCGTTAGTCATGACGCATTCTGATGATAATGGGTTGGTTTTACCACCCAATTTAGCTCCAATTCAAGTGGTAATTGTACCTATCTATAAGAGTGAAGAAGAGTTGGCGGCGATCAGTGCGGTGGCTCATGAAATCACAGCGGCTTTACGTAAGTTACGCATTTCGGTCAAGTTTGACGATCGCACGACTCAAAAACCAGGTTTTAAATTTGCCGAATGGGAACTCAAAGGAGTCCCTGTACGCATGGCGATTGGTCCCAAAGATTTAGAGCAAGGAACTGTGGAATTGGCCCGTAGAGATACGTTAACCAAAGAGGTGGTTCGTCGCGATGGGGTAGAAGCCTATCTTGTTGATTTAATGGAAACAATCCAGCAAAGCATGTATCAAAAAGCATTTACGTATCGCGATAGTCATATTACTAAGGTAGATAATTTTGACGAATTCAAAACACTTTTGGAAATGAAAGGAGGTTTTTTGGCTGCCCATTGGGATGGAACACCAGAAACCGAAGAAAAGATTAAAGAATTGACCAAAGCAACCATACGTTGCATTCCTTTAGACCAAGAAAAAGAGGAGGGAAAATGCGTGTTTTCTGGAGCGCCATCCCGTGGTCGTGTCTTGTTTGCAAAGGCCTATTAAAAAAAATAAAAAAGTTTAAAAGCGGACTTGCACGTGTAAAAAATAGTTGTATTTTTGCATCCGCATTTGAGCAGTAGGCCCGTTCGTCTATCGGTTAGGACTCAAGATTTTCATTCTTGCAAGAGGGGTTCGATTCCCCTACGGGCTACAAAAAAACATCAAATTCGTAGTAACATTTTTGTGACTACCACTCAAATGGCCCGTTCGTCTATCGGTTAGGACTCAAGATTTTCATTCTTGCAAGAGGGGTTCGATTCCCCTACGGGCTACAAATTAGTTGTAAATTAGTTTTGTAAAACAAAGGTTTTGTGTCTCAAATCGTTGTTTTATTAGTTAAAACCAAAGTGATTACCGAGTAATTGTGGGAGGTTTTTCTTTTTTAACTAATAGTTATAAATAATTATTACAATTAAATTACAAAACAATGGCAAATCACAAGTCAGCGCTAAAAAGAATTAGAAGTAACGAGAAACGAAGAGTTTTAAACCGTTATCAACACAAAACAACACGTAATGCAGTAAAAGCGTTACGTATGTCAACGGACAAAGCAGATGCAGCAGCCAAATTGGCAAGTGTTATTTCTATGATAGATAAGTTAGCAAAAAAGAACATCATTCACGATAACAAAGCTTCCAACTTGAAGTCGAAGTTAACGAAACACGTCAACAAACTGTAATCTATTTATAGTATAGTATGAAAAAAGCCTCCGACTTAGGAGGCTTTTTTGTTAAGCTTTATTTTTTTAATTCTTCAAGCATTTCGCGGGTAATAGGTTTCGATAAAAAGTCCAAAACCATAGGGTATGATTTTGATTTTTCAATATCTTTCGGATCAATGGTCGAAGAGAGTACAATCACTTTTAGCTCTGGGAATATTTCGTCATAGCGTCGTTCGGTAATGATGTCCAAAAATTCCCAACCTCCCATTACAGGCATATTCAAATCCAAAAAAAGAAGTTCGGGTAAATCGGTTGTTGGAGTAATTCCTTCTTGAGAAAACGACTCTAAATAGGCTAACGTATCTTCCCCATTGTTGGCAATCTCAATGGTTTCGGAAAACTCACACTTTTGAATGACTTTTTTACATAGCATTAATGTGATGGGGTCATCGTCTACACAGAGTATTTTTTTGTACATTTTAACTATTTTTAAAGGTAATCGTGAATGTTGTTCCTACGCCTACCTCGCTATCAATTGTGATGCTTCCCCCCATGGACTCTACTTGTGATTTGACCAAATATAAGCCCAAACCTTTGCTGTCTGGATTGTCATGAAAACGTTGGTATAGTCCAAATACTTTGTCGCGATGGCGTTTGAGGTCAATCCCCAAACCGTTGTCTTTGAAGGTGATTTGTGTTTCAGTGCCTAAATTTTTAGCAGCAACTAAAATTTTCAATTGACGGGAAGGATCGCTGTAGCGGAGTGCATTCGTTGTCAAATTTAATAAAATACTTTCAAAATACGAACGATTTAAGAATAAGGTGTTTACTTTATCGACATCCAATTTTATAATTGGATTTAAGTTACTGATTAAAAAACTAAGTTGATTAAAGATGTTCTCAAATACATCTCGTATCACAATCGGCTCTTTATCAATGGCTAAACTATCTTTGATGATGATGATATTCACCAAATCATTGACGGTATCGTTCAATTGTTGGGTTGATTTGCTAAATCCTTGTAGGATTTCTTTTAATTCATAATCCTCAATTTCAATATCCTCCAACAAATTCAATAGCCCCGTCAAATTGGAAAGTGGTGCTCGTAAGTTGTGTGAAGTGATATAAGAGAATTGTTTTAAGTCGGAGTTGTTTTGTGTTAATTCTTTAATCAACTGTTCGCGTTCTTTTTCTTGCTCTTTTTCCTCGGTGATGTCACGCTGAATGGAAATCCAATGCGTGTGTTGATTTTCATGATTGGTAATGGGAATCAAACTTAAATTCACCCAATAGTTGGTGTTGTCTTTGCGTTTGGTGAGGGTTTCCAAGGTAAAGGCTTCTTTCTTTTTTAGGGCATCGGCAATTTTTTTGACATCCCTTTTGTTTTGAATCCGCTTGAAAAAGAAGGTAGCGGATTGGTGTAAAACTTCCGCCTGGTCGTATCCTGTCATTTTCTCAAAAGCTGGATTGACATATACGATTTGATCTTCGGCATTTTCAGAAGCTCCAACAGCAGTAATTAATACAGTATCTCGGTTTTGGATAATCACAGTTTCCAATAAACGCAACCGTTGTTCCTCCTCTTTTTGTCGGGTGACGTCCTGCATGGCACCAATCATTCGGACTACATTGCCTTCTTCATCTTTTACTAAAAAACCACGATCATATACATAGCGGTATTGTCCATTGGCATCCATAAATCGGTATTCATCTTGCCATTTATCTGAACGTTGAGCGATGTATGAATATAATTTTACAGAAATCTTCAAACTGTCTTCGGGATGAATTTTATCAAACCACCACTGTAAATTATCACCAACCTGATCTTTTTTATAACCAAAAACACCTTGAATCCCTTTGTTCCATATAAAACTATTGGTTTTAACATCCCAGTCCCAAATCGTATCGCTCGTAGCTTTGGAAACAATTTCAAATCGTTCGTTGGAAACCGATAATTCTGAAAATTCCGATTCAAATTGGGCCATGTAGCGCTCTGTAGTTCCAATCTTTTGCGCTAAAAAATAGGTCGTAAAAAGAGCAATTCCCAACGCCAAACCCAATCCGATTCCCAGTTGCCATGTTGGATTGTCCCATTGGGAGACCACGACCATGCCAGCAAATATCAAGGCAAATAGGGTGAGGAATACCGGAAGAAAAAAACGAAGGTTTGTGTGTTTCATTATTTCAAAAATAACAAAAAAAACAGGATAAAAAACATCTTGTAGTATTAATTCACTTTTCGATATCGTAAAACTATTGCGTTGAAGATGCCTGATTTCAGAAAATAAAAGCTACCTTTGCGCCTTCAAAAAAATCACATGGAATCAATACGAAATATTGCCATTATTGCCCACGTTGACCACGGAAAAACAACCTTGGTTGACAAGATTATGTACCATTGCCAGTTGTTTCGCGAAAACGAAAATACCGGCGATTTGATTTTGGATAATAATGATTTAGAACGCGAACGCGGCATTACCATTACTTCCAAAAACGTTTCGGTGGTATACAAAGGAACCAAAATTAATATTATCGATACTCCAGGCCACGCCGATTTTGGTGGGGAAGTTGAACGGGTATTGAATATGGCAGATGGTGTTTGTTTGTTAGTTGATGCCTTTGAAGGACCGATGCCCCAAACACGATTCGTATTGCAAAAAGCCATCGACTTAGGGTTGAAACCTTGTGTGGTGATTAACAAAGTGGATAAGGAAAATTGTACTCCTGAAGAAGTGCATGAAAAAGTTTTCGACTTAATGTTTGAATTGGGTGCCGAAGAGTGGCAGTTGGACTTCCCTACCGTTTATGGTTCGGCCAAAAACAATTGGATGTCCGAAGACTGGCAAAACGTTACGACGTCTATCGAACCTTTATTGGATATGGTGGTGAATCATGTTCCAGCTCCCAAAGTTTCAGAAGGAACACCTCAAATGTTGGTTACTTCGTTGGATTTTTCTTCGTTTACAGGGCGTATTGCCATCGGACGATTGGAACGCGGAACTTTGCGTGAAAATATGCCTGTTTCTTTGGTAAAAAGAGACGGTTCTATTACCAAATCCAAAATCAAAGAACTACACACCTTTGAAGGGTTAGGCCGTAAAAAAGTAGCCGAAGTACACGCGGGTGATATTTGTGCTTTAGTGGGTATTGAAGGGTTTGAAATCGGGGATACTATTGCTGATTTTGAAAATCCAGAAGCCTTAAAAAGTATTGCGATTGACGAGCCTACCATGAGTATGTTGTTTACCATCAATGATTCTCCTTTCTTTGGAAAAGAAGGCAAATTCGTCACCTCGCGCCATATCAAAGATCGTTTGACCAAAGAATTAGAGAAAAACTTGGCCTTGCGCGTTAGCGAAACCGATTCGGCCGATAAATTTATGGTTTTTGGACGTGGGGTATTGCACTTGTCCGTTTTAATTGAAACCATGCGTCGCGAAGGTTATGAATTGCAAATCGGTCAACCCCAAGTCATTATTAAAGAAATTGATGGGCAAAAATGTGAGCCTATTGAAGAATTAACCATCGACTTACCCGAGCATGTGTCTGGGAAAGCAGTTGAATTTGTAACCGTTCGTAAAGGCGAAATGCTGAGTATGGAACCCCGTGGCGAACGTATGATTATCAAATTTAATATTCCCTCGCGCGGCATCATCGGGTTGCGTAATCAATTATTGACGGCAACCGCGGGAGAAGCAATTATGGCGCACCGCTTTATTGGGTATGAGCCTTTGAAAGGTGATATTTCGGGTCGTATCAACGGTTCCTTGATTTCTATGGAAAATGGTAAAGCCATCCCGTATTCGATCAATAAATTGCAAGACCGGGGTAAGTTTTTTGTCGATCCCAACGAAGATATTTACGAAGGACAAGTAGTAGGTGAAAACTCACGTGCGGATGATTTGGTCATTAATATTACCAAAACCAAACAGTTAACTAACTTCCGTTCCGCAGGTGCTGATGATAAAACGCGTATCGTTCCCGCTATTAAGTTTACCCTTGAAGAAGCATTGGAATACATTCAAAAAGATGAATATGTAGAAGTAACACCAAAGTCTATTCGTTTGCGAAAAATATTATTGAGTGAAAACGACCGTAAGCGTTTTAAAAATGCAATGGTATAATATTTTTAACTCTCATAAAAAAAGCCATCAATTGTTTAGTTGATGGCTTTTTTATTTTAGCGTAATACGATTAACGTTTTAATGAAAAATTCCCTTTAAAAAGGCGTCCATCTTCAAGTTGAATCACATACCAGTAATCATCTCCTGGCATTGCCGCTCCATTATACGTTCCGTCCCAACCTGCACCCAAGGCGCCAATTTGTTTCAATAGTTTTCCATAACGGTCGTAAATGAAAATTTGAGTATTAGGATAGAAAGTGTTCGTCACGCCACGAATATTCCACGTATCATTAAATCCATCACCATTCGGGGTGAAATACGCTGGAATCCCCAATACCGTCACCAAATAGGAAGCTATTCCACATCCATTTAAGTCTTTTACATATACCGTATGTACGCCCATGGGGACTTGTGTAAAAACATTTGAAGTTTGATACGGGCCATACGATTCATCAATACTGTACACATAATCGCCATTGCCAGAGACATTAACAGTGATGGTATTGTTATCTACCAAATCTACCACGGTTACCGAATCTATAGTTGCAATAACAGAGGTGTTTACTTCAACTACACGAATAGCAGTACACCCTTGTGGATTGGTCACCTCTACACTGTAAGTGCCCTCCTGATTCACAGTAAGGCTATATTGGGTGGCACCCGGAATTAAAGTTCCTTCAATATACCACTGATACGTGTATGTAGGAATCAAATTGCTTTGCGCGACATCGGCTGTAAGTGTCGCTGTGAAAAAAGGCAAATTGGAACAAATCAACGTGTCATCCCATCCTTGGGCATTGATATCGATTAAAGGTCTTGGATGCACCACAAACGATAGGGGATAGGTTGCCGAACAGCTTGTGTTAATCGGATTGGTTAAGGTAACCAAAACAGTCTGTGTCCCGCTTACAAACGGATTTGGTAGTTGATTAGCGTATACCGTACCATTGGCCAAGGTATAGGTTAATGTAAATCCGGTTTGCCCCTGAATTAAATCTTGCGTGAGCGAAGTAGTGTCAAACGCTACTGTACCGTTTTGAAGCGCGGGATCGGTTTCATCATCACAAACCTCAAAACGATTGGGAGCCACCGCAAACAATTCAGGCAAATCATCCACAATAAAGGTTACCGTAGCAGTTCGGAAACAAGGCCCATCAACAGGAATACTATTGGCATTGGAAACCTTAATTTGAATCGTTTCGGTACCGGTTACCGTATACGTCGGTGGGAACGGAGCAGGAATTGGCGATCCATTTCCAGCAATATATTCAATAACAACACCTGTTTGCCCTTGTAAAAGGCTACTTTCTAAGGTAGCGGTATTGAAAGTAAAACTACCATCTTGGTCATCATCACAGGAGCGAATTACATTGCCATTGCCCAAGGGGAAAATGGACGGTAACGCTTGTACCGTTAGCGTGATGTAAGGACCCAATCCAAAACAAGCATTGTCTACGTTACTGTCGACGCGAACCCAAATCTGTTGTGTGTTGGGATACCCAACATTGGCATAGTTGGCAGGATTTGCTATCGCTAAGGAATTCCCATTGCTATCATTTTCGGCCAAAGCGTCGGCTTCGTTTTTGTAATACGAAATCGTATATGTTGCCGTATTGGGTAATAATGCTTGAATCTGTCCAGTAACACTACTAAAATTGAAAGTTGCAATACCATCGGTGTCGGTATCTTGGGGACTTACATAAAAATCACATTGGGTAAATTCCCAACGCGTGCCTGCAGGAATTTGGGTGGCCGAAACAATGAGATTCAAACGGGCGATGCGGAAACATTGGTTGACATTTTCGACGCGAACCCAAACCGAAGTATTGGTCGTTGTATAAGCGGTAACGTTTGAAATTTGTTGCAATACATTGTTGGTTTCGGCTCCAATTTGCGAGGTGAAATAGGTAAACGTCTCGTTGGCAGCATTGGCCGAAATTTGATTGTTTTTCTGCGTTAAATTGAAACTCGAAATACCGTCCGTGTCGTTGTCACATTGAACCAGCGTTAGCGGTGTGGTAACCACAGGCAGTGCATAGGTTGTCAACACCGCACTTGGCGAATTAAGGCCACAGCTGTTGCCATTTCGGTTGAGCACCACACGATAGCGATAGCCCACCATTGCCGGCGTTACAGCAAGAGCGGTCAGCGAATTAGTAGTCACTCCCGTGTAATTCGGACCGTTGGTTAACGCTGTCCATGTAGTGCCGTTATTTGTTGAAACTTGCCATTGATAACTATCGACGGGTGTCGCGGGAACCACAGTAAAGACGGCGTTTTGCAATTCACACACCGTAACATCTTGGGGTGCGGTAGTGATACTGATTGGCGCACTAATACTGTAATTCGGATTCGGGGGCGTATATCCTCCCGCGCCTGTAACCACTCCATTGGCATTCACGGGGACACTGCCTGCTCCCAAAACACCATTGGCATCTGGATCCGTAAAACCTGCTTCAATCACATCGGCGCACAAATCGTTATCCGCATCCAAAGCAACATAGTTAAAAATGCCATCACCATCCGAATCGGCTAAGGTGTAATTCAATGTTCCTGAATCAAGAGGATTTTCTAAACCGTTATGCAACCCGTTGGTACCCGCTTGAATTGCATCGATAATTCCATCCAAATTGGTGTCCAAAGCCCCACTTTGCGCTTCCGTGATATCGTAAATTCCATCATTATCCGAATCCAAATCCAAATAATTGGGAACGCCATCCCCGTCAAAGTCGTTGGGGACATAAGCGGGACCGAAAATGTCATCCAAACCGTCATCGTTGGCGTCATTTCCAGAAAGTGCCACAAATGTGGGCCCTTGCGACTCCACGACATCTAAAATTCCATCATTATCCGAATCGATGTCTAATGCATCAGCAACCCCATCGGCATCACTGTCTTTGGGGACGCATACGGCATAAAAGCGAAATGTGGCGCGATTGGGCGCATCATCAACCAAATTTTTATGTTGGATGGCCAATGAAGTCGTCAAATAGGTTTGAAACTTAAACGTACCACTGCCAGCGGCCAAAGGAACAGCGCTATTCAATCGGAAACGAATTTCAAAAGAAGAAAATCGGGTCACGCCGCTTTCAAAAAAACCGTCGTAATTGGTATCAATCAACAGCTGATCATCAGGATTGTCTACTGTGACGGTCTGGTTGATGGGACAGGTGATAATATACTCTCCTTTGTCATTGATTAAATCGGCAGTATTGGCAACGGCAGCGTATTCCAATCCCAAACTGATGGGTTGTGAGAAGTTGACTTGATATTTCACCCAATTCGTTTTTCCAGGCGGAACATCCGTTACAATCGTTCCATCATTGGTCGATGCAAACGGAAGCGTACTGGCCGTGGTAGAAGTACTTACAGTTCCGGTAAAGGGTCGGCTAAAAGCGCCTACAGTCAGCGTTCCTGTGCTTGGATTTTGTAAATTCAAATATTGGTTCCCATATGATTCTGTACAATTGGCAATCCCGTCGTTGTCCATGTCCACATCAATGTTGTCATTGACCAAATCCCCATCCAAATCATTGGGACAGGTGCTGACAGGAAATTCATCCGAGAAAATTTCAATTCCACAAGCAGCCAAAGCAGCATTCACTTTGTAATATCCGGGTTGTGTCGGTGTATAACTATTGGTCGTTGCGCCGGGAATGGGCACATTGTTGAAATACCATTGGTAGGTATCAAATCCACTCTGTGCATTGACATTCAACGACACATTGGGAATACAGTTGGTAAGATTAACATCAAGTTCTTGAAAAACTACCTCAGGTTTGAACACAAATCCCGAATAATAACCTCCAAAGGTAGCGGCTCCATTGTTTCCATAAGCTGCTAAATACAATTCAGTAGTTGAAAAAACAGATACATTCCCCGTTAATCCTGTTATAATGTAACATTCATAGTCTGGATTTCCTACAACCGCCAGAGGACCACTTACGCCATAGATAGCTGCCAATCCCGCAAGCGTGTAAGGAACTCCATCAATGATAAAATTGAGCGTTGATCCCGTTTTGGTGGTAATGGTTACACGTCCGTTAAAATTTCGATTGCCAACTTTTTCAATGAAAGGAATGTTGTCTAAAGATTTCGGAGTTTGACAACTCAAAGGCGGAACAAAAAACATTTCTTGATTCGCTTGGTTGTTCTGAGAACCGTCACCTACCGCTTGGTAGGCAAAAATATTTTTATCTGAACGAACATATAAATTGCCATTCACATTGTAATCGGCTCCGGTAAGTTGCACATAGTCCCCAGCATTCAATTGATAGCTGGGCGTTGTATTCCCATTGAGAAAAATGGACGTGTTGTTTTCGTGCGCAATCAACAAAACACGCTCCACATTGTCCATCCCCGTACTTTTGATAAAAATATAGTCTTTTCCGGTTCGCTCTACCGATACAATTTGGTCAAACCCCGTATCGATATTCGACAATTGGCCATTGGTTCCACCCACCGATCCACAATTCACCGCGATGGGTTTATCAGCCGTTACCAGTGACCCAATGAGGGCATCGCGATTGGCCGCCAACGGGCCTTGAACGGCAATAATAAAGGTTTCGCCACTGTTGAGTAAAACAGGAGGCGGTGTATTTCCCGTGGTATTGACAAGTTGAGCACCGGGGCCTATGTCGCTAAAAGTAACGGTAGTATTATTCTCGGTGGCCATCACACTCACAAAAGTGTAATGCAATTCAAAGTAGTTATTCACCAACAAATTGGTCATCCCACCAATGCGAAATTGCGTGCCCAATGCCGCCATCCCTTTCGAAACCACACAACCTGCTTGGTTACCGGAGACATCGACAATACGACCCGAAACCGAAATTAAATCCTCGGCTTCGATAACATAACCCGCATCTTGTAAAATGGTATATGCCCCCGACTGATCCACAACAAACTGAGATGGACTCCCACTACTATCCATATCAAAGACATAAGGAATATCACGAGAAACTATTCCGCTTATATTAGCTCCCCCCAATTGTTTGATGGTGAATTGAATGGGCGTGATACTCGGGGTTGAAATATATAAAAACTTTGATCCAATAGGCATGTTTTGCGAATTGGAGATTGGAGGGATGTAATGCGTTTTACTAAATTGAGCGAAACAAATCGCTGAAAATAATAGGGTTAATAGGTTCGATAAAAATTTTGCATTCATAGCCCAAAAATAAACAATACCCCGCTATTAGGTGTGCATACTATTTATTTTTTGACGATTTTAACACACGTTGGTTATAAATCTCTTTTTTGAATTAAGGCATACGAACCCCACACGAAAAGTGCCGTCCATACCAGTACAACCGCTACCAAACCGTAATCTACTGCGTAGTCTTTGGCTTCAAGCACACCTACCTGATTACCAACGGCTTGAATCATGTCCAATTTGGTGAACGGTTCAATCAATACCCCCGACATGGCTTCCAAAGGCATGTATCGGAAAATACTACGCGCCAATTCAAAGTCATTGACTATCAATTTTCCAAAAATCAAGAAACCAATATTTTCAATCAAATACCAAACAAACAAAAACCCAATCGCAAAAGCCGACCGTTTGATCAATACGCCCAAGAACAAACAGAAACTAAAGAACCCTGTTAACTTGACAAAAAAGGCCAGCAAGTAATCCATTTCCGAGAAAATAATGCCTACCTCATCATAGGTCGAATACATCAATCCCAAAAGCAAGGAAATCACAAAAATAAACAGCGTCGAAAGGCCTGAAAACACCAAGACCGTCAAGAACTTTGACAATACAAATTCTTTCTTACTCATCCCGTCAATCAAGTTCTGTTTTAAGGTGCCGTAAGTATATTCATTGGCCATCATCGAAACAATCACCAAAGCCAAAAAAATCTTTGGTAAAGCCCCAATGTAGCTGTTCAAATGCCAAATGTACGGGAAGTTAAAAATGCCTTGCTCGGCTGCATCAAAGTGAAACGGCCCCAAATCAAACTCAATCGAGGCAATCAGAGCAATCAAACTCAAAATTCCAAAATAGGTCAGGGTCAAGATGCGACTCGCGCGATTCAACCAAATTTTCTGTAATTCTATGGCTAATAAACGTTTCATGTCTTAGGATTTTGTTTCGGTTAGGGTTAAAAATTGCTGTTCCAACGAGCGTTTGCGTTCCATCAAGTGATGCACATAAATCCCGCGCTCACTCAAAAATTTATTCAACAAACCTGCATCCAAGCCACTTTTTGCCTGAACCACTACGGTGTCTTGTTCTAGGGTAATCGAACTCAAATCGGGATACTGTGCCAAGGCCGTTTGCAAGGCCTCCAGCGATCCTGATCGTAATTCCCAGTAACTCTGTTGCGATCCCATGCCCGCAACAGTACCCGAATACAACACTTTTCCATATTGCAAAACCAAAACGTGCGAACACACTTTTTCTACTTCATCCAACAAGTGGGAAGCCAATAATATCGTGGTTCCTTGCGAAGCGATCAACTGAATAATTTCGCGAATCTGACGAATGCCCTGCGGGTCCAAACCATTCGTCGGTTCGTCCAAAATCAAAATTTCAGGATCATTCAACAAGGCCGAAGCAATCGCCAACCGTTGTTTCATTCCCAACGAAAAAGTGCGAAATTTACTGTCTTTGCGCTCCCACAAGCCCACTAGTTCCAATTTCTCTTGTACCTTGTGGTACCCGATGCCTTTGATTTTACACACCAATTCCAAGTTTTGCTGTGCCGACATGTAGGGATAAAAATTGGGACGCTCAATGATGGCGCCCACTTTCTTTAAAGCGTCGTGCGTAGGCAATTTTCCATCAAACCAAGCATAGTCACCCGAGGTGCGGTTCACTACATTCAACACGATACCCAACGTGGTTGATTTTCCAGAGCCGTTTGGCCCAAGTATTCCGTATACGTTGCCCTTTTGAATGTCCAACGACAAATCGTTTACCGCATGCACGCGGCCATACCGTTTGTTTAAATTCCGAATCGATAGTATTGTTTCCAAGCGTATAAAAAGTTAGGTTTATGTTTTAGACGACACAACAAACGGTTTGTTACCGAGGATTTTTATTTTTTTGGGCACTCCCCCGAATCCAGTCCCTTTTTCAAAAGGACCTTTCCGGTCGGGGTCCGGCTTTCGGCCGTCGCTGGCCTTAGGCTCACGCCCCGGCCGAGCTCCCCAAGGCCTCTATCCGTAGTGCAAAAAAAAACTCCCGATTAAAAAAATCGGGAGTTTCGTTCGTATTTTAATTGCTTAGTTCAGAAGCTCAGAAGCTCAGCCTCTCAGAAGCTTTAATCACCCAGAAGCTGAAACCTTAAACCTGAGAAAACTGCAACGTCAGGAGGCTGTTGCGGAGGCGGGCTTTATTTTTTTCCACGCGATAGGATTGACGTGGTCGAATTTTATTTCACGCCGAGTAGAGCTTGTAGCGGCTTTCAAATGTGCTTACACCTTTGCGATGGCTATTTGAGTATGATTTTCTCAATTTCTCTTTCATATTTATAGTTTACGATTTGTTCATTTAGTATTAATTCAATTGCCCTTTCTATTTCTTCAAAAGGAACTACAAACCATTCTCTTGGAGTAATTCTTTTTCCTTGAATTATTTCTATGTCAACATTCAGACATGCTTCCGCAAAAAATCTGTGAAGCAGTTGTTCAAGTTTGTCTGCATTACGGTTATAGCAAGCATAGCTTGAAACTTTTGTTACATCTGCATATAGGTAAGTAGCTTCATTTTTAGCGTTCTTAATTCGATCGTCTAAAGGTGTGGACGAAAATCCAATTTTGAATAAATTCTTAATGCCTGATATTGAAGGATGATTTGACTTAGATTTTAGTACATAAATCCAACCCGTCTTTATATCCTCTTCCATTACCATTCCTGTATTTACATACAGTTCATTGTTGATTCCTTCATGTGCATTTGTAATTAATTTCCCATTTTTTTGAATTTGTTTCCCAAGTGAACGATAAAGCATGTTGCTGTAAGTTCCGTTTTCAAAAATGGTGAACGTTCGCCCTTCAATGCGTTCACGGTCACCCGATTTTAACTCTCGAACTGCCTTCTCCAGTTTGGCTTCTTTCAGGTAGAGCATTACGCCATCAATTAAATAGAAGTTGCCAACGTGCAGGTTTTTTTCAATGTTGTGAAACGGTTTGATTTGCCGTTTTCCTTCTTTGATTTCCTGATGCACCTTTTGAAACATAGCTTCAAAAGGTTTAAATTCTTCTTCTTTTAACGGTTTTCTCTGTGCAACAAAGTCTGCTTTTTCTCTCTCATCATCTTTGGAAATATGCTTGTATTTGAAGATGGACAAATCGCTGTCTGTTTCCAATAAACCAAATTCATCATCATTTAAAATATCATCAATCGAAGCTTTTGGAATTTCTACTTCGCCTAAAAGATTATGTCTGTCGAATGGCTTTAATGATATTTTTTGCTGTTCATTTTCTCTTATGTTTTTCAAACGGGCTAACAATCCGTATTCCGACATGCTTGATGTATTTGGCTCTCTGCCATTTTTATCAACGAATGCATTTATTTCTTCAAACGAATCAATCAGCCTTTGGTCTGCTGTTTTTACGTTTGAAGCTTTTGCAGTTGAATCCAACAAGCCAAACTCATCATCATTGAAGATGTCGTCTAATGATATTTTTTTCTTATTGCTCATTCAATGCTCTTTGTCTTTTTAGTTCTCGTAAAAAAATAACTGCCTCTGCCATTCTTTTCTCTTTCGGGTCATACGATTGAAGATTAGGGGCTTCTCCTGTGCGTCCAATCCATTCTTTTATTTTAGGCCATAGCATGATAGCTTCTTCTTCGGTCATTTCAATTTTGATGGATTGAATATGTTCATCAATCAGTTTCAAAACTTGGGTTGTTACCGATTTCGATAAAATTTCAAATGCTTTTTGAAATGGATTTACTTGGTCAATCAAATCAATGTGAATGTCGTCTATGTTTACAAAGCTGTTTGCCATTCGCACAAATTTCTTTCCGCCTTGTTCTTCAATAACGCTGTTCTTTATCACTGAATCTACTACAACATGTTGACGAACGGCTTCTACATCTTCTTCACTCAAATCAGGATAAACTTCACGAATAATTTTTGGGATTAAGACCGTGTTGATTATTTCGGGCTCTACATTGCCAGGCATAGCTTTCAGCATTTGGTCGTCTTGCAGAATCCTTGCTTTTAAATCGTTCAAATCGCTTTCAATAATGTCTTTGGCACGCTGTGACGTGGGCAGCTTGAACCCTCTGATTCTTATGGTGTTTTGATCATCATTTTTTTCCTCTTCTTCGTTGTCATCTTCTTTCAATTTGAATTTGAAGTTGGGAGCCAACACTTGTTCCATCAATAAAGAAGCGGTAATGGCTTTCAACATATTGTTAACCGCCACTTTCACTTCGTCTGTTTCTGCTTCGGGTTGTGCAATTAGGTTGGTAAATTGAGCATGTGTTTTGTTGTTGCTGTCTCTTGTTGCCCGACCGATGATTTGAATAATTTCTGTTAATGAACCTCTGTAACCTATGGTTAAAGCATGTTCGCAATTCGGCCAATCAAAACCTTCTTTTGCCATGCCTAATGCAATAATGATGTCTATGGCGTCAGCAGTATTTGAATCTCGCAAATAAGCGGAAATTTTATCCCGTTCTTTTTGATTGTCGTTTACCAAATCGGCTACTTTCAGCACTTTGCCCGAACGCTTGCTTTTTACATACAACACTCCCGTATTTTCATCTTGCGATTCTAAATCACCCAACGCATCAATGATATGTCCTACTTCCTCATATTTTTCTCTTGAAGATTCGGCAGAGTTTACACTTGGTATATGGATAATGGTCTTTTTGCTTTCATCTAAAATTTCTTCGAGTGCCGACATAGGTTTGTCGGGTTGTTTTTTAAAATAACGACCTGTGTAAAAATGATAGCCGATTCCCAATGATTTTAAATACTCATAGCCATTCAATTGCTCGTAATAGTTGTAAGTAACTTTTGTGAACTTGGCTTCATCTTCTGGAAGTAATACCGGAACATTGTCGCCTCTGAAATACGAACCTGTCATGGCTACAACATGAGCATTTGATTTTGCCATGATGTTTTTCATTACTTCACCCAAACGATTGTCACCATCTGCTGAAACGTGGTGAAATTCATCAATAGCAATCAAAGTATCGTTCAGTTTCTTTTCATCCAAACCATCAAAGGCAAATCGTAATGTGGCATGTGTGCAAATCAATATTTGTTCGTCACTTTCCAAAAACTCTAAGAATGATTTTACCTTACTTTTATCTGAACCTGCTGTGCAAAGGTTGTATTTTGGATTCACTGTCCAATCGGCAAAAAAGCCCTGTTCGGTCAATTTGGTTGAACTGAACGATGCACCAATTGATTTTTCAGGAACGGCTACAATGGCTTTTTTAATGCCCTGATTTTTGAGTTTATCTAATGCAATAAACATCAAAGCCCTTGACTTGCCAGATGCTGGCGGTGCTTTTATCAAAAGATATTGAGCCGTTCGGGCATTGTATGCCCGTTCCTGCATTTCACGCATTCCCAAAGCATTGGTCTTTTTGCTTTTGCCTGTTTGTCCGTATTCTACTTTTATTAAATCTGGCATACTTACTTTTTCGCTTTTGCTGTTGATTTTCTTGTTTTCTTCTGCTTCTCAAACAAAGTTCCGCTTTTGGTCATTTCTTCATATAGTTTAAACAAATACTCCAATCGTTCTGTATCGGAAGTAAACGGCTGCAAGCGGTAACATTGTTCTACGGCACGGTCCAGTTCTTCGTGGGCTTGCCTTAAACCCTTTGGCATTTTCTCGGGGTCGTAAAGTTGTGCCATTGTTTTTTCGGGATGCTTGGCCCGTTCATCCAATATGGCAAATACATACAAGTTCAGATTTTCCTTTTGCTTGAGAGTAATGTCAGGAAAAGGAAAAGTGTTGTAGCATAATGTATTTGAATATTGCATGTCCGTTTTCAATCTACCAGCAACTGCTTTAACCCAAACGATATGCATTTTTGAAGAAATGATTCCAAACAACCAAGGTTGAACGTTGTAAATAACTCTTGTTCCGTTTGATGGAACATAAGAACTATCAAAGTAACCTATTGGAACATACTCTCGTTTTTCTGATCCAGTTTGTGGAACTAGAAGGAATTCCTTTTTTTGATATTTGTCTTCATCAAAGAAATATGGTGTTCCCGCCTTCTTTATGGTTGCATCTTTTTTACTTTTTAATCTGAAGACTTTTACTTTCTCGAAACGTTCTTTCAATGCTCTTATATTAGATGCTTCATGAACCTGTTTTTCATCTTCTACATGAATACAATACCTGTAAGTATTGCTCATGAATTCTTGTGCTCCAATAAACTTTTTAATAAATTTTTCAGATGTAGGAAATTGAGTAATCAATTTTTCTTTCTCGTTAGCTTCTAACAATAAATTTCCATTATCGCTTATTTTGCTACCAATTATCATTTCCGGGAAACCTGAAATTGATTTACTACGTGATTGAATAATAACATTACTATAGTTTATCAGATAAGGATTTATGTTTTTTACAGACTTCTTTACATTCTTTTCGTAAATAAATTTGTCTGCCTCGCTAACATTTCTGATTCCAATAATTACAACAGCAACTCCTGCGTTTCCTTTGGCATTATTAGTCCATTTGAATGATAGATGTGCAAATGAAATTTCTTGATTCTTACCGAAAATGAGCGGCCACAATAGTGATACTTGTTCGCCTTGAGTTATAGAATTTGTTGTAACAAAAGCGTATTTAGCAGAAGTATTTTGAATGTAAGATGAGGCAATATAAAACCAACAGGCAATGTAGTCTAACTTTTTGTAGTCTCTTACACCTACAAAAGTTAAATCCATATCTATTTTCTGTTCTGCATCTTGCCTTGCATATCCTAAATAAGGCGGATTCCCAATAATATAGATTTCATCATCTTTTCCAATCGGGCATACTGTTTTCCAATCTTTCCTTGTGGCATTTGCTTGAACAATTTTCCCCGCCTGTTTTAGTGGCAGTATTGGTTTGGAACGTCCATAATCAAACAGCATTTCTTCAAATACTTTGTTCATTTGGTGTTCAGCCAACCACAAAGAAAGAATTGCCATTTCGTGGGCAAAATCATCTAACTCAATGCCATAAAACTGTGAAAGCTGGATGGAAGTAAATTCCATAGCAGGCGCTGGGCTTAGGTCAATAATGCGTTGCAAGATTTTTATTTCCAACAAACGAATTTCCTTGTATGTGATAATCAAAAAATTCCCGCTTCCGCAAGCCGGGTCAAAGAATTTGATTTTGGCAATGCGGTTAATCAGTTTACGCAGTTGCGGAATGGTTTTGCAGTTTTCAAACTCCTCATATAACGCATCTAAAAACAAAGGTTTAATAAGTTTCTGAATGTTGGGCACGCTAGTGTAGTGCATACCTAAATCACTTCTGTATTCAGGAATAACCACCGCCTGAATCATGGAGCCAAAAATATCGGGGTTGATGTCCCGCCAATTCAATTCACCCAACTCCACCAATATTTTTCGGGCTTTGGGAGTAAATACTGGTGAAGCGATTTTATCTCTAAACAATCCTCCATTTACGTAAGGAAATTGAGCTAGATGAGCAGGATAACCTTTTGCATTTTCTGTATTCAGTCGGTCAAATAAACGGTCGAGAAACAAGTGCGTATCGCTGCCGTTCTCGTTGGTGTGCTGATAAAGCGTATTCGTGAAAATGCTGTCACCATCAAAAATTTCTGTGTCTTCCGCAAAAAAGCAAAACAACAAACGAGATAGAAATATATTCAGGTTGTGAATGCTCTCTTTTGAATTGTAAACATTAGGGTTTTGAGTTATGAGCAAGTCATAAAGCTGTGCCATTTTGTAGGCTGCATTACGGTCGGCTTCATTGTCATTTGTGGAATGATATACTTCGCTTCCAGCAAGCGGCAAAAAGAATGCATAATGATTGGGCAAATCTTTAATTGCTATGTCCAGGTTTTTACCCAGTTTCAAATCCTTTGCCACCAAATTTTTGTAATCGGTAACTACTGCAAAGCGTGGCGAGTGTTTTAAAATTCTTTCTTCTTTTGCAAGGCTTTCAATGGAACTCAACAACTTATCGGTTGGAAGTTGCTTGAAGAAGATTTTCTTTTTGTAAAGTATTTCGCTATCAACTTTAGAAAGATTAAAATCTCCACTTTTCAATCTTGTAATGGAAGTTTTAGAAATGCCATAAGACAGCAACAAGTCATAGAGAAAATTCTCTTCCGAGAAATTCTCTATCATTCGTTTTACGTTCTGTTCTATTTCGTGACTGTTCATTGCTAGAATTTCAATTTTTTAAGGTGTCGTTGCACTTCACGTTCTACTTGGTCAAAGTCGGGCAGGTCTTTTATTTGTTCGCTCATAGAGCTTTTCCATCTGCCTTTGTATTGTGGTAATCTTTCATCTAATTTTTTCAGGAAATCGGTGTGTCGTAAATCTTTGCTTTTGCATTTGGTTTCAAATTCACTTAGATAAAAATCTGCATCCATTTCATGTTCTTCCAACAAATACCAGATATCGTAAAAATCTCTTGCTTGCATTCGCTGCATTACCGAACGCATTTTTTCAACTAAAACCTCTTCTAATGGATAACACAACAATTGGTGCTCTTCCAAATCGGAATAGCCGATTAATACATCATTCATTACTGGTTCAAAAACCAGTTGTTCACTGCGTGAAATATCAACTTTTACTCGTTTGTTGGTCCCTTGTCCGCCAAGTGGACCAATATAGCTGATATAAAAATTGATACCGCCATCTTCATGCTCGTTGTTGTCAATGATGTCTAGAGGAATATTGGCTTCATCTTTAATGAATTCAAATACTTCTTTAAACCATGCGAAAATTTGCTCATTCGATATTTCTGCATTCAGCAATGTAAAATCCAAGTCCTCTGAAAAACGGTAATCTTCGAAATAGACTTTCTTTAAAACTGTTCCACCTTTAAAAACGATTGTCTTTGAAAGGTGCTCATGGCTAGCAATGCCAAACAGAATCCATGAAAGAATGTAATCCTTTTCAAGCTGCTGGTCACGAACGCCAACTGCATTTGCTTTTTGCTGTATTTCTCCCGGCTTAATCATGTGTAAATAGCGGATTTAATAGTTTCGGTCTCCAAATTTTGCTGAATACTCCAACGACTAATTCGTTTTCCCACTTTAGGCAATTCGGTATCAAGCACTACATACGAAGCGGTTTTCATTTGTTGCAGTTCCTGAATAACATGTGTGTTGATGTCCAATATTTCTAAAAGAAAACCCAATCGTTTGATTACCGCTTGTGAATCAAATTTCTTGGTGTATTCAAGAAGTGTATCGTATTTTATCTTGTCTTTAGAAGTGTAGATTGCTCTTGCCACTTCTACAATGCCACCAGCATAATCGGGTTTGAAAAGGCAATCAATAAAAGTTTTTTCCAAGTCGGAACACAGCACTTTGTGAAAGCTATCAATCCACATTTTCTTAGCTCCGAAAAAATGTTTGTCGTTGTGATAGATGAATTGAAAAGGAACTTCTTTGATTTTAATTTCCGATGGTCGTATTTGTTTTGATACAACGATTTGTTCTTTAAGTGATGGTTGCGTGATGAGGTTATGTATCTGCAATGCAGAATAATACCCGATGTAATGTTTAGCATCATTCACCAAATGTTCTCCAATCAAATGCCAGTCGGGCATAAAGGTTTCTGCATTTTGTTCATAGGGTATAATGTAATAAACACCTTCTTTCAAACGCATCAACAAACCTCTCTTTGTCATGTCGCTTAGTAGCTCTCGGACTGCACTTGCTTTAGAGTCAGGCAGGGCTTTGTATGCCAAAGGATAGTCAAAGCAATTCCTGTTCTGTCCGTTGAAATAGGACAGAAGCTCGTTTGATTGCGTTGAAATGTATTTATTCTTCATAGTAGCAATGTCAGGATAAACCTGACAGCAATGATACGAAAGATAATCGAGTAAATTGTCTCAATCTGTCAAAATAATTATTGTTTATAGTGAAACAGTCAGGACAAACCTGACAAAATAGATATAAAACATCATTTATAAGCAATGCGTTGGCAGAAACGACTCTTTTACTTTTGCCGATGGGTCGGCTTGTGGGTAGGGCAAAACCAAATGTAATAGATTTGCGGTTGGCTTTTATGTCGTTTTTCTGTCTGTTCGTATTAAGCATTGTCGTCTTTTAGGGTTACTGGTAATACCTGAATAAGCCTCATCAAAATTTATCCCAGTAAATTAAACATTCTCTCCCAATTCTCCTCAGGATTTTTCCCCGCAGGAACAGGTATTTTTCCGGAGAGTAGTCGGTATTTTTCCCCAAGTCATAAAATTACAGCAAAAAAAAGTGGGGACGGTACGGTTTTCCGTAAAGGGGCATAAAAAGGAGTTTTTTTTGGGGAGGTATAGTGCTTTTCAAAAAAAGCAACGTAGGGGGGTGTTTCGGTCAGCGGGAGTGTACATAAAACAGCGTTGCGGTAGTTTTCATGTATACCAAATTCCGAACATGCACCCTAGTTTTACCCCAAAGTAAGGGGTGGAATAGGTGTACGCCTTAGATACTCCATAGATACTCCATAGATACTCCATAGATAGTCCATGAAAAAGCCATGAAATCGATAACCCAAAATCATAGTCGAAAACCAACGAAAACCAGCGAAAAGGATAAAAAAGGAATCCCCCCGTTTCGGGTAGCAAGCCTCAAGAAACAAGCTATACTTTTTTAGCAAACTCGAGCCCAACGTTATGGGATTTCTCCTAACGTCGAAATGACAATTGGTATCTGAGAGGTAATGTGCTCATGAAACGAAACCATATTCCGTTAGCATCCAAACTAAGGAGCGATTATATCTTTCCTTCAAACCCAGAAAAATAATCCGTAAACAGTAGCAGATTTAAGATGTTTAGGAGGTGTTTTCTCAGGAGCTTAGCGGCTCAGCCTCTCAGAAGTTCAGCCTCTCAGAAGCTCAGCCTCTTAGCGGCTCAAAAACTCAGCCTCTCAGGAGCTTTAAACGTCCTTTCGATGCAAGGAGAAATCCCATCCCTATCTTCACGAAACGATTGCTCAGGAACTCAGAGGCTCAGCATCTCAGAAGCTTAGCCTCTCAGCCTCTCAGCGTCTCAGCAGCTCTTTCCCCCTTCGGGGGTTAGGGGGCTAAATCGCCTCCGCAATCGCTACAAAATCGGCTACTTTCAAAGCCGCTCCACCAATCAAACCTCCATCCACATCGGGTTTGGAGAAAATTTCACGGGCATTGTCGGGTTTTACACTGCCGCCATACAAAATCGAAACGTCTTCGGCCACTTGGGGATAGCGTGAACGTAGGGTGTTGCGAATGAATGCATGCATTTCTTGTGCTTGGTCTGGGGTAGCCGTTTCTCCTGTGCCAATCGCCCAAACGGGTTCGTAAGCCAAAACAATCTGTGCCCAGTCTTTATCCTCAATATGGAACAATCCATCGCGTAACTGATTTTCAACGACGTTAAAATGCTGTCCGTTTTGACGGTCTTTCAATTCTTCTCCAAAACAAAAAATCACGGTCATATCGTGTTTCAAAGCCGTATCTACTTTGTTGGCCAAAGCGGCATCGGTTTCGTTAAAGTAGGCACGACGCTCAGAGTGCCCTAGAATCACTGTATTTACCCCAATGCTTTTTAACATTCCTGCCGAAATTTCTCCGGTAAAGGCGCCGCTTTCCGCTTGGTGCATATTTTGTGCAGCTACTGTAATCGGTGTAAATTCAACATGATCGGCCGCCGAAGCTAAATTCACAAAGGGAGGCGCCACAATTACTTCGGCCTCAATATCGTCGGGAAGCGCGGCAATTAATTCATTTAGGAAATCTTCTGTTTCTTCGGCATTTTTGTGCATTTTCCAGTTACCGGCAACAATTTTTCTTCTCATTATTTCAACGTTTTTAAAGTAGCATTAAGTTGTTCAAAGTCGGTTTCAATCGCCCGATAGGTCACAATATTTCCTTGCGCATCCAAAACAATGTAGCGCGGAATCCAGTCCAAATCAATGGATTTTCCAAAACTTCCTTTCATGCCTTTTTCATCGTTCACCCAATACTGATCGCCCGTGAGTTGGTGTTTTTCAATACCGGCTTTCCATTTGTCAAACCCTTTATCCATCGAGATAAACACATAATCTACCTCCGGATGTGCTGCTTGCATTTCTTTGACTTTGGGCATGGCTTTAACACAGTCGCCGCACCAAGACGCCCAAATTTCAATGACCGTAACTTTGCCACGGTGACGTTTGAGTAAGTCCCCAAACGATAATTCTTGACCTTGTAAATCGGTTACTTTTTCTTGTTTTGTAGCCTCCGAAAATTGGGTAGGAGGGGTGCTTTGTGCACACGAGACGAGGGAGAGTAATAGCACCGTGAGCGGGATTATTTTTTTCATACGTTATAATTTAGGATTCGATTTTTTTAATTCTTCATAGCTTTTTTTCAACACGGTTTGCAATTCGGCCGGTTTAAATTGTTGACTGTCAATGCCCCACCAATATTTCACTTCGTTCCCATTCCAAAGGTATTTCACTCCAGGCGTATCTTTGCCACGGCCCAATTGATTCCAAAACGGAATAACCTCGATGATTTGATAGGGATAGGTAGCGCCTGTTTCTTCAAAAAACTTCGGAATCAAATCGGCTTCTTCATTCATAAAGACAATCGATATTGGGGGCATGTTCGGATTCGTTTTCCGCATTTGGGTTAATTCTTTGGCGGCATCCCGACAATGATCGCAGCCCGGAACAAAATAGCAGAGTATTTTTTTTCCCTGATCGATGGTAGGAAACAAAGTGGCATACCCAGAGCTTATTTTTTTAGGTTCTTTAGGCGCTTCGACTGCTTTTGTTTTTACATTTAGCGTATCTTTTTGAGGTTCGGCAACTTTGGTAGTAATCGTATCGGGGGTATCCACAGGCAGTGCGGTGGTGTCTTGTGGTAGTGCAGTGGGCTGACTCACCGTGATTTCAGGGGCTGGCGGTTGTATGGGAGCCATCATAAAAATACCGAGAATGGAGGCAAATAGCATCGTTGTTAACACCCAAAAGTTAGGCGCATCCGACCCTTTCGGAAGCAATCGGTTGAGGTAGAATAGCAGTCCAACAGCAATAATGTTTTTTATAATCGCCTCTACAGGGGTCATCGGAATCAATTCGCCAAAACAACCACAGTTGCCCGAATTTCCACTGATAAAGGTTTCATAACTCAAATGACCAATGAATACCACCAAGAGGGCTATCGTAGCTGGAATAATAAAGCGTTTTAACCAATGGTTTTGCAATAACAAAATGCCCAATGCCATTTCAATTCCGATTAAAATACGGGAAAAGAAGGGAGCTACACCGTCACTAAAGCCCATAGGATACAATTGTTTTACCTCAAAAGTTGAAATTGCAAAATAGGGGGAAGGGTATAATTTGGCAATGGCCGAAACGATAAACAATACGGCGACAACAATGCGCAAGCCCCACGCGAGGGTGGTAGTGTTATTTTTCATACAAATTACTTTTTTGACAAAGGTAATACCCCAAACGTATAGGGGATGTTAACGATTTGTTATTGCCCGAATCCCATCAATATCAGGGCAAAAACCGAGTAGTTGATCATGTCTTGGTAATTGGCATCAATGCCTTCTGAAACCAGTGTTTTTCCTTGATTGTCTTCGATTTGTTTGACACGCAATAACTTTTGCAAAATCAAATCCGTCAAACTGCTTACGCGCATGTCGCGCCACGCCTCGCCGTAGTCATGGTTTTTGGCTTCCATTAAGGCTTTGGTGAGGGCCACTTTTTCATCGTAGTAGCGTGCCGCGGTAGCCGTATCCATATCGGGTTGGTCGACTACGCCCAATTCCAACTGAATCAAGGCCATCAAACAGTAATTGATGATACCGATAAATTCTCCAGTTTCGTCTTCATCGACTTTACGCACGTCATTTTCTTGTAAACTTCGAATGCGTTGCGCTTTGATAAAGATTTGATCGGTGAGTGAGGGCAATCGTAAAATACGCCAGGCACTGCCATAATCGGTCATTTTTTTGACAAACAAATCACGGCAGATGCCGATGACCTTATCGTATTCTTGAGCTGTATTTCGCATTAACTCGTATCTTTGTTTGAAATTTTTTCAAATGTAACGAATTCGACCAAAACAACCCAAGGTACACTTTGTTTTTCACCGAAATCGTTTTCCTATTTTACCACGTATGATGCTACAATGCCGAGGCCAATTGCTTGATCTATCAACGCCCAAAGTTATGGGAATTGTCAATCTTACTCCCGATTCGTTTTACGACGGTGGAAAGTTGCAACACCCTGACCAAGTGGTGGCGCAAGTACAACAAATGCTGGCGGAAGGCGCTACCTTTATCGATGTTGGAGGATATTCCAGTCGCCCTAATGCTTCACCTGTAACCGAAGAAGAGGAATGCCAGCGGGTCCTACCCATTATTGAAAACTTGGTGCACCATTTTCCCGATATTCTCATTTCCATCGATACCTTTCGCAGCAGTGTAGCCGAAGCAGCTGTCCAGGCCGGCGCGTGCATGATTAATGATATTTCTGCCGGGATGTTGGACGATCAAATGTTACCTACTGTAGCGCGTTTGCAAGTGCCTTACATTATGATGCATATGCGCGGAACCCCGCAAACCATGACCACTTTGACCGATTACCAAGACATTGTCAAAGAAATACAGTATTATTTTTCAGAGCGTATAGCCGTAGCGCGCGCTTTGGGTATTAATGATGTGATCATCGATCCCGGTTTCGGATTTGCCAAAACGTTGGAACAGAATTATACGGTATTGCAACGGTTAGAATTATTTCAGTTTCATAAGGTTCCTGTACTCGTGGGTGTTTCCCGAAAATCCATGATTTATAACGTCTTAAAAACCACGCCGCAAGAGGCACTCAACGGCACCACCGTGTTGAATACCATTGCCTTGCAAAAAGGAGCCCAGCTATTACGGGTTCATGATGTGAAGGAAGCGGTGGAATGCGTTCAACTTTTACAACAATTTCAATGAAAAAAACGATTATCCTTTGGGGACTTTTGGTCTTTTTAACCGCCTGCGCAAATAAAGAAGTTCTTTTGCCTGAAGCCAATGTTACAGTAGTAGAGAAAGTTGATAATTGGTCGCCTGTTTACCTTTTTTTTGTTCAAAAAGGGAAAGATACCCTAGCCGATTTAAACCGGAAGAACACGATCACCTCCACCAATTACATTTTCAATATTGACAAACGTTTACCGATGCGTTTGGTAGTGCCTGAAGTTACTTTGGTTTTGCAAAAGAAAGAAGCGAGTCCGCACAAAAGTGAAGTGGCCCAGAATTACTTTTCCTATTCTGATACTACAGCCCGTCGGTTGGCTTTTTTAAATGTACAACGGGTAAAATTTGTAAAGGGGAAATGTCCCAAGGGTCTGGTCGTTAATGTCTCTAAAGCGGGCAGCGTTCGCATCCTTGAGCAATCGGTAGCAATGGAAGATGTTCCAACTTTCTTAGCGCAACTTCCTTCGGATAAACCAATTCAACCGCAGTTTCAATTTGATGGCGATATGACGTATGGCGCTTATATGAAGTTTCGCATTGCGGTACAGCAGTGGGCGATTCCTTCCATGGGAGTGCATTGGTTTTCAGAGGATTGGTTTGAATAGGATTTAAAAAATTACTGATGATGATACGGCTCTCCTTTCAAAATCGTAAAGCCACGATACAATTGCTCAATAAAGAACAAGCGCACCATTTGATGGGAAAACGTCATGGATGAAAGCGACACTTTGCCCTGGGCTTTTTGGTAGACTGTTTCACTAAAACCATACGGTCCGCCAATTACAAAAACGAGTGTTTTGAGTCCGGCATTCATTTTCTTTTGTAAAAAATCTGAAAAACCGACACTGCTATACGTTTTGCCATTTTCATCCAAAAGGATTAAGGCTTCACCGGGTCCAACTTTAGACAAAATCAATTCGCCTTCTTTCTCTTTTTGTTGGGCTTCGGATAGGCTTTTGGCATTTTTGATATCGGGTAGAATTTCCAATTCAAACTTAATGCAAAACGATAACCGCTTTTGATAGTCCTCCATCAATTGCAGCAATTGCTTGTTGTCGGTTTTTCCTACGGCCAAAAGTTTGATGTTCATCCCCTTTATTTTTCAATACAAAAATAGGGAAAATTCTAAGGGTGCCTGAAAAGTTCAAATCGAATTGTATCTTTGTGCCACACAACACTACCACCATGTACCGCATTCTTATTCGTCCGATTCTTTTCCGTTTCGACCCCGAAAACGTTCACCATTTTACCTTTAAATGGATAAAAATACTCGCGACGCTCCCCGGTTTTTCCCGACTTTGCCGAGCGTTTTATCAAGTTAATGATCCCCGCCTTGAACGCGAAGTGTTTGGGCTGAAGTTTAAAAATCCTGTCGGACTCGCAGCGGGTTTTGATAAAGATGCAAAGTTGTTTAATGAATTGTCCGACTTTGGTTTTGGGTTTATCGAAATTGGAACATTGACGCCTGTGGGACAAGAGGGAAATCCCAAAAAACGATTGTTTCGCTTAAAGGAAGATGAAGCCATTATCAATCGTATGGGATTCAATAACGGCGGAGTGCAGGAAGCCGTAACACGTTTGAAAAAAAATAAAGGGGTGCTCATCGGAGGCAATATTGGCAAAAATAAAGTGACCCCTAATGAAGAGGCGGTTTCCGATTATAAAATTTGTTTCGAGGCCTTGTTTCCTTACGTGGATTACTTTGTGGTAAATGTGAGTTCACCCAATACACCCAACCTGCGCGAACTTCAAGATAAAAAGCCGTTGACCGAACTTCTAGCAACCTTACAAGCGGAAAATCATAAACGTTCGTTGCCTAAACCGATTCTTTTAAAAATTGCACCCGATTTGACCAATGAGCAGTTGTTGGATATTATCGAAATTGTTCAAGATACCCATATTGCTGGGGTGATTGCTACCAATACGACTTTGTCTCGTGAGGGTTTGTATTCGCCGAATAAGTCGGAAATGGGCGGACTTTCAGGCAAACCCTTAACCCAACGCACTACTGAAGTGATTCGTTTTTTACATGAAAATAGCAATGGATCCTTCCCGATTATAGGGGTTGGAGGAATTCATTCGGCTCAAGATGCCTTGGACAAATTGGATGCGGGAGCACGTTTGGTTCAATTGTACACGGGTTTTATTTACGAAGGACCAGCTCTTGTTAAGGCGATCAATCAAGCCTTGTTAGCTCGGATGCGTTAATTTCCTGTACGAAAACGTTTTCTTTACTATATTTGGCCTCGGATGGAAACAGTAAAACTTATCGAATGTCCAAGGGATGCCATGCAAGGTATCAAAACGTTTATTCCTACTGAATTGAAGGTCAATTATTTACAAGCTTTGCTTCGTGTGGGATTCGATACGTTGGACTTTGGTAGTTTCGTTTCTCCCAAAGCCATACCCCAAATGCAAGATACGGCTGAGGTTTTGGCCCGATTGGATTTGAGTCAGACGCGTAGTAAACTTCTCGCCATTATCGCCAATACACAAGGGGCCCTGAATGCGGCGGCGCATCAAGAAATTCAGTACCTCGGATTCCCTTTTTCGATTTCGGAAAATTTTCAAATGCGCAATACCCACAAAACGATTGCGGAAAGTTTAGTCACGTTGCAAGAAATCTTGGAAATTGCACAGGGCTCCCATAAAGAAGTCGTCGCTTATTTATCGATGGGCTTCGGGAATCCCTATGGCGACCCATGGAATGTGGAGATTGTAGGGGAGTGGACCGAACGCTTGGCGCAAATGGGCGTGACGATTTTGTCTTTGTCGGATACCATTGGGAGTTCGACCCCTGAAGTCATCGACTACTTATTTGGAAATCTTATTCCAAAATACCCCAATGTAGAATTTGGAGCCCACTTACATACCACACCCGATAAGTGGTTTGAAAAAGTGGATGCTGCTTACAAAGCGGGATGCCGTCGTTTTGATGGCGCCATTCAAGGTTTTGGCGGATGCCCCATGGCCAAAGACGACCTTACGGGTAATATGCCTACCGAGAAAATGCTTTCTTATTTCACCTCCGTAAAAGCCCCTACCGGATTGAGTCCGATGAGCTTTGAAAGCGCGTATAATGTGGCTTCACGTTTGTTTGGGGAGTTTCATTAATCGTAGTCTTCAGTCACAGTCGCAGTCGCAGATTAAGTTTTGAGAATTTTGTTTTTTAGTTATAAAATTAATTTACTTCCAAATTTTTCTGGATGTTGAATCATGTATTGTATTAATTTACCAATTTCTAGAGTCTCATTTTTAAAACTTACATATTGGTTTTCAGAGATGTATTCACATTCGAAAGCAAAGGTAATCCAGACAAAGGTTTCAGAATTTTCAGCATCACAATCCGTTAATTTACTAACAAAATGAAGTGGGTACTTTCGTTTTCGATAAGCTTCTGCAAGGTTAGCACATACACTTCTTGAGGATCTTCTCATTTGATTGGTTAGGGCATAAGATTCTTCTTTAGGGAATGTTTTTGAAACTAAAAAAAGTTTCATGGCAAGTTGGTATGCTTTTTTGTAAGCAAATAATTCTGTAAAATCCATTTCTATTCTAATTGGCGTTTATTTTATAAAATTAAAAAAATTACAATGCTAAATTTTATTTTATTTTTTTGATTGGCTAAATGGATTAAAATTCCTGACAACTGCGACTGTGACTGCAAACTATTTCATAAAATCATTTTTTCCTCAAATAAAAGCCCTAAATTTGCATGCAATTTAACTACAACAACTAAATTGCAACATGAAAGCACACGCTACCAAAATCGTTGGTGAGGGATTAACTTACGACGATGTTCTACTCATACCCGGATACTCTGAAGTGCTTCCCCGTGAGGTCAATATTCAATCCAAATTCACCCGAAATATTACCCTAAATGTTCCCGTAGTTTCCGCGGCGATGGATACCGTTACCGAAAGTGCGATGGCGATTGCTATGGCACAAGAGGGTGGAATTGGAGTTTTGCATAAAAACATGACCATCGAACAACAAGCGGCCAAGGTGCGTAGAGTAAAACGTGCCGAAAGTGGGATGATTATTGATCCGGTGACGTTGCCCCTTTCTGCTACGGTGGGTGATGCCAAAATGGCGATGAAAGAGTATGGTATTGGTGGGATTCCCGTGGTCGATGAACAAGGTTTGTTGAAAGGAATTGTGACCAATCGTGATTTGCGTTTTGAAAAAGTCAATAGCCGATCAATTTTGGAAGTGATGACGTCGGAAAACTTAGTGACGGCGGCACAAGGAACTACCTTACTGGAAGCGGAAAGCATTTTACAAGAAAATAAAATCGAAAAATTACCGGTTGTCGATGCGCACCATAAGCTGATTGGTTTGATAACTTTTCGTGATATTACCAAATTAATTCAAAAACCCAATGCTAATAAAGACGCTTTAGGTCGTTTACGCGTAGCTGCTGCGATTGGTGTGACAGGCGATGCCTTAGAACGAGCTACCGCTTTGGTCAATGCAGGCGTGGATGCCATTGTGATTGATACCGCCCACGGTCATTCACAAGGAGTGATTCACATTTTAAAAGAAGTTAAAAGTAAATTTCCCACATTGGATGTTGTGGTAGGTAATATAGCAACGCCAGAAGCGGCTTTGTTTTTGGTTGAAAATGGCGCCGATGCGGTAAAAGTGGGCATCGGTCCAGGTTCTATTTGTACAACCCGTGTGGTTGCAGGCGTGGGATTTCCTCAGTTTTCTGCCGTATTGGAAGTGGCGGCAGCCCTGCGCGGAACAGGTGTTCCCGTAATTGCCGACGGTGGGGTGCGATACACTGGAGATATTCCCAAAGCGATTGCTGCAGGAGCCGATTGTGTGATGCTTGGTTCGTTATTGGCGGGAACGAAAGAATCTCCCGGAGAAACCATTATTTTTGAGGGCCGTAAATTCAAATCCTACCGCGGTATGGGTTCGGTTGAAGCCATGCAAGAAGGTTCGAAAGACCGTTATTTCCAAGACGTGGAAGACGATGTAAAAAAACTAGTTCCCGAAGGCATTGTGGGTCGCGTTCCCTACAAAGGAGAATTAAATGAAAGTATGCAGCAATTCATTGGCGGTCTCCGTGCCGGAATGGGGTATTGTGGCGCCAAAGACATCCCAACCCTACAAGAAACCGGCCGATTTGTTCGTATTACCGCAAGTGGTATAGGCGAAAGTCATCCGCATAACGTGACCATTACCAAAGAGGCACCGAATTATTCCCGATAACCCAGAGACGCGCAGTAGCACGTCTTTCCTTTAGCCATTTAATAGAATTGTTTACGATTTAATGGCTTACAGCATTTCGTCTTTTTTCATTTCGTAAGATACGATCATGAAAGGGAGTTTGTCATTCAAACTCGATGCTTTTTTCATTTGCAAATCGTTTCGTTGTTGATTTAAATCCTCGGATGACCGCCCCTAAATTATTGGATTGTGGGCCAAATCTATTGGGTGTCCAATCTTTTTTATCGGGGTTATTGAAATTAATATTCCATGCATAGGATTGGGCATAACCACTAAGGTAACTACGGTGACAAATGAATAATGATTTGCTATTTCCGCTCAATATTTTTGGGCGATTTTTCCGATTTCCGTTACCTGCAGAGACGAACAATAGTGCTCCTCTGCAGTGATTTTTCCAAAAAAATATTTTCTGTTTTTGGGACAAATGGTGACAAAATGCATTCCATTGGATCCATAATCATGTCTATGTAACCGGGAAGAGGGAATTCGGTGTTTATTTTTTTTGGCTATGGTCTAATTAATATACGGTAAATTTATTATGTTTTTAAATTCATACCATGCGGAGAATGATGTAGCTATTAACAACACGGTTTTCTTTAGCGGACTTTGACTTTCATTTATGATTGATTTTAGCGCATACC
>NZ_JAPZUB010000071.1 GCF_027533505.1 Flavobacterium sp. | reverse complement strand
CAACTTCATTATCAAACAAAAAGCCTTCAATAACTTTGTATAATCGGGATTTATCTTCCTGATTTAATTCCGATATTTGGGATAAAATACTGTCTTTCATAAAGCAAATATAATAAATATATTATTTAGACTAAAGCCTTTATTTTTTAAACTATCTAAACTAATTTGCAATAAAGAGGAGGCCTTACTCATAGAAATTAATTCCTCGGAAACGGCTCTGTAAACTAAATTCTCATAACGATTAGAATGCTCTAAACCATCGTAACGACTTTGTTCTGTAACTCTTTTTAGTTCAGCATCAAAATTCAATTGCTGGTAAAATCGTTTTACTCGAACTTGTGTCATTATTCCTGTTTCACCCAGCTTATATACTATAGCAGAAATACTGATTCCATATTTCTCTTGTACATTTTTTAATTCCTCTAAAGCAATACGGCTTCTTTGTTTACCAAATTCATTAAAAACGTTAGCTTCCGATAACAGCATTTCGGATGCAAATACATTGCAAAAACGTTCCTGTAGTTTAAGGTCTAAATGTCCAATAGGTAATAACAAATGACCTAATTCGTGCATTAAAGTAAAACGTTTTCTCTCTATTGGCATGCCTTTACTAATAACAATAATTCGGTATTTGTCATCAATTACGGTTGCCAATCCATCAAAGCTGCCACTCTCATCCTCTATTTCAATTACTTTGATATGATTATCCTCTAACAAGTCTATGATGTTGTGAATGGCATCCAGACCTATATTCCAAAATGCTCTCAAAGTAGTTGCCGCGGTTTTTATATCAATTTCATTTGCAACAATACTATTTGCCAAGGGGTTTACAAAATCATTTGATACCTCACAAATATTTTCTATGTACAAATAGTTCTCTATTCGAATACGGATTTCTTCTTTTAAAGCGCTTATCTTTTTAGCACCAAATTTGCTTTTCTTTCTAAAACTTATTTCCCCGATAGTAACCTCTGGTTTTCTGAAAAAGTAATCTACTTTTTGTTGAAACAACTTAGAAAGCGCAATTAGCTTATCACTGGTGGGAATAGATTTTCCTTGTTCATACTTGTTAATCATCTGTTTAGAAACTCCAATACTATTGGCAACTTCCTGCATAGACAATCCTTTATGAACTCTCGAATTGTGTATTCTTTGTCCTATTATTGATTCCATGATAGTTGTTTTAGGTTGACAAATATAATTTATTTTTTAATTTTGTCAACCATTTGCGCTTTAAATTCAACTCACATCCTACCACAAGCTTTCAACTCAAGGAAGATAAGTTGTGTGCTGGTTTCTAATTCGTTCCTGTCTTAAATATAAAATGGATGATGGTCAATTGGCAATTATTTTTGTTGATTACTTTTGGTCGTCTTTACAATAGAAATAAGTAACTTCAAAAGTTCAGTTAAATCTTTTCTGAATAAAGTTTTACCCAACGCAATAATTCCCTCATTGAAGTTATTTTAAATGTTGCATTATAAATTATAAATGGGCGTGCTTACATGACCTCGTTGACTAACGTCTAACGACTATTGATTTGAAAATTTGAAAATTTGAAGATTTGAAGACCTGCCTGCCGTTAGGAAGGTTTGAAAATTCTTGTCCAAACCCGACTTACGAGTTACGACTTTTTGACTTACGACTTTCTAACGTCCAACGACTCCCCTCCGTCAAGACAAAAAGTAAAGAGTTAAATAGAAGCAGGATGCCAATATCAATCAAAAATTCAAATTTCAAAAATCAAATTCCAAATCCCTCGCGAAGTTTCGAGACCAACTTCTAACAACCGACAACCATCAACCGACAACCGACAACCGACAACCGACAACCATCAACTAATTCCCCCTTCAGGGCTGACCGCTAAAATGACTTACGACTTTTTGACTTACGACTTTACCAACGTCTAACGTCTAACGACTAATCACTAGTCACCCCCGAAGTTTCGGGACTAATTACTCTAAAGTCTAACGTCTAACGACTAACGACTAATCTCTAGTTACTAGTCACTAGTCACCCCCGAAGTTTGGGGCTAATTACTCTAAAGTCTAACGTCTAACGACTAATCACTAGTCACCCCCGAAGTTTCGGGACTAATTACTAGTCACTAATCACTAATTACTCTAAAGTCTAACGTCTAACGTCTAACGACTAATCACTAGTCACTAGTCACTAGTCACTTATTCCTAAGGAATCAAAATCTGCATAAACGCGTCCCGGGAGATTTCAAACGCGCCGAGTTTTTCCAAATGGTCGTTGTGGACTTGGCAATCGAGGAGCCTATAGTTTTGCGCTTTCAGGTCCTCGATGAGTTGCAAAAACGCCATTTTACTTGCATTGGGAACTAGCGAAAACATACTTTCGCCACAAAAAACATGACCGAGGTCAACGCCATACAACCCGCCTACCAAACGGTCGCCTTGCCACACTTCATACGATACAACTTCCCCCAGTTCGTGCCATTGCGAATACGCGCGGATGATGTCGCGGGAAATCCAAGTGCCCGTTTGTCCCCGTCGAGGCGCCCGCTGGCAGTGGGTAATCACGGCATTGAATTGGGTATTGCGCGTTACCGTAAACACCCCGCGGTTGCGTAAATTGCGCAAACTTTTCGACGGCTTATACGTGGCTGGATGCACGACCATCCGCTGGGGCGGCGCCCACCACAAAAGGGGTTCGTCGGCATCATACCACGGAAAAATCCCCGAACGGTACGCCAACTGCAACCGCGGTACCGACAAATCCCCTCCCACCGCCAACAAGCCCTCCACCGAAGCCTCGGTTACCGGCGGGAAATAAAGGGTTTTGGTGAGGAAATGCATGGGATTATCGATTGAAGATTTTTGATTTTTGATTTTTGATTTTAGGTGGTACAATTAACGTGTGATGCTGAATGATTAACGATTGATGATTAACGATTTTTGATTTTACTTGGTAAAATTAACGTGTGATGCTGAATGATTAACGATTGATGATTTTTGATTTTTGATTTTAGGTGGTACAATTAACGTGTGATGCTGAATGATTAACGATTGATGATTAACGATTTTTGATTTTTGATTTTAGAAGTAAGTAGAAGCAAGGACTAACGTCTAACGTCTAACGACTAATATAACAAATTCCAAACCCTACAGCCTACGCAATAGAATTTGGAATTGGATTGATTTTTAGCCTGATAGCTCCCGGCTCCAACTTGAAACTTGAAACCTGAAACCTGCCTACGGCAGGCAGGCCTGAAACAAAAAACTAGAACGGCAAATCGTCGTGTTCTTCTTCGTTGAAACTCGTCGCGGGTTCAAAAGCGGGAGCGGCGGGCATCGGTGGTGCTTGCTGTGCCATGGGCTGACCGCCTTGTGCGGGTGCTTCGGCGGCAACACGTTCGATACGCCATCCTTGAATCGAATTAAAATACTTGGTTTCGCCTTGGGGACTCACCCACTCGCGACCGCGTAAATTGATGGAAACCTTAACGGGTTCTCCTACCTGATAACTGTCTAATAAATCGCATTTGTCTTGCGTAAACTCCACCATAATGTGTTGAGGATACTGCTCTTCGGTCGTGACGACCAATTCTCTTTTTCGGAAAGTGGGGCTCACCTGCTGAACGGCATTAATCACTTTTACTCTTCCTGAAACTTCCATAATCGTAGTTGAATTAATAATACATAAATTTAGTGTACTCGTGGCGCCAAGAGGGTTTTCCATGCGGCGTCAACCGCTCCGGCATCGAGAAAAGCTTTGGCTTTGAGGTGCACTTGCTCCTCATCGGCGGAGCTTAATGCGGCTTTTACCGGCAAATTCTCTTTCACAAATATAGCAATTTCCGCTTCGGTAGGCAAGGCTTCGACATTTCCTAATTTGCCCAAATCATTTCCATCAAACACGGCGCTTTCACGCACAAAGGAAGGAATGGCATCGACCCCTATACCCAGCGTCGCCAAGGGTTTTTCGACTTCAAAAAGGCCGGCATTGGCCCGTGAATACCAGTTGCCTCCCAAGCGAGCCACCAAGTCAATCTTTTCGGGATCGAGGGTGCCTTTGGCATCCAAGACCGCTTCGTTGATATGAATTTTAACGACTTCGCAAATGATTAAATTCCCCGCACCGCCTTCGGTACCGAGGGCAATAATTTCATTGACTTTACATTCCAATTGGACCGGACTCTCCTGTACGCGATAGGGTTTGACCACCTGCGAGGGCACAGCGGTAAAGCCGGCTTTCACAAACTCGTTGACGCCGTCGGGGTATTCGGTACTCGAGAGCGACATTTGTTGCACCATAGCGTAATTGACCACATTGATCACCACTTCGCGGGTGTCTTGGCAGTTGATTAAGGTGTGTTTGATGGTGTTATCGCGCACGCGTCGGGCGGGAGAAAATAGCAGTATCGGCGGATTGGCACTGAACAAATTAAAAAAGCTAAAGGGCGACAAATTGGGATTCCCTTGGGCATCAACGGTACTGGCAAAGGCGATGGGTCGGGGACCGATGGCTCCTTGCAAATAGCCTTGAATTTGTACCGGAGTAAGCGTTTTTGGGTCTAAAGTAAGCATGGGTAAACGTTTGAAGCAAAGATAACCAAATTTCGCACACGGTGCTGAGAAGCAGGGGCCGCGCGAGGGATCGAAACAAGGTACCGCGTACCGTGGAGAGCCCGACCCCGACCGTGCGGTTTCTGGCGTTGGGCAGGGAATTGCATTCGGGGACGCGCCACAATGAAAAAAATAGTTATTTTTAGAAAAAAATCCTTGCATGCAGTTTTCTGATCGTCGCGCGGTGACCCGATGGATAATTATTGCCACGTCGTTTGTGATTGTGTCCCTGATTTTGTGGAACACCTATGCCTTTTTTCAGATTTTTAAGGAGGAGGAACGGGTGAAGATGCAGCAGTGGGCGTTGGCGCAAAAGACGTTGGCCAATGCCGATATCGATACCGATATTACGTTGCCGTTTGAAATCATTCAGAACGCGCACATTCCCATCATCGTTACGCAACAGGGGAAGATTGTGAACCACATCAACATTGACCCGGCGCTAGAAAAGGACCCGCTGCAAATGCAGGCGATGCTTGAGAATCTAAAATCGCAAAACGACCCGATCAAAATGGAATACGTTCCGGGGAAGTTTCAGTACCTCTACTACGGCGACTCGGATTTGCTGAACAAGTTGAAATACTATCCGGCGGCGCTGTTGCTCATTATTTTCTTGTTTGCGGCGGTGGTGTACAACTTTTACCGCAGTACGAAGATGGCTACGCAAAACAAATTGTGGGCGGGGATGGCGAAGGAGACGGCGCATCAAATTGGCACGCCCTTGTCGTCGCTGATCGGCTGGCTCGAATACTTGAAGGCGGAAGGCACGGTGGCCGCGTCGACGCTGGTGGAAATTGAAAAGGACATTGTGCGATTGCAAGTGATTACGGATCGGTTTTCGAAAGTGGGATCAGAACCGGTACTGGAAACCTTGGACTTGGTGGCGGAAACCCGTGCGTCGTTTGATTATTTACAAGCGCGATTTTCGAATCAAGTTCAATTCACTTTTACTGCTCCCGAGGGGCCGCTTTGGGTGGCTATTAATCCGGCGCTCCACAGTTGGACCATCGAGAACCTCATGAAAAATGCCATCGACGCGATGCGGGGCAAAGGCACGTTGGAAGTGGCTATTGAAAACGACGGCACGCACTACAAAATCAACGTTACCGATAACGGTAAAGGGATTCCGAAAAATCAGTTTCGCAAGGTTTTTGAACCCGGCTTTACGACCAAAAAACGGGGTTGGGGCTTGGGACTTTCCTTGACCAAACGCATCGTGGAAGATTACCACAAAGGGAAAATTCGGGTGCTACATTCCGAAATCGGCAAAGGCACGACGATGCAGGTGGTGTATGGGGTGGCCCCTTTGGGTTAGTTTTCAGTGGCAGTCGCAGTTTGCAGTGGGTGGCTGATAAGTAGATGTTGGACTTTAGAGTGACTAGTGATTAGTGATTAGTGATTAGTGACTAGTGATTAGTGATTAGTGATTAGTGATTAGTGATTAGTGACTAGTGATTAGTGATTAGTGATTAGTGACTAGTGATTAGTGGTCGTTAGACGTTGGTCCCGTAACTTCGGGAGGGATTTATTTATTGGAATTTCAGTGTAAAAGAGGAAAGGGTTTAAAAGTGTATTGTGAGCCGTTTATGAATCACGTTCTTCTTTTTTCTTTGCCACAAAGACACTAAGCCGCGAAGATGTTATGATTGTATGTTGCAGTGAAGGAAGTGCTCAGCCGCTCAGAAACTTAGCTTCTTTGGAGCTTAGGGTGAATTTCTTTCCTCTTGCTTCTTGCTTCTAATTTTACCTCAAAGACGCCAAGATTGCGCAGAGAACGCAATGGTTTAAGGACACAAAGTACGTGGCCCTTGGCCGACTTAATTTTTCTTAATCATTATCGGCTATGTATATAACCTTAATTTCTTACTGTTTAAAAATTTGGAGCACAAGGTTTTACTAAGGTAGTTTAGTGTAAAAGTGGAATGAGTTTACTAGTGAAGCCGTAATTACGTTTGAAAGATCATTTTCAAACCTTCCTAACGGCAGGCAGGTCTTCAAATTACCTCATTTTCAAATTGAAGTGTAAAAGTGTAGTACGTGCCGTTTATGAATGAAGCATTTCTTTTCTCTTGCT
>NZ_JAPZUB010000016.1 GCF_027533505.1 Flavobacterium sp. | reverse complement strand
TTTATTTTGCCTAACATATTGCCACTATTTTATACTCAAATATACCATTTTTGGCAATAATTATCATCTATTTCTAGCTAAATTTTATTGTAATAAAATAACAATCAGGCAGTTATTTGTTTTTTAAGGGATGACTAATTACTCGGATACGGTTACCTATGCGTTGGTCGTCAATGCCTCCAAAATATTGGATATGAATATTCAAGCCTTATTATTTGAATTTGGAAAATATTGGGTACTGACGATTGCGGCTGAAAAGTATGCGGCTTTGTTGCACTCAGCGGGAAAAGGACTGCGAGAATTTTTGGTCAATCTCCCCAACTTTCACAGCCGTGTGATGTTGTATTATCCTGAAATCACTCCCCCTGAGTTTAAGGTAATGGAGCTTTCTGACACTACCTTGGAGTTACACTATTTCTCGAAACGTCCCGGATTACACCCTTTTGTTTCTGGAATTTTGGAGGGTTTAAGTACTTTTTTTGAAACCCCTGCAAGGATTGAATTGATAGAGACCTCCATGGAAGACGAGTACCACAAGAGTGTTTTTTCACTGCATTTCTGAATGTATTTTCCCAAACCCTCCCCAAATCCAACGATAAATGCAAACCTTAAAAAGATTATTCCCTTTCTATTTGCGGCTCGATAAGGAACTCGAAATCATCGAGTACGGTCCGAGTATGGGGAAATTTTTAAAAGACAAGGGGCATTTTGCAAGCAATTTCAAATACATACGTCCCAATTTTGGGATTACGTATACTTTTGCTTCGATAGCTGAATTCTTGGATCAGGTTTTTATCCTTGAATTATTCAATCATCCTAAAAAAGTTCGCTTTAAAGGGCAGTTCATCATTCACCATGAATACGAAGAAGAACTTTGGTTTTGCGGTTCCCCTTGGTTGATGTCGGTCGAGGATTTGCAACAACACGATTTGTTTGTGACCGATTTTGCACAACATGATTCAGCCATTGACACCTTGTTAATGTTGAATCAAAACTTGCTTAATTTGCAAGATAACAGCAAGATGATTGCCGATTTAAAACAAAAGAACGAACGTTTACAACAAGTCAATGAGCGACTCGATGCCATTGTTTATGCCATCACACATGATTTCCGCGCCCCTTTGCTGGCGAGTATCGGTTTGCTTCAATTGCCAGAGTCGATGGTATTGGAAGAACTCCCAGAAATTTTACATACGTTAAAGCGATTGGATCGCACGATAATTCATTTGAATGAGTTGTCAAAAAACGAGAAAGTAGCTTTAAAATTAACGCCTATCAGTTGGGAAGAATTAATCCAAGAAAGCTACCACAATTATTCGGTGATTTACAACACTAAAATTCCTATGCATCTCTCTATTGATGCATCAACTCCTTTTCACTCGGATACCTTTCGCATTCGAACCATTATCAATAATTTGATTTCCAATGCTATAAAGTACGCTAGACCCGATTTGGGAGCGGCTTCCTTAATTAAAATAAACATTCATACCGACCCAAGTTCTTGCATCCTTACTGTTGAAGATAATGGAGAGGGCATTGATGAAAAGAATTTGGAAAACATTTTTAAACTTTTCTATCGCGCCTCGATTAAATCACAAGGCAATGGGATTGGACTGTATATCATCAAAGAAATGGTGCATTATCTCAAAGGAACCATCACCGTAAAATCGGTTAAAAATGAAGGCACCACTTTTACGTTAAAATTCCCTAATAAAAAACTTGAATAACACCATGAAGACTCATTTTTACATTATTGACGACGACGAACTCTTCTTAAAATTAGGAAAAATGTACCTTGAAATGGGGACTTGCACCTCGTCGGTAACCCTTTTTAACGATGCCACCGAAGCGTTAAAAGCGATTGAATGTATGGAGGAATCTATCGCGCAACGGTATGTGATTTTTTTAGACTTGAACATGCCCATTCTCAACGGATTTGGCTTTTTGGAGGCCTTGGAAAAAAAACCAAAACAGCTTCAAAAAAACATACAGATTTATGTACTCACCTCCTCAATCAATCATGAGGATATTGAGCGTATCAAGCAATATAAATCCGTCAAAGAATATTTGAACAAACCGATGACTCGCGAAATGGTGCAACATGTATGTGCCTCCTAAGGAAAAATGAAGTCAAAAAAAACCCCGATGTAAATAAATACCATCGGGGTTTGTTATCTTAACGTAGGCTGTTATACATGCAAAGCACGATTGTCGGTAGCCGCTAAAGCAGCTTCTTTGATGGCTTCGGCAAAAGTAGGATGGGCATGCGACATGCGCGTTAAATCCTCGGCTGAAGCACGGAATTCCATCGCTACGACTGCTTCTGCAATCAAATCGGCACATCGCGCACCAATCATATGCATTCCTAAAATTTCATCGGTTTTGGCATCTGCCAACACTTTTACAAATCCGTCCAAATCGGCACTGGCACGCGCACGCCCCAAGGCTTTAAACGGAAAACTACCTGCTTTGTATGCGATTCCTTCGGCTTTCAATTGCTCTTCGGTTTTCCCTACACCAGCCACTTCAGGCCAAGTGTATACCACACCTGGAATCAAATTGTAATCGATATGGGGACGTTGACCGGCAATAAACTCGGCGACCATTACCCCTTCTTCTTCCGCTTTATGTGCCAACATGGCGCCGCGAACGACATCGCCAATAGCATAAATAGTGGAAGCCGTCGTTTGCAAATGATCGTTTACTTCCACTTGACCGCGTTCGGTAATTTTTACACCCGCAGCTTCCGCATTCAACCCATCGGTGAACGGACGACGACCCACGGCCACCAAACAGTAATCGCCTTCCAACACCAACTCGTTTCCTTTGGCATCATCGGCTTTGACGGTCACTGCTTTTCCGGTACGGGTCACCTCTTTCACTTTGTGCGAAGTATAAAACTTCATGCCTTGTTTTTTCAACACTTTGGTCAATTCTTTCGAAAGGGCGCCATCCATTCCTGGAATGATACGATCCATGTACTCCACGACAGACACTTGAGCGCCCAAACGCAAATACACTTGTCCCAATTCAATACCAATAACGCCACCGCCTATAATCACCAAATGCTTGGGCACTTCAGTCATTTTTAACGCTTCTGTAGACGTAATGATCCGTTCTTTATCAATAGTGATAAAGGGCAATGAAGATGGTTTAGATCCCGTAGCAATTATTGTATATTTTGATTCTATAACTTCGTTTGAACCGTCATTTTTCGCCACATTGATATGGTTGGCATCGACAAACGAACCGACTCCTTCAAATACGGTAATTTTATTTTTATCCATCAAAAACTTGATCCCGCCACAGGTTTGATCCACGACCTGTTGCTTGCGTTCAATCATTTTGGCTAAGTTGACCTTCACTTTCCCGGACACTTCGATACCGTGATCGGCAAAATGCTGCAACTCTTCATAATGATGCGAAGAAGCTAACAAGGCTTTGGAGGGAATACATCCCACGTTTAAACAGGTACCTCCCAAAGTGGGATATTTTTCAATAATTGCGGTTTTAAATCCCAATTGGGCGCAACGAATGGCTGCAACATAACCGCCGGGACCTGATCCAATAATCGTGACATCAAACTGACTCATAGAACTGATTTTTGTTGTGTTTTTATAAATTGTAAGGCAAAATTACGAATGTTTTTTGGGTTAAGATTCATGAAAAAGAAATAATATTCAAGCCTTACAATTGATGGTTTAAGTTTACTGAATACTTGCCAAATACAACTGCGTAAACGAGGACATTGATCTACAAATAAGTTGACCGTCAACAGGGAACTTTTCAAAATCACCTACACAGCTACACTTTCAAAAAAACTTCCACATTGCACACTGTAAACCAATTACTTACAATGAAATCGTTTTCGTAGATTTATGAATTTCATGATAAATATCAGGGTTTTTGGAAAAGGGTGTAACGAACTTTGAAGTAGTAAAATTGTTCAATAAATAAGTACACCATTCTCTAAAATTTAGAACCATGAAAAATATCAAATTAATCCAAGAGTTACATGAAATGGGGATTACCGGCTACCATGAAGTAGTTTACAATCCGACCTATCAAGAATTACACGAAGCTGAACTCTCTCACAATTGTCGAGGCTATGAAAAAGGTGCCGTAACTGAAAGTGGTGCGGTTGCTGTAAAAACAGGCATCTTTACGGGTCGTTCACCCAAAGACCGCTACATTGTGAAAGACGACGTGACTAAAGATACCATTTGTTGGGACGGTAAAGTCAATTTTCCCACTACTCAACCCATTTGGAGTGAATTAAAAAAATTAGTCCTTAAACAATTGTCTACTTCACGTAAACTTTATGTTGTGGATGCCTTTTGTGGCACCAATCCTGACACTCGTTTAAAAGTTCGATTCGTCATGGAAGTTGCATGGCAAGCGCATTTTGTAACAAACATGTTTATCCGACCAACGCTTCATGAACTACAAGAATTTGGCAAACCCGATTTTGTGGTTTTAAATGGTTCAAAAACCACCAACCCTAATTGGGAAGAAATGGGATTGAATTCAGAGAATTTCATTCTATTTAACCTTACCGAGAAAATGCAAATCATCGGTGGTACATGGTATGGTGGCGAAATGAAGAAAGGAATGTTTGCCATGATGAATTATTATCTACCATTGAAAGGCATGGCTTCTATGCACTGTTCAGCTAATGTAAGCGAAGACGGAGACGTAGCGATTTTCTTTGGGCTATCAGGGACCGGAAAAACGACACTTTCAGCCGATCCAAAACGCTATTTGATAGGTGATGACGAACACGGATGGGATGATCGTGGTGTGTTTAATTACGAAGGGGGATGTTATGCCAAAGTGATTGATTTAAGCGAAGAAAATGAACCCGATATTTGGCGTGCTATCAAGCGTGATGCATTGTTAGAAAATGTAGTAGTCAATGAATACGGTGAAGTGGATTATTATGACCACAGTATCACAGAAAACTCAAGGGTCTCTTATCCGATTTATCATATCAATAAAATTGTATTGCCATCAAAAGCAGGCCATGCTAAAAAAATCATCTACCTCAGTGCGGATGCCTTTGGCGTTTTACCACCAGTTTCTATTTTAAATGAAGATCAAGCTCAATATCACTTTTTGTGTGGTTATACTTCAAAATTGGCCGGCACAGAACGTGGAATTACAGAACCACAACCCTCTTTTTCACCTGCTTTTGGAGAGGCCTTTTTGACCCTACACCCGACCATGTATTCAAAAACATTAGTCGCAAAAATGAAAGAACACGGTGCCAAAGCTTACTTAATGAATACTGGTTGGAACGGAACAGGAAAACGAATTTCATTAAAAAACACCCGTGCGATTATTGATGCCATTATAGATGGAAGTATTGAAAGTGCGCCAACCACAAAGATTCCGTACCTTAACCTCACCATTCCCACACAATTGGAAAACGTAGACTCCTTAATTTTAGATCCTAGAGCTACGTATATCCAAGCTGCAGAATGGGAGGAAAAAGCAAAAAAACTAAGTGCCTTGTACATTAAAAATTTTGCTCAATATACGGATACTGTAGAAGGTGAACGCCTTGTAAATGCGGGTCCGCAATTGGAACCCTTTGAAAAACCAATAGAAGCCTAACACAATTTACAACCCTAAATACGCTGCGTTATGGACTGGATACTCAATTTACTGACCCAACCTTCATTTGCACACACTCTTATCCTCTTTGGTTTAGTGATTGCCACTGGAATTAGTTTAGGAAAATTGAAAATTTTCGGTGTATCACTCGGCGTAACTTGGGTGTTATTTGTAGGGTTAGCCTTTTCTCTTGCAGGCGTTGTTGTTGAAAATGAAGTCCGGGAATTTTTAAAAGACTTCGGACTCGTTCTTTTCGTGTACACCTTGGGATTGCAAGTAGGTCCTGGCTTTTTTGCTTCTTTGAATCGAAATGCTTTAAGCAATAATGTATTAGCCGCTCTAATCGTGAGTTTAGGTTTGACCCTTACGTTATTATTTTACTGTACAACTACCTTCGCTATCGGTGAGCTGAGTGGGGTTATGAGTGGTGCAGTTACCAATACACCCGGATTGGCCGCAGCACAAACTACGCTGAGCAATATCCATGGCGACACTGCCGACAATGCAACGGTTACACTAGCTTATGCTGTAGCCTATCCCTTTGGGGTGTTTGGAATAATCCTTGCCATGGTGTTCCTGAAACGAATATTTAGGGTCGACATTATTAAGGAAACCGAACTTCAAAACAAATTGCAAAATTTACGAGAGAATCGGGTGATTTCAAAACACCTTCAATTGGACAACCATCAATTAATTGGAAAACCGCTTTCACAAATCTTCGAAATCATCAAAACACCCATTGTGGTGTCACGCATGTTTCACCATGGTGAAATAATTACACCTACACCCAAAACCATTTTGGCTCAAGGAGATGTACTTTTAATTGTAGCTCCAAAAACAACTTTTGACCAATTGCACGTATTGATTGGCGTGGAGAGTGCAATAAATCTTAAAACTGCATTAGACAGTAATTTGATTAGTCAGCATTTTGTGGTAACCAATAAAGCCATTACGCACCGACGTTTGGGAGACATTACTGAATTACACCAGCATGATTTTACCTTTACCCGATTAAACCGGGCAGGCACTCAATTGGTTCCGAATGGCAATATCGTTTTACAATTGGGGGATACCATAAAAGTGGTTGGTACACCTGAAGGTTTGGAGCAAGCCACTAAAATTGTGGGGGATTCAATCAAACGATTGGAAGTCCCAGATTTAGCTCCAATTTTTATTGGCATTGTTCTCGGACTTCTCGTGGGAAGCATTCCGCTTCAAATTCCAAGTATTCCTGTTCCCGTAAAAATCGGTTTAGCCGGTGGACCGTTACTTATAGCGCTTTTATTAAGTCGGTTTGGCAATCAAATTTATCTAAATAATTATACTACACATAGTGCTAATTTAATGCTTCGTGAATTGGGAATTTGCTTTTTCCTCACGAGTGTAGGATTGGGCAGTGGTGCCCAATTGGCAAAAGCTTTTACAGGTACTACTGGATTTTATTGGATTGGAATGGGATTGGCAATTACTTTACTTCCACTTTTAATTACGGGTTGGGTGGCTAAAAAATTCTTTAAGAAAAACTTTTTTGAAATTATGGGTCTTTTGGCGGGTGCCTCAACTGACCCACCAGCCCTAGCCTTTGCTCTAAAAATAGCGGGAAACGACACGCCATCCGCAACATACGCAACGGTTTATCCACTCACTATGATTTTGCGTATTGTGGGAGCTCAATTACTAATTCTATTTTTCTCTTAAACATTCGATACTTCTCTTTTTTTATTTAGTCATTCCTTAAAAAGCCACTATTTTAAATTTCGATTAAAATAGTGGTTTTATTTTTAGTGAAAAAGTTGAACAATAATTGTAACCAAAAAATAATTAGTTCTTTAATTTGGTTAAATCGGAGCTTTAGATTG
>NZ_JAPZUB010000038.1 GCF_027533505.1 Flavobacterium sp. | reverse complement strand
CAACTTCATTATCAAACAAAAAGCCTTCAATAACTTTGTATAATCGGGATTTATCTTCCTGATTTAATTCCGATATTTGGGATAAAATACTGTCTTTCATAAAGCAAATATAATAAATATATTATTTAGACTAAAGCCTTTTTTTTCAAGGCTTATGTAAAATTGAATCGAAGGTATTTGTTTATTCTATATTCGATCGGCGTCTATGGCAAAGCGTGGTCGATTCCACTTGGATCTCAGCAACCCTAAGACGCAGAGTCACATATCAATCTAGTACAATACTATTCCCTCTATCGTTAAGCAAACTATAAGATGGGTATGGTATTTTCTTTGTACTTCCAAGAGGATTTTTTTAATTGACTTCAAAAAAGATGTAAAAAATCCTTTGCTTGAGAGGTAGTATGATGGAGGGAGATATATAAACCTTCCTATGTAATTTTACCCCAAAAACGCCAATAAAGTTACATAAAGCTGTATCCTTGTAACCGAAATCAATGTTAGTAGGCACCCCCTATCTCTATCATCTGATATGCGGATGGCGTGACAATTTCTTGGTAATTACTCCCATCAATATTGCAAGATGCTATATTTTGGTAACCATTGATAGTATTCATAACCACAAAGAAAACTTTTTGGCCATCAGGAGAGAGAAATGGAGTTGATCGCGTATTTTGCGTTTTTATCTCTCGATTGGCGGGGAGTGTAATAGGAATTAATGTTTGATTGGAACCATCATAATTACAAGTCCATAGTTGGATTTCATTTTGACCGGGGATATTCTTAGCAAACAATAATTTATTGATTTGCGTTGTATTTTGTGTTGAATTTTGAATTTCACTATTCGAGCAACTGATTTGAAATAAAATTCCAGCAAGGGCAAAAACACCTACATAAAGTGTATTTTTCAATAGATTTTTCATACGATTAAAGATTAAAGTTTTGGATAAAGTATTTACGATTTTTATTTTTTTAAGAAATAATAGTAAACAAATAAAATAGTCTAAAAAGTTAAAGGGATTTGTTCCATAGTAACATTTGCATAAATAAAATACGTTGCACGATAAATCCGAACAACAGCTAAGGTCGATGGTAAAATGGTCTACACATGAAAAAAATGATCGACTTCATCCAAATTTAGCGAAAAATGCCAATCAAAAATTCTAAAAATCGTTTTTTTAAATTAGTGCTTGCATTTGAGTTTTTTAGTTTAGTCTTGGATCGCTATTTAATTGAGGTATAATCCTTTTTTTAGAGTTATTGACAATAAAAAAACGGCCCATCTCAGTAAGCCGTTTCTATATAATTCAAAATTTACAATTCAAAACAACTATCCTATTCCCAAGTAATTACTTGGGGTAATTGCCATTAATTCCGCTTTTACAGTGTCATTTACGTGCAAGGTTTGTATAAACGCCTGAATCGATGCTTGGTTAATGGCACTGTTGGTTCGGGTTAAATCTTTTAAGGCTTCATACGGATTCGGGTACCCTTCCCGACGCAAAATAGTTTGGATGGCTTCTGCCACTACAGCCCAGTTGTTTTCCAAATCTTCGGCTAATTTAGCTTCGTTCAACAATAATTTGTTCAACCCTTTTAAGGTAGCTTCAAAGGCGATAAGCGTATGACCAAGAGGAACGCCAATATTGCGCAAAACGGTACTATCGGTCAAATCGCGTTGCAATCTGGAAACAGGCAATTTGGCTGCTAAATGTTCGAAAATAGCATTCGCAATACCCAAGTTACCCTCAGAATTTTCAAAGTCAATCGGATTCACCTTGTGCGGCATGGCTGAAGAACCAATTTCCCCCGCTTTGATTTTTTGCTTGAAATAATCCATCGAAACATACGTCCAAATGTCGCGATCTAAGTCGATTAAAATGGTATTAATACGTTTTAAAGCATCAAAGAACGCCGCAAAATGATCATAATGTTCAATTTGTGTAGTAGGAAACGAGTGGTGTAACCCCAAAATACCTTCTACGAAATTGGTTCCTAAATTTTTCCAGTCCGTGTTCGGATAGGCTACACGGTGTGCATTGTAATTTCCAGTGGCTCCCCCAAATTTGGCGGCAAAAGGAACATTAAACAGCAATCGCATTTGTTCTTCCAATCGCTCGACAAATACCAAAATCTCTTTCCCTAAGCGGGTAGGAGAAGCAGGTTGCCCATGCGTACGGGCCAACATAGGAACGTCATGCCATTCCATCGACAACTGTTTGAGTTTGGCGATTACTGCAATTAAAGAAGGCAAATACACTTTCTCAAAAGCCTGTTTTGTCGAGAGTGGAATCGCGGTATTATTGATGTCTTGCGAGGTCAGGCCAAAGTGAATGAATTCTTTAAACGGTTCCAAACCCAAGGCATCAAACTTATGTTTGATAAAATATTCAACCGCTTTGACATCATGGTTGGTCGTTTTTTCGGTTTCTTTAATCCACAAGGCGTCTTCCGTTGTAAATTCGTTATACAATTCGCGTAGACTGGGAAATACCGATGGATTGACGTCTTTCAATTGAGGAATACCCGCTTCGCATAGCGCAATAAAATATTCGATTTCAACAAGAACACGGAATTTGATTAAGGCTTCTTCCGAAAAATACGCAGCAAGCGGTTGAGTAACTTTACGATAACGTCCGTCAATGGGCGATATGGCGTTCAGTGCAGTAAGTGACATAGGTTGTGTTGTTAAGGCGCAAAATTACGGATTTGATTTCGGAAACACCAAGCTAACCCAGTACTTTTTTTAACTTTTCCCAAAGCATCGGAACGCCTATTATAGCTGATTCAGGAATGATTTCCAAAGGATTAGCCACATCATATAAGGTGGCGGGTTTGGGGTCAATGTAAACGATGGGAACCCCTGGTCGCGCATAGTGAATGAGTCCCGCCGCAGGATAGACTTGCATTGAAGTTCCTATCACTACAACTGCATCTGCTTGATGAACGTAATGCACTGCTTGTTCAAGGGCAGGAACCTCCTCGCCAAACCACACAATATGTGGACGCAGTTGGGCTCCCTTCGGGTCACAATCGCCCCAATGTAAATCACCAGGCCAATCGATGATGTAGTGGGGATCTTTGGTGGAACGCACTTTCAATAATTCACCGTGTAGGTGTAAAACATGCGAACTGCCCGCCCTTTCATGCAAATCATCCACATTTTGGGTTACGATATGTATCCGATAGTCTTGTTCCATCGCGGCCAATGTACTATGGCCATGATTGGGTTGTACGGTATGCAATTGCCGTCGTCGTTGGTTGTAAAATTCCAATACCAATTCGGGATTACGTCTAAATCCTTCGGGAGTGGCCACTTCCATAACGTCATGACCTTCCCAAAGTCCGTTGGCATCTCGAAACGTGGCAATCCCACTTTCTGCGGAGATACCGGCACCTGTTAAAATGGTTAGCGTTTTCAATTGTAAGTTATGAATTATGAGTTATGAATTATGAGTTTTTCTGCTATTAGGTTGTATGATGCTTTTAGTGTTTGCTTCATTGACGGGTTATCGCAAAGTAGGAAGTTTATTGAAAAGATGCAATAACAATCATAAATCTATTGCATTACAATATTACTACGTTGCATAAAGTACTTCATTTTTAATTCCATTTCCTTATTGTATTTTAGCTAAAAAAAATCGAATGGTCGATTTGAATTTATTAACCTTTCTCGAGGGTTTTTTAACCGATGAACGCAAAGAAAAGTTTCAAAAGATATTGGCTTCACGCACCAACCACATCACTGTTGCGATGGAAGACGTATATCAGTTGCACAATACCAGTGCAGTAATGCGCAGTTGTGAGGTGTTTGGTGTGCAACAGTTGCATGTTATTGAGCAAAAATTCGGAAAGCGAATCGATCGAGAAATTGCCATGGGAGCCCAAAAATGGGTCGATGTGCAGCGGTATAATTCTGTATCCTCTTGCTTAGAAAAGTTGCGTTCACAAGGATATCAAATAATTGCCACAACACCCCACAACGATTCGTGCTTGTTGCATGAGTTTGATATAACCCAACGTTCAGCCTTGTTTTTTGGCACGGAAAAGGAGGGATTGTCTCCCGAAATACTGGCACAAGCCGATGGATTTTTGAAGATTCCAATGGTAGGATTTACCGAAAGTTTAAATATTTCCGTTTCCGCTGCTATTGTCATTCAAGACCTTACATCGCGGTTGCGGCAATCAAACTTACATTGGCAGTTAACTCCAGAAGAACGTTTGCATTATCGGATGCAATGGACCCAAAACTCCATTAAAGATGTAGCACGGATTATGGAACGCTATGCGCAGTCTCCTTCTTTTGAACCTTTACAAAATTCGTTAAAGCAAACGTAAGGAAATGGGTCTGAAGTTGGGCCGACGAAAGCTTTGGACTCTCAACAATCATCAGGGTAGTTACTCCCTGATCCGAAGTAGATACACCATATCCATTAAACGATGTACCCTCCTGTTGAAATTGGTAAAACAATTGGTCGGTGCGCTCAGATGAGGCCTCTTTTTTACGGAGTTTAAAGGCATCACGATGTTGTTTTAACCAACTATCCCCTTTTTCTTCTCCCTCGTATTCAACAACATAGGTAACCGTATTGTCAGCTGACTTGAAGCCGAAGCGAATGGGCATTGGCGGATGGGTAAGAAACATTGTTTCTTTGCTCAAACGAAGACTTGTGTTGATGTCAAAGGGAAACAAACTGTCTTTTGCCAACCGTTGAATACCGCGTTGCAGCAATACGATGTCCTCGGTTTCGCGCAATTCCTGATAGGGAGTATACAAGGTGTTGGGGGCTTGAGCATATTGGGTTTCGCGTATCCGTTGCAGGTTTTCTTGCTGCATTTGAATAGCATTATTTACCGATTGATTTACAGGCGAAATTGCAGGCGTTTGTTGGGTTCGATTACAAAAAAGTATGATACGAACTAATGCAAAAATCAGCAATCCGAAGGTGAGTATTTTACGCCAAGGGTTATTACTTTCCATCGTTAAAATTCTGAAGCATTAAAGGTCATTGATTGAATCGATTTTCCTTCCGGGGTGATTAATTTGTAGGTTACTTTTGTAATTCCAAGACCCCGCATACGTCGCAATGTGTTTTGTGTGGATGGGTCTGATTTTAGTGATTCTTTTAGTAAGGGTTCGGCATTTGGAGATTTAAGAATTTCTTGCATGTCGGCAGGCATTTCTAAGGTATAGGTGAGCTCGTTGCTCGATGTGCGTTCAATTTTCATCAACCGACTTCCATCCTCATATTGCATAGGCAAACTGGCATTTAAAGCGCTGATGGCAGTTTCTTCTGGCGATTGTCCATCATTAATGGGACTACCTTGTTTGGTTTTGTCCAAAAAAGATTTGTCTACTAAGGCATCCGTAATTATTCGCCCGTTGGTGTCAATGATTCGCACTTTAAATTTCACGCCTTCGTTGATGAGGTCCATCATCGATTCTTCGCGTTGAAACATGGCGGGTAGTGCCGAAATCATTAATTGAGCCGATTGTGAAGCCGTAGGATCGTTAATGTCTAATGGGGAAGCCAAGTTTAATTCAATCATATCTAAGCCTTCTACTTTGGCTTGAGTGCCCGAAGTTCCAATCATGGAATTCATTGCGGTTTGATTGAAGCCATTGACAAATTCGTGCATTTTTTGAGTGCGCGATTTACAAGAAGCGGTAAGGAGTGCTATCGAAAAGATGGCTAAAAAAGCGAGCGTACGCATGGGTCTAAAATTTAAAGAGTCCAAGGTACTGTAATTATGGGAGAAAAAATGTAAAACGCGGAATTATTTGGATTTACTCAATACTTTATATTGTTCATAGCATTGGCTAATGGCTTCCATGATTTGGAGGTCGTTGGCGGTTTCGATAAAAGCTTCCGAGTAACTACAGCGGCTGAGAATTTCGGCAATATCTTTTTTATCTATTCCTAAAAGTATGGCAATAGTTTCCCGATCGTATTTGGTTTCTAACAAGTTTTTCACCGTATCATCCTTCTTCATTTCCCGTAATTTGCGGAGTTCTTTGGGTTTTTTCCCAAAAAAATTATAGAGCATATCCGCTGGATTGAAGACCGAGTTAACCACACGAGTGAACGCATTGGGCGAAGATTCACCGGCTTCATAAGCTTGAGGTAAACCTGAAATACTGTACCGATAATTTTCGGCAATAGGAATCAGTTTCGTGTCCACTTCAAGATATCCGGTAAGTTTGTATTTTCGAATAACAACCTCCTCCAGTGCAATAGCTTTTTCAGTCAGTTCCAATCGGGCTGTTCCGGTTTTTATCCAGTCGTTGGTGACCCGAACTCGGAGCGATTGAAATCCAATCATAGTGATGTGAAGCGTATCGTTGACGGAGGCATTGATTTCAAATTCACCTTTGGTATTGGTTTGCGTTCCTTTGACTTTATTAATATTGATAATATTCACATTAGCCACTGGAAGTGTAGAGGCGCTATTTACAATAGTTCCTTTCACCAAGCGATCGGTAGGGATGGTTTGGGCTGAGACACCAAGAAAGATACAAAAGAAAAGTAATAAATAGCGGTATTGCATGGTCACCAAATTCAGTGTTAAAAGTAGCAATTTTAACAGGAATTCCAATTTCGTATCGAAAGATTATCAGAAAATTAACAGCCTATTGGCATTGAGCCTTCTCTTGTTTTGGGGTGCAAAAGCCTTCAGTTGGGCTATCTATGCCCTACGGATTGCTGCACAATAGGGGGGGTATCGATAGCAAGAACAGCGCAAAGTTATAGCCCCAAAAAAAAACCCTCCGAAGAGGGCTTGTATCTAACTTTTACGTCGGCGTTTAGCGGCTTCAAAAGCTTTATTGGCGGGCTGTCGGTCGCGACTAGCATCACTGCGACGTCCCAAAGGTCTTGCTTCACCTCCACCACGGCGTTCACCACGGGGCTCAAAACGTCCTTCGCTACGGCGTTCACTGCGGCGTTCTGAATGGTCGGCAAAACGATCACGACGTTCGCGCTTACCTCCAAAATCACCTCGACCACTTTTACGTCCACCGTTGTCATTTTTTGAAATTTCAACGTTGATTTTTCGGCCTTCCAATTGGAAGTTGCTAAAAATATCCATAACACGTTCAGCATGTTCCCCATCGGTATTGAAGAAAGAGAATCCTTCTTTTACATCCACTTTGAAAACATCGTCACGTCCTAAATCTAAAGCTTCGCGCAAGAAATCTTTCAATTTCATCCAATCAAAATCATCACGAGTTCCGATATTGATAAAATAACGCACTGCATCGCCCGCTTTGATTGAACCGCCTGAAGAACGTTCACTACTGCGTTCATTCGATAGGTCTTTTTTCTTTTTGTAATAATTCAAGAAACGATTAAACTCTACCGATACCATTTTACGAATCAAATCTTCTTTGCTTAGGTTTTCAAAAACCTGGTAGATGGCAGGTAGGTAATTGTCGATTTCATGGTCGATTTCGGTATCGTGAATTTTATTGGCCAAATGCAATAATTGGATTTCACAAATTTCGATACCACTAGGAATCGTTTTTTCTTCAAACTTTTGTTTGATGATTTTTTCGATGGTGTGGATTTTTCGTACTTCTGACTTGGTAACAATGACAATTGAAGTTCCTAATTTTCCAGCACGACCCGTACGACCCGAACGGTGGTTGTAAGTTTCAATTTCATCGGGTAATTGGTAGTTGATCACGTGGGTAACGTTGTCAACATCGATCCCACGAGCCGCCACATCGGTAGCAACCAACATTTGAATTTGTCGTCCTCGAAAGGATTTCATTACCGAGTCGCGTTGCGCTTGTGATAAGTCACCATGTAATGCTGCGGCGTTGTAACCGTCTTCGATAAGTTTTTCAGCTACGGCTTGTGTATCGCGTTTGGTACGACAAAAGATAACCGAGAAAATATCGGGATTGGCATCGGCCAAACGTTTTAAGGCTTCGTATCGATCGCGGGCATTGACCACATAAAATTCATGCGAAACGGTTGCAGTACCTGAGTTTTTGGCACCCACTGTAATTTCAACGGGGTCGGCCATAAACTTTTTCGCAATGCGTGCCACTTCGGCTGGCATGGTCGCCGAAAACAACCAAGTAGACTTGTCATCGGGGGTATCGGAAAGAATGGAACAGATATCGTCATAAAATCCCATATTCAACATTTCATCCGCTTCATCCAAAATGCAGTAAGCGATGTTTTTAATGTTGACAAATCCACGGTTAATCATGTCTTGCATACGTCCGGGAGTCGCTACAATTACTTGAGCACCACGTTTTACTTCTCGGGCTTGCTCGGTAATGCTTGCGCCTCCATACACGGCCACGACATGAAGTCCTTTAATGTATTTGGAGTACTGTTTAAGTTCGTTCGTAATTTGGAGACAAAGTTCGCGGGTGGGCGATAAAATCAAGGCTTGCGTGCTGCGGTCCTCGACATCTATTTTTTGTAGTAACGGAAAGCCAAAGGCTGCTGTTTTTCCGGTTCCGGTTTGGGCCAAAGCCACAAGGTCAGTCTCCTGTTCCAAAAGCACAGGAATCGCTTTTTCTTGAACCTCCGACGGAGTTTCAAATCCCATATCGCCAATCGCTTGAAGAAGCGCGGCGTTCAGGCCTAATTGTTCAAATTTATTCATAGATCGTATTAATTCGAGGGCAAAGGTAGACTTAATAATTGGATATAGCTAATTATTAAGTGATTAGTAATGGGGTATTCGGAATTAGTTAGCCTGAAATTCAGCAAATTACATTAAACAACACTGCGATTTATGCAGTTATTTTGCAAGAAAAATGAGGAATGCGTTTATTAAACTAGGTTTACCTATCCAAGATGTAGTTTTTTTCTTTATTTATTGGTCAAAAACGCAATAAGTTGTGCCACTGCTTTTCCGCGGTGACTGAGTTGTGCTTTTTCGTCTTGGTTCATTTCGGCAAAGGTGTTTGAAAAGCCTTCTGGAACAAAAATCGGGTCATAACCAAATCCTTGGAGACCTCTTTTTTCTTTGCAAATTTCGCCTTGTACAACACCCGTAAATTGGTGAGATTTTCCGTGGATATTCAAAGCGATAACGGTTTTAAATTGGGCTTTTCGATTGCCATTACCCTCCAATTCAGTCAAGAGTTTTTGCATATTGTCTTGTGCATTTTTCTGTTCGCCAGCATACCGCGCCGAATACACGCCTGGCGCTCCATTTAAAGCCTCTACTTCTAGTCCGGTATCATCTGCAAAACAAGGGAGACCATAGTTTTCGGTTACAAAATCGGCTTTCAATTGGGCATTCCCTTCGAGGGTTACAGCAGTTTCGGGAATGTCTTCAAAACACCCAATATCGTGTAAACCCACCAATTCAATGGATGGAGGTAACATGGCTTGAATTTCTGCCATTTTATGGGCATTGTTGGAGGCAAAAACGAGTTTCATATTTTTTTCTTTCAAAACTAGGCAAAAGCAACCAAAAACGACCATTTTTTTATCGAGCCCTGTATTTTTTTACCTGAGAAAGTAATCTAAAATCGCTTTTTTTAAAAAAAATACTTGAGGAGGAAAACTGAATGACCAACAATATCGTATATTTAACACACACTCTAATCAAATACATCATGCGTTGTACCCCAAATCTCCGTATGGTTCTCGGATTTATAGCTCTTTTTTGGAGCGGAATGGTAGTGGCACAATTTCGTGTTACTTCCCCATCACTCCAAGAAGAATCCTTGCACCGACATGCCGTAATTTATAAAGATGTTACTGCAAAATTACCGCTCGAAGCCGTGCAGCAATTGCCAGCGAGTGCCTTTTTTCCTCTGGTAGTTGAAAACACCGACTTGGGTTTTACCACCGCTGCTTATTGGTTGCGATTTTCGATTAAAAATGAATTGGACCAGCCCGTTTCGTTTTATTTGGAAACCGCACGCCCCATTGTTGATAAAGCTACTTTGTATGGTTTTAATGGAAAAAAAAGAGTTGCTTTTCAAGAAAGTGGTGACGGGATTCCCATTCCTCAAAAAACAGTAAAGCAACGAAAAACCTTATTTACGATTACCCTTCCAGCACAGCAAGAATACCAGTATTGGATACGGTTACAAAGCGACGGGGAAGTAATCAATGCGCCATTGTTGTTGCGCAGTTCCGATCAGTTGTTGGATACCATCGCCTTTGAACAAGTGGTCTTTGGGTTCTTTTATGGGATGCTGCTTTTGTCGGCGGTCATCTATTTGTTTTTCTTCTTTGCCATGAAGCAACGGGTGTTTTTGAATTACAGCTTATATGTCTTTTTTATTGGGATGTTGCAATTTTCAGTCGACGGTTTTTTTCATTATATCCTAGCACCCAATGGCGGTTGGTTTTCCGATAAATCAGTGATTTTCTTTGCTATTATTGCGGGATATTTTTTAGGACGCTATGCCCAATATTATTTGGAGGTTTGGAATGTTAGCACCCTCATCAATCGTCTTTTCTATGGATTGTATGTCTTCTTAGCGGGATTGATGGTGATCACCCTTTGGGTCCCTGATTATTTTTTTCTCACCTATCCTTTGATGAACTTGGCCGGTTTGTTTGAATTGCTGCTTATTATTTTAACGCTATGGGTAATTTATTTTCGAACGCGCGTGATTTATCTATTTTTCTCTTTAGGAATTTTGTCTTTGGTGACAGGATTTGTGGTATTTATATTAAAAAATTTGAGCGTATTGCCCGTTAGTTTTGCCACTGAAAACAGTTCGAAATTAGGTACCGGATTGGAGGTTGTCTTTTTGTCGCTTTCGATGGCGAATTTGATTAAAAAATTGCGGGATGATCGCGAGCAATTGCAAATCGAAGCTTTGCGAAAGTCGGAAGAGATGAACGAAATGAAAACGTATTTTTTATCCAACATTAGCCATGAGCTGCTCACACCCCTGAATGCCATATTGAATTATTCGGATGCTATTTTACAGGAAAGTGAAGCGCCAACCGTTCGTGAAAAATGTGAGGTTATTCGTAGTAATTCCCGAAGTTTGCTGGGATCGGTCAACGATATTTTGGATTTTTCTAAAATCGAAAAAGAGGCGATGTCATTGGAACCACAACCCTTTGATTTCAAACAATTGCTCCATGATTTGCATCTAGATTTTAAAAACCGTGCCAAAGAGAAGCAATTGGATTTTCAGTTTAGTGTTGAAGGAAATGTGCCACACCAAGTGCTTGGGGATCGCGATCGCATTCGCCAAGTGTTTCATAATTTGTTGCAAAACGCCCTCAAATTTACTGCCGAGGGGATCATTAAGTTTCGGGTAGAACTCATTACGGAAGGTACCAATTTGCAAGTAAAGGGGATTATCTCCGACACAGGTGAGGGGATTCCGAAGTCTAAAATGGATCAAATCTATGAGTCATTTACCCAGCAGCGTATCGATAATAAACGAAAATACGGAGGATTGGGATTGGGGTTATACATTGTAAAAGCATTGGTTTCGCAAATGGGAGGAACGTTATATATCGATAGTTTAGTCAATCAAGGAACGGTTTGCACGTTAAATTTTCCGTTAGAAATTGTTGAAGTTGAGGCGCCTATTCGAGTGACAACCCCAGAGGAGCACGATTGGTCGGATACGCGTATATTGGTGGTAGAGGATAATGTGATGAACCAAATGGTGCTGAAAATGATTTTTAAAAAATGGCCCAATCTTACCGTCGATTATGCAATGCATGGAGAAGAAGCACTGACCTATCTTTCGCGACAAGTGTACAATTTAATATTGATGGATTTGCAAATGCCCATTATGGATGGGTATGAAACGACTACTGCCATTCGAAATGGGCAATCGGGAATCAATACGGCTGCTATCCCTATCATTGCTGTTACGGCCGATGTAATGGAAGCTACCAAAGTTAGGATTCGGGAATTGGGGATGAACCATTATATGACCAAACCTGTCGAAAAAGACCAATTATTGGACGCTATATTGACCTATAGGCAAGAATTATAAACGACACGTTGTTGATAGAATCGTGTTAAAGCGCTATGATTAGAAATCGATTATCGTTACTTTTGCAGCGATTATAACCTGTTTTGACTCATGGTAAAAGATTTATTTGAACGAATTCAACAAAATAAAGGGCCTTTAGGGCGTTGGGCTTCTCAAGCTGAGGGGTATTATGTTTTTCCGAAATTGGAAGGTGAATTAGGACCTCGGATGCAGTTTCAAGGAAAAGAAATTCTAAACTGGAGTATCAATGATTACTTAGGTTTGGCCAATCATCCCGAAATCCGAAAAGTAGATACAGAAGCCGCACAACAATACGGTGCCGCATACCCGATGGGGGCACGTATGATGAGTGGTCATACCTCATTACACGAACAATTGCAAAATGAATTGGCCGCTTTTGTTCAAAAAGAAGCCGCTTATTTATTGAATTTTGGGTACCAAGGAATGGTGTCGATTATCGATGCGTTGGTAACTAAAAACGATGTGATTGTGTATGATGTCGATTCCCACGGCTGTATTATTGATGGGGTACGTTTGCACATGGGGAAGCGTTTTACCTACAAGCACAATGATGTTGAAAGTTTGGAAAAAAACTTGCAACGGGCTACCAAAATGGCGGAAGAAAATGGAGGAGGAATTCTCGTTATTACGGAAGGTGTTTTTGGAATGCGTGGACAACAAGGAAAAATCAAAGAAATTGTCGACTTAAAGTCCAAATACAATTTCCGTTTGTTAGTTGATGATGCTCACGGATTCGGAACGTTAGGAAAAACAGGAGCTGGAGCCGGAGAAGAACAAGGCTGTCAGGACGGAATTGATGTCTATTTCTCTACGTTTGCCAAATCAATGGCCAGTATTGGTGCCTTTGTAGCCGCCGACCAAGATGTAATTGATTATTTAAAATACAACCTTCGTTCGCAAATGTTTGCTAAGTCATTGCCCATGATTATGACCGTTGGAGCCCTGAAACGCTTGGAAATGTTGCGCACGATGCCCGAGTTGAAAGACAAACTTTGGGAAAATGTAAACTATTTGCAAAGTGGATTAACGCGTCGCGGTTTCAATATTGGCGATACCAACACCTGTGTAACCCCAGTATATTTGGAAGGTTCTATTCCTGAAGCGATGGTTATGGTGAATGATTTGCGTGAAAACTATAATATTTTCCTCTCCATTGTGGTGTATCCTGTTATTCCGAAAGGGATTATTCTATTGCGAATGATACCCACCGCTTCGCATACCAAACAAGATATTGATGAAACACTAGCAGCTTTTGAAGCAATACGTGAAAAGTTAGAAAACGGAACCTACAAGAAAATCGCTGAAGCGACTACGGTGGATGTATCGTAGCCTTCATTAATTATAAATAGTACGTTTTAAAAAATAATCCATCCTTCGGGGTGGATTTTTTATTTGCACCTATATTGTAAGTTATTTCTTGTTATAAATAATTATAAGAATAAACTTACAAAAATATATTTTTCTGCATTTTATCGAAAATTGTAGTATTTTACCGATAAAAAATTTCTTAGATTTGTAAGATAATTCTACATTTGAGTACGTTTTGCCCAAATAACAATTCAATCTACTCGTGTAGAACGAAGCGTTTCAAGCAGTACAAAAATAATGTTTAACCAACTCAAAAGCCCTAACTCTGAGTTTCAAAATTGAACGACCATGAAACAAACGTTACTACTAATTAGTTTTTTTGCAGCAAGTGTATCTTTTGCGCAAGTAGGTGTCGGAACCACAGATCCGCAAGCCGATTTAGATGTTCGAACAACCAATCCCAGTGCACCTGATGCAGCAGCTGGAATTGCTATTCCTCAGGTGGATGCGCTGCCCACTACAGGAAATCGTGCGGGACAATTGGTGTATTTTACCAGTGCCAATCGTTATTATTATTATGACGGCACAAAATGGCTTGCCATCTACCAACAAGTACACGAATTTGGCGATATGAAATACAGTCTCAAAACAACCGACCATCAAGGATGGGTGTTGCTCAACGGACGTGCAGTGAGTACCTTGACGCCTTCGCAACAAGCGGCGGCTACACTCCTCGGATTCGGCGAAAGTATTCCTAATCTTTCGGATAAAACATTGGTAGGTTCGAGCGTCAGCAAACCTTTGGGCGGCTACGGTGGAAACGCAACAGTTACCATTTCCCAAAATCAATTACCGGATGTAACCCTAACCACATCTACCAATGGCGCGCATACGCACGGCGCTGGAACTGTGGGGAATTACAACTTAAATCTTACCGGAGGTATTACCTTTCAATTGTTGAATGGATCTACAAATACGGCACAAACCACTTCAAGCGGATCGCACTCGCATACCACTTCTTCCATTAATGGCGGCGTGTTGCAAGAATCGCTAAACATACAAAATCCGTATATGGCAGCGAATGGATTTGTTTATCTCGGAGAATAGTTATAAATCTTTTTTATAGGTCCTTCTACGTCTGAAAACGGTTGGGTTGAAGTTCTTCCAGATGTTATGAATGGCCGTATTCTCCTCCAATTCTGGGGTACGAACACAAGTTTGTACCCCATTTTTTTGAAACGAATCATAATACGCTTCAAAAATCAAAGCTGTTACTCCTTTGTTTTGATATTCGGGATCAACTCCAATGAGGTAAAATAAAACTTCTTCATGGCGCTTTTGCGCCTTTACTAAGTGATAAAATCCAAAAGGAAACAATTTTCCATTTGCTTTTTTCATCGCAGCCGAAAGATTGGGCATGACAATGCCAAAAGCGATTAATTTTCCAGCACTATCAAAAACAAACTTGATGTACTCGGGTTTGATAAGACCGATGTATTTTTTTTTAAAATATTCTTTTTGCTTCGCGTTAATGGCTACAAAAGAGGCTAATGTCGCATAAGCTTTGTTGAATAAATCAAACATTTCATCAACAAAAGGCATGATTTCTGACGTCTTATTGAAGTTTTTACACACCAATTGGTAGCGTTTTTGTATCAAGGCACTCGCTTTTCGATAGGGTTCGATTTCGACATTTTTAAAAGAAAATACATTTTCCAAGTATTCTTTTTCTTTCCCAAAGCCCAATTGCTCCAAATGCGTTTTGTAATAGGGGTAATTATACCAGGTAATCATGGACGCCAAACGATCAAATCCTTCGGTGACCACGCCTACTTTATCCAAATTGGAAAAGCCCATCGGACCCTCAACATAAGTGAGGTCGTGCTTTTTTCCCAAAGCATATACTTTTTCTAAAAGTGCTTCCGTCACCGAAAGATCATCAATGACATCCCACCATCCGAAGCGTACCTTCCGTTTGTTTTGGTTGTTTACCTCTTCCCAATTAATAATCGCAGCGATGCGCCCCACGGTTTTTCCTTCGCGTTGCGCCAAATAAAACAAAGCTTCCGCTTGGTCAAAAGCGGGGTTTTTTGAGGCATCCAATGTGGCCAATTCGTCTTCAATTAAGGGCGGTACCCAGTTCGGATCGTTTTTGTACAAGCGAAAAGGGAAGGCGACAAATTCGCGAAATAAGGCTTTTGAATTGACTTCTATAAGCGTAATCATCGTATTAAGGTTTTGCGGTGGGGATTTCGTCCAAACGTTTTTTTAGTTTTTCTTTCTCTTTTTCTTTTTTCTTCTCGCCTTTGGTTTTTTTCTCTTTCTTTTCCTCTTTTTTGGGAGCGCGAATCAAATTGTCTTCATAATACGTATCTGTTCGCCACGAAACGCCCAAACCAGCGTACATAATCGATGGGGTATTTTTCATGTTTTGACTGATAAAAGCATCGACTTGAAAACTCGTTCCCCACAAATACGCGGCTCCGGCGGTCATAAACACATCACTGTAGTAGCCGCCACTGAGCATTTTTCCTTCAATAAATCCCGACCAACGATCAAAGCCTTTGGTAATGGTTCCAATGAATCCCACGGTTTGGTTATTCGAAGCAATTTTGTCTACAAAAGTATTCGTAACAAAAGCCCAAGCCCCAGAAAATACATTTTGAGAAATCAACATCACTTTGGGACTAAAAGTACCGTAGGATTCTCCGGGGTACATAAACGGATAATTCCCCACTTTAATATTGGTCCCTGCATATACCGATACGGCCGGAATCATCATGCGCCAATTGAATTTATGATTGGCTTTCCAACTGTACAAATTGGGTTTGGCATCATAGTTTTTAAACGGATCATAAATCAAATATTTAAATCCCAAAAGAACGCGTCGGAACCCATCGCGATGAAAATTACCGGCGGGTGAAAAGTAGCTGTCATTTTGGTAGGTCATTTCCAGAATCCCTTCCAATTCCTCTTTAAAAAATCCATAACGTGTGGTCAAACTCACCAAATATCCCTCCGTATTAAAGGCATTACGGTCGAATTGTTCCTGGCTGTAACTGAATCCCGACTCAAATTGAAGGACACGTTTTCCAACCGCATACGCATTCATGGATTCTCCTGGACGATTGGTATTGATTTCATCCGTATACTGTGCATAAGTGAGTAACGAACCAAGGGTTAGAACAAACAGGTATAGTCGGTTGGATTTCATGGTGAAAAAGTTGTGGGTTAGGTGACCCAAAAGTACACTTTTTATTATTTATTTATGACCTTCACCATGATTTCCTATGTGGTTTTTAGTATTTTTGAAAAAATTTATACCCATGCAGGAAGCCAGTTTACAAGGACTCTTAAAGACCTTGTTTTATATCATTCTGTTTTACTACTTATTTCGTTTTATCGCCCGCTTATTGTTGCCTATCTTAGCGCAAAAGGTGGTTGAAAAAGCGAATCAACAGATGGAAGATAAATTCCGTCAACACCAACAAAATCAGTCTACTACAGCTTCTACTTCCGCGCCGAAGAAAAGCGAGAAACAAGTCGGTGAATACATCGATTTTGAAGAAGTAAAGGACTAGCAAATTTATTTTTATGATGCAAAAAATTCAAGCATACCTTCACAAAGGATATCCTCATTTGTTAGCCATTTCTGGCTTTATCCTCGTAGCCGTAATTTATTTTTATCCCATTTTACAAGGTAGAAAAATTTACCAAAGCGATATCGTACAATATACAGGTATGGCCAAGGAGCAAAATGATTTTCGCGCTACCTATGATACCGAACCGTATTGGACCAATAGTGCCTTTGGCGGAATGCCTACCTATCAATTAGGGGCAAAATACCCTCACGATTACATCGGTGCCATCGACGATGTGTTGCGTTTTTTACCCCGTCCAGCCGATTACTTATGGCTTTATTTTATTGGGTTTTACGTATTAATGCTCGTGCTGAAAACCGATCCGTTGAAAGCCTTTTTTGGGGCTTTAGCCTTTGGGTTTTCTACTTATTTAATTGTTATTTTGGGGGTCGGACATAACGCCAAAGCCCATGCAATCGCCTATATGCCGCTGGTGGTAGCCGGCGTTTTGTTGGTTTTTCAAAAACGTTATTTATGGGGCGGCATTCTAACGCTTTTTGCCGTAGCTCTCGAAATCAATGCCAACCACTTTCAAATGACGTACTATTTGCTGATTGTACTTTTGGGATTGGGGGTGTATTATGGTGTCACAATGTTGCGTGAAAAAGATTTTTCGGCCTTGGGAAAAACCGCAGCCACCTTTACCATCGCATTAATTCTAGCAGTGGGGGCCAATGCCACGTCACTTCTCGCTACCCAAGAATATGCACAATTTAGTACGCGAGGGAAAAGTTCTTTGCAATTGGAACCTGATGGCAAACCCAAAACCGACAAGGCCACCCTTGACCGCAGTTACATTACCGAATACAGTTACGGGATTGCCGAGAGTTTGAATCTTATTGCCCCTCGTTTATTTGGAGGAGGTAACGACGAAAAGTTAAGCGACGATTCGAGCGTGTACCAATTCATGCTTAACTATGGAGCAACCGAGTCGGAAGCCCGTCAATTTACCGATGCCTATGCACGAACCTATTGGGGTGAGCAACCCATTGTAGCCGCACCTGCGTACATCGGAGCCGTTGTTTTCTTTCTTTTTGTTTTGGCCTTGTATCATGACAAACGGCAGCTCAAATGGGTGTTTTTTGGCGGAGCGTTGGTTTCGTTGCTTTTGTCATGGGGAAAAAATTTTCCAGCGTTAACCGACTTTTTTATTGATAATGTTCCTTTATACGATAAGTTTCGCGCCGTATCCTCAATTCAAGTGGTTTTGGAATTGTGTATTCCTGTATTGGCGATTATGGGACTCCATGCGTTTATGACAACCGATGCTGAAAATCGTTGGAACAATTTGAAAAAAACAGGACTTACATGTTTGGGAATTTTACTGCTGATTTTTTTCCTAAAAAGCAGTTTCAACTTTTCGGGTACTTTGGATGCAGATTTACTTCGCATGTTTAGCGAAGGACAAGATAAATCCTTCGGAATGGGTTTTATCGACGCCTTAAAAGCCGATCGGGAAACCTTGTATGCCGCCGATTTGTTGCGCTCCGGATTCTTGATGGCCTTAGCCTTTGTGTTTCTATGGCGTTTTTCCAAAGTAAAATTAGGCGCTATGAATACCATCCTGTGCGTCGGGGTCGTAATGGTCGTTGACTTAGTTTTGGTGGATAAAAAATATGTCGACAGTACCGACTTTGTTTCCGCACATGAGGTCGATCGTCCATTTGAAGCAACGCCCGCCGACGAACAAATTTTACAAGATACCACGCACTACCGCGTTTTGGATGTAGAAGGCAATATGAGTAGTGCCCGCGCGTCCTTTTTCCATAAATCGATAGGAGGTTACAGTGCCGTTAAACCCCGTGCCATTCAAGAGTTGTTTGATTATCAAATTGCCAAAAATAACAAAGAGGTGTTGGATATGTTGAACATCAAATACATTATCCAGGTGAATGAAAAAGGGGAGCAGTTTCCCACCTTCAATCCCGACGCCAATGGCAATGCCTGGTTTGTCCATACGATTCAAGGCGTACCCTCGGATGATGCGGTGATGAAGAGTCTAGATACCTTGAAAACCAAATCGGTGGCCGTTTACAATCGCAATGAATTTAAACCTTCACAGACGCGATTTGTGCGCGATACCACAGCCCGTGTGCAACTCACGGCCTACCGTCCCAATCAGTTAACTTATGTTTCCAATGCCAAACATGAAGGTTTTATTGTATTTTCTGAAATGTATTACAAACCCGGTTGGCAGGCCAAAATCGATGGAAAATTGGTGGATTATGGTAAGGTAAACTTTGCCTTACGCGGTATGCTAGTTCCTGCGGGTAAGCACACAATCACGTTCTCGTTTGAACCTCAAGTGGTAAAAACAGGCAGTTGGGTATCGTTAATTAGTTTTATGCTTATTATAGTGTTATCGATTGTGGGGATTTATCTTAGCCGTCGCCAACAGAAAGAACATGCTCCCTCTTAATGTATGAGTACCCCAAAGGAAAAAGTTTTAATCATCACCTACTATTGGCCACCTGCGGGAGGGCCCGGCGTACAACGTTGGTTAAAATTTGTAAAATATCTTCCTGATTTTGACGTGGTTCCTTATGTTTATGTTCCTGAAAATCCCAGCTATCCCATACAAGATGCGGGTTTGCTTCGTGAAGTATCAGAGCAGGCGATTGTAATCAAAAAGAAAATTCGCGAACCCTACCAATGGGCGGCTTTGTTTTCAAAAAAATCAACTCAAAAAATTAGTTCAGGAATTATCCCAGCGGCCCGTAAACAATCGGTTTTACAAAAATTTCTACTATGGGTTCGGGGCAATATTTTTATTCCAGATGCCCGATTTTTATGGGTAAAACCGTCAGTTCATTTTTTGAAAAAGTATATCGAAAAAGAGGGAATTACCACAATTATTACTTCGGGTCCTCCACACAGTTTGCATTTAATTGGCCAGCAATTGCGCGCTTCGAAGCAAGTTAAATGGATAGCCGATTTTCGCGATCCTTGGACGACCATTGGATACCACAAAGCCCTGAAGTTATCGCGATATGCAGCCAAGATTCATCGAGATTTGGAGCGACAAGTGTTGCAAAGCGCCGATCATATTTTGGTGACAAGTCCCACTACAAAAGAAGAGTTTTCGGCGCTTACGTCCCGACCTATTTCGGTCATCACCAACGGCTACGATACCGAAGAAGTACCCCCACAAACGTTGGATACCTCGTTTACTCTTGCGCATATCGGTTCCTTTCTGTCCGACCGAAACCCCACTATTTTATGGGAAGTTTTAGCCGAACTTGTTCATGAAAACCCTCAGTTTGCTACTGATTTTTCATTGAAGTTAATTGGCAAAATCAGTGAAGAAGTGTTGCAAAGTATTTCCCACCACAAACTGGATGCTTACGTGAATAATTTGGGATATGTAGCCCATGACGAGGCGGTGGCCCATCAGCGTAAATCCCAAGTTTTACTATTGATCGAAATTGACTCGCCCGATACCCGGAGTATTATCCCTGGAAAATTATTTGAATATATGGTTTCCGGTCGACCTATTGTTGCTTTGGGTCCGAAAGGTTCTGATTTTGCCGAAATTGTGCAGTCCACAAACACGGGTACTTTTTTTACCTACACTGAAAAAGTCGCTTTGAAACAAAAAATTAGCGAACTTTATGCTCAATACCAAGCGGGTCGTCTTCAAACACATCCCGTGGGACTGCAACGGTATTCGCGAAAGCAACTGACGCAAGCGTTGGTACAACTAATTCATTCCGTTTAAATGGGAATAGTTCAAAATCAATCCATTAGAAACACCATCATTACCTTTTTCGGTTTTGGAATTGGTGCGGTTAATGCGTTGTTTTTTTATACCCATTTTTTAGGGAAAGAACATTATGGCATCGTTTCTACGTTGCTGTCGGGAGCCAATATTATGATGCCCTTGATGGCTTTTGGCGCTCAAAACACCATCATTCGATTCTATGCTCAATACGATTCGGAGGCCAAACGAGAGCGGTTTCTCGCTTTTATGGCGCTGGTTCCTTTTTACTTAATGATTCCAATTGGTGTATTGTTTTACTTTTTTTACGACAGCATCGCATCGTTTTGGGTGAATGAAAATCCTTCGTTACAACCTTTTTTTGGATTAATACCAGTCATTGGTTTTCTAATGGCCTATTTTGAAGTTTTTTATGCTTGGGTGAAAGTGCATTTACGTTCGGTATATGGTAACTTTATTTACGAAGTGTTTGGACGAGCATTCATTATGTTGCATTTAATCCTCCTTCATTTCGAGTACCTAACGAAAGCCCAATTTATATACAGTGTTTTGGGAATATATGCAGTACAAACGGTAGTCATGTTTGCTTATGCGATGCGGGTGCGTCGTCCTTCATTTGGGCTGCAAATCCCCCAAAATTTTAAAGAGATTTTTTATTATTCTTCCTTCATTATTGTCTCAGGAGGCATTGCGGTGATGTTGGTCGATTTTGATAAAGTAATGATCCCACAGTACCTTCCTATCACGCAGAATGCGGTGTACTCGGTAGCCATTTTTATTGCCACTGTTATTGCCGTGCCTTACCGTGCGATGAATCAAATTGTAGCCCCAATTACTGCGCGGTTAATGGTGCAAAAAAAGTGGGAGGAATTGCAACAATTGTATCAAAAAACATCCATCAATTTGCAAATCACAGGCGGTCTTTTATTGGTATTAATCCTAACCAATATCCACATGTTATACCGCATAATTCCCGACAATTACGACGGGGGTGTTTGGGTGGTTTTTATGATTGGGATTTCTAAGTATTACGATGTGCTTTTGGGAAACAATAATGCGATTATTGTCAATACACGGTACTATCGAATGGTATTGTTTTTTGGTGTAGCGACTGTGGCATTGATGATTGTTTTGAATGCCATTTGTATTCCATTGTATGGCATCAACGGTTCGGCTTTGGCAACTTTACTCACCATTATGCTGTACAATACGGTGAAGTTTGTCTTTGTCGTGAAGAAGTTGAAACTTTTTCCTTTTACCTTCCATACGCTCCGTTCGTTTATGGTGTTAATTGTTGTTTTTGGTCTGTTTTATGCTTGGGATTTTCCTTTCCATCCGATTATTAATATAGGATTTAAATCGCTTTTAGTAGCGCCACTGTATCTTTTTGCGCATTATTATTTATGCATTTCCGATGAAGTAAACGAAGTAATGGATCGTTTTCTACCTCGTATTTTAAAACGATAAAAAAGGAGAAAACCCTGCAATCCTAGGACTACAGGGTCTCCGAATCAAACTAACTAACCCAAACTTTATTTACTCTTCATTTTCTTTATTTTCAGACGTTTGTTCTTGTCTTCCATTTTGGTCTGTTGTGCGATAGTAATAGCCTCCAGAGTTGAATGGGGTGCTCGAACCGTAATAAGTGGTTGAGCAGGTGGCTTGCTCATAGTAATTAGGCGTAAAGCCATGACGTTTGACGCTTCCCACGGTATGTACAATTTGTCCCAAGCGGTTGTAAACGATTCGCATACCCCCAATTTGCGTTAGCGCAAAACGGTTATACTGCATGAATACACTTCCAATGCGACTCACCCGATCACGGCCATCATAGTTGATGAATGTATTGCCTACGCGTCGTACACGTCCAAAGGAGTCAAATTCGATCAACACCCCATAATTTACAGGACGACTTCCTCGCGCCATTGTTTTGGTGCTAGCCCCACGGAAGTAGTAACTTCCTCCAACATCTTCAGGACGGGTATTGAAGTCAAAATCACCATTCAAGAACACATAAAATACAATCCCACGTTCCATAAATTGAATCGGTTCGGCTGTAGTGAAGTGGAGACCATGACGGTCGTTAGCAAACTCCAAAGTGGTGGCATGCGCCCAAGTGTTAAAAGCGAACACTAAACTGGATAAAAGTGTAATTGTTTTCATAAGGCATTCGGTTTACGGTGGGTGCTTACTCTTTCGATTTTCAGCTTCTTCGATCATTGCGATGTAAAGGTATTTTCAATTGCTGTGCCATCTTTATCGAAGGAATTGTCAACGATTTGTTAATGATTTTTAACCTGTTGAATGCAAAAGTTTTACTGCAGATACCTGCTTTATTTTCAACATTAATTTTTAGTATATTTGAACCCACAACAAACCGCTGTTTTGAAGATTACCCTATGAAAAGATACCTACTAGTCCTAATTTCATTATTTGGATTCCAATTTGCCTCAAATGCCCAATCGTTTATTCAAGCGTATGCCGACATTGCCAATCAGTGTTCACAGACGAATATTACTACCAATTTGACTGAATTTGAAGGTTTAGGTGTAAAGCGTCGCGGAACAGCGGCTTTGCAAAATACCCTAGATTGGTTGAAAAGTAAATACCTTAGTTATGGCTACACGGCCAATCAATTACAAGAGTTTTCGTATACCTATTCAGGATCGTCAGCCGTTTGTAAAAATTTGGTCGTCACCAAAATCGGAACCACCTATCCCAATACCTATGTCATTATTTGTGGTCATTATGACTCTATTGTGGGAACAGGGACCAATGACAATGGGAGTGGGGTAGCGGCTATTTTGGAAGTCGCGCGCTTATTGCAAAATATTCCTACCGAATATTCCATTCGCTTTATCAATTTCTCGGGGGAAGAAGATGGTTTGCGAGGCAGTCAAAATTACGTAAACACTGTGGTCAATGGCACTACCCCCAAAATGAGTATTCGTTTGGTCTTCAATATTGATCAAGTAGGCGGAGTCGCAGGAGAAATCAACGACACCATTACTTGTGAGCGCGATACGGGTAGTCCCACTTCCAATAACGCGGCTTCCAATGCGATGACACAACAATTGATTACGTGTACCGAATTGTATTCACCCTTAAATACCAATTTGTCGTATGCCTATGCCTCTGATTATATGACCTTTGAAGATAATGGGGAAATTATTACGGGCTTTTATGAAACCAATGAAACGACGCACCGACATACGGCTACCGACTTATTGGTTAACATGGACCCGGTGTACAACTATAAAGTGGCCCAAGCCGCTACGGGAGCCATGTTGCATTTTGCTGTAGCGAGTACAACCCTAAGCACCTCGTCAGTGCAGGAATATCAAATGTCGGTTTTCCCCAATCCAGCGACGAATGAGATTTATTGGAATTTGGGGACATTTCCCAACAATGAATATCAATTCAGCTTGATGGATAGTACTGGTAAAGTTGTACTAACCCAAGCGGTCACCGATGCACCATTGGTCAAAGGGTTTGCTGTGGGACATTTAGCCCGTGGCATGTATATGGCGGTTATGGAATCGGATTCTACTCGAGTGACCCGAAAGATTGTTTTAGAATAATGGATATTAAAAACCCCTTCTTGAATTGGAAGGGGTTTTTTCATTATAGTTTTGTTTTTAAGTACATACCTGTAATCGATTTTGGGTTTTTGGCAACTTCCTCAGGGGTTCCAATAGCCATCAACTGTCCCCCATTTTCGCCTCCTTCCGGCCCCAAATCAATAATCCAATCGGCACATTTGATCAAATCCAAATTATGCTCAATGACGATGATCGAATGGCCTTTTTCGATGAGTGCTTCAAACGAGGCTAATAATTTCTTAATGTCGTGAAAATGCAGCCCCGTAGTAGGTTCGTCAAAAACAAACAATGCTTTTTCTTTAGTGGCGCCTTTCACCAAGAAGGAGGCGAGTTTTATGCGTTGCGCTTCTCCACCTGATAGCGTAGATGACGACTGACCCAATTGTACATATCCTAAACCTACATCTTGTAGGGGTTGTAATTTCTGTACAATTTTATTTTGTTGGTGATTTTTGAAAAAGGCAATGGCCTCATCAACAGTTAAGTTAAGGATAGCACCAATATTATGGTCGTTAAATTGCACTTCTAGGATTTCTTTCTTAAAACGTTTGCCTCCACACGTTTCACAGGGCAATTCCACATCGGCCATAAATACCATTTCTACATTAATTGTTCCGTCTCCTTTACACGTTTCACAGCGCCCACCATCGACATTAAACGAAAAATGTTTGGGTTGGTAGCCGCGAATTTTGGATAGTTTTTCCTTAGCAAACAAATCCCGAATATCATCGTATGCTTTGATGTAGGTGACAGGATTTGAACGAGAGCTCCGTCCAATTGGATTTTGGTCTACATATTCTATGTGATGAATGCGGTGGTAGTGGCCTTGCATATCACTAAACTGACCCGCTTTCTCACCAATTCCTTCGAGTTTTTTTTGTAAGGCTGGGAAAAGAATTCGTTTGACCAAAGTACTTTTACCACTACCCGAAACCCCAGTGATAACCGTAAGACATTCCAAAGGGAATCGAACATCTATGTTTTGAAGGTTGTGTTCACGTGCCCCTAGTATATCGATGTACGCCGACCATTTTCTTCGAACTTTAGGCACTGGAATTTCCATTTTACCGTTTAAATATTGAGCCGTTAACGAATTGGCTTTTAGAATTTCAGAAAAAGTCCCTTGTGCCACCAATTCGCCCCCTAGACTTCCCGCTTCGGGACCAATATCGATTATCATATCGGCTTCCCGCATGATATCTTCGTCATGTTCTACAACAATGACCGTATTGCCCAAATCGCGAAGGTTTTTTAAGACTTCAATGAGCAATTCAGTGTCTTTGGGATGCAAACCGATACTGGGTTCGTCTAAAATATACATCGAGCCTACTAAACTGCTTCCTAGCGAGGTTGCCAAATTAATTCGTTGCGATTCTCCGCCCGAAAGTGAAGCCGAGTTTCGGTTTAACGTAAGGTAATCCAAGCCTACATTTTTTAAAAAACGTAACCGGTTTTGAATCTCCAACAAGAGTCTTTTGGCCACTTGTGCATCGTGTTGCGACAATTGTAAGGTTTCAAAAAAAGGCAATAACGAACGAATAGGCATATCTACGAGTTCGCCAAGGGTTTTCCCTCCGACCTGCACATATTGCGTTTCAGAACGTAGGCGTTTTCCCTTACATACCGGACATTTCGTTTTTCCGCGGTAACGGGATAACATTACCCGATTTTGTATTTTATAGTTTTTTTCCTCTAATTCCTTAAAAAAATCGTGCAACCCGACGAAGTAGCGATTACCCTGCCATACCAATTCTTTTTGGGCGGGTTCCAGTTGGAAATACGGTTTGTGAATCGGGAAATCAAATTTGTAGGCGTTATTGACCAATTGATCACGATACCAGCTCATACTTTCACCACGCCAAGGAAAAATAGCATTTTCAAATACCGATAAAGCCGTATTTGGAATAACAAGATCTTCATCGATTCCAATAATATTTCCATAGCCTTCACAACGCGGACAGGCTCCATACGGATTATTAAAGCTGAACAAATGAATATTGGGTTCAAGGAATGTTATTCCGTCAAGTTCAAAGTTGGTATTAAATTCAGTGCAGATTTCGTGATCAACCGAGGCGATGTAGCAGGTTCCTTTTCCTTCATAAAATGCCGTCTGAACCGCGTCAGCAAGTCGGTTGTAAAAGGTTTCTTCCTCTTTGACCACAATGCGATCAATCACTAATCGAACGTTTTCCTTGGGCAGCGATTTTAGGTCAACTTCATCCAGTCGTAGCATTTCATTGTAGACCATAATACGAATAAAACCTTGTTGTAAAAGAACATTGAGTTTGTCTTCCAATGCTCTTCCTTCCTCCAAATGAATAGGAGCAAGCAACAGCCAACGACTTTCGAGCGCTAAGGTTTTCACATGGTCAATAACCGTAGTGACCGTATCTTTTTTTACTTCATTTCCCGAAATGGGCGAAATTGTTTTTCCAATGCGAGCGTAAAGCAGTTTTAAATAGTCGTATATTTCAGTAGACGTTCCAACAGTAGATCGCGCATTGGTTGTATTGACTTTTTGTTCAATAGCTATTGCTGGAGCGATTCCTTTGATGTATTCTACCTTGGGTTTATCAAGGCGACCCAAAAACTGACGCGCATAGGCAGATAAACTCTCCACATAGCGTCGTTGTCCCTCCGCATAGAGGGTGTCAAAGGCAATGGATGACTTTCCTGAACCTGATAGTCCTGTGATGACAACCAGTTGGTTACGTGGAATGGCGAGGTTAAGATGTTTGAGATTGTGAATACTTGCCCCTTTGATTAGAATGTGTTTTTTGGGCTCTAATTCGACTAACTTTTCCGATAGCATTACTTTTTTTTCCAAAGATACGCATTCCCCATTTTTTTGGCTCAATCGCCACTGCTTTTGATTTCTTTTTTAGGATGTTTTTAGCGATAATGGATAATTTTAGATTTCTTCTTTTCTAATAGCTCATTTTTAATACCCAAAAAATCGCGATTTTAACTATACAATACCTATACAAACACAAATTCTATATTATTAAAACTTAGGTGTTGTTAGCCCTTGATTTAAAGCAAAAACCAGCTTTTTCAATCGTTTTCGCTTCATTTTTTTTTGTATAGTTTTTATATAGTGAGGGATATTTTTTTTGGAGCATGCTATTGCTAAATTTACAATTCAACTAAATGAAAAAAATTATGAAAAAAATTACTGTATTCTTTTCATTGTTACTGGTACAATTGGGGTTTTCTCAAAATCTAATTACCAATGGTAACTTTGAGAGTGGTTCAGCCGGATGGTCTGGAAATGCCTTAAACGTAGTCGTTGAAGGTGGAAATAGCTACAATGCAGCCAATGTGACTGCTGCAGGTAATCCATGGGATGTAAATTTGAGTTACGTATTACCCTTGGGACCAGTAGGAAAAACGTACAACTTAAAGTTTGATGCTTTTTCTAATACCAATCGTATTTTGGTAGCGGGGATAGGTTTGAATCAAAGTCCTTTTACAAGTGTGGTACAAACTGTAAACTTAACTCCTACATCACAAACGTTTAATTTAACATTGGTAGCTAGTTTCGAAAGTGCTACGAGTCGTATCATTTTTGATATGGGTAACGCTACGGGCTTCGTTGGAATTGACAATGTTGAATTGACAGAAGTTCCCACACAGCTTCCCTTGATCCAAGATTTTGAGAATGCTTCAACGTTTAACTTTGCTGGATTTGAAGGTTTGGCTAGCGCTGCGGTTGTAGCTGACCCGGTATCGGGAGGAACACGTGGTAATGGTTTCCAATTGACCAACCAAACTTCGGGCAATCCATGGCAAGGAGCGGAAATTGTTTTAACCACAAAACGTGTAAAGTTAACGACGAATAAAACCATGCAAGTGGATGTATATTCCACGCAAGCTTTTAATCTTTTGGCCAAAGTAGAAGTAGGTGCACCAGCATCAGCAACTTCGCAAGCGTATACAACCCCAGGACAATGGCAAACGCTAACGTTCTCCTTTACTACTGGAATGGACAATACCGGGGTAGCTAATGGCGAATACCAAAAAATTGTTTTCTTCGGAAACTGGAATGCAACCAACACTGGGTTTAATCCTCCAGCCAACTTTGCTTTTCACGTAGATAACATCCGTGCTGAAGAAGCGGCGATCACTCCTGATCCTGAGCCAACGACAGCAGCTCCAACACCTCCAAACCGTGCAGCAGCAGATGTGCGTTCTATTTTTAGTGATGCCTACCAACCTGTCGCAGTAATGGGATATACAGGTGAAGACAACACCTACAACAACTCTTGGTGTGGTGGAATTACCTCTTTAGTAAGTATACAAGGAAACCCAACGAATAAAGTAACGGGTCTTGGATGTGAAGGTGTAACGTTCTTGAGCGGTCGTTTTGATGCTTCTTCGTTTACTCATTTCCACATTGATTTTTGGACACCAACGGCGACTCAAGATAAGAGTTTTAATGTAAAATTCTCCAATTGGAATGGCGGGGCTGGTGAAGCCAATGCAATTGAATTGTCAATGACCAATGCGAACTTATTGACCAACCCTAATCCAGGTACTTGGTATTCAATCGATGTGCCTTTGGCAAGTTTTACTCCAATTAATGGTGCTAATCGTAATGACTTAGTGCAGTTTGTAATTACTTCTGATTTGGGAACAGTATACTATGACAATGTTTATTTACACAAAAATACAGTATTGAACAATGCTGAATTTGAAGCGACACAAGTAAAAGTTTTCCCAAATCCTGCTGAATCGGTATTGAATATCCAAGCCGCTAATGGGATTGAAAAAGTGACTATCGTAAACATTATGGGACAAACTGTTTTCCAATCGGCAGCACTTGAAAATTCAATTTCTTTGGATGTAACTGGATTCCAACCCGGTATGTACATCGTAAAAACAACTGTTAACGGAATAGAGTCTTCTCGAAAATTCTTGAAAAAATAATCGTTGTACCTCTTTATTTATTAATTTTAAAAACCTTGATTTGAAAATTTCAAGGTTTTTTTTATCTAAAAAAGTAGACACATGTGTAGGAGAAAATATTGGGTATTCATTGGGTTAATTTTGGGGATGTTTTTAGGATTTTCCCAAGAGTATCCACCGATTATTAAGTTTACCAATGCCACTTACAATGCAGGGAATCAAAATTGGATGATTGCTCAAGATGCGCATCACTTTATTTATTTTGCCAATAACGAAGGATTGCTGGAATATAACGGTTCAACATGGCGTTTATATAAATCGCCTAACGAAAGTATTTTGCGTTCGGTAAAAGTGATTGGCAAGCGGATTTACACCGGTTGCTACATGGATTTTGGGTATTGGACGCGCAACACCAATGGAAATTTAACCTACACCTCACTCACCACAAAAATAAAGTCCAAAATTCTTGATGACGAGCAATTTTGGAATATTATCAGTTATGATCAATGGGTAGTTTTTCAATCGCTAGATCAACTTTACATTTACGATACCCAACGCGAAACATTTCAAATACTAAAACCCAATGCCAAAATTCTAAAATCGTTTCTTACAGGAAATACAATTTACTACCAAACAAGTGATTTCAACCTCTATGAAATCGCCCAAGGTAAAGGCAAGTTAATTGCATCGGCCGCTACTTTGGCAAATAACAAAATTGTCAATATCTATGCGCAAAACACAGGTCTTTTAGTGCATACCCAGTTTAATGGCTTTTTTAATTTGCAAGGCACTTCGTTTACAAAATTCAATACGGAAGCAGATAAAGAAATTGCTAATTCCAGTATTTACAGTAGTCAACAATTAAAGGACGGCAGTTTTGCCGTGGGAACCATTTCCAATGGCGTTTATATTTTATCGCCGCAAGGCAGTGTGCGTTTTAATTTGACGCAGTCCAAAGGGTTGTGCAACAATACTGTACTTTCCTTGTTTGAGGACATGAGTAATAATCTATGGGTGGGACTGGATAATGGCATCAACTGCATCAATTTAAACTCGCCGGTACGTAGTTATATTGATGAAACCGGTACGCTTGGAACCGTTTATTCGGCGATTGTATTTAACGGAAATCTGTATTTGGGGACCAATCAGGGTTTGTTTTATAAACCTCAAAATAGCAATATTAAATATCAATTTGTTAGTGGCACCAAAGGGCAGGTTTGGTCTTTGTTTATTCACGATAACACCTTGTTTTGCGGACATGATTCGGGGACGTTTACCATTCAAGAGGGGACGTCAAAACTCATTTTTTCGCAATCCGGAACTTGGAAATTTTCCGTAGTTCCTTTTCAAAAAAACAAATTACTACAAGGTAATTATTATGGAATTTCGGTATTGGAAAAGGTCAATAATCAATGGCAGTTTAAAAATAGAATCCAAAATTTTAATTATTCAGCTCGGTTTTTTGAATTCAACGCCCCCAAAGAAATCTACGTGAGCCATGAATATAAAGGATTATTTCGCTTACAAGTTGACCCTACGTTGACCAAAACATTGAATATCTTTACCTATTCAAATCCAACAAAGAGTAAGAATGCAGGATTATTTCGTTACAATAACAGAATTTATTACGCCTACAAAAACGGGATTTTCCGGTTGAATACCCAAACCAAAGCGTTTGCCAAAGATGTCGTTTTGAGTGAAGCCTTTCAAAATAAAGAATACACTTCGGGCAAGATTACCGTCGATGCTGCCGGTAAACTTTGGTTGTTTTCAAAAAACTACATCAATTGCTTTGCCTCCAATAAAATCAATGCCCAACTCAAACGAACGATTTTACCCATCCCCTCCCGTTTGATTAATCCGATGTTGGGTTTTGAAAATATTTCACAAATTTCCTCCAACGAGTATCTTCTCGGTACAACCGATGGGTACTACATCTTTGACAATAATGCCTTGCGCTTAAAAAGCCATCAAATCGCACTTACCGATGTTAGTGTAGGCAAACAAAATCAATCGTCAATAGATGTCCCTCTACAAGCGGAAGGCGATTTTAGTCACGACGATAACAATATCTCATTCAACTTTACAGTACCGCAATACAACAAGTACATCTTTACAGAGTACCAATATTTACTGGAAGGGTTTCAAGACGATTGGAGCGAATGGACTACCAAATCGGCCATTAACTTTCGAAATCTTCCCCCAGGAGATTATGTATTTAAAGTACGTGCCCGCATTACCAATTCCCTTTCTGAAAATACAGCTACTTACCGTTTTTCCATTGCTAAACCTTGGTATGCGACAAACTTGGCGCTGTTTTTCTATCTCATCGCAGGCATTTTCCTGTTCCGATATATCAATAAACAGTACCGCAATTATTATATGCGTCAACGCGAAAAATTGATCGAAGAAAACAATAGACTGCTTGAAATCAAAGAGCTGGAGAATGAACAGCAATTAATGAAACTACGCAATGAACAATTGGCCCAAGATGTAGATGCCAAAAGCAAAGAGCTGGCCGTTTCTACCATGAGTTTACTTAAAAAAGACGAATTATTGGCCTTGATTAAAGAGGACTTGAAGAAGACAACCGTTGAGCCCAATAGCAGCCGTAGTATAAAGTCGTTGATTTCAACCATTAATCGCAACATTGGCGAGGAAAATACCTGGAAAGTGTTTAAAGAAGCTTTTGATACGGCCGATAAAGACTTTTTGAAGAAAGTCAAAGAGGCACATCCCTCATTAACGCCCAATGATTTAAGACTCTGTGCGTATTTACGCTTAAACTTATCGTCAAAAGAGATTGCTCCATTATTGAATATTTCTGTGCGCAGTATCGAGATTAAACGATATCGTTTGCGTAAAAAAATGAATTTACCGCACGAAAAAGGCCTCGTAGAGTATATTCTCTCTATCTAATGAAGATAAAAAGCGTTAAAATTCCCTATACAAAACCTCTACAAATTAATTTTTTATTTCTGTTATGAGCAGGATATAAATTTAAAAAACAATCGCTTAAAGCCCTTGTTATATATGGGTTTTAGCGCAAATGAATTGAAAATCATTTTGTATGTTTTTTGTTGAGGTGAATTCCTTTTCTCAATTAAAGACACTACTTAATTTTATGAAATTATTAATTCAACCAAATTTCAACTCTTAAATTATCTAATCCTTAATAACCAATGAAAAAAATTATTATTCTACTCTTTTTTGGCTGTTCTTGGTTCGGTTTTTCGCAATCCGAGCGCGTAACGCTAGACAAGACGAACGCAGAAGTACGTTTGAAAGTAAACGGCAAAGATTTCATCATTAATGGAATGAACTGGGATTACTTTCCAATCGGTACCAATTACAATTACAGTTTGTGGAATCAACCGGATTCATTTATTCGTCAAGCCTTAGACGATGAAATGGGCATGTTAAAAAATATGGGGGTAAATACCATTCGTGTGTACACAGGAATGCCCAAAAAATGGATTGAATATGTCTATGCCACCCACGGTATTTATACAATGCTAAATCATTCTTTTGGACGTTACGGGTTAACGATTGATGGGGTTTGGACACCTATTTCAGAGTATGCTGATCCCAAAACGCAAGCCCTTTTACTTCAAGAAGTTACTCAAATGGTGGCCGAATACAAAGACACCAAAGGATTGTTACTTTTCTTATTAGGAAACGAAAACAACTACGGTTTGTTTTGGGACGGTGCTGAAACCGAGAATATTCCAATCCAAGACCGCAAGTCAACTATACGTGCCAAGTCCATGTACCAATTGTTCAACCAAGCAGTGGTAAAAATGAAAGCGATCGACAGTTCGCGACCCATTGCCATTTGTAATGGAGACTTACTTTTTCTCGACATTATAGCCAAAGAATGTAAGGATGTGGATATTCTTGGGACCAATGTATACCGCGGTGTATCGTTTGGGGATTTGTTTGAGCGTGTAAAAAAAGAATACGGAAAACCAGTGCTTTTTACCGAGTTTGGAGCTGATGCTTTTAACGTACAAACCAACAAAGAGGATGGCAACGCTCAAGCCTTTTATTTGAAAGGAAACTGGAAAGAGATTTATGAAAATGCAGCGGGCATGGGTAAATCTGGAAACTGTATTGGAGGGTTTACCTTTCAGTTTAGTGACGGTTGGTGGAAATATGGTCAAACTAAAAATTTAGACGTTCACGATACCAATGCTTCTTGGTCCAACGGTGGGTACCAAAAGGATTTTACCGAAGGCGAAAACAACATGAATGAAGAGTGGTTTGGGATTTGTGCTAAAGGCGCTCCCGATGAAAATGGGTTTTACCAACTATATCCAAGAACAGCCTACTACCTTTTGAAAGATATTCATCAATTTGATCCGTATGCTCCCGGAGCCAATCCCGCGCAATTGCAAAGTGTTTTGGATAAAACCCAAATCATGGATGCAGCCTTACGTGCACGCAGCGATAAAGCCGCTGCCGAAGCATCACAAGGAAGTAAAATTCGCGTGACGCGTTTGTCCGCCGAGTTCACTACCTTCAATACGGGCGGTTCTTTAATTACCACACCCGAGAGTCCGACCCCCAATTTTAACGATTTCCCAAACCAACAAGGGTTTGATAATATGGAATCGTATTTTGTAGGGATTGGAGGAAATCCATCGGCCAATTCAAGTGCCAATATCGAATTTAACGTTTTAGGAAATGTGGCACAAAACCCCATCGATCAAATCTTTTATGAAAATCGCGGACGTCCAGTTATTGTTAACGGACCCAACGGGCCTGTTCAATTGCAAGACAACAACCGTGTTCAAGTGTATCGCGCAAGCTACAATTGGAATAGCAAATATTTTAACTTAACCGGATTTTACCGAACCGGACATTACCATTGGGGGTATGAGGGCGATTTCTTCGGATTGTACCCAGAGGCGAATTATGGTCCACAGATGGATATTTATAACGGAATTGCACCCTTCGGTTTTGAAGTAGAGGGTAAGAAAATGCTCAACGGTTTGAAAGTAGCTTTCGGACCTCAGTTGTGGTGGGGCGCCAACCCTGCTATCTTGGTAAAATACAGTCGTAAAATTGCAAACACCGATTTTACAACCATTTTTCATGAAGACCTAGAACAACAAGGTGCCATTGTGAGTTCCTTTGCCGTTCCTCAACCGAAAACGCGTCGTCTTACGCTTCACGTTAATCGTAAGTTTGGGAAATTAGCAGTCGATTTAGGCGGTATTTGGGCAGGTCAACCCTTGAATGGTCGCGATTATCAAGTAACCCGTGATTCAGAAACGGGACCACAAGTATTTTTGACTCAAGTTGAATCCAAAGACAACTGGGGAGGAAAAATGAAACTAACCTATACCGGCGGTCGTTTCAATTGGTACGGACAAGGAGCAGCCATGGGCTTAGTAGCCAATGGAGGAGCCGATTTAACGCAAACCTTTACCGGATGGCGTTTGAAAGATAGTGGAAGTGGTAACCAGTATAATGTTTTAACCGGTTTCACTTATACTATCGGAAAGCTTCAAATTGCACCTAACTTTTTATGGCAAAAACCTTTAGAAGGACCAATGACTACCGATGTACCTGCACCAGGACGTCCACGAAATATTTTGGACGATCCCTTTGTAGTTCGTTCCAACCGTGAACAAACGGCAGCCGAAATTTTATTCACCTTCGACCAAACGCCAGGAACTTGGATGTACGAATGGGATAACGATCGTACAGAAGATTCAAAATTCTCGGTTAGTGCTGGTTTTGTATACCGTCATTTACCTACCTCACAAGATGCGGCTATTGGTATATTGGGCAATGGAAGAACTTTGTTTGCTTTTGATGGCGCTGCACCTGCTGCCGATTTGTGGGAAGTCAATACCCGTATTGTATCAAAATTGAATAAAGATTTTGGAGTTATTGCAACCCTATATGCCGGTGATGCCCAAGCTAACGGTAGTGATGCTCGAAAAATTACCCGTATGGGAATGGATTTGCGAGCCATTTATAAAAATGTAAAATTAAATTCTGCGATCAAAATCAACGATTGGGGTCCGTATGACTACCACCGTGACTTCAACTTAACGTTCCCCTTACAGTTGATGGCTGATTTGTCCACTACCATCGGAAAACCAGATTGGTTTATTCTTCCTGGAACTCGAATTGGGATTCGCGGCACATGGCGTTCTTTAGATAAGTATTCGCCCCGTTATAATCCAACACAAATTCAAAATCCAGCAGGGGAGTGGGTGCCCGATCCAAATGCGATTGGTTTTGACAATGGACAAGAATGGGAAATTCGAACCTATATTCACATTAATATCATAAATTAAAAAAATACCCTATGAAAACGAGATTTATGAATGCAATTACAAAGACCCTAACCGGCTGTTTGATAGCGGGTTTTGTGGTAGGGTGTGAAAACGACCCTAATGATTTCAAAGAAGCCAAGTATTCTTCCAACCCTGATGTATTTATTGATACCTTCAGTGGGGGATTAAATTACGCTGCTTTCGGAGGTTCCGTCTTGACCGCTTTTCAAGTGGATAATGACGTTACCTACAACAACACAGAAGCTTCGATGCGTGTCGATGTTCCTAATGTAAATGATCCTTCAGGGTCCTATGCCGGGGGTGCATTCTTTACAACGGTAGGTCGTGACTTATCGTCCTACAATGCACTCACCTTCTATGCCAAAAGTTCGGTAGCGGCTACCCTCGATGTTGTGGGTTTTGGCATTGATTTGGGTGAAAACAAATTCCAAGCGGCCATCAATGGATTGAGTTTGTCTACGGTATGGAAAAAGTACATCATTCCTATTCCTGATCCTTCTAAATTGAAAATGGAAAAAGGAATGTTCTATTTTTCGGAAGGTCCTGAGAATGGCAATGGATACTCGTTCTGGATTGATGAAGTACGGTTTGAAAATTTAGGTACAATTGCTCATGCGCAAGCCCGAATTTCCAATGGACAAAATGCTTCAGTAACGACGTTTAGTGGCGTAAATACACCTATCACCGGAATTGGATCGGTTTTCAATATGCCCAATGCCATCAACCAAGCGGTATCCATGTCGCCAGCATACTTGAATTTTACCTCGTCCAATACGGCAGTGGCCACTGTAAGCAATACAGGAGTAGTAACTACCGTAGGAGCAGGAACAGCAGTGATTACAGCAAAATTAGGGACTCAAAACGCGACAGGTTCATTAACCATCAATTGTCCCGGAGCGTATGTCAATGCACCAACACCAACCTTGAATCCGATAAACGTCATTTCCATCTTTAGCGATGCCTACACCAATGTCCCTGTGAATTACTACAACGGTTATTGGCAACCTTGGCAAACTACCGTTTCAAGTGATTTTACGGTGAATGGAGATAATGTTTTAGGATATAGCATTTTCAACTTTGTAGGAATGGAGTTTAGCAGTCCAACGGTAAATGCTACCGCAATGACTCATTTCCACTTGGATGCATTTATTCCTGGTCCTATCGCACCGGGGCGTCAATTGCGAGTTATCGTAGTAGATTTTGGAGCCAATGGCGTGTTTGGAGGTGGAGACGATACCCGTCATTCGACCACATTTACTGCGCCGTTCTTGGTGTCACAAAATTGGATGTCTATCGAAATACCCTTCACAGCCATGCCTAATTTGGCCAGCCGTTCCAACTTAGCTCAAATCATTTTAGAGGGTGGCGACGGTTCGGTTATTTACGTGGATAATGTCTATTTCCACAATTAATCATTTTTAGTAAACTCTATGAAAACACTTATAAATAGTACAAAAGCAGTCGCCCTACTCACGCTGGGATGCTTTTTTACGGGCTGCGAAACAGATACCAAACAAAATATCGAAAGTCGTAATTGGCAATTGGTATGGAGTGATGAATTTGATGGCGCTTCAGGTCAATCGCCCGATGCTACCAAATGGACCTATGATATCGGAACAGGAGCTAATGGCTGGGGAAACCAAGAACTTCAATTTTATACTAATCGGGTACAAAACGTATCCACCGATGGGGAAGGGAACTTAGTCATTACCGCTTTGAAGGAAAATTATAACGGTTCCCAATACACCTCGGCTCGAATCAAAACCAAAGGCAAATTTGCACAACAATACGGACGCTTTGAGGCGCGATTGAAAACGCCTTACGGGCAAGGTTTATGGCCAGCGTTTTGGATGTTGGGCGATAATTTTGAAACCGTTGGTTGGCCCAATTGCGGGGAAATTGATATTATGGAGTTACGAGGTCAATTGCCCAGCACCATCAATGGAACGATTCACGGACCAGGATATTCAGGAGGAAATGCCATTTCAGGAAGCTATACCTTGTTTAACGGACGCTTTGATACCGGTTACCACATTTTCGCTGCCGAATGGGATGCCCAAAAGATAGACTTTTTCGTTGATGGCTTTTTATACAAACGCATTGCCAAAAGTGATGTGCCCGGCGATTGGGTTTTTGATCAAGCGTTCTTTATGATTTTAAACGTCGCTGTGGGTGGAAATTATGTAGGATTACCAAACAACAATACTACGGTGTTCCCTCAAAAAATGACCATCGACTACGTTCGTGTATACCAATAAAACCATTTGTAGACTGAAAATAATACCATGAATTTTAGTGCCCCTTTTTCTTCTAAAGCAGATATAAAAAATCAAAATAGTCCTGCCGATATGGAACTCGTAACGCTGTACGATCAACAGTTTTTTAAAATTTCGAATGTCGATCACATGCGCCCTTTTTTCATGAGTATGGTAAGTGATGCCAACCATTGGTTGTTTATTTCCAGTAACGGCGGACTCACTGCGGGACGTAAAAATGCAGAGTATGCCTTGTTTCCATACTATACCGATGATAAAATAACAGAATCCATCGATACTACAGGAAGCAAAACTATTTTTCAAATTCAACACGAAGGTAAAATCGTTTTATGGGAACCTTTCTCAGAACGATTCAATGAATCCTTTACCCTCACGCGCAACCTCTACAAAAGTTTCTACGGAAATAGTATCGTTTTTGAAGAAATTCATCATGATTTTGACCTCACTTTTCGCTACCGTTGGCATACCAGCGATATCTATGGGTTTGTGCGCACTGCAGAAGTAATCAACCATGCCGAACAGGATTACGTCATTCATGTATTGGATGGAATTCAAAATATCATGCCTCATGGCGTAAGCGCTGATTTACAAAATGCGACCAGTAATTTGGTCGATGCCTACAAGCGCAACGAACTCATTGCCGAAGTAGGATTAGGAATTTATGCACTCAGTGCGATCATAGTAGACAAAGCCGAACCGAGTGAAGCCTTAAAAGCCAATGTGGTTTGGTCGTTGGGACTCAAGAATCCGAAATACTTGGTTTCGTCGCAGCAAGTGGCTCATTTTCGTAAAAAAATGCCTATTGAAACGGAGTACGATGTCAAAGGCGAAAAAGGGGCCTACTTCGTCGTTAGTGAAAACTATTTGGTTAAAGGCGAAACGTTACAATGGCATATTGTTGCCGATGTGAATTACAACCAAGCGCAAGTGATTGAACGCATCGAAGCCTTAAAGTCTCCCGATGATTTGGAAGCCAAAGTGATGGCAGATACGCAATGGGGGACTCAAAAATTAATTGCGCTCAATGCAACCGCTGATGGATTACAGTTTACGGCAGATGTGCGCAAAGATGCCCGCCATTTTTCCAATGTGCTCTTCAATATCATGCGAGGAGGAATCTTTGACCACAACTACCAAGTGGATAAGGCTGACTTTCTAAGCTACCTTAATCACGCCAATTCTGAGATAGCGGCCAAGCATAAAGCGTTCTACATAAGCTGGCCCGAACAGTTTGACTATCAATACCTTTGTGGAAAAGTAGCTTCTTTGTGCGATGATGATCTTACGCGACTTGCGGTTGAGTACCTACCTTTGAAATTTAGCCGCCGTCACGGCGATCCCAGTCGTCCTTGGAACAAGTTTTCAATCAATACACGTAATGAAATTGATGGATCCAAAATTTTGGATTACGAAGGAAACTGGCGCGATATTTTTCAAAATTGGGAGTCGCTAGCCTATGCCTTTCCTGATTTTATCGACGGAATGATTACCAAATTCTTAAATTCCTCGACCTTTGATGGGTACAATCCGTATCGCGTGACCAAAGGAGGTTTTGATTGGGAAACCATCGAACCCGATAATCCGTGGTCGTATATTGGCTATTGGGGGGACCACCAAATCATCTATTTACTTAAATTTTTAGAGTTTAAAGAAAAGTACCAACCCAATTCTTTGCAAGAATGGTTTGATAAGGAACAGTTTGTTTATGCAGCCGTACCCTATCGTATTAAACCCTATGAAGAAATTATACAAAATCCCAAAGACACCATCACTTTCGATTGGGACTGGGAAAAAGAAATACACCATCGTAAAGCCAAAATCGGTGCCGATGGGGCACTGCTAACCGACAAGCAAGATGCGATCTATCGGGTTACCTTCATAGAAAAAATTCTGGCTACCGTATTAGCTAAAATGGCCAATTTTATTCCCGAAGGGGGGATTTGGATGAATACGCAACGTCCGGAATGGAATGATGCCAACAACGCTCTAGTCGGAAACGGGGTTTCTATGGTCACCCTATATTACATGCGTCGTTTTCTCTCTTTTTTCCAAGAGGTATTAGAAAAAACACCCCAAGACACCATTAAAATCTCGGGCGAAATGGTCGAGTTTTATCATACGTTACGGGAATGTTTGGAGCAACGAACGCATTGGTTACAACAACCAATTAGTGACGCCCAGCGCAAAGAAATGGTCGATTGTTTAGGAAAAGCCGCTTCTGAATACCGCACGCAAATTTATGAAAGCGGATTTTGGGGCAAGAAACGAACCCATTCCATGGCGGGCTTAAAGCGATTTGTTGCACTTGCTTTGCAGTATTTAGAACATTCTATCCAAGCCAATCAACGTCAAGACCAATTGTATCATGCCTATAATTTGATGGAATATACTCCCAATGGAATCACCCTTGATTACCTTCCAGAAATGTTGGAGGGACAAGTAGCCGCTTTAAGTTCGGGCTTTTTGTCATCAGAACAAGTGGTGACCACACTCGATGCCTTGCGAAAAAGTGCGCTTTACCGTCCCGATCAGGATAGCTATGTGCTTTATCCTAACAAGGCATTACCGAAATTTTTAGAGAAAAACAATATTCCCGCCGAGGACGTTTTGGCTTCTCCATTGTTACAAAATATGGTAGCGCGCAACGATGCTCGTTTAATCAACAAAGACCTGCACGGGAACTATCACTTTAATGGTAACTTTCATAATGCCAACGATGTGACTGCAATGCTCAAGCAACTTGAATCACAAACGGAATATGCTGATGTATTGGCCCAAGAAGCACCTGTAGTTTTACAACTTTTCGAAAAAGTATTTGTACATAAAGCATTTACAGGACGGTCGGGGACATTTTATGGCTACGAAGGTTTGGGATCCATTTATTGGCATATGGTTTCAAAGTTGGTGCTAGCGGTTGCTGAAATTTATGAAAAAGCCAAAACTCAAAACGAGTCACAAACACGAGTTGACCGTTTAGCAGACCATTTTCATGCTCTTAACACAGGAATTGGGGTGCACAAATCACCCACTGTGTATGGGGCATTTCCCACCGATCCCTATTCGCATACCCCATACCATCGTGGCGCTCAACAACCCGGAATGACGGGTCAGGTGAAAGAAGATATTCTGTCGCGAAACATCGAATTCGGATTGCAAATAGAAAACGGGCAATTGCATTTTAACCCAAGTTTGTTGTCGCGAAAAGCGTTTGTGGCCAAAGAACGAACGGTAACATTAGTCGATGTTACGGGCGAGCCTTACACCGTAGACCTTCCCGAACATAGTTTGGTATTTACCTATGCACAAGTTCCTGTTGTCTATCAATTGAGTACTGCGTCACAAGTGTGCGTCACTTTTTCCGATCAATCGCAGCAATGGATTGAAGGAACAAGTTTGCCACAGGACCTTTCTGCAAAAGTCTTTTTACGAACAGGGGCGATTCAAAAAATAACCGTTCCTATTGCCCCCAATCAAGTACAGGAATGAAACGAATAAGTGGTTTTTTGGGATTGCTTTGTTTGCTCTCGTGTGCCTCAAAACCTATTGAAAATAAACGTATTGCTATGACTGCAGCTGAACTATTAGGAAATCCAGACTATCCCGCACTTTGTTACGGTGGGTATCGCACAACCACGCGTGATCAAGTGCCAACAGTCGCCGAAATCAAAGAGGATTTGCAAATATTGGCCGCCATGAAAATCAAAATCTTGCGTACGTACAATGTGCATTATGCCGAAGCAGAACACCTCTTACAAGCGATTCGGGAACTCCAGAAAGAGCAACCCCGTTTTGAAATGTATGTGATGTTGGGCGCTTGGATCGATTGTAAAAATGCTTGGACAACTGCTCCGCCGATTCATCAGGAAGAGAGTGAACGTAATGCGGTTGAAATTGCGGAGGCGGTGCGACTAACGCAGGCCTATCCCGAAATTGTAAAAATTATTGCGGTAGGGAATGAAGCGATGGTGCATTGGGCCTCAGCGTATTATGTTACCCCTAAGATCATTTTGAAATGGGTCAATTATTTGCAATCGCTTAAAAAAGAGGGGAAACTTCCCGCTTCGTTATGGATTACGTCTTCCGATAATTTTGCCTCGTGGGGTGGCGGGGACAGCGTATATCACAACGCCGATTTGAACGCTTTAATTCATGCCGTAGATTACATTTCGTTGCACACCTATCCCATGCACGATACCCATTACAATCCTGTTTTTTGGGGTGTGACCGACAAAGAACAAACATTGTCCTTACCAACACAAGTCGACTCACTGATGTACAAGTCGGTACGCTACGCCCAAGCACAATACCAAGCCGTAGTGCGGTATATGCAATCCACGGGAGCGCAAAAACCCGTGCATATTGGCGAAACGGGTTGGGCAACATACTCCAACGAACAGTACGGCGCTTCGGGGTCGCGTGCCACGGATGAATATAAATCGGGGAAGTATTACCAAGCGATTCGCGAATGGACGACCCGCGAAAAGATTGCTTGTTTTTACTTCGAGGCTTTCGATGAACATTGGAAAGATGCCCAAAACCCTGGGGGATCCGAAAATCATTTTGGCTTGTTCACCTTAGAAGGGCAGGCAAAGTATGCGCTCTGGCCTTTGGTTGATCAAGGAGTGTTCAATGGATTACAACGCAATGGCCGTTCGATTACTAAAACCTACCAAGGGAATCTTTCAACCCTTATGCAAGAGGTAAAACTTCCTCAAATTCCTGAAATGCAACGCTAAATGAAGTCTTTTTGTCCTACATATCACCGTTGTTTAATTTTTTCCATGTACTGTTTTATGGCTACATTACTCAGTTGTGCGGGAAGTCAAAAATTAGCGTGTACGGTTTATGAAACGTCGGCGCAAGGAAATGCTTTGACACTCGTAAACACATTTGAACCTATCCCTTCAACACCGATTACCATTGTTCTTCATCCCGAAGAACGTTTTCAAACCATTACGGGATTTGGCGGATCGTTTACCGAAGCGGCTGCATCGGTCCTTCACGGGTTAAGTCCGGCCAACCAAAAAATGGTATTGGAAGCGTATTTTAGTGCGGAAGGGGCACACTATTCATTGACGCGAACCCATATGGCTTCCTGTGATTTTTCGCGGCAGAATTATACCTACGCTCCGGTAGAAGGCGATGTCGATTTGAAACAATTTACCATTCAACCCGATCGCGCCGATTTGATTCCCATGATTAAAGCAGCCCAAGCGATAACTAAGGATGGATTTAAAATCATCGCTTCGCCTTGGACCTGTCCCCCGTGGATGAAAGACAATAAAAGTTATGTAGGGGGCAAATTATTACCCGAATATCAACCGGCTTTTGCCTTGTATTTTTCAAAATATCTTACCGCTTACCAAGCTGAAGGAATTCCTATTTGGGGCGTAACAGTTATAAATGAGCCGCATGGCAACGGAAATAACTGGGAAAGTACCTTGTTTTCGCCCGAAGAAATGACGCAATTTGTACAACACTACCTCGGACCCCATTTGGAGCAAGAGGGTTGGGGTAAGGTCAATATTTTAGGATACGATCAAAACCGAGCCGGATTACCCGAATGGGTAGATGCCATGTTTCGCAATGAAGCTACCGCAAAGTATTTTGCAGGAACTGCAATCCATTGGTATGAAAGTACCTATGATTATTTCCCCAAAGCATTGCAATATGCCCATCAAAAAGCACCTTCCAAATATTTGATTGAAACCGAGGGCTGTGTTGATTCAGAAGTCCCACATTGGAAAGATGATGCTTGGTATTGGAAAAAAGAAGCCACCGATAGGGGTTGGGATTGGGCTTCACCGCAAGAAAAACATTTGCATCCTAAGTATGCTCCCGTGCATCGTTATGCCACCGATATCATTGGATGTTTAAACAATTGGGTCGACGGTTGGATTGATTGGAACATGATACTCGATCGCCAAGGAGGTCCCAATTGGTTCAAAAACTGGTGTGTAGCACCTATTATTGCCGATCCTCAAACCGATGAGGTATACAAAACGCCACTGTATTATGTCATGGCGCATTTTAGCAAATTCATGCGTCCAGGAAGTGTACGTATTGGTTGCAGCCAATCCCCACACGAATTGATGAGTACCGCTGTTCAAAATCCAGATGGATCGATAGCGGTGGCCATTTTTAATCCAACCGCAAACAAACAAACAATTTCTATTGAATTGAATCATCAAAAAACAATGATTTCAATTGATAAAGAAGCACTACAAACCATAGTAATCAAACCAAACTAAGACACTAACTTATAAACAAAAGCATTATGTCAACTATAAATTCAACACCATCTGGGAAGGTACCCCTAGGGCAAAAAATCGCCTTCGGATTAGGTATGCTTGCAAATCAAATGTTTCCCGCCATGATTGGAATTTTCACCGTTGTGTTGATTGAAAATATTGGATTTAGCGGATTGCTACTGGGTTTAACGTATTTTATCCCAAAGTTTTACGATGCGTTGTTTGATTTGATAATGGGCTATGTAAGCGATAATACAAAATCGAAATGGGGTCGAAGACGGCAATATGTTTTGGCCGGCGCCATTATTTTAGGAATTTCCTTTGCGCTCATGTGGCAATTGTATGCCGAAAACGGAGTCACCTATAATTTTTGGTACTTTTTGATTGTTTCATTGATTTTTTACTCGGGATTGACCATTTTTAGTATCCCGTATGTTGCCATGGGCTATGAAATGAGCGACGATTTTCATGAACGGACCAATATTATGGCCACGTCCCAGCTTATAGGTCAATTGGCATGGGTGGTAGCGCCTTGGTTTTGGGTAATCATGGCCGATAAAACCTTATTTCCCTCAAGTGATGTTGCGGTACGAACATTGGCTGTTTATGTAGCTATTGGTTGTGCTATTTTAGCAGCCATTCCCGCTCTTTTTATTCCCAGTAAATCCACGCTAAATGAAAAGTACAGCCCCATCGATTTTAAGGGTATACTCGGAAGTTTTGGCGAAATAAAAGAGGGATTAAAGGCATCGATTGAAATCAAACCCTTTCGGAAAATTTGTATTGCCACGTTTTTAATTTTTAATGCTTTCCAGACGACAGCCGGATTTTCATACTTCATTATTAAATATTACCTGTTTAAAGGCAATGAAAATGGGTTTGGTTTATGGCCTACCTTATTCGGTTGTGTGGGAGCCCTGATTACGACCTTAGTGGTGATTCCTATTGTGGCTTTGATGTCCAAGAAAATGGGTAAAAAGAAAGCTTTTTTGGTTTCTCAGGGAATTTCAGTCATCGGATACATTTTACTGTACTTGTTGTTTGTGCCCGGTAAACCCTACCTTTTTCTGTTTGCCTTACCTTTTTTCTCCTTCGGAATAGGGAGTTTATTTACCTTAATGATGTCCATGACCTCCGACGTGATTGATATTGACGAACTCAATACAGGCAAAAGAAGGGAAGGAACTTTGGGCGCGATTTACTGGTGGATGGTAAAATTTGGCACCGCCGTGGCGGGATTGTTGAGTGGCTTAATTCTCTCTTTGGTGGCTTTTCAATCCAACGCAGCGACGCAAACCGATGAAACCATGTTTTGGTTGCGCATTTTCTTTGTGGGGATTCCTATTTTAGGGACTTCAGTCGCCATTTGGGTCATGAAAGATTACGATATCGATGAAGCCAAATCCAGAGAAGTGCGAGCGGTGTTAGATCAACGAAAAGAAAAACCTAAAAATTATTCTTCAGCTTATCTTTCAGGAAAATTGGTGTCATTGCTCAAAAGTGGTTCCATCAATACCAAAGTGGATCAGGAATTGAACCGTAAAAGCGAAACCGAATTAAGAGCACTTTTTGCGGATACGTTACATTATGGATTGCACGGATTGTGTTTCAGTCCCTATCTCGAAAATCAAAAAGCCGGTGATATTCTAACCGAAGATCAAATTCAACGACGCATCGACATTATTGCTCCCTATACCCATTGGGTGCGGTCTTTTTCGTGTTCGGAGGGCAACGAATTAATTCCCCAAATAGCCCAACAGAAAGGGTTGAAAACAATGGTTGGCGCCTGGATTAGTAACAACAAAGAACGAAACGAAATTGAAATTGAAACACTAATCAAACTCGGAAAATCAGGTTTGGTTGACATTGCAGCCGTTGGAAACGAGGTGTTGCACCGAGACGAAATTTCAGAACAAGAGCTAATGGCTTATATCAAACGCGTTAAAGAGGCCTTACCCGATATTCCTGTGGGTTGCGTTGATGCATATTACCAATTTTTAGATCGACCACATTTAATTTCGAGTTGTGATGTATTGCTCGTTAATTTTTACCCTTTTTGGGAGGGCGCCAATAATGATTATGCCGTTTCCTATCTAGAAAATATGCTAGAAATGACGCAAAAGGTGGCACAAGGAAAGAAAATCATTATCGCTGAAACGGGGTGGCCCAGTAAAGGAGAGACCGTTAGTGAAGCAATTCCCTCAGAAATGAACGCCATGAAATATTTCTTAGCCTCTCAAAAATGGGCAAACCAACACCATATCGACGTATTTCACTTTTCTTCTTTTGATGAAATGTGGAAAGTAGAACAAGAAGGTGAAGTGGGAACCGCTTGGGGGATTTGGGACAAAAATGAGAAAGTAAAATTCTAATAAAGTTATTATGTCATTTAGAGAAGGACATCATTTTTCGTTAAACGAATTCAACAGCGAATGGAATGCAATACATGCTATTCAAGAGTATAAATCCCTTGATATCAAATTTGCTGAAGTAGCTCAAAGGGAGTTAAAATCGTTTTGGAGAGAAACACTTCAGCAAGGTATTTACGGCATCTGCTTCAGTCTTTATGCCGAAGGACAACGTCCCGGAGACTCCATTGATGCCGAACAAGTTAACCGACGTATTCAACTATTAAAACCCTATGTCAAAGCAATTCGCTCGTTTTCAACGATTGAAGGCAACGAACATATTCCACGCATCGCCCACCAAAATGGAATGCAAACTCTAGTAGGCGCATGGTTGGGACCCGATTTGGAAAAAAATGAACGCGAGATTGCTTCCTTGATTACTTTGGCGCAAGAAGGTTGTGTGACCATTGCCGCAGTGGGAAATGAGGTCTTGTATCGCAATGACCTTACCGAAGAACAGTTAATCGCCTACATTCTTAGGGTACGCGAAGCCCTGCCCCCCTCAATTCCTGTGGGATATGTTGATGCGTATTACGAATTTTCGCATCGACCCGCCCTCACGGAAGTGTGCGATGTGGTATTGGCCAATTGCTATCCCTACTGGGAGGGCTGTCCCATTGAATACGCCCTTTCACACATGCAAAGTATGTATTATGGAGCCAAAGCGGCGGGGAAGGGGAAACCCGTGATCATAACCGAAACCGGCTGGCCGAGTGCGGGCGGTGCGTTACGAGGTGCTGTGGCTTCCGAAGAAAATGCCATGCGTTATTTTATTGAAGCACAACACTGGGCTCGTGAGGCACAAATTCCAATGTATTACTTTTCCTCCTTTGATGAATCGTGGAAAGTAGGGGCGGAAGGCGATGTGGGCGCTTATTGGGGACTTTGGGATTCCCAGGAACAATTGAAATTTTAACTTCACCCCAAAATATCAAAAAGGCTATGAAAAGAAAATTAAATTCTCTGCTACTATGGAGCCTTTTGGCTTTGTTTCAAACGGGTTACGCCCAACTGGATGTTATTTATAATGATTTGGTCTGGTCGGATGAGTTTGATACCAACGGAGCCGTGAACAGTACCAAATGGCACCATCAAACTCAAATTCCCCCCGGCGGAAATTGGTACAATGGCGAGGTGCAACACTACACCAACCGACTGGATAATTCGTTTGTCTCCAATGGCAATTTACACATCGTGGCCAAACGGGAAACCTTTACCGATCAAAACGTGACGAAATTATTTACTTCAGCACGACTCAATTCAAAATTTGCCTTCACCTACGGGCGTGTGGACATTCGTGCCAAAGCACCCAATGCACAAGGAACATGGCCAGCCCTGTGGTTGTTGGGACGCAATATCAATGAAGACGGCGGATTTTTTGATGCCGTGTATGGCAATACCAATTGGCCGGCCTGTGGCGAAATTGATATCATGGAGCATGGAATTTTCCCCAATCAACCGCTAAATTACATCGGTGCCGCGATTCATACGCCCTCCTCTTTTGGAAATACCATCAACAAAGGCGGCATTCAAGCCTCCGATATCGCCCAAAACTACCATGTGTATTCCATGAATTGGTCGCCCAATCAAATTACATTTTTGTTAGATGGCGTGGCGTATTATACCTATAATCCAGCAATTAAAAATGCAAGTACTTGGCCGTTCAACGCCGAACAATACCTGCTGTTAAACATTGCTATGGGTGGATTTGCAGGCAGTATTCCCGCCAATTATACACAAACCTCAATGATTATTGACTATGTTCGTGTTTACCAAAATACGGTCCCGGATACCATAGCACCGCTCAATTTTACGGCATCTGTGGGGGCTGTGACGAGTTCAACCATCCAATTGTTATTGAATGCCACCGATAATTCGGGTACAGTTTCCTACACAATTACCTATCCGGGTGGAACGCCTCAAACGGTATTTGGTACGTCGGGGCAACAACGTTCGGTGACGATAGCTAACCTTACCCCCAATACGCCGTATACTTTCACGATTACGGCTTCGGATGCCAGTGGAAATCAAGCCGCCAATAATCCGCAGCAAGTAAATGCCTCCACCGTGCCCGTTCAGGGTTGCGCGGGGAGCAGTAATGAAGCACAACAAGGGACGTTTACCACAGGATACAATTATTTGTTTGAAACCTTTGGAACCGATGTTCGTATCACTTTTGAACTGTTGGATACAGGTCGCGTTGGCTTGGTGGCCTTGTTGTGGCGTCAAAGTCCATTTGCCGAGTTTCAAATGACCAATACCACGGGGCAAACATTTACGTATACATTAACAGGGCAAACCCCAGGAGCAACGATAAACTACGCGGTAAAGTTCGCGTATGCTGGGGGCCTTTCGGTGACCCGTTATTTCTCGTATGTGGTGGGAAGTAATTGCGCCTTAGAATTGTCAAGTCCCGACGCATTATCGTTTCAAGTATTGAATCCAGCGTCTCAAGAATTGCGCATACAAGCGTCTTTGCCCATTGACAAAGTGGCTATTCATGATATGATGGGACAAGAGGTATTAACAGCGTACACTGCTACCGATCGCATTCCCATTCAAGCGCTAGCTCCCGGACTCTATTTGGTAACCGTTTATGCCGAAGGGCAGAAGCGTACCCAAAAAGTGGTTGTCACCCAACAATAGCAGCGAATTTCATAAAAAATAAATCCCAAAGTAACGTGGTTTCTGCCGCTTTATTTTGGGATTTTTGGGTTCAATATGTTAATTTATCGAAAGAAACTTGCATATTAAAAAAATATTATAGTAAATTTGGCTATTACTTAACACTAAATTCTTTTGCCTATAGCGTAAAAAACTACTTTTTAGATTGACAACAGAAACAAAAAAATCACTAAAAAGGGTTCGCTATGGCTACAACTCATCTCACCGATTCTGTCTTAGTACAGCAGTATATTGCAGGCAATGAAAATGCTTTGGCAATATTAATTAACCGGCATCAATCCAAAATTTATGGATTTATCTATTCCAAGTTACCCGATCGGGATGTAGCAGACGACATCTTTCAAGATACCTTTATTAAGGTCATTAAAACGTTGAAATCGAATGCCTACAACGAAGAGGGGAAGTTTTTGCCTTGGGTGATGCGCATTGCACACAACCTTATTGTGGACCATTTTCGAAAAAACAAGAAAATGCCTTTGGTACGCGATACCGAGGAGTTTTCAATCTTCTCAGTGATAAAAGACGATTCCAAAACTATTGAAGGTTTGATGATCAGTCAGGTCATTGAAGAGGATTTAAGAAGAATCATTCAGGAATTGCCCGCAGACCAAAAAGAAGTCTTGGTGATGCGCATTTATCAAGACCTGAGTTTCAATGAAATTGCTGAAATTACAGGGGTGAGCATCAATACCGCGCTGGGAAGAATGCGCTATGCGTTGATGAACTTGCGAAAAGTAATTGAAAAAAATAAAATTATTTTAACCAATTAACAATATTTGACCTACGGTAACGTTATAGATGGGAATAACACGCAAATTTACCTCTATGGCGAAACTTTACTCTCAAAAAGCCTTTTCCACTCCGAAACGGCTGCCCAAAAAAGAAACGGTACAGTTTTTACTGAATTATTCAAAAGCCTTGAAAATTGTAAAAACGAGCCGCATGAACTTCGAACTGATTACCAATTAAATTCATGATCCCGATAACGTGCATTATCGGGATTTTTTTTATCCTTTTACCTTCTTGTTTTTAAAAGCGAATTTTTTTGAGTAATAATTTAAATTATTCATTTTAAAAGCATTACATTAGATGCATATAAATACCAATGGCTATGGTCTAATTAATATACGGTAAATTTATTATGTTTTTAAATTCATACCATGCGGAGAATGATGTAGCTATTAACAACACGGTTTTCTTTAGCGGACTTTGACTTTCATTTATGATTGATTTTAGCGCATACCA
>NZ_JAPZUB010000051.1 GCF_027533505.1 Flavobacterium sp. | reverse complement strand
ATTGGGGGTAAAGGTATAGGTCGTAGTAGCGGTGTTGTTTAGCGCTGGCGACCACGTTCCCGAGATGCCGTTGTTGGATGTCAGCGGCAAAGCGGCTAAGGTTGCTCCCGAACAAATGGGCGCAACTGCCGTAAAGGTGGGTGTCACTTGCGGATTAACCGTGATAGTTAAGGTTGTAGTTGTCGCACACTGTCCCGCATTGGGGGTAAAAGTATAGGTCGTAGTAGCGGTGTTGTTTAACGCCGGCGACCACGTTCCCGAGATGCCGTTGTTGGATGTCAGCGGTAAAGCGGTTAATGGGGTTCCTGAACAAATGGGCGCTACAGAGGTAAAAGTTGGAGTAGTTGAACCGTTTACAGCGATTGTTACAGTGTCGGTAACCACACAGCTTGCACCGTTATTAGCAGTTAATGTATATGTTGTCGTTGAAGAGGGACAGACTGTTGGTGTTAACGTATTGGCGTTGGTCATGCCCGTTGTTGGGGACCAGCTAAAGGTGGGCAGTAGATTGTTAAATGAAATACTCCAATTGTTTATGGTCCCTAAATCACCGCCTGCATCGTCTTGAACAATGAGCAACCAGTTGCCATTGATCGCACTTCCATTAAATAGATTGAACGATTGTTCAGGAATAAAACTCCCTGTAAAAGGAGCTGCACCTGCTGTAATTGCAGTTGTGGCGCTCATGCTAAAACAGGTATTGGTATAATTGTCATCAATTCCCCCATTGTCAGTAGAAAGTTCAATTCGCGTTCCATTAGGTGCTTGGAGGTAGATGTCCAAATCACTATCCCAAGTATGTGTAATGTTTAAGCAAACCGAAACAATACTTCCAGCTGCCACGGTAGCGGGACTAATGCCACTAACGGCTATAGTTGATACGGCTCCTGTAACTGTATCGCTATCGGGGATCGCGACGGCAGCTGTATTTGAAAATGTGATAGGGGCCGAAGATCCACCTATCGCATTAGTAGTACCTGCCAAAGTGATACAATCGCCAGGGCAAATAGTTGCATTGGTGCCTGCATCTACAGTAGGTAATGGAGTTACGGTTACATTTTGTGTTATTTGATTTTGACATCCCCCAGGAACTGCAGTTAGTAACAAGGTAACTGGATAGGTTCCCGCGGCACTGTAGGTGTGTATTGGATTCTCTACCGTTGCTGTACTCCCATCTCCGAAGTTCCAACTGTAGGTAAAGTTTCCATTGGTTGTATTCGTAAACTGTGTTGGATTGCCTAAACAGACTGTATTTGCGGTAAAACTGGGGTTTGGACTCGCAAAGGTTGCTGTAGTACCTGTGAAATCTAGGGTAAATCCTGCCGAGGAATTGGCTGTAAATCGATCTACGAGAATGGTGTAGGTATTGCCCGCCACTACGTTGATGGTCGGATTGCATTGGACACCAACGCAGCCCAATCCTGTTGACCCAAGAACACCACTCCAATTACAAGATAATTCTGTGCCTGGGCAACTGGTGGTAGTGTCATATACAGCAAAATCATAGTCAACCGCTGCATTGGGAGTTATGGTAAATGCCAAAACTCCGTTAGTTGCTGCGGTAAAGGTATACCAACTCGAGGATCGTTCTCCAGGAGCTCCAAAACAACTGGGAGATTCTATCGAAGTACCCACTCCTCCAGGGCCATCGGGAACCGATACATTTCCAAGGTTACAAAGGGTTTGTGCAGTTGCACAATCTTGAACAGGAAGGGGAGGTCCCAAGGGTTGAGCTTCTTGCGCACAAATTCCGAATGTTCCCGTGGTATTACCGTTTCCATCGATGGCAACATAATAGGTGTTTCCGGGGGTAAGTCCATGTAAAATCACATTCGTATGAAAGAGTCCAGCTGTAGTGTTTACATCTTCTTGACATGCAATTTGCGTAAGACTTCCACAATTTCCGCTATACACAGCGATTTGTGTGTTGGCTAATGTTCCCCCAAAATTGGATGACAGTTCAATATCTGCTGTGGTAGCTACAAACGAAAACCAAACTGTATGACTCATCGTATTGGGTGACCAACAAGCGGGTGTTGGGGGATTTCCTAATGTTGTTGCCCCTGTATTATCATAAAGGATAGAATTACAAGTTCCATTGCCCACTACAATAGGAGTCGCAGTAGCACAGGTGTTGTTGGCAGGTTGTGCCCATGTTTTAAGCCCAAAAAGTAGGCAATAAATAAGGATTCTTATTTTCATAAAACTACTTTTTTTGAAGGTGTTGAAGATAAACTTCACGGCTCACAGGTTGGTCATTCAAAATGTAAAATTCTTCCGCAGTAGCTTTAAGGCCTGAAGGATATTTATTTTTTGCATAGATTTCTTTATTTGAAAAATGGATTAAAACTACCTTCTTTGGGAGTGAAATTAATAGTTCCCCCGATGTGCTAAATTCAGGATAAGATCCTGTATCTACGTATATAGTGTCTCCTTCTTTGCAACGTTTTAAAATTTCGTTTAATGAATGTAAAGGTTGGTCAGGTGAATTACCGCGATGATTGGGCATTCCAACTTGAGAAGTAAATACATCATTTTCTTTAGAATGATCATTTAAATACCAATTTTGTGCTTGACCGTATGTAGTGTACATAAATAGAAAAAAAACAAGTCGCAGACCTGCAAAAGAGAACTCCTGAATTGATTTCATTTGTAAGTAATTTTATACGCATTCCAAATATATTGTTCTTAAAAAAAAGAATAAAATTTTGTTAATAAGTTATGCTTTTAAATAAATGGTTAGAAATAGTTTTTCATAGATGGTAATTAATTGATGAAAACTCAGTAAAAAAAGAATCTTTTTGGGGTATATTTTTTGTAAGAAAAAAAAATCGCTTAAATTGCAGGGCACTCTCAATTAATCGGGTGGAAATCAACCGCTGTATCGGTATGGAAAGAACTATTTTAATTTATGATGCGGTTCCGGTCATGAAGTATGCTTATGAAGGTTTGTTTAAAGACATATCTCAATGTAAGCTCTATTTTGCCACCTCTGAATTAGCGATGGAACAGTTGCTCAAAGCCCAAAACTTTGATTTGGTTATTGTTGACGTTGTTGTAAAACAAAAAATAAACTACTCTCTTGTCAAACGAATATCTCGATTGAATAAATCGCTCAACATTGCGGTTTTCTCTGCCATATATGAGGAGGAAACCAAGCGGAAGTTGTTTGCATTAGGGGCCTCTGTGGTGTTGGAGAAAACGGACTCTCTAGCGCATTTAACGAAAACATTAGTGTTGTTAACGGAAGGTTCTCAATATTTTGAAGCCAAAATGAAAATTGGGAATGTCAAATTAAAGTCTTCTCGACGTTTAGTGAATCCCTTGTTGAAATTGTCTTCACGCGAACTTCAAGTAGCTGAGTTACTTATCCAAGGGCTATCCAATCAAGCTATGACACAACGCCTTGACTTAGCAGCAACTACAGTAAGTACATACAAAAAACGAATCTTTGCGAAAATTGGGGTTGCCAATATTTTAGAACTAGCATCCGTTTTTAAAAAGCACCAATAGGAAAAATACCTAATTTTTCGGGGTAAAATACTTTGATATTAGGGGTTTTTTACTTTGGTTATACATAAACTTACGAGTATCTTTGTTTTTCAATTGTTAATTAGAATTATTCAAAATAACTAATTCATATGATTTAAGTCTTTTGAATTTACAATTGAACTAGCGATTAAATAGAATTGATACCTTTCTCTATATCCCATAAAGCCTGATGTTTCCGAAGGGCACGTTCTTTCTTTCGATTACTGTTTTAGAGTGCAGAAATCCTATTGTTTGGGTTAATCCATTTGCCAACGGAAATTTGCATCTGTATAACGTGTGATTCATTTCAAAAGTTATGCAGATGCACTCAGGTTATTCTTTTTGTTTGATTTTGAGCTTTTTACTCTTTCTTTCAAAATTCTTTTCGAATTTGCCTCAAAAAGTGTTTGCAAAAGCAAAAAAGCTTTATATATTTGCATCCGCATTACAGTAGTCATGCGCACCTATTGGAGAAATGGCAGAGTGGTCGATTGCGGCAGTCTTGAAAACTGTTGACTGTAACAGGTCCGGGGGTTCGAATCCCTCTTTCTCCGCAAAGAAAAACCCGAAACGATAGTTTCGGGTTTTTTAATTTTATAGCGATGTCAAAAGCTTGCTTTTGTAAAACGCTATAAAATTAAAAACCAACGTCGAAACTTTTTGAAATGTTAAAGTAGCAAGCGAAAAGTGTAAGTTTTCTGGGTGCCCTTGTTGGATTAGTCTTTGGAATACAGCGAAATAGATTTCTTTTCTTTCGAAAAGCAAATCCCAAAAAGTGTTATTTCATTTATTAAAAAAAAGACCTCAATCACTTGAGGCCTCGGGTGTTAATATTGAACATATTCCTTAATCTCCAGCCCATATCCAATCATCCCTACGCGTTTTGCTTGCACGCTATTGGTGATTAATCGAATTTTGGAGATGTCTAAATCGTGCAAAATTTGTGCTCCAATTCCAAAATCTTTATGGTCCATTTTGACCACAGGCGCTTCATTTATCCCCTCCGATTGCAATTGATGTAAAACACCAATTCGACTTAACAAATCATTCGGATCAGTTTCACTGTTGATAAACACTACAGCGCCTTTGTCCTCTTTGTGAATTAACTTAAAAATATCATCCAGTTTTTGCTCCATGCTTCCTGTCAGCGCTTGAAGGATATCGGTGTTGGCTGCTGCCGAAATAATCCGCGTAAGTACGGCATCGCCGTTATTCCAACTACCCTTAGTCAATGCAATGTGTACTTGCTTGTTGGTGATTTGTTGGTAAGCCCGTAATCGAAAGGAACCGTATTTGGTATTCACCTGAAAGTCTTCTTTTTTCGAAATTAAACTATCATGCTGCATGCGATAAGCCACCAAATCCTCAATTGAAACGAGTTTTAAATCAAACCGTTTCGCCACTTCAACCAATTCAGGCAAACGCGCCATAGTTCCGTCTTCATTCATGATTTCAACAATGACACCTGCGGGTTTACATCCGGCTAAGCGTGCAAAATCAATAGCTGCTTCGGTATGGCCTGTGCGTCGTAAAACGCCTCCATGCTTTGCTGCCAATGGGAAAATATGTCCTGGACGCGCCAAATCAAACGGCTTGGTTTCTTCATCGACAAGCGCAAGTATCGTTTTGGCACGATCGGCCGCAGAGATACCCGTTGTCACGCCATGTCCTTTTAAATCCACCGAAACCGTAAAGGCAGTTTCCATATGGTCGGTATTGTTTTTGACCATCGAATGAAGTTCCAATTCAGCGCAACGTTTTTCAGTCAACGGGGCACAAATAAGACCACGACCGTGCATCGCCATGAAATTGATCATTTCGGGCGTTACTTTTTCAGCCGCAGCCAAAAAATCACCTTCATTCTCACGATCTTCATCATCGACAACGATGATTACCTTGCCTTGACGGATATCTTCAATGGCTTCTTCTATAGTGTTGAGTTGTATGGAATCACTCATTTTCGATTGTATCTTGTGTAAAGTTGTGTAATTGTTTTTTAGTCGCCCAAAACAGTAAAGGGTAAAAAGGAAATGCCGTTAGTAAACTGATAAAAAGTCCGGGTTCCAATGGAGCTTTGGACCTTTCAATTTCAACCTGTGTTTTGTAACAATATATTAGAAGTATCGCAAAAGGAATTGCTGTTCCGATGAGAATATAGGTTATCGAAGTAAACGTATACACAACCACCAAGCTAAAGGTTATTGCATAATACAGCAACGCCATTCGATTCCATTTTTCAACACGTTCAAAATTAATAGTCCCCAATTTCTTTTCAATGCTGTCGGTGATATCGTTATACGGGATTCCATCTTGACGAACAACTGCTGTATCAGTAGGCGCACTTGGGGAAAGTAAATCAGAACCTTGGAGCGGTTCCATTTGGGGTTCCATTGTATTTGCTGAAGCCTCTGGGGTGGTTTCGGACTTATTTCTTCGTAACAATTTCATGACCGGTTCAACCACTACATCCAAAGTTACCATACCGCCAATATCGTGAATCGCTCGATACGTCAGTGTTATGGCTAAGGGGAGTAGAATCATTGTCGACATCCAAACCCCAATAAAAGGAGGAATTCCATTTTCTTGAGCCAAACGTTTGCCGAAGGTATTGATAAAGTGAAAAATAATAAAAATAATAACCGAAAAAACGATGGGTAATCCAATGCCTCCTTTGCGAATAATAGATCCCAAAGGCGCTCCAATAAAAAACATCAGGATGCAGGAAAAAGCCAACATGAATTTATCGTAAATCGCAATCCAATGCTTGTTAATTAGCTTCTGCTTGGCATTCATTTCAAAAAGATTACCTTCGATAGTGAATTGAATGTTTTCCACATTACTGTAAGCATAGCGGTAAATGTCGGTTTTTTGGGTAGGAGTGAGGTAGGCTAAAATATCTTGCGGGGGCATTTTTTTTGGAAAAAGTTCCCCCAGGGTGTTAGTCGACAACGCTCCCGTTCGGCTGTAAATATTTTCACCATACGAAATCGCTTCTTTTTTATAATTGGTTTGCAACGAGTCCAAAGTATAATTCAATTCCGAAATGTTCAACATCGTAAAGGTATTCCCCAGTTCCATGTCGCGTTGATTGTTTTGGTTGAGTTTCGTAAGGTCGATACTGAAGACATCGCGTTTGAACGTAGCTTTAGTAAAAGGGGCATTGTTGCGTTTTTCATAGGTGGTACGCAAATCCTCATAATAAGTTCCATCATACAAAACCAACCGTAGGGTATTGGACTTCTCACTGCTCAAGAGTTCGCCTCTTTTGGCTTTAATTACCGTTGTATTTCCACCTCCATTAGGGATGTTTCGGTGAATAGTAACGCCTTCGAGAAAGTTGCCTTTTTCGCCTTTTTTCTTTAAAACTTTTATGCTGTAGTTTCCAATTTCACTAAACTGCCCTTCTGCAATAGCCAAAGCAGGTTTTATTTGCGCAATGTTTCGACGGAAGTTGGTGAATTTGTATTCGGCATAAGGAATGATGTTATTGGCAACAAAAAAGGAGACAAGGGTTAATACCAGAATGAAATAGGTTTGGTACCGCAAGGAGCGCTGAAATGAAATCCCCGACGACTTCATCGCTGCAAACTCATAGTTTTCGGCCAAGGAACCAAAGGTCATAATAGAGGCCAACAGCACTGAAAGGGGCAACACCATCGGGATAATTCGGGGCATGGCAAAGATCAAAAACTTGATAACCATCAGTGTGTCTAAGTCTTTACCCGCTAATTCGGATATGAATAACCAAACGGTTTGTAGGATGAATATAAAAAAGAGGATTACAAATACAGAAGCAAATGTAATCCAGAAGGATTTTAGTAAATACCGATCGATTATCTTCACCGAACTTAATCTAATTTATTGATGTAGTAGTTTGGGTATTTCCCTGCCACAAAAGTAAACTGATTTTTCGAAAGCGGCTGATTGGTTTTAAAAGAATTAACAGTCAGCGTGGTACGGGTCCCGTTTTTCCCAATCTCAATCAAATTGTAAATGGTTTTCGTTTGGGTATCAATACCGAGCAAAATTTCTTTGCGTTGGTCTTTGGTATTGGTGGGTATCAATTTAATCAATTGTATTTTTCGACCGTTAATGTTTTGTTGAATGTCCCAAACATACTTATACCCTTTGTTAAAAAAAGTTAGCATTTTATTGGGAGTAATGGCTTTTTCATCCGCATCATTGACGCTAGAAATAGTAATCTCTTCGTCTTCAGGGACAATGGTGTACGTTTTTTTTCCGTCAAAAATTTTGGTTGCCCCCATAAAGTTGAGCACGTATTTGTTCCCTTGTAAGGTTACATTTCCTTTGCTTTCTTGATTGATATTTTCTTTGGTATTGGTGAGAGTGTATTTAAAATCAATGACTATATTATCATAGCTTTTGATTTTAGCCGTCACTTGGTCGAGCAGGTTTTTCGCCCGCTTATCTTGTGCTTGGGTAGATACACTTATGGTTAGTAGCATAATCAGCGCTAAAAACTTTTTCATTCTAATTTTCGTTTTGTTCGTTAGTAAAAAAATGTTCCAAAGCGACCAAATCGGGAATATTGACCGTTCGTGCTTTGCTCCCTTCAAAAGGACCCACGATACCTGCTGCTTCCAACTGGTCAATCAAACGACCGGCCCGATTGTAGCCCAATTTTAATTTGCGCTGCAATAATGATGCCGAACCTTGTTGTGCGGTAACGATTATTTCAGCGGCTTCGCGAAACATGGGGTCGCGTTCAGAGATATCAAATTCTAGGTTAACATTACTTCCTTCTTCTCCCACATATTCGGGCAATTGATAGGCGGTAGCATAGGCTTTTTGTGATCCAATATAATCCACAATTTTCTCTACTTCGGGGGTGTCCACAAAGGCACATTGCACCCGAACTAAATCATTCCCATTGGTATACAACAAGTCTCCACGACCAATAAGTTGTTCCGCACCCTGGGTATCCAAAATGGTGCGTGAATCAATTTTTGAGGTTACACGAAATGCGATACGCGCTGGGAAATTGGCTTTAATAATTCCCGTAATGACATTTACCGAGGGACGTTGTGTCGCGATAATAAGGTGAATACCAATGGCGCGTGCTAATTGGGCTAATCGTGCAATGGGGGTTTCAACTTCTTTTCCAGCGGTCATAATGAGGTCGGCAAATTCATCAACGACCAATACGATATAAGGAAGAAAACGGTGTCCCAATTCAGGATTCAATTTTCGCGACTTGAATTTTTCATTGTATTCCTTGATATTGCGTACCATCGCATCTTTTAAAAGCGAATAGCGGTTGTCCATTTCAATACAAAGCGAATTCAACGTATTGATTACCTTGTTGTTATCGGTAATAATAGCATCTTCTGTATCGGGCAGTTTGGCCAAATAATGGCGTTCAATTTTGTTGAACAACGTAAGCTCTACTTTTTTGGGATCGACCAGTACAAATTTGACTTCCGCCGGATGTTTTTTATACAATAGCGAGGTCAATACCGCATTCAATCCCACGGATTTTCCTTGTCCCGTAGCACCTGCCATTAACAAGTGAGGCATTTTTGCCAAATCGACCACAAATGTTTCGTTGGAAATGGTTTTTCCTAAGGCAATCGGGAGTTCCATTTCGGCCTCTTGAAAACGTGAAGCTGCAATGACTGTTTTCATAGGAACCATAGTAGGATTTTTATTGGGTACCTCAATCCCGATGGTTCCTTTGCCCGGTATAGGAGCAATAATACGTATACCAAGCGCAGAAAGCGAAAGTGCAATATCGTCCTCTAAACTTTTAATTTTTGAAATTCGAATTCCTGCTTCGGGTACGATTTCATACAACGTCACTGAGGGGCCTACTGTCGCTTTAATTTGGGCAATGTCAATCTTGTAATTGCGAAGGGTTTCTACAATTCGATTCTTGTTTTCCTCCAATTCTTCCTGATTGATCGTGATGCCTACACTGCTGTAGTCTTTGAGCAATTCAAGCGTAGGAAACTTATAATGCGATAACTCAAGCGTTGGATCAAAAAGGCCAAAATCTTCCACCAATTTCGCTGCCAAATTTTCTACAATCAAATCCTCATCCGGTGCTTTTTCAATCACAAAAGATTCGTCTTGTGTGGGAATGATTTCCTTAGGGGGTTCAACAGTAAGCGGCGTTGAAAGCGGCGTAGGAGGGGTGATTGGAGGCGTTGGTGTGACCAAAACAGGTTCTACATCGGGTTCGTGTATCGGACTCAATCCGGATTTATTTGGATTCAAATCGATGCCCGAATAACTGGATATGGTGGGTTTTAAGGCTTCTTTGTCGATTTCAAAAGAAGATTTCGGTTGCACCAATTCTTCAATCGCATAATCGGGTGTATTTTCTGGGTCCGAAACCGCATATTCTTCTAAATTGTAGGCACCCGCTTGTGTGTTATTTTCAGGTGAAGTAGCCGCTATATCCGCTTCAAGATCTGCTTTCTTTTTTTCATAAAACGCTTTTAACGTATCGGGTGACCAACGTATTTTGAAAATCATGTAGAGTAAAATACAAAACACCAAAACAAGAAGTGTTCCCGTTTTTCCGATGTAATCTTGTATAAAGGAATTGATTTCAAATCCAACGGTGCCTCCCAACTCAGGAAGGGAATTGGCAAAGAAACCAAACAGTAAAGACAACACAATTAGAGCAAATAAATCCCAAAACCACATCGATTTTAATCGTTTCAGGGGAAGGTCTAAGGCCATGAATGCCCCAGTTACAAAAAGCAATTTTACCAAAAGGAAGGATGCCACTCCAAAACCGTTTGGAATTAAGGTTTCGGCCATCCATGCGCCCGATTTTCCCATCCAATTTTGCGCTTCTTTTTCACGGTCAATAAATGCATTAGCGACACTTTGATCGACATGGCCATTCACAAAATACGAGATAAACGCTACACCCATTGCCAATGCCAAAAGCAAGAAAAGACTTCCCAAGATAAATTGGTACTGACGTTTCATTTTGAAGGATGAAATCGGTGAACTTTCGTTTTCTGTGGATGTGTTTTGTGATTTTTTGGGAGCCATTAATGCGCTAAATTTTTATAAATGTACTAAAAAAATGAAACGATTTTGGGGAGGTAGATCAGACATCCAACGGTTATTGCTGTTGCGGCGGCAAAAAAAACTGCTCCTGCTGCAATATCTTTGATAAATCCAATTTTTGCGTGGTATTCTGGGTGAATGAAATCAGCAATTTTTTCCGCTGCGGTATTCAAACTTTCGACCGCCAACACCAAACCGATGGCAAGTGTTTGCAACATCCATTCGGTGAGTGAAATGTCAAAATAGAAACCAGCCCCCGTAATCAAAACGCCGATACTCAATTGGACCATGACGCTGTGTTCGGTGGTAGCCAATTTGTACGCGCCTTGTACAGCAAAACGAATACTTTTTAATCGACCGGTAAAAAAAGTGCGATCACGCTGAAATTCCATAGCCTATTGTAAAGCATTCAATGCGGCTTCGTAATTGGGTTCATTGGCGATTTCGGCCACTTGCTCAGCATGAATTACGGTTCCGTTTTCATCCAATACAACTACAGCACGAGAATGCAATCCAGCCAACGCACTGTCGGTCAATTCCAATCCATAAGCTTTTCCGAAGGCCCCCGATTTAAAATCAGATAAATTGATTACATTTTCAATGCCCTCTGCCCCACAGAATCGTTTTTGGGCAAAAGGTAAATCCCGTGAGATACACAAAACTTTAGTGTTTTCCAATGCAGCCGCTTTCGCATTAAACGTACGAACAGAAGTCGCACACGTCGGTGTGTCAATACTTGGGAAGATATTTAAAACCACTTTACTACCTGTAAAATCAGCTAATGTAGCGGTGGATAAGTCATTTTTTACTAATTCAAAAGCAGGCGCTTTCGTGCCTATTTCGGGTAAGTTTCCTGAGGTGTGAACGGGATTTCCGCCCAAAGTAATTTGTGCCATGGGTATCATTTTTAAAGCACAAAAATACTATTTTTTAACGGAATCGGTATACCATTGGCATGAAATTAATTCACGAGTGAACATAAAAAAAGCGCCCCGTAGGACACTTTAATTAGGCTTTGTCGATAGACCCTAAAACGCGCTTCATAAAATCGTTGAGCGCTGTTTTTTTGTCTTTGCCTTCACGTATCATTTTATGGACTTCCAAAGCACCGTAAAGGTTGGAAATAAGTTCCCCAATCACATCGAGTTCTTCGTCTTTTAAGGATTCGAGCTCAGTGAGATTTTCCAATACTTCGATCGTTTCCACCAAATAATCTTGGTCATTGTCTTCAATGAATTGGGTTAAGTGTTTAATGACTGGAAGTTTCATAGTTTGGTCTTCGTAATTTATACTGGGAGAATTTGATAACTAAGGTAAGTTGCCATAGTACCTTTCCCAAAAATCGGTTGAATTTTAAAGGACTTCTTGAACCAATTCGGCCAAAACTTCGGCTTTATTGGTTTGGGTTTGATTGACCAACGCGCCATTTTTGAAGGTTGCAAAAGTAGGTAAGTTATCTACTTTGGCCAACTGTCGGGAGTTGGGAAATTGTTCAGCATCTACAATCAAAAAGGGAACGTGCTCGTGTTGAGCTGCCAACATTTTGAATTTAGGTTTCATAATACGGCAATTTCCACACCAGGAGGCCGCATATTGAACCACAACCGTTTCGTTTTGAGCCACGATTTCGGCTAGATTATCTTGTGTTAGTTCTTGAAACATGAGATTATATTTTTAGCATTGGGCTTCCCGTTTCAAGTTTGAGATAATGAATACTTCCCAAACCTGAAACGTTGGCCTAATTTAGTTGCTATTAGTGATTTGATAAATACGAAGCCGTACTGTTGCGATCAGCATTCATCGCTTCTTTTCCTTTTTCCCAATTGGCAGGACAAACCTCACCTTTGGTTTGTACATGCGTGTACGCATCAATTAAACGAAGGTACTCTTGAACGTTGCGTCCCAAAGGCATGTCGTTTACGCTTTCGTGGAAAATTTTACCGGTTTCGTCAATCAAATAGGTAGCACGGAAAGTCACATTAGATCCCTCCAAAAGTACCGTGTCAGTATCTTCGTTGTATTCCCCTGCTTCGATATCCAAAATACCTAAAGCTGACGACAAATTACGTGTAGTGTCGGCCAATAAAGGATAGGTAACTCCTTCAATACCACCGTTGTTTTTGGCGGTATTCAACCAAGCAAAATGCACTTCGTTGGTGTCACAAGAAGCTCCAATAACGGTCGTGTTACGTGCTTCAAATTCTTCTAAAGCCGCTTGAAACGCATGCAACTCTGTAGGACAAACGAAAGTGAAATCTTTGGGATACCAAAACAACAATACTTTTTTGTTGTTCTTCACAGCTTCATCCAAAATGTTAATACGCAAATTGTCTCCCATAAAAGAGATGGCATCTACGGTAATGTTTGGGAATTTTTTTCCTACTAATGACATAATTATGTTGTTTAAAAATTAAAAATTGTTTTTGACACCACAAAAGTACATACATCTTCAAGGATTATATATTGGTTTTTATTATTAGTTTTTATCATTAAATAGTTTTTGACTATACGAGTGAAAACAGGGAGCCGTTCACTTTCAAATAAAAGTTTATATTTGTTAGCCTAAAAAAAGCGAATACACCATGAAGTTTTCCCAATTATTTCGAAAAAAATCGGTTCATGATATCCTTCAACAAGTTGCCCAAAATGAGTCCGATGGACATCATGCGCTTGGAAAGCATCTCACCGCTAGGGATTTGACCGCTTTTGGGATTGCAGCCATTATTGGTGCTGGAATTTTTAGTACCATTGGAAAAGCAAGTGCCGATGGGGGCCCCGCAGTGATTTTTCTATTTCTTTTTACGGCCTTAGCCTGTAGTTTTGCTGCTTTTGCTTACGCTGAATTTGCTTCTATGGTACCCGTTTCGGGGAGTGCTTATACGTACTCGTATGTGGCATTTGGCGAACTTATTGCATGGATTATAGGATGGGCTTTGATTATGGAGTATGCCATTGGGAACATAACCGTGGCGATTTCTTGGAGTGATTATTTTACAGGATTGCTTGAAAGTGGAGGCATTCATTTGCCACAATGGATACAAATGGACTATTTATCCGCTTCCAAAGGATTTGCCGAAGCAACTGCCTTATTGCAAAGCGGAAAACCTTTTGCCGATTTAAGTCCGGCCCTCCAAGCGGCGCATACGGCTTGGACCACATCACCTACAATAGCTGGTTTGCATTTGGTGGCCGATTTACCTGCGCTGTTAATCATTATTTTAATTACGTATTTGGTGTATCGTGGCATGAAAGAGTCGCGCAATGCTAGTAATCTCATGGTGGTGGTGAAGTTGTGTATTATTTTGTTGGTGATTGCGGTGGGAATATTTTATGTCGACACCGACAATTGGAACCCTTTTGCCCCCAATGGCGTGGGCGGTATACTAAAAGGGGTGTCGGCTGTATTTTTTGCTTACATCGGTTTTGATGCGATTTCAACTACCGCCGAAGAATGCAAAGACCCGCAACGCGATTTGCCCAAAGGAATGATGTGGGCGATTATCATTTGTACTGTTTTATACATAATCATAGCCTTGGTGTTGACCGGTATGGTTTCCTATGACCAATTGAATGTAGGTGATCCTTTAGCTTTTGTATTTGATCAATTAGATCTGAAATGGATGTCGGGGATTATAGCGGTGAGTGCCGTTGTAGCGATGGCCAGTGTGCTCTTGGTTTTTCAAATGGGGCAACCTCGTATTTGGATGAGTATGAGTCGCGATGGGTTGTTGCCAAAACGTTTCTCACGAGTGCATCCGCGCTATAAAACGCCATCGTATGCTACAATTGTGACCGGATTTGTGGTGGCTATTCCTGCTCTTTTCTTAAATCTTACGTTGGTGACCGACTTGTGTAGTATTGGTACTTTGTTTGCTTTTGTTTTGGTCTGTGCCGGGGTATTGGTGTTGCAAAACCGTCCTGATGTACCTCGTGGTAAGTTTAAAACCCCCTATGTTAACGCCAAATACATTTTCCCAGTCATGTTATTTTTAGGCTTGATGGGCTCCTTTTACTTCAATAAACAAGGGGTGGTCGATTTTATAACCAATAAAAAGCAACTCAACAGTCCAACGACGATAGTGACTTCATTAAAAGAAGCTGAGGCGGCCCAAGTGGTTCAGTATTTGTATGATTTAAAATTGGTCAAAACTAAAGAAGTCGATTTAGAAAAAACACTTCAATCGTTTGCCGAAGATACCAAAGCCTATCATTCGCTAGTCGATGCATTGCCGATAAATACCGATTTGAAATACGAATCGGGATGGGCCTTGTTTTCGCACAAAATTCCCATGTGGATTTTTATTATTGTACTCTTGGCCTTGGGTGCTTGGGCCTATCAGAAGAATTTGTCCTTAATTCCGCTGCTTGGCTTGGTAAGCTGTTTGTATATGATGGCCGAATTGAGTGTTTGGAATTGGTTGTACTTCTCGATTTGGCTCCTTATTGGATTGTCAATTTATTTTGGCTTTAGTTATAAAAATAGTAAGTTGAATCAGGCATCATAACGACACAAAAAAAGGTATCTGAAGACGATACCTTTTTGTTTATATTTAGTTCTACACGACTACAGTATCCCTAACTTCCGCATGCAATCGGTCATTTTTTGATAGGTACGTTCAATGTCATTATCCAAACCTATCGAAAAACGAATCAAGCCATCGGTCAATCCCATTTCTTTTTGCTCTTCTAATGGAATTTCGCTCGAAGTAGAGGTGCCCGGTGCACTGAATAAGGTTTTATAAAATCCAAGACTTACCGCCAAGTATCCCAAATTGTTGTGTTGCATCAATTCCATCAAGGCATTGGCACGGTCCAACGTTCCTACATCCAACGTCATCATTCCACCATAGCCGTATTCGGGATTCATTTGGTTGGTTAAAATAGCATGGCTCGGGTGACTTTTCAAGCCCGGGTAAACCACTTTCAATCCGTCTTTTTCAAATTGTGAGGCCAAATACATGGCATTATGGCTGTGTTGTTTCATGCGAATATGTAAGGTACGTAGGTTTTTCAATATCGAAGCCGAGCGCAAGCTATCCATAGTTGGCCCCAACAACATACACGCCCCATCATTGACATTACGCAAATCATTGATGAATTCTTGCGAACTACAAATGACACCTCCGACCGTATCGGAGCTTCCATTGATAAATTTGGTTAAACTGTGAATCACTACATCGGCGCCCCATTGTGCAGGGGCAACTTGCAAGGGAGAAAAGGTATTGTCGACAACAAGTTTTAAATTGTATTTTTTGGCCAATTGGGCTAATCCTTGAATATCGGCGACTTCCAATAATGGATTGCTCACCGTTTCACAATACAACACTTTGGTATGCGGGGTAATGGCGGCTTCAACTACGTCCAATTTGGTGATGTCAACAAAACGCGTTTGAATGTGCCACTTGGGCAATACATTTTTCATGAAGGCATAGGTACCGCCATAAATCGTACGACTCGAAACGATTTGGTCTCCACTGGCGCAAAGCTGCAACAATACCGAAGTAATGGCGCCCATCCCCGATGCGGTAACGTTGGCTCCCGTGGTTCCCTCCATAGCGGCAAGGGCCTGACCCAAATACAAATTCATAGGAGAGGAATGCCGCGAGTATAAATAACAGCCCTCGGCATTGCCCTCAAAAGTGTCAAACATGGTCTTGGCCGACAAAAAGGTATAGGTGGAGGAATCCGAAATCGAGGGATTCACGCCCCCAAATTCGCCAAAATATTGCAAGTCTTGAATATGATCGGCCGGATGAAAGGCCATACGATGCTGATTTTCCATAGGATGTAGTGAATTAGTTTTTCAAATATCAAATTTTAGTTATAAATTTTCAACATAAATTTTAATATATAGAAAATAAAACTGTCAAAGTCAAGTAATATAGTATAATGTTTTTATTTTTACGGAATTATAATCTATTCACTGAAAATTTATCCGATGGACGCAATCGACAAAAAAATTGTAGGGTTTTTGCAAAATGATGCCCGAATGACCAACAAAGAAATGGCGGTAAAACTGCAAATGTCGGTCACCGCCGTGTATGAACGCATTCGAAAGATGGAACGCGAAGGACTTATCAAAGGGTATGTAGCTTTATTGGATCGAAAAAAAATTGACCAATCGTTTATCGTTTTTTGTCATATCAAGTTAATCCAGCATACCAAAGATTATTTAGTGCGGTTTGAAGCGGAAGTAGTCCAACTTTCTGAGGTTTTGGAATGTTTTCATGTGAGTGGCGATTACGATTATATTTTAAAAATTGCCGTAAAGGATATGGAGGCCTATCGCGATTTTATGGTGACTAAACTGACGCGTTTGCAGCATATTGGCAGCACCCATAGTTCGTTTATGATTGGGGAAATTAAAAATAGTACGGCGTTTGAATTATAACCTATTATTTAGGTTGCATACTCGTATCCATTCTAATGGAAAAGAGCACAATTCCACAACCCTCTAGCACATATTCATTAGTGCGTAAAGGGATTTAGTCCCATACTTTTTGCATTACTTTCATGAATGTGAGAAGCCGATTACCATTAGAATTATCCCCGCATTTTCAGACCCTTTTTTCATTTATTCTTTTTTTGAGGCACATTATATTATTCTTATTTCTTAAGGCAAAAATAAAATTCGAATGTTATATGAAATAGTTAGGCACAAAAATTAATTTTCAATTATTAAAGTTTAACGACAGACGAAGCATATGTCAATTAGGTTAAATAGTCATCCCTTAAAAAACAAATAACTGTCTGATTGTTATTTTATTACAATAAAATTTAGCTAGAAATAGATGATAATTATTGCCAAAAATGGTATATTTGAGTATAAAATAGTGGCAATATGTTAGGCAAAATAA
>NZ_JAPZUB010000057.1 GCF_027533505.1 Flavobacterium sp. | reverse complement strand
CTAGTTTTGAATAAATTTTGTTGTAAATCGGGTTTTATTTTGCCTAACATATTGCCACTATTTTATACTCAAATATACCATTTTTGGCAATAATTATCATCTATTTCTAGCTAAATTTTATTGTAATAAAATAACAATCAGGCAGTTATTTGTTTTTTAAGGGATGACTATTTATTTTTAAAAAATAAAAGCCAATTGCCTCTGGGAGTTCAACCGTAACGAATCCCGACTGATCGGTTTGTTGGGAAAGGAGTTGGCCCAATGGAGAATACAAACCTAGAGTGATAGGATTACCATCGGGTTGCCATTGCAAGGAAACATTGGAATTGGTTGGATTAGGAGCTATTGAAAAAATTGCTTTGTCGGGATACGAGGGGATGTCCAACGACTCTGTAAGCCGAAGAATCCAGTAGTCATTTATCCCAATAGGTAATTCATTTAAATCATTTGTTGATGGAGAGTTTGTCCCTCCTGAAAGAAAAATTCCGCCATCATTTTCTTGTAAAATTGAATTGAATCCATCATCTCCAGAACTTCCAATAGTTTTTTGAAATAAAATGTCACCAAGAGGATTAATTTTTACAATCCAAGAATCTACACCTGCTATTCCGTATAACGGATCAGTTTTATCTCCTGAAACGCCTGATCTTGAATTGCCCGATAACAAGTAATTGTTATCATTGCTTTCAGTTATTGCCAATAATATGTCTTCTTGATTTCCACCTATTGTTTTTTGCCAAAGAATATCTCCTGAAGAGCTTAACTCTACAATCCAATAATCGGAAAAACCTCTACAACTTTCTGTCTTGTCGCCTGAAATTGATGAGGAGGAATGTCCGCCAAGTAAGAGCGTGTTGTTTGTTGTTTTAATTAAGGATGTTGAAATGTCAGAACCATCCCCGCCTATGGTTTTTTGCCAAATTATTTCTCCGAGCGAATTAATTTCAATTATCCAGTAATCATTTGATCCTTTTGAATTTTCAGTTTTGTCACCAGAAATATTAGAATTAGAAAATCCTAACAAAATAAAATTTCCATTTTCTAACTGAAGAGTCTCACTGATTACATCGTTTCCATTGCCCCCTATTGTTTTATCCCATTCAATTTGACCAAGTTGATTTAGCTTGACGACCCAATAGTCTTTCAAACCCCTTGAATTTTCCGATTTATCACCTGAAATGTTTGATTGTGATTGTCCTGATACTAGAAAACCTCCATCAATAGTTTGTAAAATAGAATAAGGTTCATCCGCATTCATACCACCAATAGTATTTTGCCATTCAATCACACCAAAAGAGTTTAATTTTATAACCCAAAAATCAACATTTCCAATAGAATTTTCATTTTTATCACCTGAAATAGGGGAATCAGATATTCCACATATGATGTATCCACCATCTAGTGTCTGTTTTAGATCTGTCAAAATATCTTGTTCCCAGCCATTTGGGGCGCTACCTCCTATAGTTTTATCCCATTCTATTATCCCTGAATTGTTTGTTTTGACAATCCAATAATCAAAAAGACCTCTGGAATTTTCAGTTTTATCTCCTGATAAGTTTGAATTTGAAGACCCTCCAATTATATAACCCCCATCAATTGTATGTTGAGCGACACTATTCAAATTAATTTCAAAACCACCAATTCTATTCTGCCATTCAATTTGCAGTGGTTGTGAAAAAATAAAGTATGGAAATAGCACTAAAAATTGTGGCAGTTTCATGTTATTGTTTATATATAGTTACTTGATAAATAGTTCCTTTATCGGTAACTTTTTTTATGATATGATATTTATTCTTTTGAAGAAAATCATAGAGATTGGGGTCTTGTACTTTTAAGGAATCCCATTCTTCAACGGTAAATATGTAACTTCCAAGATAATCAGTGATAACGTCTTGATCGGACATAAACTTTTTTTTTAGATTTTATAACCTGATGAAAAAGGAAACAAAGTGTTTTTAAAAACTAAAAATAAGAAATAAATAATTTCGACAACCTTAAATTTTTAATTACAAAAAAAACCGCTTCTCAACATAAACGGTTTTTGATTTTTTGGGGAACAGCTTTTATTCTTCGCGCGCGCCATCAATATAGGTTTTATTCCCATTTTTATTGATGTAATATTTTCCACCGCGCGGCCCCGTATATACTTTTCGTCCTTTGTAGGTGCCCGTGACTTTGTCTTTTACCTTTTTTTCAGCGGCTTTCGATAGGGTCGATTCTTTTATATTTTCTTTCTCTTCGGCTGCGGTCAGTTTTTTGGCTTTGTTGCTAGTGGCTTTGTTTTTTCCTGCGGCTTTGCCTCTTGCGCTCCAACTTGCAAACACAAGAATGCCACACAGAGCAGAATGAGTTTTTTCATAGGGTTTGGATTTAAATTTGACTCTTAAAAGCACAAAAATTAAGCTCTATAAGTGATACTTTTTAGAAAAAAGCGCGCAATTGTACACTCCCGGTATGTATCGTCTTGGTGTTTTCCGACTGTCGGCCGAGGTAGTTGAGGTTGAGGTCTAAATATTTTGTCAAATTTTTCTGTAGCAAAATACGCCAAGTCCCATTGCGTCCCGGTTGTAATCCTTCCAACATTTGGAAAGCAACTGGACTGTTCGTATTGCCCGAAAAGTCATTTTGGTAGTACGAATATTCTCCCGTTAGCGTAAACTGTTTCGACCCAATGTAATTGATGGAAGCGCCAAACCGTTGTTGGTGGAGTTGCTCGCCGTCGGTAAGTATATTCTTTTTGGACTTTTGTTCATAGAAAAGACTCACACTCGTATTGGCCGAAAACAAATACGATACTTTGGGCAACCATTGGGTAGCTTCCAATTCAAAATTTCGAGCGGCAAAGTTGTCTGAAATGCCAGTGCTTGAACTCCACGACGATTCAAAATTGAACAACCATGTTTTGCGCCACAAATGGGCGTATTGCAATTGATGGGAACGCAGCTGATTTTCTTGTGATCCCACCGAGAGTAGGGTGCGCACTTTGGTTAGTAAATAGGTATAGGTCATGGAATGCAACTGGCGTCCCCGATTAAAAAACAAACTGTTGCGAAACGATTCATTGAGCCCCAACAAGTTTTCTGAACCGGGATCAAAAGGATTTAGATGAAAACGTTCGCCTACCCGTTGTGTTTTTTGATCAATGGTGAAGGCGGTTTGGTTGTAAAAATGGGACAGCCACTTTTTGAATCCTTTGCCATTTATCCATGCCGCTGGATTGAGAATAAGGGATTGTGAAAATTTGTTTTGATGTGTTTTTACAAAAATTTGATTGGGCAAAAATACCCGAACGTATTTGGCTAAATCAGGAAATGGGGCGACTTCAAACTCCTGTAATTCCTGAATGCCGTTTCCATTATAATCGTTCCACATATATACACCCTGCCCAGCATTTACCTCCAAATACGTAAACTCTTGTTGTGGCAACGTACCTGAGGCCGTTTCAACCGCGGTTGTCACTTGTACCAACTGACCCCAATACCGATCGTTGTAGACCAATCGCGAGTTTAACGAGGGTTCGTCTGGTCGTGACGCATCGTTGTAGGTCAATCGGCGGTAGTTGGCAAACAAAAGTAAATTGGATTTGGCGGTTTGCAACAACCGTGTTTTTAGAAAAAATCGGTTGGAAGTATTCACCCGTCGTACGGCTCCATTTTGCAAACTATCGTTTTTTCGGTGGTACCAACCCATTTCAACAAAGACTTTGGTCGTATCGCCGCGTCCCACCCAAAGGCCTACTTCACGAAACCGCTGACTCAAGGCACTCAAGTTCCCTGTGGTTGCGTCTTTTTCTTCATTATCCTCCCATTGTTGCTCGCCACCGACCCAATTTTTGCCCCAATGCCGCTTCACCACCGAACGATTGCGGGTGAAACGACTGTGGGTAAGCGTTCCTTGACTTTCCAGCGCACTAGCTTGTTGCACGATCCACCATTTGGTATCGCGAAACTGTCCTTTGATGCTGTGTCGATTTCCGGCGAAAACGATTCCCAAATCTAGGCGCTCAAATTGATACGCGAAAGCACCTTTGGTTTTAAATTCAAATTCCAAGCCCGTTCCCGCCAAGAGTTGGGTTCCCGTCACGGCGGTATTCAAATTCCAATCCCGATTAAATTCAATATTGAACAAACGCTCGACCGTACGAAAGTCCTGCTGAATCAATTGCACATTGGCCAAAGCATTGATCGAAAAGGCGCCCGTGTACAAACGCTGTTTTCCATTAAATTTCGCCGCCACACCCTGATTGTTCCCATCATCCAAGGCCGAGAAGAGGTTCAAATCGTTGTTGCTCACGCCCACTTCAAAGTCCAACGCTGTTTTTTCATTGGGTTTATATCCTCCTAATACCGTTGCAATTTGCAATTTCACGGGCGCAATCAATCGCGTGATGGGTTCGAAATTCCCTTGAGGAACACCGCCAATTGGTGCTACATATTGGTAAATTTTACCCACCGCATTGTTGTTGGCCAAAATATAATTTCCTTGATTGGCTCCTACCAACGTAAAGGTGACATTAAATAAAGTATCGGAGGGATTGTTTGAAAATTCGAAGATTTCTGTGGTACCGACGAGTACTTTTTTGTATAAAATTTTATTCTCAGAAAAAGTGTCCTCAAAGGCCGAGGGCGCTGCCATTAAGTTGAGGTTGTCCCCAGCGTTTTGCAAAACGGTTACTTGTTCGCCCGTTAAACTTTGTTGCAACGGTTGATTTTTCACATCATTTTCAGAATACACATACCCCGCGATATTCCAATTTTCGTTTTGATGATGTACGCCGCCATAGGTAACAAAACGCGTATAGCTTCGTTCGGCATATTGGTATTCAATAACAATTCGCATCTCAGAAGTAATGGGAAAAAGTGAGGTAAAACGCACTTCACCCGCGTTGTAATCGATGATATAATCGTTATTTTCACCCCGGGTCAATAGAATCCCGTTGACAAAAACGCGTTCCGATCCTGAAATGACCAACACAAACAATTCGCCGTTGTTTCCGCGCAATTTATACGGCCCTTGATTGCCTTCTTGCCCTGTGAAACTACTTCGAGCATATTGACCGCGAACGACGGCTCCTGAGGCAAAGAGTTCGGTTTTGTTTTTGGGGCCACCCAACGTAAAACGGGTGTTGATGCCTTGTACTTTTTTATTGAAATTCAAAAATTTGGAATGCCGATTTTCGAGAAATAAATCCCCAGCCCGAATGCTCCATTTGTCGGAAAAAAGTTCGACGAAAATTTGATCAAATTCATCCAGTCGTTGCGAGTATCCGCCATCTTGCAGCGGAATGTTGCTGTCTTGAATTGAGGCGCGCAAACTCACTTTATCCGAAATTTTTCCGCTGATTTGTAGGTCCAAGTTCGAATTTACCGTAGCATTTTGGTTGTTTCCAATGGTAATCCCGCGGCTGATACTTCCCGTAGTGGTCAGTCCATCAAAAGGTTTAAAGGTGCTAATGGGGTCTTTTTTTACGGTGACCAAAATCCCCGCTTCATTAGGCACCACCCGTTTGCTATCATATTGGGCATACGATTGGGTAAGAAATTCGGGATACGTTTGAAACCGAACTACGAGGGAGTCTTTGGATTGAAATTGGGGAGCAAACCAGAGTTTTGCCCGGGCATAATCTACGGTATAACTCTTACTATCAATGGGATTCCCACGGGCATCGGTCAGTTGAAAGGCTGTTTTTAAAATACTCACGGGGTGTAACGTGAGGGTGTCGCGGGAAAAGGCAATCTTTTTGCTTTTGAAAGGCACCCCCACTTCTTGTGCTGACAAGCCCCAAAAACAACCGAAAAGTAGTACCCATACCCAAAATATCCGCATACCCGTAATCACTCGTGTCCTTCAAAAGTAGTATTTCCTTGGTGATTATGGAACGCTAAAAATCAGGAATTATTCTTTGGTAACCAATTGTAGGGTTTCGCGTGAGGTTTGTCGCACCAAAACGGTTTTTCCTTTTTCAACCATAGTCGCTGCTTCGGGAGTAAAATGGCGGATGGTGTATAATGAAACATTTTCGTTGTAAGCCACTTTGAATTTCTTAGAAAGCACCGATTTCAATTTTTCAAAATGACCAAATTTATCTTCCACGCAAACGGTAAAACTGATGGCGGTATTTTGAATTAAACTGACTTTAATTTTATATTGATGCAAAAGCGCAAAAATTTCGCTGATGTTTTCCTCCATAATAAAGGAGAAATCGATGGCTGCTAACGAAATGAGCAACTGATTTTTTTTCACGATAAAACATGCCGTTTTGGGTTCGAGATCAGCGCCTTTTGACACGCTAGTTCCAGGTAAAAGTGGATTGACAAACGATTTGACATACAACGGAATTTCTTTGCGTTGCAAGGGTTGTAAAGTTTTAGGGTGAATGACGGAAGCCCCATAAAATGCAAGCTCAATGGCTTCTCGGTAGGAAATTTGATGTAAAAGGGTGGCGTTTTCAAAGTACCGTGGGTCGGCATTTAAAACTCCAGGGACGTCTTTCCAAATGGTTACACTTTCAGCACCTATACAATAGGCAAAAATCGCCGCCGTATAATCCGAACCTTCACGACCTAGGGTGGTGGTAAAATTGTTTTCATCCGAACCTAGAAACCCTTGGGTGATGTAGAGCCCTTTTTTCTTGATTTGTTTGGAGATGCGCTTTTGTGTTTGTTCCCAATCGACCAAAGCATCGCGGTAGGTAGCGTCGGTTTTAATCAAATTGCGCACGTCCACCCATTGGTTTGCAAGTCCTTTTTCATTAAAATAATGACTGACAATGGTGGTGGAAACAATTTCGCCATAACTTACCACTTGGTCGTAGACAAAATTGTAATTGGGCGATTTGTTGCTGCGTAAAAAATATTCTAAATCGGCAAAATGACTGTTGACGGCATAAAACACCTCATGGTTTTCATCGTCAAACAACTCCAATAATATTTGGTTATGGTATTTTCGAACTTCCTGCAGCGAGGCATGAAAGGCTTTCGATTTTTCGAAATAGTTTTTGATTACTTCTTCCAAGGCATTGGTCGTTTTGCCCATCGCCGAAACGATGATGACCACCTCTTCGTGTCCCACGGTTTGCAGTACATGCAACACATTTTTTACACCTTCGGCATCTTTTACAGAGGCCCCACCAAATTTGAATAATTTCATGAAGATTGGGATTTAAAAAAATGAAATCCAAAACTAAGCAATTCTTCTTTTCAGGGCGCCTAAACGGATTAAAAATTATCCCTTTTTTTCCAAAAAGGTGGCGATCCCCTTTTCGTCCATTTGCACCACGCGCCAATCGGGTAATACGCGTGCTCCCGATTTTTCGTAGAAACGAATCGCAGGAGTATTCCAGTCCAATACGGCCCATTCGATGCGGTGCACCCCTTCTTCTTGGCCACGACGAATCACTTCTCGGTATAACGCCATGCCAATGCCGCGACCCCGTTCGGATGCTTTGACAATCAAATCTTCCAAATGAATGGTTTTCCCTTTCCAAGTGGAATACCTGTAATAAAAGAGGGCAATTCCCAGCAACGTATCGTTTTCTTCCGCCACCAAACACTGAAAAAGGGGCGGTGTTGCGAATCCATCGCGTATCAGGTCGGCCTCAGTAATGACCACGGCTTCAGGTTCTTTTTCAAATAGCGCTAGCTCTCGAATCCGTTCGAGTACCTGCTTCATGTCGTTAGGTTGGGCGGGGCGGATAGTCATTACCTTCTCCTTTTTTTGGTAGGGCGCTTAGTTGTTGGTTTTTTCACCACAGGCGCTTTGTTGTTAATGGGTTTTTGTACGTAGGCTTTGTAGCGTTTGTCGGCGATGGCGCGTTCACGGGCTTTTTGCGCTCGGGCAGTAGGGTCGGGATGCGAGCTCAACATACGGCTTATAAAGTCCGATTGTCCGCCTTCGCTGAGTTTCGCTAAAATTAAAAAAGCCGATTCTACCGCATTAACATCATAGCCATGCTTTTTCATAAATTCATAGGCAAACGTATCGGCATCATTTTCCTGGCTGCGGCTGTGTTTACTATCGAGCAAAACACTCGCAATTTGCCCGGCTTCCCCGTCGGTTACCTTACCAATTTTATCCGATTGTGAGGCAAGCGCATCCAACACCGCACTTTTTTTCAAAGCGGCACGCATGGCATCTTTTGAGTCTTCATTAACCACATGGCCAATTTCATGACCAATGACCGCCAATAGTTGGTTGTCGTCCATGATGTCCATCAACCCCGAATACACACGGACACTGCCATCGGCACAAGCAAAAGCGTTGACTTCTTTGGTTAAATAAACTTTATAGTTGAGTTGCAATCCATTCTCATTGGCGTGTTTGCCAAAGACGCGATTAAGGCGTAAGGTGTATCCGTCATTGGGGCATGCTACCACGTTGGCCGAATCGAGTTTTCGAACGCCTTCTTTGGCCAAAGCGGCGGCTTGCTCGTTGGAAAACGTAAACCCAGCAACGCCTTTTTGAAGCGCTCCGAGTGCCCGTTCGCCAAGGTTGATTTGCGCTGAACAAACCCATGTGGTGGCGGTTACAGCGAGTACGGTAAAGAAATGTTTTGCTTTCATTTTTCGGTTTTTTAGGTTCCACAAAGATAGAGGAAGTCGCGGGAATTGTGCGTAGAATTATTTTCGCAGGAATTGTCGAATTAATTCCGAAAAAATAGGATATTTGCAGCACAACTACAACGATTTCGTAAATGGAAGAACGCAACAAAACCTTAGGGGAATTTATCATTGAAAAACAAACCGATTTTCAGTATTCGACAGGCGAGTTATCGCGCATTATCAACTCTATTCGTTTGGCGGCTAAGGTTGTCAATTACAAAGTAAACAAAGCGGGTTTGGTCGATATAGTCGGCGCTGCTGGCGATACCAATGTGCAAGGTGAGGACCAACAGAAGTTGGATGTGTATGCCAATGAAGTTTTCATTCAAACCCTAATCAATCGCGAAATTGTATGTGGTATTGCTTCCGAAGAAAACGACGATTTTATCACGGTGGCCGGCAGCGACAATAGCCACAATAATAAGTATGTAGTGCTTATGGACCCTTTGGATGGTTCGTCCAATATTGATGTCAACGTTTCGGTGGGTACTATTTTCTCGGTTTTTCGTCGGGTTACTCCTGTGGGGACGCCTGTAACTTTAGCCGATTTTTTACAGCCGGGCGTCAATCAAGTGGCGGCAGGCTATGTGATTTATGGCACTTCAACGATGCTGGTGTACACTACGGGACATGGGGTGAATGGATTTACACTCAACCCAGCCATCGGTACTTTTTACCTTTCGCATCCGAACATGCAATACCCGAAAGACGGAACCATCTATTCGATTAACGAAGGGAATTACGTGCATTTTCCACAAGGGGTAAAAAATTATATAAAGTATTGCCAGTTGGAAGAGGGCGATCGTCCGTACACTTCACGCTATATCGGGAGTTTGGTTTCCGACATGCATCGCAACATGATCAAGGGCGGTATTTATATTTACCCTACCAGTTTCAAAGCGCCGAATGGGAAATTGAGACTGTTGTATGAATGCAATCCGATGGCGTTTATTGCTGAGCAAGCCGGCGGAAAAGCCTCCGATGGTTACCAACGGATTATGGAAATTCAACCCACGGAGTTACACCAACGGGTACCGTTTTTTTGCGGAAGCGAAAATATGGTGACGAAAGCCGAAGAATTTATGCGTGACGCGCTGTAATAGGTATTTAAACGTCAAAAAAAAGTCCCGTTCACGCGGGACTTTTATATTATTTGTACATGTGTCGCATTTCATACACAAAAGTATCCAAATCGGCATTTAGTACTAAAAGGGACAACGCTTTATCAACGATATACTGAACGTTTCCGGGCGTAAACCCCAAGGCTAAGGCAAAACGCGTAAGGATTTCCTTTTGTTTCGGCCCCAATACTTTATCGGCGTACACCATCCGTGACAAATCATACAATCGCTCCAATCGCATCGCATACGAATAGGGAGGGTTGATTGGATATTTTAATGGATTGGCTAAAATTTCGGCATATTCTTCATCGGAAATTTCCAACTGTACGGCCAATTTATCCAAAAAGTTGCGCTCCTCATTGGTTAAATCACCATCGGCAATCGCCACGCGAACGATGGCCGAAAAATGCCCTTTATTCCGGCTTTTGAACTCACTGTCAAATAAATCTGCTATAGACATAATACTATTGATTTTATGCCCTAAAAATACCGTTTTTTCTGAAATATGACCAAAAAAATACCGTTTTTACTTTTGGGTTTTTTCGCTGTGAAAAATATTTTGTAAGTTTACCCTAATTAACCTTCGTTTGCAATGCTATGACTGATTTCTGGATTTTTTTTAAATTCGGTCTTGAACACGTACTCGACTTAAACGGCTACGACCACCTCCTTTTTTTGGTAGTACTCACGGTTCCTTATACGGGAAAAGACTGGAAACGTATCCTTTTGTTCGTCTCTCTTTTTACCCTAGGCCACACGTTATCTTTGTTTTTGGCGGTCTTGAATGTTGTCCGGGTACAACCTACTTTGATTGAATTTCTTATTCCGATTACGATTTTACTAACGGCGCTTTACAATTTGGCAACCGCTGGAAAATCAAAACCCAAAGAGAATCTCACCTTTATCGGGGGCATCACCTTGTTTTTTGGATTAATCCATGGCTTAGGATTTTCCAATTATTTCAAAGATTTACTTCCCGGCGAAGCGCCCGACAAAATGCTTCCTATGCTTGCTTTTGCTTTAGGGATCGAAGCGGCGCAACTCATCATTGTTTTGGTCGTGTTATTGCTGTCTTTTGTGTTTTTAACCCTTTTTCGTTTTTCCAAACGAGAATTTATTCTGGTTTTTTCGGCCATCGTTCTCGGAATTATCCTTCCTTTGTTGGCACAAAATCCCATTTGGGCGCCATAATTCAACCAAAAAGTTGTACTTTAGAAACCATGAAAAAGGAGAAATTAATCAAATACGATAAAGCGTATTTGCGCATCGCCGCCGAATGGAGTAAATTGTCGTATTGCCAACGCAAACAAGTAGGAGCCATCATCGTACGCGATCGAATGATTATTTCAGACGGATACAATGGCACGCCCTCAGGGTTTGAAAATTGTTGCGAAGATGAGGAGGGCCTAACCAAATGGTATGTGCTTCATGCAGAAGCCAATGCCATTTCCAAAGTGGCGCGTTCTACCCAATCGTGTGAAAACGCCACCTTGTACATTACGCTTTCCCCTTGCCGCGAATGCAGCAAACTCATTCACCAATCGGGGATCAAAAGGGTGGTCTACCAAAAAGGCTATCGCGATACATCGGGCATCGATTTCTTGATTAAGGCAGGCGTTGAGGTGGTTCAAATGGAAGCACTAGAGTAAACGAATTACTCCTTTTTTAGCGTTATTTATACCTATGTCAAACCTATGCGTATTCCTAAAATCTACATCCCCATTCTTTTTTTCTCCTGTGTGGCGTTGGGAATCGTTATTGGCGGACTCCTGAATTATCCTATTCCAGCCAAAGCATCAAAGCAAGAGTACCGCAGTAAACTCAATCGGTTGCTGAATTTTATAGAAAACGAATATGTAGATGAGGTCAAAACCGATTCCATTGTCGATGTGACGGTGACGGGTATTTTGGCCAATTTAGATCCGCATTCGGTCTATGTTACCCCCCAAGAACAAACGTTGTTGGCCGACAATATGCGTGGCGATTTTGTAGGTATTGGAATTAATTTTTATACCTATAATGATTCGATAGCGGTGATCAAACCCATCCCGGGGGGACCCGCAGCGAAAGCAGGAATCCAAGCCGGCGATCGAATATTGTATGCGGGAAAAAAACCCTTGTTTGGAAAAAAATTGAAATCCGAGTCGCTCTATACTATATTGAGAGGCGAACCCTTGTCCAAGATACAATTAACGGTATACCGCAAGAAAACGCGCAAAACGTTTACCACCCAAGTGATACGAGACGTCATCCCGCTGAAAAGCGTTGAAGCAGCCCTTCTTCTGGAGGGACAAACGGGGTATATTAAAATCGAACGTTTTGCCGAAACCACCGACGAAGAATTTCATCAAGCCTTGCTACAGTTAAAAAAGAAAGGCATGCGGTCGCTTGTTATTGATGTTCGCGAAAACGGCGGTGGCGTCATGGAATCAGCGATTGCTATTGCCGATGAACTCCTTCCCGAAGAGGATTTAATCGTTTTTACGAAAAACAAAAAAGGGGCGGTTGAAAAAATGTATGCTACCGAAAAAGGCTTGTTTGAATCGGGAAAAGTAACGGTACTCATTGATGAAAATTCAGCTTCGGCCAGTGAGATTCTTGCCGGGGCCATTCAAGATAATGATCGCGGTCAAATTGTGGGCCGGCGTTCCTTTGGCAAAGGATTGGTGCAGCGCGAGATGAATTTTGACGACGGTTCGGCGGTGCGTTTAACCGTAGCACGTTATTTTACACCCAGTGGTCGTTCGATTCAAAAACCTTACAAAAAAGGGGAGTCCGAAGCCTATCACGGTGAATACGAGCACCGCTATGAATCGGGGGAACTGACACAGCCCCAAAAAGTTAGTGTAGCCGATTCGCTCAAGTTTAAAACTAAAAAAGGGCGAACCGTATATGGAGGCGGAGGTATTGTACCCGACGTGTTTGTTCCTCTTGAAAGTGCTGTAGGCGAAGAAAATATAGCGTATGTACTGAAAACGGGTATTGTAGGCCATTTTGTGTTTGAACAATTGGACAACAACCGGAATCGATTTGCAGGTTGGACCTTTGAGCAATTTCAAAAAAACGATGAAACTACAGCCGACGTTTTGCCTGAATTTGAAAAGTATATGGAAAAGTCAGGATTGCAAATGCATTGGGAAAAAAGTAAACCGCTGGTGCGCCGGTACATAAAAGCCGAATTTGCACGGCAGTTGTTTGGGGACACGGCCTACTATAAAGTCATTCTTCAAGAAGACCCCATGTTGAAAAAAGCAGGCGTTACACGTGTTCGTTAGTGGTTTACGCTATCATGCACTTGCACCGGAATCCCGTTGTTCCATTCGGTCAAAATATCGGTCGCTACTGAGGCGCCACTTCCTGCGGCTATAGCTAACTGACTCCGCCAGCCGGCTAAGGTTCCGCAAACATACAATCCGGGTTTTACGACATGATCGGTGTTGCGCAATTGCAATCGGTTTTTATCGGGATGGGCTTTTTGATGCGGGATGACATACGATTCCAAGCCCGCAATGGGAAACGGATTTCCAGCGCCAATCGCGATAACTACACGACGGCTCGCTAGGGTTTCGCCCGTATGGGTTGTTAGTGTAAAGTGATTTAAATCGCCCGAAATCGCCGTGATTTTAAGATTTTCGAGTTGAATGACATGGGGGTAGGAGGTTGCCAAATGCGTTTTACTCTCCACCAACAACGAAGCTCCTGTGGTACCCGCCGCAATCCCATAGGCGTTGTGGAAGACTGCATTTTGTAACGAAGACGCTTTTTGGTGGGTAAGCACGCCAATTTTTTTGTCCGCAGCAAAAGGTTTGTGCTGCGCCGAACCCAAAAGTAAGGCACACGACATTCCCGAGACGCCACCGCCAATAATGAGTACGTCAAACATGTTATTGGTTTTTCATTTTCTCTTCGATGCGCTTCGACATTTTGAAAATCAAAAGAATAAAAATAGCGCAAAACGAAGCTACGATTCCGATCAAAGCAACCAAACTGTTCCCTTCAAACGGACGGTCAAAATCCAACATCATCACATTAACGACCACTAACGCAATGGCAATAAAGATTAATAAAGTGGTAAAGATTTTCATTGTTTTACTTTCTGACGACAAATTTAATCATTTCTCGTGGGACTAAAAGAGGGCTTTAACATTAGAGGCAAATAATTTAACAGCAATCGCCAACAACACCACCCCAAAGGTTTTTCGAATCACACCCAAACCATTTTTACCTAAAAACTTTTCAATTTTTGCCGACGATTTCAAAACGCCATACACCAAAATCACATTCAAAAAAATGGCAATCACAATATTAATCGAAGCAAATTGCGACCGAAGCGAAAGTAAGGTAGTCATCGTGCCAGCCCCCGCAATCAACGGGAACGCCAAGGGCACTATCGAGGCCGAGGTATGGGCTTCCTCTTTGTAAATTTTAATGCCCAAAATCATTTCCAAGGCCAAAAAGAACAAAACAAACGACCCCGCCACAGCAAACGAATACACGTCCGTGCCAATTAATTTCAAAAACTCTTCCCCGGCAAACAAAAAGGTAATCATGATGATGCCCGCTGCCAACGACGCTTTTTCCGACTCAATAGTTCCAAATTTCTGGCGTAAATCCACGATAATCGGAATCGTACCGACAATATCAATGACCGCAAAAAGCACCATACTAATGGTTGCCACCTCTCTAAAATCTAAGCCCCACATACCCGTTGAAATTTTTTGCAAAAGTAAGGCATAAAAAAAGAGCTAAAATTTAAATTCCCGTTAAATTTCAACCCCCTGATAGTGACACTTTTGGGCGCTCCCCCTCGGAATGATGTGGGCGATTTCTATCCGTTTTTTCGTCCTCGGGGTCAGGTCGTCCGTTGCAAGTCCGCGCTCGTTCCTCGCTGTGGGCTTTTCACTGCCACCCTTAGCGCGGTGTTCAGTCTACAGTGTACAGTCTTACAGTGTTCAGTTTGCAGTGTTCAGTTTACGGTGTTCAGTTTACGGTGTTCAGTCACCGTTCAAAAATCAAAAATCAACAATCGTCAATCGTTAATCGTCAATCGTTAATCAACAATCGTTAATCAACAGTCTTTAGTCAACAGTTATGACGATTAACAAAAATTATTTTTTGAAGAGGGGTTGTGTGACGGTTTAGGCTGTTACTAGTAGGTTTAATTCAAACTTTGATTTCAGCATTACATTCAGTTTTTTCATCTCTTTTGAGTATGAATATGTCTACTAAAATTGTCAATGAAAACAAAAAATTACAAGTAATGATTTTCAGGATTTCTCCTTGGTCAACTTCAATAATTTTTAATAAAACAAGTATTAACCAAGTTATAAAAAGGTTTAGGTTAAATACTCCAGCAAACAAATAAAAGAAATTACTTTTAAGTTTTGGGCTTTTATATTTTTTGGCTTTAGTCTAAATAATATATTTATTATATTTGCTTTATGAAAGACAGTATTTTATCCCAAATATCGGAATTAAATCAGGAAGATAAATCCCGATTATACAAAGTTATTGAAGGCTTTTTGTTTGATAATGAAGTT
>NZ_JAPZUB010000066.1 GCF_027533505.1 Flavobacterium sp. | reverse complement strand
TGTTTAAAGCTTTTTTTAGCCTCAATATTGACGAAAACAAATCAATGTCAATCAAAAATTAGCTTGGCTTAAAACCCATTTATTGAAGTTTATTCAAGTGAAAAAGAGAAGCGTAGAGAAGTTTTTTCACAGCCTGACGGTGTTCGCAATTCGTGACTCACTGTCGAAAGGAATTCAGATCGTGCTTTGGTGGCATTTTCCGCACGTTCTTTGGCGATTTCCAATTCACGGTTTTTTTCCTGAAGCAATTTATTGGATTCGTTGCGAAGAATGTTGTTTTTGTATAGCGACAAACTCAATAAAGAGAGAATTGAAATCAAAGCAATAGCCAAAATACTAATTAGTTTCGCAAAGTTTTTGGCCTTGGTCTGACTCTCATTTTCCCGCTCCAATTGTTCGGCGTGCTTTAATTTCTCGGCATTTTTGAAGGAATCAAAGTCAACCGGTTCAATCTTTTGAAGGTAATGAGTGTCATTTTTTTCTTTTAACTTCACATAGCGCTTCAGGTAAGCGTGTGAAAGCTCGAGGTTGGCATTTTTCTCATAAATTTCACTCAACGCTAGGAGCACTTTGGCCTGCAAGCCCGCTTGTCCCTCCGACTGTTTTAGGGCCCGTGTCATGTAATTTAAGGCCAAGTAATTGCGCTTTTTCTCCTTTTCCAACATCCCTAAATGGTAGAGGGCTTCGGGAACGATTTTTCGGTTGTGAACCGTGTCGGTAAGACTAACGATTTTCTCTAAAATTCCTTGCGCCTGATTGTTTCGTCCCATGCGTTTGTATACAATGGCACGCTGCAGGTTAATCATTTCAATGGCGCTATGGATTTTTAACTTTTGGTAGATGGCTTGGGCTTTGTTCAAATTATTTTCTGCCAAAGCTGTATTATTTTGCTCAATGTACGTGAGTCCTAAGTAATAATAACACAAGGCTTGCTCACGTGAGGATGGCAAATTCGAATAAAGCGCGATACTTCGCACAAAAGCATCGAGTGCATCTTCATTCTTTTTTAAATCAAAATAAATGAGACCCAAATTGAAATAACCATCCCCTAAGGCTTTTTCATCACTTTTCTTTTGTGCATAATTGATTGCTTTTTGGGCATAATTGAGGCAGTTTCTATAGTTGTTCGCTTTTTTGTGGTATTGTATCTGTTCAAAGTAATAGCCAACGCTATCGAAGGGCTTCGATACCTTTTTTTGTGCCGATACGACACAAGTAAATACGATGAAAAACCAAAGTTTTCTCATTACAGGGCAATATTGACCACAAAATAATAAAATTATTTGGAAATCAAACGAATTAAATCGACCAATCGCGAAGAATACCCGATTTCATTATCATACCAACCGACAACCTTGACCATTCGATCGATAACGGAAGTGAGTTGCGCATCAAAAAGACACGAATGGGTATTTCCTATAATATCCACAGAAACGATTGGGTCTTCTGTATAATCAAGAATATTTTTATAGTGACCCTGAGCCGCTTTTTGAAACGCTTTATTGATTTCGTCGATACTTACATCGCGTTTCACATTAAAGGTAATATCGGTTAGGGAGCCATCAGGAACGGGAACCCGAATGCCACAACCTCCAATTTTTCCTTCCATTTGCGGGAAAATCTTAGTCAATGCTTTGGCGGCACCGGTAGTAGTGGGTACTATAGATTGCGAAGCCCCACGGGCACGACGTAAATCTTTATGGGGTTGGTCGTGTAAACTTTGGTCTGTGGTATACGAATGTACGGTAGTGATATAGGCTTGCTCAATACCACACAATTCGTCAATAATTTGAATCATCGGTGCGGCATTGTTGGTGGTACAACTCGCATTGGAAATAATACGTTCCGTACCATCCAATTCTTTTTCATTGACTCCTAAGACAATGGTTTTTATTTCTGGAACTTCAGAGGGTGCTGATAAAATTACTTTTTTGGCGCCAGCTTCTATGTGTTTTTGTAATTCCTGATAGCTTTTAAATTTCCCCGTCGCTTCGACCACAACATCGACACCCACTGTTGCCCACGGAATTTGAGCGATGTTTCGTTCGTGAAAAAAGGGAATTTTGTGTCCGTTAACCACTAAGAAATCGTCTTCAGCAAAAACGGGTTGGCCAAACCGCCCGTGAATACTGTCGTAACGGGTAAGATGCGCCATCGTTGCCGTGTCGGCTATGTCATTAAGAGCCACCACCTCAATAGCGTCATGATTCCACAATAATCGGAACAAATTGCGGCCAATACGCCCGTATCCGTTGATGGCTACTCGAATTTTTTGCATCTGTGGCTTGTTATAGAATATGTTTTTCAGCGTGGTAACTGGAACGAACCAACGCGCCACTTTCTACATGACGGAATCCCATTTCTTTCCCTATGCGTTCGTATTTTTCAAACTGCTCTGGGGTGATAAATTCTTTCACGGGTAAATGTTTCTTGGTCGGTTGTAAATACTGCCCTAAGGTTACAATATCCACATTGGCGTTGCGTAAGTCCTGCATGGTTTCAATGACTTCGGCTTCCGTTTCTCCCAATCCCAACATGATCCCCGATTTGGTGCGGCGAATTCCTTTTTCTTTTAAATAGCGAAGTACTTCCAAACTACGATCGTATTTGGCTTGAATGCGCACTTCACGGGTTAAGCGACGTACGGTTTCCATATTGTGCGATACCACTTCGGCATTGGCTTCAACGATGCGATCGATATGTCGGTGAATCCCTTGAAAGTCGGGAATTAAGGTTTCTAGTGTTGTTTCGGGATTCATGCGTCGGATGGCTTCCACGGTTTCCAACCAAATAATAGACCCCATGTCTTTTAAATCGTCGCGGTCTACACTAGTAATGACGGCGTGTTTAATGCGCATGATTTTAATCGAACGGGCTACTTTTTCAGGTTCGTCCCAATCCACCGTTTCAGGACGCCCGGTTTTTACCCCACAAAAACCACACGAACGGGTACAAATATTTCCCAAAATCATAAACGTTGCGGTACCTTCGCCCCAGCATTCCCCCATGTTAGGGCAGCTTCCCGAAGTGCAAATCGTATTAAGTTTGTATTTGTCAACAAGCCCCCGTAATTCAGTATATTTTTGTCCAATGGGTAACTTGACTTTTAGCCATTTAGGTTTTCCATTGGGCGGCAATACGTTGGTAGTTTCTGTGTGCATAATTGGAAAATTGTACGCAAAAATACAATCAAAATTTGAGAAATTCGGCGATGTGTTAAAGTTTTAAGATTCGTTTGTTACTCCAAAAAATCCAATTCTTTGTCATGTGTTTCCGGAATGGTAAGGGTGGCGTAAATCCCTAGTGAAAAGGCCAACACGCCCACACACATTGCGGCATAGATGATGGAGATGTCTTTTTTTAAATAATCAAACAACAGCAACATTACGGGGAGTAAACCGCGCACCATATTGGGGACTGTTGTGGTCGTGGTGTTGCGTAAATTAGTGCCAAATTGTTCGGCAGCTACAGTGACAAACATCGCCCAATACCCTGTACCTAATCCCAACCAAACGCAGAAAAAGTAATAACTTTGTTCAGAGTAAGCGCCACCAAACAACATTCCAATCACTCCCAAAATCGTAAACAGCATCATGTATAAGATGGCTTTTTTTCGCGAATGCAATGCGTGGGAGATAAATCCACTCGCAAAATCTCCCGCCGAAATTCCCACATACGCCCACATGATGGCTTTCCCCGGAACGATGGTGTCAATACCCATTTCGGGAGCAAATTGATTGGCCATCATCGCTAGAATACCAATGCAATACCAGGTTGGCAACCCAATAGCAATGCACTTAAGGTATTTTATCAAACGGGTTTTGTGGGTGAATAGCGCCAAAAAGTTCCCTTTAGATAAGGTTCTATCTTCAGCAATGCTTTTGTAAATTCCACTTTCGGTGACACTAATTCGAAGGACCAGCAGCAAGAGTCCCAAGCCACCCCCGATGAAGTAAGCCGTGGTCCAATTGTCGGCCATTTCCACGGTAAGTTGTGCAACCACCGCGCCTAATAACCCAAAACCAGCCACCAATGACGTTCCCAAAGCGCGTAATTCTTTGGGTAAGCTTTCCGAAACCAAGGTAATGCCCGCACCGAGTTCTCCTGCCAAGCCAACCCCAGCTATAAAGCGCAACCAGGCGTAAACAGTAGCTTGATCCATACGCTCAATTTGCGGTAAAAATCCACAGGCGATGTTGGCCAAAGAGTACACAAGAATGGACCCAAACAACACCGATAACCGTCCCTTTTTGTCCCCAAAAATACCCCAAAGAATACCGCCTAAGAGTAGACCCGTCATTTGGTAGTTGATGATTTGTGTCCCGACGGTATCAACATCAAGATTGAGTTCGGTGAGACTAGGAACGCGTACAATACCAAAAAGCAATAGGTCGTAAATGTCAACAAAATAGCCTAAAGCAGCAATAATTACTGGAAAACTAAGGAGGTGTTTCCATTTTTCTTGGGTAGAAAATCGGGTCATAAAAAGTTGGCTTTGTTGGGCTAAAATAATAAAAAAAACCGCAGGGGTAAGCTGCGGTTTGTAGAACATTCTATTGGTTATTGACTGACTGTAATTGGAATGGTAAAACGAGAGCGTACGGGTTGTCCTTTCTTTTGACCCGGACGCCATTTGGCTTTGATGGCGTGTAAAACGCGTAATGCTTCTCGATCAACGGATTCGTCGGCATTGCGTAAAATTTGAATGTCGGTCATGGTTCCATTTTTTTCGATGACAAAAGTGACAAAAACTTTATGTACCCTATCGGTTTCTTCAAGGGATTGCGGGTCAAATCTTCGTTTAATTTCCTCATAAAAACGGTTGATACCTCCCGGAAACTCAGGTTGTTCATCCAGCCCTACAGGGTTTTCAATGGTGTTGGGGTCGATGTAATTGCCTTGGTCACCTCCTGTAGTTGGTTCAGTACCGGTTCCATTTGGGTCGCCGCCATTCGCTAGCGGATTAGTGCTAGTTCCGGTATCGCTGCCCAGGCCAGGATTCGGATTTACTTCGGGATCTTTGGGCGCCGGTTTGGGTTCGACAGGCACTAATTCGGGCGCTACAGGGGTGTATTTTTTCACCTCATTTTCTGTCGTTTTTGCTTTGGCAGTTTCCCCTTTTTGAACTTCTTTTTTGATTTCAACTTTGGTCAAGACAAGCGTGTCACTTACTACAGGTGGCAGATTGTGGTCGGGTTCAGGCTTGGTGTGAAACGAGCTTAATAGAAAGACTCCAAAAGTGAGCAAGGAAAGCCCAAAAATAAAAGCTATCCAAGTGGTTTTTTCATTTTCGCGCCGAAGTTGGTAGGCGCCATACTGTTGGTTTTTACCCTCAAAAATGACATCCAGCCATTTTTTTTCAAAGATACTTACATGGTTCATAGTTCTAATGTGTTAATGTTAGCGTATCTTTTTTACATAGGCAAAAGAATAAAAGGAGTTTGTTTTACGATAACGTCAGTACGAATCGTAATATTGTGGTATAACGTTAATTCGTTAACATTACCATTGCGTTTACATCAAAAAAAAATAAAAAGGCTGTTGATTTTAGCGTCCCCGGATGATTTCAGCGAGTAGTTTTTTGGCCCGTAAAAGTTTAATTTTTACGTTGCTTAGGGGTTCATTTAAATGTTCTGAAATCTCTTGATAGCTCAACTCTTGAAAGTAACGCAATTGGATAACTTCTTGGTAATGGGGTTTGAGTTCTTTGATAAAGTGTAGCAAACGGGATAAATTTTGCTCCGTAATGAGTTCATCCTCAGCGGTAGGCGAAGTATCGGCAATGTTGTAGGCTTGTTGGTCTTCTTCGTTGGTGATTTCTACAAAAAGCGCTGATTTTCGCTTGCGTAATAAGTCGATATGTACATTTTTGGCAATGGCAATGAGCCAGGTGTTGAATTGGAATTCGGGATTATACGTGGCTATTTTGTCAAAAGCTTTGGAAAAGGTTTCAATGGTAATATCTTCGGCATCGGTTTCATTTTCTGTACGTTTGAGCATAAAGCCATAGACCTCATTCCAGTAATGGTCGAGTAAAAAAGTGAAGGCTACTTGATCACCTTTTTTAGCTTTTTCGATGTGATGCATTATTTCCAATGTACCGGTTTTGAAAAAAGATTGGTAAAAGCCACATTGAGTTGGGTGAAAATGAGTACAATTTCAATCAACGGATAGAAATACATCACGTCTTTTTCTTTCAACTTCCCGGCCGCCATTCCCAGTACTATCCAGCAAAAAATGTACCGAAAACCAATCAAACTCAACACTATTATCCATTGGTATTGAAACGCCAACAAGGCGATTGGAGTGAGCAAAAACAAAAGTTGACTGAGGTAAAAAACGCCCAATTGAAAGCTGTCAAATCCCTTGTAATGTTGGGCTGTAGCTACATGACGTCGCTTTTGTTGGAACCAATCTTTAAATTTAGTTTTGGGCTGTGAATACGTAAAACTTTCAGCCGTGTAACTGCATACGGTGTTTTTCCCGTTGGCCGCTTGATTGATAAACAAGTCATCATCGCCCGAACGTATTTTCATGTGGTCCATAAATCCCCGCACGCGAAAGAATTCCTCCCGTTTATAGGCCATATTTCGTCCTACGCCCATGTAGGGTTTACCCAAACGCGCCCATGCAAAATATTGGATGGCGGTTAGTAGGGTTTCAAAACGAATTAACATATTCAGAAACGACCCTTTTACTTTTTCATAAGCCCCATACCCAAGGACAATGGTTTTTTGTGCCGTAAAATGCCCCGTCATTTCTTTGATCCATTGGTTGGAAGTAGGGTAACAGTCGGCGTCGGTAAACAGTAAGTATTCGTATTTAGCGGCTTTGATTCCGAGCGTTAAGGCAAATTTTTTGTTGCCCCAAAAGGCTTCATTATTTTCAACTTTAACCAACTTTATATTGGGATAAACCGTTTCAAAATGTTCAAAATGCGCTAAGGTATCGTCACTTGAGGCATCGTCAATTAATACAATTTCAAATTGAGGATAGTCTTGTTCGGCCAAAAGGGGAACCAATTTCAGTACATTTTCTGCTTCATTTTTGGCACAAACAATCACCGAAACTGGAATGCGCTTTGGGGCGCCTTGTTGGGCTTTTTGAAACGCAAATTTGCCAAATATGAATACGTAATACAAGAATTGAACAGCAACAGCGGCAATAAATAATCCAAAAAGAGTCCCTAAAACCATAGTGGTAAATTGCATTTAAAGCGAGCGCAAAGGTAGCGATTCTCTAGGCAATACACAACCTCGATTTTAACATTTTACGGACGGTTTTTACGCATTGCTTGCGCCAAAGCATGGGTGTTCGGATCCTCCGTTTGTTCGAGGGCATTTAGTATCCGTTGGTAGTTTTTATCGTCCCGATTTTGGGACAGCTTTTTTTGTCCTTGTAGGTCTGTGATAGCGATTTCAAATCCTACGATTCCTCGGGCTTCACGCAGGGTTTTCTCTGATAGATTTTCCATGCGAAGGGGATGCTTTGAAGTTACTTCCTGTCGATCAATAAGCTTCTTCAAGCCTACCAATGCTTCTTTGTGGGAATGGATTTTTATTTTTCCATAGACATGCACTGCGATATAATTCCACGTTGGGACATTTTCATGATCGTACCAAGAGGAGGAGATGTAGGCATGGGGACCCGAAAAAATGGCAAGAACTGTATCATTTTCCAAAAACCCTTCGTGTTGCGGATTTAGTTTGGAAAGATGGCCCAAAAGATACGGCGTGCCGTCATCTTTAGTGTCCAAAACTAATGGTATATGAGTCGCCCACAATCGGCCATGGGTTTGGTTAACGAGAATGGCAAAATTGTTGGCCCGAATAAATTCATGTATTTCCTCTGGGTTCGTAAGGCTATAATTTTCGGGAATATACATACTAAATAATATTTACTTCGGCCTCAATGGCAATACCGTATTTATCCCAAACCGTTTGTTGTACTTTTTGCGACAGCTTCAAAATGTCTTGTCCCGTAGCATTGCCATAATTCACTAATACCAAAGCTTGGTTTTTATGGACTCCTGCATCACCCTCACGATACCCTTTGAGACCGGCTTGTTCAATAAGCCAACCTGCGGGCACTTTCACCTCAGTAGGGGAGACGTCATAAAATTTAATATCGGGAAACTGTGCTTGAATCGTTTCAAAATGCGAGCGGGGAATCACGGGGTTTTTAAAAAAACTACCGCTATTGCCCAACTCTTTTGGGTCGGGAAGTTTGCGTTGACGTATGGTTATCACCGCATTACTAATGTCTTTGATTGAGGGTATTACAATGTTGTTTTTGGTCAATTCGGCTTGAATATCTCCGTAATTACTGTTGATGCAATGGTTGCGTTTGGTGAGGCAAAAAACAACCGAAGTAATGATGAACATTCCTTTGGCTTCTTGTTTGAAAATACTCTCACGGTATCCAAAATGGCAATCTTCCAAATCAAAAGTGCGCATCGACTGTCCGTCCAGGGTAATCGTTTCACACGAAACAAAAGTATCTTTGATTTCGGCACCATACGCTCCGATATTTTGAACAGGTGTTGTACCTACATTGCCGGGAATTAGCGACATGTTTTCGAGGCCTCCATAATTATGCGCTAAGGTCCAAAGTACAAATTCATGCCAGTTTTCGCCTGCCATGGCTTCTACCCACACATGGTCATCGTTTTCTTTTACTACCTTTTTACCTTTTAAATTTACATGAATTACCAAGGCTTCAATATTGCGAGTCAGCAACATATTACTCCCACCTCCAAGGATAAATTTGGGTTCGTTTACGTGTTGTTGCAATACGGATTGTAATTCATCTAAGGTTTGCACTTCGACAAATTTTTGTGCAAAGGCTTCGATACCAAAGGTGTTGTAATTTTTTAATGAAAAATGGGTTTCAATAGTCATAACGGAAATTGCTTAACGCAAGAAGTTGTAAATTTTGGTTTATTCTTCAGTCTCCAACGCCCGACGGAGAAAGTCGTTTAAGGGTTTTAATACCGCCAATTCACGGGCTATTTTTTTGCCAAAATCAGGATCGAGAAACCGGTCGTCGGCAATGGGGGCTGCTGCTGTAAAACTTTTTAATTTTAAAAATTCAATCCCAGGATGGTTCGGGTCGGTGTCTTTGGGTGCTTTTTTGAGCACATTACCTTCTTCCCGTGACAAGGATTTATATTGGGTTGCGAATGATTTTTCACGAACAATTTCATCCAAATCTTCGTAAAAGAATTCAATTTCTTTTCTGATTTTCTTCAGTTGTTCAGGTTCTGGACACCACACACCACCTGCGATAAACGAGGCTCCCTTTTCATAATGAATGTAGTAGCCGGGACTGTTTTTCTGACTTTTATCTTGGGTAAACCACATCCCGATATTGGTTTTATACGGCGATTTATCTTTTGAAAAACGGATGTCCCGATTGATACGAAACGTACAATTTTTAGGCTCAAGGGGTTCGAGTGTAGGGTCGTATTTTTTCAATGCTTCCAAAATCACTGCAATGGTGCCATGATACCATTTTTTGTAGGCTTCATAGGCTTTCTTTTGACTGTGAAACCATTCCGTATTGTTGTTGTTCTTGAGCGCTTCCAGAAAATCAAACGCTTCGCGAGTGGTCATCATTGCAATTGTTTTTTGAGTTCTTCTTCCGAAAGGTAGCCAAGATAGCGCCACACTTGTTTTTTGTTTTCATATACCATTAGCGTAGGATAGCCTTCAACGTTGAGTGCTTCTGCTAGCGCCAGATTTTTCTCAGCATCGATGCGCACTACCACTACTTTATCGCTCATTTCGGTGGCAATTTTATCCAAGGTTGGTTTCAACTTTTTGCAAGGGCCACACCAAGTCGTGTAAAAATCAACCAATACTTTTTTGTCGGTATCCAAAAGTTTGTCAAAATCACTTTGGGTCATTCCTCCCGCCGGCGCGGCATCAGCCAACCCAGCAGCACGCCATTTTTGATAGCCTCCTGCCAATTCATAAATGGATGTAAATCCCATTTCTTGGAGTTTTTGGGCTGCAGCAGTGCTACGACTTCCCGCCAAACAGTACACATACACAGGTTTTGACCGATCGAGTTGCGCTATTCCTTTTTCAAATTCCTCTGCGGCATTCCAATTCAAATTTTGCGCTTTCTCGAGATGACCGGCGGCAAATTCTTCTGGGGTACGCACATCAATAATTTGGACATCCCCTTGTTTTTTTACAGCCGTTGCAAAGGCTTGTACATCCAAGGTTTCATAAACGCTAGCCGTATTTTTTTCGTTCGATTCGGTTCCTTTTTTTTGGCAACTGGCGGTTATCATAACAAGCGATACTACCGCTAAAATAATTTTTTTCATAGGTTATTTTTTTTGCGAAAATAATAGGGTAAAGATAGCCATTCTGTAAGCTATGTTACAAATGAAATAATTTATACGATTGTTGGGTGTTTTTGACCAATTGCTCGGTGCGTTCGGCATGGGTGTCTGAAATGAACAGCTGACCAAATTCTTCCTGATGCACAAGGGCTATAATTTGTTGTACCCGATTTTCATCCAATTTATCAAAAATATCATCAAAGAGGAGAATGGGTTTTTCACCGCTTTGTTTTTTTACAAATTCAAATTGAGCCAATTTCAAGGCAATTAAATACGATTTTTGCTGCCCTTGCGAGCCGTATTTTTTTATGGGAAACCCTTCGATTAAAAACGACAAATCGTCTTTGTGAATGCCTGTTGACGTGTATTGTAATTGACGGTCACGAGTGAGATTTTTGGTCAACAATGCTACGGTAGAATCTTTGCGTAAGTCGCTTTCATAGCAAAGTTCAACCGTTTCTGCACTTCCTGTGATGTGGTGGTGATGTTTTTGAAAAATGGGTTCAAACGAAGTGATAAAGTCCTGTCGTTTTTGAAAAATAGGTTCGCCCAATTGTTGCAACTGGTGGTTGTATACAGCGAGCGTTTCGGCGTCGAAAGTGTGATTTAAGGCAAAATACTTTAATAAAGCATTGCGTTGACTCACCACTTTTTGGTACTGAATGAGTTGTTGTAAATAGGGAGCATCCAGTTGCGAAATCACAGTATCCATAAAACGACGGCGGGTTTCGCTTCCTTCCACAATCAAATCCGAATCCGAAGGTGAAATAATGACTAACTGAATGAGGCCCACATGTTCAGAAAACTTTTCATAGGGTTTTCCGTTTCGTTTTAATACTTTTTTTTGCCCTTTTTTTAAGCTACAAATAATATGTTCACTGCGTTCTTGTTTTTCAAATTCCCCTTCAATCATAAAGAAATCAGTACCATGAAGGATATTTTGCGCTGCCAACGGATTGAAATAGCTTTTCCCGTAAGCCAAATGATACACAGCATCCAACACATTGGTTTTTCCCACTCCATTTTTCCCTACAAAACAATTGATTTTAGCGTCAAAAGCATAGGTTACTTCAGCGATATTTTTATAATTTAGTAAAGAAATGCGTTTTAAAAACATTGCAAAACAAAGGGTTAGCTTGTGTGATTGCCTCGTTAAGGAGATTTTTACAAGAGGTGCAAATTATTGAAAAATATCGAAAAAAAGGGCTTTTAAATTTGAATAAAAATTATATTTTTGCGCACACTAATTTAACATACATGGCAACATATAATAAAAGAGGATACAAAGCCCCCAAAGAAAAAGAAGAAGGCGATGAGAACGTAAAGATGGACAATCAGTTCTTGGAAGACGTGCCCAATGTGGATGAAAAGGAAAGTGCAACGGCTCGTACGTTTGATGCTTTAGACCAAACCGCATCGCGTACAGAGGAGTGGGTAGCGCGTAACCAAAAATTTATTTTAGGGTTCTTAGGAGGTGCTGCTTTGATGACTATCGGGTATTTGTTGTATCAAAAATTTGTTGTTGAACCCAACGAACAAAAAGCCACCGACGATTTATATGTAGCCCAGCAAAATTTCCAAGCGGCTGTAGATGCGCAAGACCCCAAAGTTCAAGATTCATTGTTTATGTTGGTGGTGAAAGGCGCTGAAGGTAAGCAAAGTGCTGTGGATTTAGCGAGTCAATACAGTGGTACCGATTCAGGGAATTTGGCCAACTATTATGCAGGTATCGCGTATTTAAACTTGAAAAAATACGATGAGGCTATCAAATTTTTGGAAGCTTACAAAGCCAATGACGATTTTACAGGTCCGATTGCAGTAGGTGCTATTGGTGATGCTTATGCCCAGAAAAAAGACAATGCAAAGGCTTTAGAATATTATGAAAAAGCGGCACGCGCCAAAGCCAATGAATTTACAACCCCTCGTTATTTATATAAAGCGGGCGTAATGTGTGTGGAAATGGGTAAAAAGGCAGACGCCTTAAAATACTTTACCGAAATTAAGGAACAGTACGAAAGTGCTCCAGAAGCACAGCAAATCGATGCGCTCATCGGAATGGTGAAGTAATTCAACTTCATGATCAAGCGCGCCTTTTTTACGCATGGCAACGGAAAATAAAAACTTATCCCAATACGATAAAAATTCAATCCCAAACGCGAAGGACTTTCGGTTTGGGATTGTTGTTTCTGCCTGGAATGGCCACATCACGGATGGCTTATACCAAGGCGCTTTACACACCTTGTTGGATTGTGGTGTGCCGCCTGAAAACATCATCAAATGGGAGGTGCCCGGAAGTTTTGAATTGATTTATGGTGCCAAACGCATGATGGATCAACCGGTCGATTGTGTAATTACGATCGGTTGTGTGATTAAAGGAGAAACAATGCATTTTGAGTTTGTGTGTGAAGGAGTAACGCAAGGCATTAAAGATTTAAACTGCATGGGACAACAACCCGTTATTTTTTGTTTGCTCACCGACAATAACGAACAGCAATCTATCGACCGAAGTGGAGGAAAGCACGGCAATAAAGGTGTTGAGGCTGCCATTACAGCGATTCATATGGCCGCCCTTCGGCATCGAACCTCACGATAATGAAATCCTGTCGCAGCGGCAGGATTTTTTGTTTTTTAAACCCTAGTTTTTCGCTAACTTTGCGTGGATTTGTCTGAAAAGATAAGTTTACTAATTTCTGCATTGTATGTCGTCAATCATTCAATTACTTCCCGATCATGTTGCCAACCAAATCGCCGCAGGTGAGGTGGTACAACGCCCGGCTTCTGTGGTAAAAGAGTTGCTTGAAAATGCTGTCGATGCCAAAGCAACGGATATCAAACTGATTGTTAAAGATGCCGGCAAGTCGTTGGTTCAAGTAGTCGATAACGGCATTGGGATGAATGTTACCGACGCCCGACTTTGTTTTGAACGTCATGCGACCTCCAAGATTCGTCATGCAGAGGACTTATTTTCTATCCACACCAAAGGGTTTCGGGGGGAAGCATTGGCCTCCATTGCTGCGATTGCTCATGTTGAAATGAAAACGCGACAAGCCGAGGACGAGTTGGGCACTCATATTATCATTGAAGGGAGTAAGTTTATTGCCCAAGATCCGGCTGTAGTGCCAAAGGGGACATCCTTTGCTATAAAAAATTTATTTTTCAATATTCCCGCCCGACGTAATTTTTTGAAGACCGAGCATGTAGAGTTTCGCCATGTCATGGATGAATTTCAACGGGTTGCTTTGGCCCATCCAGGCATCCATTTTACTCTAATACACAACGGAAGTGAAACCTTCAATTTATCCATTTCCAACCAGCGGCAACGCATAGTGAATTTGTTTGCAGGGAAAACCAATGAAAAACTCGTTCCGGTTCAGGAAACGACCGAAATTGTAACCGTTCAAGGGTTTGTTGGAAAACCTGAATTTGCCAAAAAAAATAAAGGCGAGCAGTTCTTTTTTGTCAACGACCGCTACATCCGAAGCAGTTACCTTCATCATGCCGTGTTGTCGGCTTATGAAGGCTTGTTGAAAGAAGGTATGCAACCCAGTTATTTTATCTATTTGGAGGTACCTCCACATACCATTGACATCAATATTCATCCGACCAAGACCGAAATTAAGTTCGATGATGAACAGGCGCTTTATGCTATTCTACGGGCTGCGGTCAAACACAGCTTGGGACAGTTTAATGTAGCTCCTGTTTTGGATTTTGAGCGCGATCCTAATTTGGATACGCCCTACGAATATCAACATAAAGAGGCTGCCTATCCTACCATTCAAGTCGATCAGCATTACAATCCGTTTGCCGATGATAATGCTCCATCTCGGTCAACATCAACGCAGCAAAGTGTTCGTCAGCAACGGTTTACTCCAGCGACATCAACGGCTACGTGGGAGAGTTTGTACGTTGGTTTAAAGCAAGACACCGAAGCGATGTTTGTTCCCGAATCAGCGAATGAACGCGCCACACCTTCGCTATTCAATGATCAAGAACCCGAAGCTACGGTTACCAAAACCTATCAGTTGCAACGAAAGTATATCGTAAGTCCGATTAAGTCGGGACTGATGTTTATTCATCAAAACCGTGCCCACCAACGAATTCTATATGAACAGTTTTTAACGCAAATAACGGTACAACAAGCCGCCAGTCAGCAACTTTTGTTTCCTTTGTCGCTCTCGTTTACTCCGGTAGAAATGCATGTATTGGCTGAACTCGAACCCGCACTTCAGGCTGTTGGTTTCCATTTTGAACGCTGGGAAAACGAAGGAGTAGTGGTGAGTGGAATTCCAGTCCATACGACAGCGCAAGCCATTCCCGGAGTGTTTGAAACGGTTTTGCATGCGTTTCAAGAAGGATTTACCGATAGTTTTAGTCCCAACGATACCTTGGCCAAAGCGATGGCACGATCCTTGTCGATCAAGAAAGGGGTTGTTTTGTCGGAAAAAGAGCAAGAAATGATTGTCAACGGTCTTTTTGCGTGCAAAGATCCCAATGTAAGTCCCCAACAAAAGCCCACCTTTATCACCATGAGTGTGGACGAAATCGATAAAAAATTTTCGCTATGATGCAATTGTCTCCTGTGGTTAAACAACTTTTAATCATCAATGTTATTTTCTTTTTGGGGTGTATTCCATTGGTTCACGCCACGGATTATTTTGCTTTGCATTATTTCAAAAATGATAGCTTCCGTTCATGGCAGTTTTTCTCGTACATGTTCATGCATGGCGGTTTTATGCATTTGTTTTTCAATATGTTTGCCTTGTTTTCTTTTGGCACCATGTTGGAGCGTATTTGGGGCAGTTCTAAGTTTTTGTTTTTTTACATTTCTTGTGGATTAGGTGCGGCATTGGTTCACATGGGGGTCAGTTTTTTTATTGTCCAAGAGGTATCCCAGCAACTCTCTAGTTTACAAATTGCTCCCGATGATTTCAGCTTTTTGATGAACGCCAATTATAATCTTTCGGTCGATCGCGATTATAAAATTGTGGGCGAGGTAAATACGCTTTTAGAAAAATACCGATTTACACAAGACCAATTTAATACCTTAACTCTTGCGGTAAAAGAATACCAAACTCCTATGGTAGGGGCTTCGGGTGCTATTTATGGCTTATTGGTCGCCTTTGCCTTTATGTTTCCTAATGCCGAATTGATGATGTTGTTTATTCCAGTGCCTATTAAAGCCAAGTACTATGTCACCGCTTTGGTGCTTTTGGATTTGATTATGGGCTACCGAGGAACATCCATATTTGGAGGGAATAGCACAGGGATAGCCCATTTTGCCCACCTTGGAGGCGCATTGTTCGGATTTATCATGATGTGGGTATGGCGAAAAAATCAGTTTAACCAAAATCGTTGGAATTAATATGCGTATCTGGGAAGATATCAAATTGCAATACCGAATTGGCGGAATCGTCAATCAGGTCATTTACTGGAATGTAGGTGTCTTTATTTTGGCCATTCCCTTCTTTTACCAATTTCGTGAAGGGTTTTTTGCCTATCCCGATTGGTTGGCCTTGTCCTCGAGTTTCGGCTCTTGGTTGTTTAAGCCGTGGACATTAATTTCCTATGGTTTTTTGCATTCCGGATTTTTTCACCTGTTTTTTAATATGGTCATGCTCAATTTTGCAGGGCGACTGTTTCAAACCTTTTTTACCCAAAAGCAGTTTTTGGGGATGTACCTCTTCAGCCTATTGTTTTCGGGTTTAACCTACAGTGTTGCTTATACTTTGTTGGGCGATAACGGAATCATCGTTGGAGCTTCAGGGGCAGTATTGGCCGTTTTAACAGCGGTAACCGTTTACCAACCTCTCATGGAGTTACGATTGTTACTCATTGGGAACGTAAAGTTGTGGCATGTGACGGGTGTAATTTTGCTGTTAGACATTTTACAAATCTCCATGTCCAATACTGGCGGACATATCGCACACCTAGCAGGCGCTGCGTTTGGAGTTCTTTACATGAAGCTGTTACAATCAGGTACGGACTTAAGCCGGCCTGTGACGCAAATTATAACTTTTTTTGCTACTTTGGGGCAACCTAAATCGAAGTCGCCGTTTACCCGCGTGCACAAAAATCCAACACGGAAAACAACAAATACTACTTCAAAAGTGGTTTTAAAAGACAAAAAACAACAACAAATTGATGAGATTTTAGATAAAATTAGTCAATCGGGTTATGATAGTCTAACCCAAGCTGAAAAAGAATTTTTATTTCGAGCAGGAAACGAATAATGCGCAAATTATCACGATTTAATAAGTTGATGTTAGGGTTGAATGTGACGGTGGTCATGCTCAGCTTCATTGCTTATGTTCTTCCGTTTTTAGCGCCAAAATTTTTCCCTTTTTTATCGGTTCTAACCCTTGTATTGCCTTTTTTTCTCATTGTCAATGCCTTATTTTTTGTCTATTGGCTTCTTCAAATGAAGCGGCAAATGATTGCCTCTGGATTGGTATTGATTTTGGGAATCACTTTTATCAATAAATTCTATAAATTTTCAGCCCTTGATTTACCTAAAGAGGAAGGCGACATGGTTGTGATGAGTTATAATGTTCGCTTGTTCAATCTTTTTCAATGGCTTCCCAGTCCTCATGTCAAAGAGGATATCCGTCGATTTATCAATGATATGAACCCCGATGTGTTGTGTTTGCAAGAGTATTCGGAAAATGCAGGCGTTGATTTACGGGTGTACAAGTACCGAACGGTTTTTATGCAAGGCTATCAAATTAAGTCGGGACAAGCTATTTTTTCCAAATATCCTATTATCGACGAGGGACAAATCGCTTTTGAAGGGTCAGATAACATGTTGGTTTACGCTGATATTCGGAAAGGAAGCGATACGCTTAGAGTATACAACATGCATTTGCAATCCATCAAAATTTCACCCGATGTTAATGAAATGGAACAGCACGTAGATTCCATTAACAAGCGCAAATCGACCATGGTACTGCATCGCATTTCGGAAGCGTTTAAAAAGCAACAATTTCAAGCGGAAGAATTAATGGAACATAAAAAAGAATGCCGCTACCCGATGATTATTTGTGGGGATATGAATAACAGTGCTTTCTCGTATGTGTATCGTGGCATCAAGGGCGACTTGAACGATTGTTTTGAAGAGGCGGGAAAAGGATTTGGGGCCACCTATAATTTTAAATATTATCCTGCCCGTATTGATTACATTTTTGCCGATCGCCGTTTTAAAGTAAAGTCCTTTCAACATTTTCCTGAATTCAAGAACTCCGATCACTTTCCGATTGTTACCCGTATTAAATTAGAGCCCCGCTAACGATTGACGTTTTAGATAATCCAAAGCCCGTCGTCCTTCGTTGAAAAGTAAGTCGAGAATACTGAGGTTGTTTATAAATCCGTGTTTATCCCCAAAAACTTGCACATAAGGTTCGATGAGGGTCGGATCTTTTTTTCCTTGAATTAAAAATCGAAAATCCAAAGCATCGCTCACTTCTTTGTGGTATTCTTCGGTTTCTTCATAGGGGAAGTCCAAACCCAAACAATGCGAAATAATTTCTAAGGTTTGGTAATTTAAATCCCACAGGAATTCGTGTTTCTTTTCAAATATTGGCCGTAAATCATCTTCAAAATATTCAAAAAAAGGAGACGTGCGGTAGGCTGCTTCCAGCGATTTAAAGTGTTGTTTTTGCCAATCAAACGCGGTTTCCAAACGTACATCGCGCATTTTTTGATGTCCTTCTTTCACATGTTTGATGGGGACATTCAAGAGTTGCACCCCATTAGGACTGTAGATATACATTCGGTTGCGGTTGGTTTGTTTTTGAAAATGATCGCCCGTTTCAAAAACCACATGAGAGGCTTTTGCCAAGGCAACAAACGTACTTACAGAAGGGAAATAACCGGGATGTAATAGAACTTTTGACACGATTATTATTCTTCCGTTTGTTTTGCTTTTCTCTTTTTCCAGAAATATTCTCCCACAAAATAAAGGGTCAGCGCAATAAGGAAGTATTTGAAGTACGATTGCGGTTGCCCTTCGCCACTAACCGTCGTAAACATACGGTCCCAACGAATACTCCAATTTTTGAACCCTTTGTCAAAGTTTTTCACACTCATCCAAATGAAAATCGGTTTTCCTACAATATGATCTTCAGGGACATACCCCCAAAAACGGCTGTCCTCCGAGCGGTGACGGTTGTCTCCCATCATCCAGTAGTAGTTTTGTTTGAAGGTGTATGATGTGCTCGGTTTACCGTTGATGAAAATTTCACCGTTGCGAATCTCTAGCGTATTGTTTTCGTATTCTTGGATGATTTTTTTGTAAAAAGGTAAAGTTTTCAAATCCAAAGCCACAGTTGCCCCGGCTTTCGGAATGTAAATCGGCCCGTAATTATCGATGTTCCAAGGTTTAGTGTAAGGAAAAACACTCAAACTAGCCTCTTTAAAAATAATCCGTTCCACTTTTTTAATCCCAGTAACGGTACGCAATTTCTTTGCTACATCATCGGTCATGGCATTAATGAAAAGGGTATCACTTTCCCAACGGCCATTGGCAATTCCACCCCCATCAGTAACATCATTTTCTTCCAAAAACGGCGTAATATCTGAAAATTGTTTGTGATCAAAAACAACAGTATACGAGTACTGCGGTTTAGCACGATCAGGTAAAATCAAGGGATTACCATTCACATACACAATGCCTTCCTTGATTTGTAAACTATCGCCCGGAATCCCTAGACATCGTTTTACATAATTGGACTTCTTATCAACTGGTTTGAGGTATTTACGGTCTTTGACAAAGAATTGCGCTACCGTATCAGCGGGCCAGTTGAATACCACGATATCATTATTTTTTACCGTTTCAAATCCGGGGATACGCAAATAAGGAAATTGTAACTTTTGTTTCCACGAACTTGGATTTTCATCATCGTAGAGGTATGATTTTTTTCGTAATAATGGAATGGTATCGTGAACCATAGGCGCGGCAACCGTTGTATTGGGCACCCGAGCACCGTAATTAAATTTACTTACGAACAAGAAGTCGCCTACCAAAAGCGATTTTTCTAAAGAAGAGGTTGGAATCGTGAACGGTTGTATAAAATAGGTGTGAACGAAAGTAGCCACTACAATGGCAAACAGTATCGAACTGACCGTTTCTCCTGTCTTTGTAGCGGGATGGGTGCTGCGATCGGCTTCATAGGGAAGCGGCTGGGTGTAATTTACATAGTAGAGGTAAAATCCCAATGTAAATACGGCCAATGCGGTGTCTCCAGTTGATTTTTTACCAAAACTTCGCAAGGTTTCTACCCATACCACGGGAATTACAATCAAATTAATGATTGGTATAAAAAATAGTAGCAACCACCATGTGGGACGCTTTACAATTTTTAACAAAACAACGGCATTGTACAGCGGCACAAAAGCTTCCCAAGCTTTACGACCGGCTGCCACATAAAATTTCCACGTTCCAGCGCCGTGAATGACTTGGAGGATAAGGATAAAAACGAACCATTGTGTGAATGTCATACTATTCTTTTTTTATAAATCTAAAACGTCTTTCATCGTAAACACTCCCTTGCGCGTCGCCAACCATTCGGCGGCAATGACGGCCCCGTAGGCAAATCCCTCGCGGTTGTGTGCGGTGTGTTTGATTTCAATTGTGTCAACGGCTGAACGATAAAAAATGCTGTGTGTACCAGGGACTTCATTTTCACGTTTGACATCAATATACAGGGCCTCCGTAGCCTTTTTGTCTAAACTCCATGCTGTAAAACCAGTGTAGGGGAGTAGTCCTTCGGCTAAGGTAATGGCCGTACCACTGGGTTTGTCCAATTTTTGGGTATGATGAATTTCTTCCATATCCACGGCATACTGCGGAAATTTTGCCATCAATTGCGCTAATTTTTGATTTAATTCAAAAAATAAATTCACACCCAAACTGAAATTCGACCCATACAAAAAAGCACCGTTTTGTTTTTCACAGAGCGTTTTCATGGCTTCATACTGCGCTAACCAACCCGTAGTACCCGAAACAACGGGGATACCAGCTTGTAAACAGGCTGTAATATTTTCGACTGCGGCATCGGGAATGCTAAAATCAATGGCGACATCGGCGGTTTCTAAACCTTCAAAGGTGTTTTGGCGGGTTTTACGTACAACGATAGCATGACCGCGCTCCAAGGCGATACGCTCGATAACCTTTCCCATTTTTCCATACCCTAATAACGCGATGTTCATACCTATTTAGTAGCGGTTTTTGTTGGTTTGTTACATTAAAACTTAAAGCTGATGCCCAAACCGAGTTGCCGGCGTTGGGTGAGGTCGTTATGAATCAAATCGGGTTGAAGCGTGAGTTTATCGCTCACATTGTACTGCATTAAGTGCGCATCAACATTGGCATCGACAATATTTAGCATGTAGAAAACACCAATCAGCAAAGCCGATAAATCCCGATTTCGCTGGTAAAAGCGTTGGGCTTGTATCAGCCGAGAGGTGTCTAGATACGAGAATTCGTCATCGGTAAAACCCAACAAACGACGCTTGTAGGCATCCCGATAATCATTGTATTTGTTGTTGTTGGTAATATAAAAATAAACGGTCGTTCCCAAAGCGGCATAGACTAACGGGATTTTCCAATACTTTTTGTTGTACGCCTGACCCAAACCGGGAATCACAGCCGAATAGAAAGCAGCACGTGAGGGGGCAAGCATATTAATAGGTTTGGCGGGTGTATTGAGACTATCAGCGGGTTTCACAGGGGGAGTCGGTGCAGGCGTTTGTTGTGCCCAACCGGTAGAGATTGCTAAACAACCCCAGCAAAAGAATATGTAAATCCAACGAATCACCCTTTTTGCAACAATTTGAGTATCCGGTTAAAGTCCTCTTCCGAATGAAAGGGAACCGAAATTTTTCCTTTTCCGTTGCCGCCTATTTTTACTTCGACTTTTGCGCCAAAGAATTCAGTCATTGTTTTTTGGTGCGAAGGCGCTAGGGCAAAAGCAGTGGCTTTTTTACTCTTGGACGCCGCTGGTTTTTGACCTTCTTGGTATTTTTTTACCAACGCCTCGGTTTCTCGAACGGAAAGGTTTTGGCTAATGATTTTGTGGTAAATATCGGCTTGCGCTTCATGGTCTTCGATATTGATGATGGCACGCCCGTGGCCCATGGAAATAAAGCCATCGCGAATCCCCGTTTGTATAATGGGGTCCAATTTTAACAAACGCAAATAGTTGGCAATTGTAGAGCGTTTTTTGCCCACACGATCACTCATTTGCTCTTGCGTCAGTTGAATTTCTTCCATCAAACGTTGGTACGAAAGTGCAATCTCAATCGGATCTAAGTCGTGACGCTGTATGTTTTCGACCAATGCCATTACAAGCGATTCATTGTCGTTAGCAATGCGGATGTAAGCGGGAATTGTAGTGAGTCCAACCAACTTTGAGGCGCGCAAACGGCGTTCTCCAGAGATTAATTGGTATTGATTGAAGTCAAGCTTACGTACCGTAATGGGTTGGATAACCCCCAATTCACGAATCGAAGTGGCCAATTCTTGTAGCGCTTCTTCATTGAAATTGGAACGCGGTTGAAATGGGTTAATCGCCACCGCATCGATGTCAATTTCCAAAATATTGCCGATTAGTTTATCGGCATTTTTATCTTCAACCGAACGAATATCGTTGTCTGGATCTTTCAATAAAGCCGACAATCCACGTCCAAGCGCTTGTTTTTTAATTGCTTTTGCCATACCCCATTAACTGTTTTTCTTAATCACCTCTTCGGCCAAACTCAAGTAGTTAGTTGCCCCTTTACTGGTGGCGTCAAAGTTGATGATACTTTCCCCAAAACTTGGCGCTTCACTCAATTTTACATTGCGTTGAATGATGGTTTTAAATACCATATCATTGAAATGTTTTTGTACTTCTTCGACCACTTGATTGGATAAACGAAGACGAGAATCGTACATGGTGAGCAGCATGCCTTCAATATCCAAGGCAGGGTTGTGAATTTTTTGGACACTTTTGACAGTGTTGAGTAATTTTCCCAATCCTTCCAAGGCAAAATATTCGCATTGAATTGGAATAATCACCGAATCAGCAGCCGTCAACGCATTCAACGTGAGTAACCCCAACGAAGGTGCGCAGTCGATTAAAATATAATCATAGTGGTTGCGAATGTCCTTTAAGGCTTCGCGCAACATGTATTCGCGGTTTTCTTTGTCGACTAATTCAATTTCAATCGCTACCAAATCAATGTGAGCCGGAATGACATCCACATTAGGGGAAGTACTTTGCACTACCGCTTCCGAAGGGATGTTGCTGTGTTCTAAAATTTGATACGTACCGATAGCCACCGATTCAACATCAATTCCTAATCCTGAAGTAGCATTGGCTTGTGGGTCGGCGTCAATAAGTAATACTTTTTTTTCCAAAACACCTAAAGAGGCCGCCAAATTAACCGAAGTTGTGGTTTTGCCGACACCGCCTTTTTGATTTGCAATTGCAATGATTTTACCCATGAAAATTCGCGTCAAATTTAAGAGGTGTAAAAATACGCTTTTTTATGGTTTATTCAAGTCTTATTTGTTAACAATCGACTAAAGTTTGTCATTCATTTCCGTTTAAAATCTGTGCTAGAGTACCTTACCTTTGAGCATAAAAAAAGGGGCCGAACCCCTAATTTTTTACTTACTGCCCTTATTTTTTATCATTGTTTCGAGCATATCCCACATTTCTTGAGGTATCTTTTCTAGAATATTGAACTGCCCAGCACCTTGTAACCATTCGCCGCCATCAATCGTTACCACTTCCCCATTGATATAGGCCGAAAAGTCCGAAACCAAATAGGCTGCCAAGTTGGCCAACTCCTGATGATCGCCTACACGACGCAAAGGTACTTTTTTGGACATATCAAATTTTTCTGCCAAATCCCCAGGAAGCAAGCGGTCCCAAGCCCCTTTGGTAGGAAACGGTCCCGGTGCAATGGCGTTCATGCGAATGCCATATTTAGCCCATTCTACGGCCAAACTGCGGGTCATTGCAAGCACGCCTGCTTTGGCAGTTGCACTAGGTACGACATACCCCGAACCGGTCCACGCGTAGGTCGTTACAATATTCAACACGTTGCAATTGGTTTGTTTGGCTGCAATCCAATGCTTTCCAAACGCCAACGTACAGTTTTTAGTTCCTTTTAATACAATGTCAATAATCGTGTCAAAGGCATTGGCCGACAAACGTTCGGTAGGCGAAATAAAATTCCCCGCCGCATTGTTCAACAACACGTCTACTTTTCCATACCGTGCAATCACCGTTGCCAGCATTGCTTCCACTTGGTCGTAATGCCGTACATCGCAGGCGAGCGGTAAACAGGTTCCTCCCGTGGCAGCTTCCAGTTCGGCCGCCGTGGTTTTTAACTTGTCTAGGTCTCGAGAAGTGATGGCTACTTGAGCCCCCAATTCCATAAAATATTTTGTCATGGCTTTTCCCAAGCCACTTCCACCGCCGGTAATAACAATGGTCTTTCCTTCCAAAGCTCCGTCGCGAAGCATTTTAGCTGCAAAATTCATAGAGGTCTATTTTTCGTAAAGATAGGAATTAATTTTATATGCACGCATAATAAATCACACAAGTAATTTTCTTAAAGAACACTCCATTGGGCAGTCCAACCAAAATGATTTTGGATGATGGTGGATTTATTTTCGAGCAGGTAATTTTTGTAGGCTTCGGCTACGGGAGACAGGTTTTTGGATTTCATCCAGATCATGTTCCACTGCGACGATTGGGGGAGTCCTTCGGCGGGTATGATTTGTACATCGCCGTTTTGTAACTCATTTTTTATCCCAATCACAGGCATGATAGAGCACCCCAGTCCGGCCATAATGGCTTGCTTGACGGCTTCATTGCTAGTGAGTTCCATTTTTTTGGTTCCCTTACTGTCCAACTGGTATAAAAACCGTTCCATAACAAAGCGACTGCCCGAACCGGCTTCCCGATAGATCAACGGTAAGGCTTGAATTTCTTCCAGCGTCAGGGGCTTTTGGGGCTTCGGAAAATCACGGTTGGCCACGAGCACGAGTTGGTTTTCCATTAGTGGAATGCTTTGCACCGATAAATCGGGGAACAAGGACACGAGGGCAAAATCGACTTCATTGTTTTCGAGCGAACGTACTACTCGATTTTTATTGGTGACATCCAGTACAAGTTCTACTTCGTTATGCTGTTTTAAAAAGTCGGCGAGTAAAAATGGAATCACATATTTTCCGGTAGAGACCGAGGTAATACTCAATTTTCCGCTTAGTTTCCCTTTATAGGCCATCGTTTTGTAATTGATGGCTTGTACTTCGTTTAGAATGTTTTGGGCTGCTCGGGCGATTTCCATGCCAAATTCGGTAACATACAACTGCCGTCCCACGACCTCGGTCAAAGGAATATCAAACTGATCCTGAAAATTTCGCAACTGAATCGATACAGCGGGTTGGGTGAGGTAAAGTTGTTCTGCCGCTTTGGTGATGCTTTTGGTTTCGGTGACTTTCAAAAACACTTGCAGTTGGTGCAGGGTGTAATTCATAACCTTTTTTTATGGATAAGTAACAAATATATCAATTTATTTTATGTTGCTTGTAAAAAGAAGTATTAATGTGTCAATGTGTCAATGAGTCAATGAGTCCATGAGTCAATGAGTCGATGAGTCAATGTTACCTCACTTACTCTTTTAAATTGGCAACCATACGTTCCACATAAGGCAGCAATCTTTTATCACTTTTGAGGTCAGAGGCCACTAACCAACGTTGGAAATTTTTCAAATCTTTTTTAAAATAATACCCCTGCAAAATATTGAAGGCATTTTCAGCTTTGTAGGTAGTGTCGGTTATTATTGGTAAATAATGTGTATAAGTGTTTTCAGCTTTTTGAGCATCCCCACTTTGTGCTTGAGCAAAAATTAACTCTTTGACGATATACGCTGTGGCTGGTTCTTCATGAAGCGTTAATGTCAATAGTTCAATGGCTTTTGAATAGTTTTTCATGCAGTTGTAGGAATACGCCAATTCAACTTTTAAGCCCTTATATTTTGGGTTAAGTAAGTAGGCTTTGTTTAAAAATTCTAGTGCTTTTTCACATTCTCCCCAAGCATTGTACATATATCCCCAACGGTATTGGCGTTCTACGGTATTTTCATTCTCCTTATAAAATTTTAGCCAATCGGGAATAACGTTGAGTCCAAGTTCAGTCAATTTTTCTTCGGGAATAAGGGAGACGTAGACATTATTTGGTTTTAGGCGAACTTTCATCGCACTGTTACTTTCTTTCTTTTTTAAATGGAATGTTCCATTTTCATCAATGGTAAATGAACCTTCATAATTAAGTGTTAATCCCGCCTGCGCATCGATGTAAATAAATCCAACAGTATGTGAACCGGTGGAATCGGCTTGGAAGGCAACCCATTTGTCCTCACATTGTACAAATCGTTTATCAAAAACTAATTTTGCTTGAGCAAATCCAAATGTTGTAGAAAGAAAAACGAATAAAGCAAGGTATCTTTTCATAGGTGTAATTTTGATGTGCAAAAAAAAATCTCATGTACAGGCTTATACAGATGTAAACGCAACAATACGTGTACTAAAATACTAGTTTTTAAAGAACAAATTGATTGAAGTGGAAAAAAATAGTCATTGATATTTTTTTTGAATAGCGATTTGCATCGATTTCAAATTACTAACTAGTCTTTATGATCCAAGCCATAGAATTTTAATGTAACCAAGTTCAAGTACTGTTTGTACTCCAACTTTGGTTGATTCCCTTATTCCTGCTATCTTCGTAAAAATAGCGAAGGAATGGTCTCCAAATTTCCCCAGATGGGTTCTAGTATTTTTTCTGAAATGTCGCAATTGGCAGCACACTATCAAGCAATCAATTTGTCGCAGGGTTTTCCAGATTTCTCCATAGACGATCGTTTGAAAATGCATTTGGCACAAGCGGCACAGTCCCATTTTCATCAATACGTCCCAATGGCAGGTTATGGACCGTTGCTTGAACGTTTGGCCACCCTTACGGAAGCACAATATGGTCGCCCGATTAATCCACAAAATGAACTATTAATTACGGCGGGAGCGACTCAGGGAATATTTGCGGCCATTCAGGCCTTAGTCCATCCAGGGGATGAGGTGATTGTATTGGATCCGAGTTACGATTGTTATACTACGCCCATACAATTGGTGTCAGCGCATCCTGTTCGGGTGCCATTGGGCGCTGATTTTTTACCTGATTGGTCCCAAATCAAGGCTGCTGTGGGTTCGCGTACCCGCATGATTATTATCAACAGTCCCCACAATCCTTCGGGACGGGTTTGGACGTCGGAGGATTATGTTGCTTTACAACAATTGGTTGCACAACATCCCCAGCTTGTTGTGCTTTCGGATGAAGTGTATGAATACATAACGTTTGTAGCAGGACCCCAATCGGTGCATCAATATCCACAACTTTGGGAACGATGTGTTTCAGTTTCCTCGTTTGGTAAATCATTTCATTGCACCGGGTGGAAAATTGGGTATATGGTTGCTTCTGAACCGCTTATGCGCGAGATAAAAAAGGTACATCAATTTTTGGTTTTCAGTGTCAATTCGGTAGCACAAGTAGCTTTAGCCACTTATTTGGACGAGGTGTCTGTGGTTACTTTAGGGGACTTTTATCGCCAAAAACGCGATTATTTTAGCCGTTTGATGCAAACAACTGCTTTTACCTTACTTCCCTGTGAAGGTTCCTATTTTCAGTTGGTTAGTTGGCCTACGGCGCATGTTGAATCGGATATGAGTTTGGTGAAACGTATGGTGCAGGAAGTGGGGGTTGCAGCGATTCCATTATCGCCCTTTTATGAGCATCCACCTCAAAATCAACACCTTCGATTTTGTTTTGCCAAATCCGATGCAACCCTCGAGCAAGCGGTTGAAAGATTACAAAAAATAAAATTTTGAAACGTAAAAAAAACTTTATATTTGCATCGCTCAAATCGGGATGTAGCGCAGCCTGGTAGCGTACTAGCATGGGGTGCTAGGGGTCGCTGGTTCGAATCCAGTCATCCCGACCGAAGAAAAACCGGACAGTGTCCGGTTTTTTTGTTTGTATCCTGAGCGCAAAATTTATTTTGCTGCGAAGGATACAAACAAAAAAACAACTGCGAAGCGGTCGGTTTTGCTTCGAGCAACGTTCCCTCCCTATGGATCACGGAGTAATCCAGTCGGTTGGTTTTTTGACGCGGCAGATAAAAACAAAAAAAAAAACACCAAACGGGCGCGGTTGCGAGCACCACCCATACCCCCCCCTTGGGTCACTATGTAATACAGTCGGTTGTTTTTTTTTGCTGCGAAGGATACAAACAAAAAAACAATTGCGAAGCGGTCGGTTTTCAAGTCGTAGCCCCGAAGGGTCGGGACAGTCACAGTCTCAGTATTATCACCTTAACGGTCGGGTGCAGTGTGCCACAGGCGATGTAACTTCCATTTTTTGAGGCATTTTTATTTTCTACTCTAAAGACAATCAAAAAATAGGTGCCGCCTAATTATTTTACAGGTATATGATTATTTGTAAAAGTAACAGTTAAAGAGTCAGTCATTACATCACGCGTGATATAAATGAATTTGTATTTCACTATGGAGTCGGCATTTAATTTCAAAAAATGGTTTCTTTCAACATCAAAAACACTGGTTTTACAACTCTTTTTGATTTTAAATATTTTTGCAAACGGACCACACTTTGACGATTGTAATGAATCTTCGGGTTCAAGTTCATGACAATTACGGACTACCACCGTTGCATTAAAATAGGCTCCACCGAAAAACAAAAGTGAAAAATTTTCATTTTCTGCTTTAAAGATTTTTAAATAGTGAAAGTCTATTTTGTTAAATTTTGGTTCTTCATAGCTTGCCTTTGATTCTTTGCAACTGCACAAAATGATGAACACCAAACATGGAAAAATTTTATTCATCACAAAGTTTTTGATGTTTAAAAGTTATCTCTTTTGTAAAATAAAATCATTACAATTTTTCTATTCCCATGCATGTAAAATACAATTGCACGCCCTATTTCTTTGCGAGTGCGTTTAAGTATTGGGTAAGTTCTAGCAGCGATGCTTCCTCTTTGATTTTAAAATCGATTTGCTTAAAAAATGAGGCGATATCGGGTGCAATATTCGTTAATAGTCGCTCCAAATCTTTCTTTTTTTCGGAGATTGCAATCATATCCGTAGACGTTTAGATAAAGAATCTCACTTTTTCAGGATAAAACTTGGCCGGTTTATCTTCGCGATAACTGGTAACTGCTGGTTCCCCTTCTTGAAAAGCTATCGTTTCACGCGCTAATAAAGTATAAGTTGCTGTATTTAAACTAATTCGACGTAAATATCCAAAACGTATTTTTCCATCAAAAGGATAGGCAAAAAATCCATATACCTTGTTGTCAATTACAATTTCACAACTGTCTTTTTTTTCAAGGTAGTAGAGTTTTCCCTATTTTTAAATTCCATTTCATCTTTGTAAGCATTGTATCGAATTTCGGGTTTTAGTTCTTTTGAATAACACGAAAGTGAGGCGGGTTTAAACTCCTTATCCCAATAGGGTGAACCTTCATAAGTGGTTGGAATGGAATCGTTGGCATTGAAAAATAATAACCCTTGATCGTTGTTAAACGACACAAGATTAGTTTGTGCGGCTGCGGGTATCAGCCAAAAAAGCGACAAGATGATGCTCAAAGAAAAACGTTTCATAGGCATAGAATGTAATGGATTATATTTAACCCGTTGGGTGAAATTAAATTAATTGATTTTTGATTTTATTTATTGGTCTATTAAAGATAAATTTATTGATATACTGAACCAAAGTTAATGCTGTTATTTTTGCTAAAATTCTTGTTTTAAAACCTTCAA
>NZ_JAPZUB010000034.1 GCF_027533505.1 Flavobacterium sp. | reverse complement strand
GTATGCGCTAAAATCAATCATAAATGAAAGTCAAAGTCCGCTAAAGAAAACCGTGTTGTTAATAGCTACATCATTCTCCGCATGGTATGAATTTAAAAACATAATAAATTTACCGTATATTAATTAGACCATAGCCTATTTATTTTAATTTCTTTTCGCCCTAGTTATTTTCAAAGCGGAGCTTTGAGGGATCAACGGAGTTGAATCCCTTTCGTGATATTGTATTTATTTTAAAATTTCTTTTCGCCCTAGTTATTTTCAAAGCGGAGCTTTGAGGGATCAACGGAGTTGAATCCCTTTCGTGATATTGTATTTATTTTAATTTCTTTTCGCCCTAGTTATTTTCAAAGCGGAGCTTTGAGGGATCAACGGAGTTGACTCCCTTTCGTGATATTATTGTTTATTTTAAAATTTCTTTTCACCCTTGTTATTTTCAAAGCGGAGCTTTGAGGGATCAACGGAGTTGAATCCCTTTCGTGATATTGTATTTATTTTAATTTCTTTTCGCCCTTGTTATTTTCAAAGCGGCGCTTTGAGGGATCAACGGAGTTGACTCCCTTTCGTGTTACTATTGTTTATTTTAAAATTTCTTTTCGCCCTAGTTATTTTCAAAGCGGCGCTTTGAGGGATCAACGGAGTTGACTCCCTTTCGTGTTATTATTGTTTATTTTAAATTTCTTTTCACCCTTGTTATTTTCAAAGCGGCGCTTTGAGGGATCAACGGAGTTGACTCCCCTTCGTGTTATTATTGTTTATTTTAAAATTTCTTTTCGCCTTAGTTATTTTAAAGCGGCGCTTTGAGGGATCGATGGCGTTCCATTTAGATTGTGGGGTTGTTGTAAACTTTCTTTCTTCAAAACCATCATCACAGTGCCATGTTTGTATACAGCCCCGGGCGCAACGGCATCCGTGGCGGAGGGCACCGTAGGCACGATACAGTGGAGCACGGGAAGCCGCATTCTTGCGGTGTGGGGATATCCGGCTGCCAAAATCAATTCGAAGGTCTTGGTTGGAAATGGGAAAGGATACGGAAACGGGTTGCGCAATTAAAACGTTTGTTTTCGGACAGTGAATACACGATGTATTTTGTTATCTTTGGGTTTTATGGGCACATGGGGGGAATTTTAATTGCACTATTTTTTTTACTCATAGTATTGACTTTTGCGATACTATTTTTTTACTTTTTTGTCAATATACTCGATTATTTTATCGCTGAACTCATTGGTCATCCTCTTCGATTTCCAATTCGGTGGAAAACGAAAAAGGTATCGTTGCACCAGTCCAGTTTACTTCACCATTATTTTTCCTTTTACCGTCGTTTACCACCAAAGCGAAAAATTGAGTTTGAACACCGTGTCGCGCATTTCTTGGAGGTTTATGAAATTAATGGAAGGGATTTTACTGTCACAGAAGACGTTCGGATGCTTGTCTCGGGCACCTATGTGATGCTCACCTTTGGATTTCGGGATTACCTAGCGGATGTTTTTGAGCGTATAATCATCTATCCTGAGGTCTATTATTCGAATATCACGGATCAATATCACAAAGGGGAATTTAATCCTGCCATGCGAGCGGTGGTGTTTTCATGGGCTGATTTGCTCGAGGGACATTCGGTAGACAACGACAATTTGAATTTGGGGATTCACGAGTTTACCCATGTACTGCATCGTAATGCGCATCAAGAGCGCACTACTACAGCGTCTGTATTTAAACGGCACTACAACAATCTCATGCAATTTGTGAAGCATCCGCATATTCAACGGCAAATTGTCGAATCCAACTATTTTCGGGATTATGCCTTTACGAATGAATACGAGTTTCTGGCGGTCGTCATCGAGCATTATTATGAAACGCCTTTAGAATTTCGGTCGCATTTTCCTAATCTTTTTCGGAAAGTCAGTCGCATGCTCAACCATGCCCATACTTTGCAATTACCAGAAAATCGTATACAACGCCGCTAGAATTCCGAGCACAAGTATGCTCCACACGGTAAAAGCCGGTGATGTTTTGAAAAGCGAGGCCTCTAGTTCCAGTCCGTTGGGTGTCACCCCGCGTTTGTTTTCATAAAGGCTGATGCCTACCATACCCAAGACACAAATTAGAAATACAAAGCCCATACGGTCTACAAACGGAATTTCATAAAGTCCATCGGCATTGGGGACAGCAAATCCGGTGTTGTAGAGGAATTCTAAATTTAGCAATCCCGGTAAAAATTTGAAAAGTAGCGAGAGTAAGAATCCGCCGATTGTGGCAAACAAAGCGGCATTGGAGGTTGTTTTTTTCCAGAAAAAGCCAAGGATAAACATGGCAAAAATACCCGGACTTACAAAGCCGGTATATTCTTGAATGTATTGGAATCCTCCTTTTTTGTCAATCCCTAAAAAGGGTGCCACGAGGATAGCGATAAGTAATGCCGCGATGACTACTTGTTTTCCCACTTTTACCAACTGCGCCTCCGATGCGGGTTGCGCTCGGTTTTTGTTGTAAATATCCAAGGTAAAAATAGTCGCAATACTGTTGGCTTTCCCAGCCAATGAGGCCACAATCGCGGCGGTTAGTGCAGCGAAGGAGAGTCCTTTCAATCCCACAGGGAGTAAGTTCAATAGTGTAGGATAGGCGCGGTCTGGATTGATACTGCCGTCTTGCATTATTTCGTGGCCAAAGTAGCCGTTTTGATGTAGCACATAGGCTGCAATACCGGGAATAACCACGATAATTGGCATGAGTAATTTTAAAAAGGCGGCAAACAAGATCCCTTCGCGAGCCGTTTTCAAATCGGCGCCTAAGGCACGCTGCGTAATGTATTGGTTACAGCCCCAATAGTTCAAATTGATGATGAGCATTCCTCCAATCAGTACCGACAAACCCGGTAAGTCCATGTAGTTGGGATTCGTTTTGTCAAAAATCATGTGAAAATGATCAGAGGCATTCTCTTTCATTAAGGTAAAACCGTTCCATACGCCAGTTGTACCGTATTGCTCGGCGACTAAATTCAATGCGAGATAGGTTGTCACGAGTCCACCCAAAATCAAAAAGAACACTTGAATCACATCGGTGTAACCAATTACTTTCATGCCCCCAAGAGTAATCATAAGGGCAAAAACAGCCAAACCAATCATACAGAGCGTTAGGTTTAACCCCGAGATACTACTGATGGCCAGTGCACCGAGGTATAATATGGAGGTTAAGTTGACTAAAACATACAGCAAAAGCCAAAATACCGACATAATCATGGCTACTTGACCGTTGTACCGTTGGTGCAGGTACTGGGGCATGGTGTAGATTTTATTTTTTAAATAGACGGGTATGAAAAAGACAGCTACAAGGAGTAAGGTAAATGCGGCCATCCATTCGTAAGTGGCAATAGCGAGTCCCATTTTGAATCCGCTACCACTCATGCCAATAAACTGTTCAGCACTGATATTGCTGGCGATTAATGAAGCACCAATCGCCCACCACGTGAGTGAACCCTCGGCTAAGAAATAGTCTTTACTATCGGTTTCTTTTTTTTTCTTTTTATAATAAATGTAGCCTCCGTAGCTTACGATAAGGATAAAATAAAGGAAAAAGACAATGTAATCTTGGGTAGCCAATGTTTTCATACTACGTTTGTTTATAATGTTGGTTGGAGGTTTCCCTGAGAATAGCAGCACTTTGCTCGGGCGTGATATCGCGTTGTGCTTCGCCGAGCATTTCGTAGCCTACCATGAACTTTTTGACCGAGGCACTGCGCAATAAGGGCGGGTAAAAATGCATGTGCAAGTGCCACTCGGGGTGCTGCATCCCATCGGTAGGGGCTTGATGTATTCCTGCCGAATAGGGGAATGGTGTTTGAAAAAGATTGTCGTATTTGACTGTAAGCACTTTTATCGCCTCGGCAAATGACGCCTTTTCGTCTGCAGTAAATTCAAGGATATTTGAAACTGTTCGCTTGGGAAGCAACAATGTTTCATAAGGCCAGGTTGCCCAAAACGGAACCACAATGATGCAATGAGCGTTGCTGTAGACTACTCGTTCTTCGGCCCGTATTTCTGCCTGAATGTAATCGGAAAGCAGATTCGTTCCGTTTTGTTGGAAATAGCGAGTCAAATGCTCATGTGTTTTGGCTACTTGGGTAGGAAGTGATGATTGTGCCCAGATTTGACCGTGGGGATGTGGATTGCTGCATCCCATGACGGCGCCTTTATTTTCAAAAATTTGAACATGGTTAATATAATCCAGTTGCCCTAATTGTTGGTATTCGTTTTGCCAAGTAGCAATAACTTTCTCAATGGCTGCTACGTTCATTTCGGCTAAGGTCAAATGGTGGTATGGGGAAAAGCAAACAACACGATTGATGCCGCGCTCCGGTTGCAGTTTAAAAAAAGAATCAGGAGGCGTAATATGCTGTACCTCCTGATTCAGTAAGGCGGCAAAGTCATTGTCAAAGACAAAACAGTCCGAATATTCAGGGTTAATTTCTCCATTGGCACGTGTATTTCCTGCGCACAAATAGCATGAAGGGTCATGAGAAGGGAGCGTGTCACTAACAACAGTTTCATGTTGTCCTTGCCATGGGCGTTTGGCCCGTTGTGGGGAAACTAAAATCCATTCTCCCAACAAAGGATTGAAGCGACGGTGGGGGTGTTCGTTTCGATCAAAAACCATCATGCTTTTTGGTATTGGGTGGTTCCTTTTGAAATTTTAACAGGGTAGTAGTTCAAATGGATACCAAATTTTTCAAAATACGCCGATTTCATCGTGGCGATAATTGTTTTTTCTTGAATTTTTGGAACGAGATTAATAGAGCAGCCTCCAAAACCACCGCCCATCATTCGGCTTCCTAAAACACCTTCGTGTTGCACCATTGTTTCGACCAAAAAATCAATTTCTGGGCAACTAACTTCATATTCTTTGGAGAGTCCCCAGTGCGTTTCGGTCATTGTTTGTCCCAGCAAAGGATAGTCTTTCGCTTGCAATGCCGCAATGGCTTGACCAACACGGGCTATTTCTTTGACGACAAAAAGGCAGCGCTTGTAAATGATATCGCCTAATTCGGTTTTGAGATTTTCAATCATTTCCAACGAACAATGGCGAAAGGTATGTACCTCTGGAAACTGCGACTGAATCATTTTTAAACCCACTTCCACCTCATTTCTTCGATCGTTATAGCCTGAGGTAAGGTGAGTGTGTTTGACACAACTGTCCAAAAGTAGCAAACTGTAGTCCCCCAAATGGGCATCATAATAGGAATAATCCAAGGTAGTACAATCGAGTTTGATGACCTTGTTTTTTTTACCAAAAACAGAAGCAAATTGATCCATAATACCGCATTTTACGCCTGCAAAACGATGTTCTGCTTGTTGGCCAATCAAGGCAATCTCCTGACGGGAAAGCCCAAGGTCAAATAGCGTATTTAGAGCAAAAGCCAATCCGCACTCGACCGCTGCCGACGAGGAAAGGCCCGATCCCATGGGTACGGTGCTGCTAAATGCCATTTGAAAACCCGATACCTTTTTGTTCCGACGCTTGAGTTCGTCCAAAACGCCGAGGAGGTAATTGACCCACATGGTTTCAACAGGGGCCAAATTATCGTGAATCGAGAGCGAATAGGATTCGTTGATGTCTTTGGCATGAAAAGAAATGGTATCGTTGTTGGTTTTTCGCAGGGCAAAACATACGTATTTATTGATGGCGGCAGGCAAAACAAAACCGTCATTGTAGTCGACATGTTCCCCAATGATATTGATTCGTCCAGGCGATAGAAAAATAGCGTCAGGGACTTGGTTGTAAATGCGTTGAAAATAGTCGCGGGTGTGACGTACAAGTTGCTTTTTCATGAAGGCTTATTTGGTTTGGGTCAATGTTAGGGTTGCCGTTTGGAGTCCATTGGCTGAGGCCTTTAACAGGAAGGTTCCCGCGGTGGTTCCCGCCTGAATAATTACTTGGCATTTTCCATTAAATGCATTGCGTTGCCAAATGCCATTTGAAGATTGATCGGGTTCGTGCGAACTTGGATCGCCGTTTCCAACACCAATGATTTTGGCCTCTCCTGTGAGTTCAAATTGGACGCGGTTATCGGCTACAGGCACTTCACGACCTTCTGCATCGACAATTGAAAGGTTGACAACGATTACATCGGTACCATTGGCTTGGCATTGCACACGGTTGGGTGTAGCGATAACACGATGGGGCGTTCCGGTAGTTTCTATATGTGCAGTGATGCGTTTCCCTTTTTTATACCCAACCGCTTCAAGTTTGCCCGGTTCATACGGGACAGACCATTTCAGATGACTATTGCGGGGCATGATTTTTTTACCCAAACTTTTTCCATTTAAAAAAAGCTCCACATCTTCTGCATTCGTGTTGACCCAAACTTCAACAGCTTGTCCCCTTTTTTCCGTCCAATTCCAATGAGGAGAAATATGCATTACTTCTTCATCTGTCCACCAACTTTTGTAATAATAATAAATGTTTTTTGGAAAGCCACACATGTCCAAGATGCCAAAATGCGAATTGATGTTGGGCCATTTGTAGGGTGTAGGTTCGCCGCGATAATCAAATCCTGTCCAGACAAAGCCACCCATCCAATAGTCGTTTTCGGCCGCTAATCGCCACCAATCTTCGGCTTTGCTCGCCCACCAAGGTGCTGTGATATCTTGATCAGGAACGTACGCTCGAATGGGGTCTTTTTCATAAATACCGCGTGTAGTTACGGTGCTCCCCATTTCGGTTCCAACCAGCGGTTGTTCGGGATGGTCGTTGTGGTAATCGGCAACAGCATACTGCCGGTAATTGAAACCACGTATCGGAATGACTTCATTCACGCCTGGAAATTCATTCCCCATGTCGGCGGCATACGTACTGGTTCGTGTAGGATCAAGTTCCCGTTGTTTGGCCAGTAAAGTAAGGGCAATTTTTTTACCGAAATCATTTTTCTGAATCCAACCTTCTTCATTCCCAATTGACCATAAAAAAACCGAAGGATGATTGCGGTCGCGTTTGATCAGTCGGGTGAATTGATCCAAATATTCTGCACTGCTGTTCAACAAGCGCTGTTCGTCAACCACCAACATACCGAGACTGTCACACGCTTCCAGCAGTTCACGCGTAGGCGCATGATGACTGGCTCGATAGGCATTGGAGCCCATTTCTTTCAGTAGTTTTATTCGGTAATACTGCAAATCATCGGGTAAAGCACTGCCCACCCCTGCATGGTCTTGGTGGTTGTTGGTTCCTTTAATTTTAAGGGATTTTCCATTCAAGAAAAATCCTTTTTTACCGTCAAATGCGACGCTACGAATTCCGAACTTTATTTTGTGTTGGTCGACGATTTTTCCATTTTGTTTGATAACGGTTACGGCACGATACAGGTACGGATTGTCAATGTCCCAGAGCAGCGGATTATTGAGTATAATTTTTTGTTTGATGGTACCTTGTTGGTTGGTCGTCAAGTTGAGTGACTGTTCGCTCGACTTCCCTAGTATTTTTCCATCACGAGAGGTAATATAGGTTGCAACGGTACAATAGGTAGGGGAAAAGTTTTTATTGGTCACTGTGGTTTCAAGGGTTACGGTTGCTTTTTTACCCTCTATTTTCGAATGAACAAAAAAGTCCCCATCGGCCACGTGCAGGGAATTGAATTGATGCAACCAAACATGCCGATAGATGCCTGCTCCTTCATAGAACCAACCTTCATACTGCGTAGCATCTACACGAACGACCAATACATTTTCTTTATCTACTTGAATATAATCGGTTACATCATACGAGATGCCCACATAGCCACTTTGGTTGGTTCCTACATAAAATCCATTGAGCCACACGGATGCATTTCTAAAGATGCCATCAAATTGCAATGCATACCGGTCGAGTCCAGCTTGTGGGGTAACGCTAAAGCGCTTGCGGTACCAACCAATGCTGGTCTCTGGAAACCGTCCGCCGACCGGTTTGTAGCCGTGCGACTCCACTTCATAGCTCGGATCGTACACAAAAGGCAAGGATACGGCCCAATCGTGGGGAATGTTGATTTTGGTCCATGTTGTGTCTACAAATTTCGGATCAATTGCGGTTTGTGCGGCACCTCCCGATTTGGAGAAAATGGTAGCCAAACTGTAGTTGAAATCTTTTTCAGGTAATGCAGCATGTCCGAAATGAAAGCGCCAATCGTTATCGAGTTTGCTGATACGTTGCGCTTGGGTTGAAAAGCAAATACAGCCCAATATTCCAATATAGAGAAAGATTTTTTGCATAGGTTTAGTTTTTAAAAGCGTCCAAAGCGGGTGAAGGCTGGCCATTTTCCATCCAAGCATTTAAGCTGTAGTGACTCCAACTTTGAATGCCTTGAGGTTCCCAATAAAATACGCCCAAGCCACGGAGGTTAGGAACTTTTCGTACCGCATTTAGCGTAGCTTTTAGCAATTGAAAGGTATTGTCAACTTTGGAGACTTCACCGCCTACTTCAACAATCATTACGTCTTTATTGTATTTTTTAGACAAGGTAATCAAATTCGTTTCCAAATCGGTGATCGTCTCTGAGTAATCCTTTTTAATCCAAAAAGGGTAGTAGGAGAGTCCAATGATATCGTAACGCACTTGGTGCTTTGTGGCTTGGTCAAAAAAGATGTTGAATTTTTCAATATTATTTCCTTCATCCACATGTACGATTACTTTGGTGTTGGGATTTACGGCTTTGGTGGCGTCATATCCTTTGTTAAGCAGTTGTGCCAATTGATTCCAATGTTGGGTGCTACCGTCGGGCCAGAGCATTCCACCTGGAATTTCATTGCCAATTTGAACCCAATCCGGGGTGATGCCCGCGACTTTGAGGGCCATAAGGACATCAAGCGTATGCTGGTAAACGGCATCGCAAAGTTGTGGAAATGGTAGATTTTCCCATGCTTTGGGTTTGTTTTGTTTGGCAGGATCGGCCCAGGAATCGCTGTAATGGAAATCGATAAGGATGCGCAGGCCTAATTTTTGTGCCCGAAGTGCCATAGCTACCGTTTCTTCAGTATTGCAATGGCCGCTGGTTTTGTCGTTATTAGGGTTCACAAAAACGCGCAATCGGATGCTATTCATGCCCAATTCTTTCAAGATAAGCAAACAGTCTTTGGGTTGGCCTTGCGGGTCTTTGAAGACGATACCGCTGGCTTCCATTTGGGGTAACCAACTCACATCGGCTCCTTTGGCAAAAAAGGGTTCTTGCGCCCAAGTAAGGATAGTGCCCCACAGGCATAGCGTTGTGAATAGCTTTTTCATTTTCAATTAATTGGCATTAAACACGCTCATCGCAGGTAAAGCATTTTGGTCAAAGTCCCATAAGGCTTGATTTTCCCAACTGGATCCATTGGTTGCTGTGGGTCCTCGAAACGCCACCCATTCCGCGCCCCAATAGCAAAATCCAACACCTACGGGCGATTGATTTACCATGTTTTTGATGGCTGAGAAAAAGCCGCGTTGGCCATTGGGAGTGGCGTCAAAACCGGGGATTAATTGGTTGTTTAGTCCTACCACATTGTTGGTAAAATCATCAAAGCCAAGGGTGAAAGGGTAGGATGTTTCGGCTAGCATCACTTTTTTATTATGTAAGTTGCCAAGCGTATTCATTTTGTTTTGTACATCGACCAAACTTTTTCCGTGCCAAATGGGGTAATAGGAGAGTCCGATATAATCATAGTCAACCTGAGCTACTTTTCCAAAATACCAATCAGCACCTGTTAAACCGGCAAAATGAAGCATAATTTTTGTGGCTGGATTGGCCGAACGAACGGCTCCACAAGCGGCATTTACAAGTTGTAAATATTGATTTTCTTGTGTTGAAAGGCGTCCCTCAGGCCACAGCATGCCGTCGTTGGTTTCGTTGCCAATCTGAATGATATCGGGTTGAATTTCGTTGACAATTTGGGTGGTGTAACTGATTACAGCATTTTTCAAGCTGTTAAAATCCATACTCTGCCAAGCTACAGGTTTGGTTTGGTGTCCGGGATCGGCCCAAGTATCAGAATAGTGTACGGTGATCCAAACTTTCAGCCCCGCTTGTTTGATGCGTTGTGCAAAGGTTTTTACCTCATTAAATCCACTGTGTCCGTCGGCTGGATTGTGCCAAAGACGAATGCGAATGGCGTTGCATCCTGCATTTTTGAGCGTAAGAATGGGATCTTCAGCCACTCCGTTGTTTTTATAGACGGTTCCCTCACTTTCGATAAGCGGAATAAAAGACGCATCCGTAGCGCGATAAAAGGTCGGTTCGGGAGTAGGCGTTGGACTTGTATTTTCTTCGCTGTTGGAACAAGAGAAAAGAAAGATAAGACTACATAAAGAGAGTAACTTTTTCATATGCTTATTGTTTTTGAAATTGAAATAACGTTTCGTGCAAATAGGGTTCTCCTTTTCGTAGCACGGTATTCGGAAAATGGGGGTGATTGGGGGCGTCGGGAAATTTTTGGGTTTCAAAACAAATGCCACTTAGGCTGTGGTAGGCGGCTTGTTCTTTGCCTGTAATGGTATCAAAACAGTTGCCACCGACATAAATATGTACCGCAGGTTGGTTGGTAAAAACATCCATACGCAATTGGTTTTTCGGACTGTATAAAGTCGCGGCATGGGCATTCGAAAGAATAAACGTCGTATCACACGCTTTAGGACACGCTCGAAGTTGCGCAAAATCATGGGCAGTTTCACGAACGGAAATACGATTTCCTGTGGGAATCATATCTGAGGTGGTCTCCAATTTTTGTGAGGCATAGAGTTGCAATTGCATGCCATGAATCGAAGTGTCGTGTCCGTTTAAATTGAAATAACTGTGCTGGGTGAGATTGAGGAATGTATCGGCTGTTGCGGTTCCTTTGAAGGTTACTTTTAGGGTGTTGTTTTCCAAAAGTTGATAGGTTACCCACAAGGTTAGTATGCCCGGATAATTTCCTGCTCCTGCCGCCGAGGTGTAAGTATAGGTCAAACTCGGATTTTCACCAAATGTTGCCGATTTAAACCGCCACAATTGATTGCTTAGATTGGTCGAGCCTCCATGCAAATGGTGTGCACCCGCATTGGTTTCGAGTTGAATGATCTCACCATTTAGCGGTGCTTTTCCTGCATTGATACGCCCAGCATAGGGTCCCACTACAGCTCCCATAAAAGGGGGGTTGGGTAAGGAAAACGATTGAATGTAATCGGCAACCGATTCAAAGCCGAGAACAACATCGACCGCATACAGCACATTTACGGGAATTTTTAATCGCGTAATCGTCGCCCCAAAATCAGCCACAGAAAGTTCCATACCGTTTTGATTGCGAATGGTGCGCAAATACACATCCTGACCCAAAGGCGTTGTCCCGAAAAATTGTGCTCCCGTTGCCGACTGCAGTTGCGAATGTGACGATTTCATCCTGATTTTTTTTTGGAATTATCAAAATTAGCCGACTTTATTGTAAATTGCATACCGGTACCTACCAGTTTTTGTTTTACACCCTACCGGTTTTTAAAAAATGCGCATTATACAAATTGATAAACAGTCCGTTACGCCTATTTATAGGCAAATTGTTGCTGCCGTTGAAGAGGCGATTGTGACAAAGAAGTGGCGAAAACACGATCGATTACCGTCCGTGAATAAGGTATGTTTAGAGAACGGGGTGTCGCGTGATACGGTTTTAACAGCCTATGAGATGTTGAAAAAGAAAGGGGTTATTTACGCGCATTTGGGGAAAGGGTATTTTGTAAAAAGTGAAGATCTCAGCTATACGCAGCGCTATTTTTTATTGTTTGACGAATTGAATGCCTTTAAGGAAGATATTTACAATGCGTTTTTGGACGCTTTAGGGAATAACGCACAGGTGGATATTTATTTTCATCATTTTAATTTGGGGTTGTTTCGCAAAATGATAGACGATGCGTCGGGAAGTTATTCAAAATACATTCTTATGCCCTCCAACATGGAAGGTGTTGAGGAAATTATTGCGCAATTGCCTCGTCAGGATGTGCTCATTTTAGACCAAACGCGACCCAGTTTACAGCAGTATCCCAGTATTTATCAAAATTTTGTTCGCGCCATGTATTCGGCTTTGACGCTGGCTGCTTCACGATTGGAACCTTATACCCAATTGGTGTTGTTGTTTCCGGGCCAGAAAGAACCTTTTGGGATGGTGACTGGTTTTGAGCAATTTTGTCGTGATTTTGGAAAGCGGTATACGATACAATCGCATTTTGAGCTTTCGCAATTAGAACGGGGAACGGTGTTTGTAATCCCCGACGATCGTGATTTGGTTCGAGTGGTAGAAAAATCACAAGAGTACGGATTGGAAATTGGGAGCGATGTGGGCATTATCTCCTACAATGACACCCCATTAAAGAAAGTCGTAGCCCGCGGAATAACAACGATTTCGACCGATTTTTCAGCAATGGGAAAACGTTTAGCCGATTGGGTGCTAACGCAAGAATTTATTCAGGAGGAAAATCCAAGTCGTTTGTTATTGCGGCAATCGTTGTAACTGATTTATATCATATTTTTTTGATTTTTTATCGACTACTTTTAATCAACCATTAAAGGATAATCTTATGAAAAATCATGTACCGGTCGCTACGATAATGACCAAAAATGTAATTAAACTCAACAGTACAGACGACTTAACGAAAGCAGAAGCGTTGTTCAAAAAGCATCACATCCGTCATATTCCCGTGGTGCAGGGCAATACCATTGTTGGGATGTTGAGTCTCACCGATTTGTTGCGAATTTCTTTTGCCGATGCTGTTGACGAGGAAGCGATGGAAGTAGATACTACCGTTTACAATATGTTTTCGATAGAGCAAGTAATGGCGCGCCATTTGGTTACTGTATCTCCTGATACTACTATACGGGAGGTTGCCGAAATTTTAGCATCTCGTGAGTTTCATGCTTTACCGGTGGTATTGGATGAATTATTGGTAGGTATTGTCACAACCACGGACTTGATTAAATACTTATTGGCGCAGTATTAAAAAAGGCTCCCGAAGAAGCCTTAATGTTATCTTGTAATTGATTTCAAATTTTGTATGGTTGCTATCGGATTCTCGGCGCGAAAGACAAAACTTCCTGCCACCAAAACATCTGCCCCGGCAGCGGCCAATTGTCTTGCGTTTTGGTCCGTAACGCCACCGTCGATTTCGATTAAAGTAGTAGCGCCTTTCTCAGTAATCAGTTGTTTTAAACGGATCACTTTGTTGTAGGTGTTTTCGATAAACGATTGTCCCCCAAACCCCGGATTTACACTCATCAAACAAACCAAATCAATATCTTGAATACAATCATTTAAAACTTCAATAGGGGTATGCGGATTTAAAGCGACTCCAGCTTGCATTCCCTCGGCTTTGATGGCTTGAAGGGTACGGTGCAAATGGGTGCAAGCTTCGTAATGTACCGTCAGAATATCGGCGCCTAATTTTTTGAAGGTAGTAATATATCGGTCAGGATCGATAATCATTAAATGTACATCAATGGTTTTTTTGGCATGTTTTTGAATTGCTTCCAAAACCGGCATCCCAAAGGAAATATTAGGAACAAAAACGCCGTCCATAATGTCAATGTGGAACCAATCGGCTTCCGATTGATTGATCATTTCGATATCGCGTTGAAGATTAGCAAAATCTGCTGCCAAAACGGAAGGCGCAATTAAGGTGTTTTTCATTGTGGATGTAGTGAGTTAGTGATGTCTTGGCAAAGGTAAAATTTTAACCGCAAAGACCGCAAAGGTTCGTCGCAAAGTTCGCTAAGAAAAATAAATGGGTTTTTATTACTGGTTTGCGTAAAGGGTTGAGCAATTGTTTGAGCTCTTTTTGTAGTGTGTAATGCAATGAAACACTACAAAAAAGCGAGTGCGAAAGCCTGGCCTGAAAGGACACGCCCAAAAAATGAGGTATAAGATACGATTGCTTCGCATAAAAAGCGCGCAATGACAAAAACAAAACTCCGGACCCGAGCAGCATACGAACGGTGTGAAACAAAACTCGAGCTGCAAGCGAACAGACCGGGTTTTGTTTGCCCTAAAAAAACAAAACTCCGGTAATCAGCCGGAGTTTCAATCATCAATCAAAAAACGAACAGTCGTGGACTGTTGTTGCGTTAAATGTGTTTCACGTTTCGGCATTTAAGTTGTGGAGTGACTTCCCTGAACTGTAGTGCTTGAAACGTATGTATTATCCTAAATACGTTTTTAATATTTTGCTTCGTGATGTATGTTTTAAACGTCGGATGGCTTTTTCTTTAATCTGACGCACACGTTCACGGGTCAAGTCGAAAGTTTCACCAATTTCTTCCAACGTCATCGGGTGTTGGTCACCCAATCCAAAATACAAACGTACTACGTCGGCTTCTCTTGGTGTTAAGGTTTCTAGAGAACGCTCAATTTCGATGCGTAACGATTCATGAATTAACTCACGATCGGGATTCGGAGATTCTCCCGAACGCAATACGTCGTAAAGGTTAGAATCTTCCCCTTCCACCAAAGGCGCATCCATTGATAAGTGACGTCCCGAGTTTTTCATCGACTCTTTTACGTCATTGACAGTCATGTCTAATTCCTTTGCGATTTCCTCAGCAGAAGGTGGACGCTCGTTAGATTGCTCCAACAAAGCGTACATTTTGTTGATTTTATTAATCGAACCAATTTTGTTCAACGGCAAACGAACGATACGCGATTGCTCAGCCAAGGCTTGTAAAATGGATTGACGAATCCACCAAACCGCATAGGAAATAAACTTAAATCCACGGGTTTCATCAAAACGTTGCGCCGCTTTAATCAACCCTAAGTTTCCTTCATTAATTAAGTCGGGTAGCGTTAAACCTTGGTTTTGGTATTGTTTTGCTACGGAAACAACGAAACGTAAGTTAGCTTTAGTAAGTTTTTCAAGTGCGCGTTGGTCACCCGCTTTAATGCGCTGTGCCAATTCCACTTCTTCATCGGCAGTAATCAAATCTACTTTTCCGATTTCTTGTAGGTATTTGTCTAAGGAAGCAGTTTCACGATTGGTTACCTGCTTGGTGATTTTGAGCTGTCTCATTACGTTTTCTCCTTATTAAAATTAAGTTTTCAGGTGTTTTACGTAACGTGTTTCATAAAAGTTACATAAATTCTGCTTTTTTTAAAATAATAATTATACCCTAATAAAGTGGTTGTTGGACCGCTGGTACAATTGATTACCGCTTGTTTTTAATAAATAAATTATATTGAAGCAATATCTTATAGTGTAATCAATTGAAAAGTAACATTTCAAAATTAATGAAGAATTTCATGTAAATTAATTGTTCAAGGATTAACAATTTAATTTAAGAACAAAACGATATTAATTTATATTTTAAATTCAATTGTGTTATTAATTTTATAGAGAACATACTGAATGCGTTGTTTCTTTTTGGCAAAAAATTGTAAACGATCTTTAGGTCCAGAAGCATTTAAACACTTTGCATTGCCCAATTGGCGTTGAAAATAAACTATCGATTCTTGTGTAGTATAAAGATCATCCGTAATTAAATAACTAATCATCGTGTAGGGGACAAACAATTTGGCTTGTTGTTCACTTTGTACCAATACATTGTTGTTCATGAGTAGTAATTCATGATGATATAAATAGAAGTTGGGATTGTCATTCACCTTTTGTTCCAATTGATCAATTAAGGTAACTAGGTTTTCCAATAACTCTTGAGCATGACGCGCCGTCAATAAACCGGCTTCATAATAATAATCAATTTGATACAGCGAACTGTTTAAGGTAGAATCATTCCAGAGTTCGTGCACTGTGCTTTGTCGGTAGAGGTTTTCTAATTTTTGAGTATAATCCGCTATACTTTGCTCTAAATAAAATTGGTCGAAAGCTTTAATGTTTTCTGGTTTTGCCAGTAAATTCAACCATACATACCACTTAAATTTGGATAGTAAATTACTTCCCAAAGTATAAAAGAGCGGAATGTCTTTGGCCGAATAATAGAAAGTCACCTGATTTTTAAACTCCGCTAAATGCATGTAGGCATCTTCTAAATAAGCCGCCAATTCCGTTTGCGAGGTTACTGCCGTCGACTTTTTACAAATTAAATGATTCTGATTTTGTTCCAGTTGGTCTAACGAAATACCAAAAGCTTTGCTCAATCGTAAGGCTTCGTCCATGGATAGTTTACTTTTTCCACTTACGCGACGATGGGCTGCATCATAACTGATGCCCAAACGTTCAACCAAAGTGTCATGCAGTGAACGGTTGCCTATCTTTTTTCTAAGTGCTTTAAATAGTAATTCCTGGGTGTTCATTTGTGAAAATCGCAAAAAATTTCTTCAAAATTAGTAAAAAGCACAAACTAATAAGCGATAATCACAATTAATTTTGAACTGTAATTCAACGTTTACCCCTATGAAATCATTTACATTTTTGACACTTTTACTCGTTTTTAGTGCTTTGGCAACTTCTTGTTCGGTCAGTCAACTGCAATTTCAAGAAATTGAGAAAGTAAAAACAAAAGGAACAGGTTGGAAAGACAATTATGCACTCCAACCTATCGATTCGGTTGCTAAAAAAAGAAATTTAATCGAATTCTTCGAACTGAATCGCTACAATGCCGATACGATTTATCATTTGGAAGTGACACCCAAAGCCTTGGTAATCCATTTTCGTGATCGGTTGGGGAACCATCATTTTTTACACTATGAAGGGAAATTAAAAAGGAAATGTTTTGAATTCTATACCGAGTATGAAACATTAAATTTTCCGCCTTTATTGATGATGACTCAAAAAAGTAAAATGCAATTGTATCGGCAACCGGATTCAAGTTTAGTGGTACGAAAAACCTTTGACCATAGCGGCATGCTCTTTATCATAGGTGCAGGAAATTCCGGTTCGTATTATTCCATCTTTAAATCCTTATCCCGATGGAAAAAATAGTCTTACTCGTAATTTTTGGGTTACAACTAATCCAAGCTCAAGATACCATTTTTGTAAAATCACCGGATACCTTTCGAAGAAATTATGTCGAAATAGGGTTCAACTATCCCCAAGGTAATTTGAGTAATAAGTTTGTACATGGGATCGAAGTGGGGTATTGGTTGCGCAATCGATTAGCAAAAAATCACTATTTAGATTATGGACTAGAATTAAATTTTCTAGAAAAACCTCGGACTATTTCCTATCGGTATGCCGACTCACTCATTCAATTTGAATCGGCAAGAGTGGGATTAAAATTAGGTCTTCGCTACAGTAAAGTTTGGTATCAAGGTTCCAATCCTGACGAATTTTCATTGGAGTCCAATTCGGGTTTAGGATGGGCTGCGCTTTATTATAGAGTCGCTTCACAATATCCAGATCAATTCCAACACGATTTAGATAAAAAAACCAATTTGCATACTCTTTTTTTCTCCCAGACGGTGAAGCTCAATTGGAATCGATTCGGATTTTATGTTACGGGTTCGCTGCAACCTTATACACTATTTTACAAAAAGCATGAAGCGCATTTTGGCGGAACACTCATTTCTTGGGGAATGGTGAGCCGATTTTAATCCAGTTGGTTGTCTAAAATTGGTATAACTCTCGAAAAGTCATGCATAAAAAGATGCTTTGGTTTTTGTCTTGGATCTATCGAAAAGGGGTTGAATGGTATGAACCCGAAAGTCTTTTGCGAAAGCAATTAAAGTATCTATGCTTACAATTCATTACCTATCTAAAAAACAAATAAAATGAAAAAGATTCCTCTTCTCCTTATCCTCTTTCGATTGATGTTAGGTCCATTAGCAATCACTACAGTTGTATTGGACATGGCTCAAGTTCGACCCATGCTTCTAGTGCTTATGAGTCTCGGATTTATAAGTGATATCCTCGATGGCATTATTGCTCGTAAAACGGGTACTGCTACCGCTAAGCTACGTCGCATGGACAGTCAAACCGATATGGTGTTTTGGGTTTGTATTGGTATTTGTGCTTGGTTGTTGAATCCAGAAATAATCGCTGACAACCGAGTGGCTGTGCTCACCGTATTGGGGATGGAAGCACTAACCTATGTATTTAGTTTTCTCAAATTTGGTCGCGAAACCTGTACGCATGCCTTTTTGTCCAAACTTTGGGGCATAACACTCTTGGGGGCTTTTATTTCTCTTATTGGATTTGCGCATGCGGGTTGGCCTTTTGCTTTAGCCGTAATTGTTGGGGTAATAAGTCATTTGGATGTGTATCTCATCATTTGGATTTTACCGCAATGGACCCATGATGTTCCTAGTGCCTACCATGCGTATTTGATTCGAAAAGGAATTCCGTTCAAAAAACACCGTCTTTTAAACTAATCCAATCGGTCCTTGTATTTTTTGAATAAACTGTTCATAACCAATAATACAATACCTACACCTAGTAATACCATCGCCCGAATTAAAAAGTCGGTATTGGAAAGGTTAGATTAACAAGTTGTATAAATCACATTAAATAATCTAGAAAATCAATCATACAGAACAGATACTAAGATGTAGAAAAACAAAACCGAAGTCGTTCTTTTATTTTTGGGCACGCCCCGATTGCCAGAATTTTAGTTGACAATAACAAACATTGTTCTCCGCAATCGGGGCCGGGTCATCCGCTGTATCTGCCCCTCCTCGCGTCGGAGCAGGATGCCGCTGCTCCCCCTCGTGCAATCCCTGCGCTTAAGCAAGAACCCATAAATCGATGCGGATTGAGGATTAAAAATCGTATGATTTAAAAATAACGAACCATACGTGTACCCACATTAGCCGTATTTTTGGGAAGTAAAACAGTGGCGCCCGTATTAAAATCAATGCATTTTGCCTGAGGTGTTCCTGTGTCGGTTGAACTCCAATACGGAGTTGCTGAAAATCCACCGGCCCCGTTCATGTGCAAATTGTCATGAATCAGTTTTAACTCATCATGCGAAGGCAAACACCAGTCGCGTTGGTCCCCAAAATCATTTGTTAAAGCCGAAAATGCAGCAACACTTCCATTATTCAACGCACTACAAATCCCAGGATTCGTCGCGTATTGATTTAACGATTGGTGAAAATTAGCAATAGCTACCGAGTTTTGATACCCACTACCAACACCATCAAATTGCGCATTCATCATGTTGGAGGTGACACATCCCCATTCGCTTATTGGTAAATCGTTGGGAGCCACTTCCATATAACGCCATCCCTCCGAATAACTTCCTTTATCATAAGCAATAATCCCCCCCGAAGGACCAAAATCACCTACTTGATACGGAAGAATTTCATTACACGTCTGAAGAAAAAACCGCTCTCCCCCCGAATAGGTGAGCTTTCTATACGGTCCCACAAAGCCCAAATAGTGATAACTTTTATTCCAATAGGTCGCGATGGGATTGATACCCGCAAAGTTGATGTTGATGTACGATTTTCGATTGATAAACATCACCGTCCAAGTTCCTAGATAGTTGTTGCCCAAATGGCGTAAAGTGATGGTGCCATCTGGATTGGCATAGAAAATAGCGCCAGCATATTCATTATCGGCATTATCGGGCAGGTATGGAATTTTTGTAACACAACTCGTAGGGGTACAAAATTGTCCAGTGATATACGAAATCACACTTTCATCCGAACACGAACGCAGTGAAATCAATAGTTCATCATCATTGTTAATACTGATGATATTGCCATTGGAATCGGTAGTTTCAATGGGATATGAGATGCTAATAGTGTGATTTAGCGGCAAATCCACCAACGTTTGAAACAAAGTACTGTCATCCGTCATGGTCAAGTTTTGCACCGGCTCCCGATTGGTGTTGTAGACCAACAGTTGAAAAGGGTATACAAAATCGATACAAATTTGCTCTTTCATTGGGTCACCATTTTGTGACGTAGTGTTTAACATGAGTTTGAAGAGCTCATTCGGGTACCCGATGGTGGATACAGTACCTTCGGCAGGTTCGTTGTTACAACTCTCCAAACCAAGTGACAATACTGTAAGGAAAATAAAAATTTTAAATTTAAGTATAGCTTTCACCTCAATAATATACTAGTAGATGATAAATTGTAGAATAGGTTGCGCTGAAATAGGCATTAATTTACATCGACCGCCTTTAAAATAAATTTAAGCAATAATATGACTTTAGAATTTGCTTGAAGTAAAAACTATAATGCCAATACTAGTTTTAAGTAATATATTGTATTTATTCGGTTTTCAATAAGTATTTTCAAACACCTTATGTAAGTTCTGAGTTAATAGTTAATTGTAAATATAAATTTCTTCCTCAGTTAATGAGGCACCACTAGTATTATTTACCCGTGTAGTTGTAAAATTTGTAATGTAATCGGAGCTGTTAAATGTACTTTGATAGGTGATAGTGAAATTGCCAATTGTGGTGTTTGCGTAGAAAGGATAAAAATTACATATAGCATTAACATTTCGTATTGATAATTCACGTAGCATGGTATTATTCATTTCTAATATAGGAATTGTTAAGTTAGCAGGTTTGGGGAATGGATAAAATTCATATACCAAATTTGCATTTGGATTATTAGTGCTTTGGAATGAGAGTGGTTGCAGATTGTTGTAGGTCACCGTTCTGATATCAGGATTATCTGCACCTAAAGATTCTTTAAATAAGAGCCCATTGGAATGAAAGTAGAATGTGGCTAGATAAAAAGTTGGTGTATTGGGCTGATTTTGAAAAGTTGTGTAAATAGTAACGCTTCCTTCTATATCATTATAAACGTAAGTTTTTGAATTGTTATACGGTAAAACATCTCTTCTTTCAATTAACCTTCCGGAGGTGTCGTAAATCAAATCTTGTTGAAAAGTTAATTGGTTATTGTTGTTAAAGGTTTTATACGATTTAGTGTTGCCACTTACTGTAATTACATTTCTACTAATCCACTGATCTAAATGATTAAAAGTAGTGTCGGCTATTACTTGATTATTCAAATAATACCGAATACGTTTAGTGTTGTCCTGTGGCGTTTGTGAATAGGTTTGTAAAGTAATTCTTTTCACTAAACTCATTGTGCTTTCTGTAGCTACCGTACTTGACTCGGAATCGCAAGATGCCATTAATGCAACTAAACATAAACTAAGGGCTTGAATTAATTTTCTCATATTTTTTTGGTTTTTATTGTATAAAATTAACAAAAATTACGCCAAATGTTTAGATTTTATAAAAAAAACTCCCGTTTCAATACCATGAAACGGGAGTTCAATGCTAGAATTTAAATCTATTTAGTTATCAGACGTATCCTTTTTCTCTCCTCTAGGGGGACGTTTGTCTTCGCGCGGAGGACGATTTTCATCCCGTGGAGGACGCGGTAACAATTGTTTGCGTGAGACTTTCTCTTTGCGTGTTTTGGGATCAATGCCTAAGTATTTCACTTGGAATACATCGCCCATATTCACCACATCAGAAGGTTTCTCAGTGCGCTCCCATGCCAATTCAGAAACGTGAAGCAATACTTCATTTCCAGGGGCTTGGGTATATTCAACTACCGCTCCAAAGTCCAACATTTTGATGACACGAACTTCATACGTCTCGCCAATTTCGGGCTTGAAAATAATGGAATCGATTTTAGCCAATACCATTGCGATACCGTCCGGACTAGTTCCTAAGATTTCTACAATACCTTGCTCGTCCACTTCGTTGATGACAATGGTAGTTCCCGATGCTTTTTGTAACTCTTGAATTACTTTTCCACCTGGACCTATAAGTGCACCAATAAAGTTGCCTGGAATAGTTCGGGTAATAATTTTTGGAGCGTGATCTTTAACGTCTGTTCTAGGTGTAGCAATGGTCTCCGTAATTTTACCTAAAATATGCATACGGCCTTCACGTGCTTGCTCCAAGGCTTGCTCCATGATGTCGTAGCGCAATCCATCAATTTTGATGTCCATTTGACAAGCGGTAATTCCGTCTGCTGTCCCCGTTACTTTAAAGTCCATATCTCCCAAGTGATCTTCATCTCCTAGAATATCAGAAAGAACAGCAAATTTTTGTCCGTCAGTGATCAATCCCATCGCGATACCCGATACGGGTTTAATCATTTGAACTCCCGCATCCATTAGTGCCATTGTTCCAGCACAAACTGTTGCCATTGATGAGGAACCGTTGGATTCTAATACTTCTGAAACCACACGAATAGTATACGGACAATCGGCAGGAATCATATTCTTTAAGGCGCGTTGTGCCAAATTTCCATGTCCTACTTCACGGCGCGACGTTCCACGTAACGGTTTTGCCTCTCCAGTGGAGAACGGAGGGAAGTTGTAGTGTAAATAGAATTTTTCTTCCCCTTGTTCAGAGGCATTGTCAATCACATTGGCTTCGCGAGACGTTCCAAGGGTTACTGTTGCCAAGGCTTGTGTTTCCCCACGGGTAAACAAAGACGATCCGTGAACAGAAGGTAAGTAATCTGTTTCACACCAAATAGGTCTGATTTCAGTTGTTTTTCTTCCATCCAAACGAATGCCTTTTTCCAAAATCACATTGCGTACGGCCTCTTTTTGTGTTTTGTAATTGTATTTACCAACCAACCCTGCTAAATCGGGGTTTTCGGCGTATTCTTCTTCGCTAAAAAGCGCTTTTACTTCTTCCTTCACTGCCGCAAATTTTTCGCCTCTTTCGCTTTTTGCAGAAGCTTCTTGTGCGATAGCATAATACTTGTCATACGAAGCTGCTTTTACTTTTTTGTAAACCTCTTCATCTTCAACTTCACCTTCATATTCGCGGTATGCTGGAGAACCAACAGCGGCTCTTAATCGCTCTTGCGCTTGAATTTGAATTTTGATGGCTTCGTGAGCAAACTTGATGGCTTCAATCATTTCGGCCTCTGAAATTTCTTTCATTTCGCCTTCTACCATTGCAACCGAATCCATAGAGGCTCCGATCATCATGTCGATATCTGAACGCTCTAAATCGGTGCGACTTGGGTTGATGACCAATTTTCCGTCGACACGGGCTACACGAACTTCCGAAATTAAGTTGTAGAAAGGAATGTCAGAAACAGCCAACGCAGCCGAAGCGGCCAATCCAGCCAATGCATCGGGCATAACCTCTTCATCATGCGACATCAATTGAATCATGATTTGGGTTTCGGCGTGATAATCATCCGGAAATAACGGACGCAATACGCGGTCAACCAAACGCATGGTCAACACTTCCGCGTCGCTAGGACGGGCTTCACGCTTGAAGAATCCGCCTGGGAAACGCCCCGCAGCGGCAAATTTTTCACGGTAATCAACCGTTAAAGGTAAAAAGTCTACTCCGGGATTGGACGTGCGTGCCGAAACGGCTGTAGCCAATAGCATAGAATTGCCCATGCGAACGACAACCGAACCATCGGCTTGTTTGGCAAGTTTCCCGGTTTCAATGGTGATGGTTCTTCCATCGGCCAAAGTAATGGTTTCTTGGGTTACTTTTGGAATCATAAAATTTAATTCTGTTTTTAATTAAGGTTAGTTGTGTTGTTGTTAGTTGTTGTAACCCAATGAAAAACTGAAACTTTTTTTTAATGGTGTTTAAAAAAAAGAGGCGCGCAGGCACCTCTTAAGTTTTGTATTATTTTCTAATACCTAATTCCTTGATGATTTCACGATATCTGTTGATATCTTTATTTTTCAAGTAATCGAGTAAGCTTCTTCGTTTACCTACCAATTTCACCAACGAACGCTCCGTGTTAAAATCGTGACGATTTTTTTTCAAGTGCTCCGTTAAGTGGTTAATTCTAAATGTGAACAAAGCGATTTGTCCTTCTGCTGAACCCGTGTTTGCAGCAGCTCCTCCGTGTTTAGCGAAGATTTGTTCTTTAACTTCTTTAGTCAAGTACATGCTAATATTTGTTTAAATAATTATTATGTAGATTGGGTCGTTCCCAATTCGGTTGCAAAGGTAGCCTTATTTTTGAATTTGGCAAATAAAAAAAAGGATTTAAAATAATTTGGCAACTTCTTGATTTACAAACTCCAAGAAACGTTCGTCAGCCTCAGAAAACGGGTCAAGCACATGGCTGTCAATATCGATTTGACCGATGTTTTCACCGCGAACAAATAAAGGAACCACGATTTCAGATTTGACCGTAAAACTGCAAGCAATATAATTGTCTTGTGCCGAAACATCGGGTACTACAAAATTAGCGTTTGATTCGGCGACCTGCCCACAAATCCCTTTCCCAAAAGGAATTACAGTATGGTCGGTTGGAGCGCCTACATAGGGACCTAGATGTAAGGTACGCGTTTCATGATTGGCAAAATAGAATCCCACCCAATTATAGTAGGATACTTTTTCATTCAAAAGGGCACACAGTTCGTGTAACTTTTCATCCCGTGATTTTGCGGGTTGCGATAAAATCGAGACAACTTCGGGCTGTAAATCTTCAAATTGCATTTGCGGTATTTTTTTGCAAAAGTAACCAATGGCTTTTCGTATTTTTACCTAAAATTTGTTAAAAACAACCCTTGGCAAACGTATTCACGGTTTATCGGCCCTTTTTATCTTTTTTACTGCGATTCATCGTTTCGTATGCAGCATTGGCCTTTTTGTATCAAGGGTATCTTCTGCAATATGATTCGTCTCAAAAAGAAGTGGATTATATAACTTATCAAGTGGCTGAACAGTCCAAATGGGTGCTGCAATTTTTTGATGAAACGGCCTACACAGCTCCCAATCCAAAAGAAGCGGGGATTAAATTATTTTATCATAACACTTGGATTGCACGGATAATAGAGGGATGTAATGCCGTAAGTGTAATGATTTTATTTGCTGCTTTTGTGGTTGCTTTTCGCGGAACTTGGCAACGAACCCTTTGGTTTATACCGCTTGGAATCGGGATCATTCATTTAGCCAATATTTTACGAATTGCATTGCTAGCCATCGCACTCTATCATTTTCCTACCTATGAGCACGCCCTTCATGGCGTATTGTTTCCAATGGTGATATATGGCATTGTTTTTTTACTTTGGATGGCGTGGGTTAATTATTTTTCAAAGTATGCAGGGCCTTCCAAAAAATAAGTCAAAATGGTTTTTAATTGCCGTACTCGTTGGTCTTCTCTTGTGTATTCGAGCAGGAGAGGGGCAATGGTTTTATGATCCGCTTTTGACCTATTTCAAAGGCGATTATCAAAATCTACCGCTACCACCATTAGATTCTTTTCGGTATGGAGTCCATTTGTACTTGCGCTACGGACTAAACTCGTTGATTTCCATGGCGATATTGTTTGTGGTGTTTCGCCAACGCGAACAGTTGCGTTTCGTAGCGTATTTGTATGTTGGTCTAGGATTAATTTTGGGCATAACTTTTTTTTTACTCTACAATTCATCGACTGACGCCCCTAAACTCTTAATTTTTTACGTTCGACGTTTTTTAATTCAACCCCTTTTTCTGTTGCTTTTTATTCCCGCATTTTTTTATCAAAATAAACATCGATAACGGGATTATTTCATACCTTTAATAGATAATTGAAGGGGTATGAAAGTAGTAAAACAATCGGGACATTATGTTGATTTTGATCGTGAAAAGCTTCGGAAGTCCATGATTCGTTCGGGAGCTGATGCTGCTTTGGTAGACAATGTCGTGCAAAAAATTAGCGCATCAATTTATGACGGGATTAGTACACGTAAGATATATAAGTTGGCATTTTCTCTGCTCAAAAAAGAATCCAGTTCTCATGCGGCACGATACAATTTAAAGGGAGCTTTACAAATGTTAGGCCCAGCAGGCTTTTTCTTTGAAAAGTTTATTGCCAGACTTTTTGAAAGTCAAGGGTACCAAACGGAGGTAAATTGTTTTTTACAAGGAACCTGTGTGACACATGAAATCGATGTGGTCGCTCAAAAAAATGAAATTACAGCCATGATTGAATGTAAGTTTCATGCCACTCCTGCAGCGGTCACAGATGTAAAGGTGCCTATGTATATTCTTTCCCGATTCAATGATATAAAACCGCTCCCACACAAGCTAATGGGGCAACATCAAAATATTACAACTTGTATTTTGGTAACCAACAGTCGATTTACTTCCGACGCTTTAGCCTTTGGTACATGCTGCGGATTAACATTACTAAGTTGGGATTACCCCAAGCACGAAAATATTCGGCATTTAATCGATCGCGAACGATTGTACCCTATAACCTGTTTGACCACATTAACGGCAGTCGAAAAAGAGAAAGTGTTGATTCAAGGCATCATTTTGGTTTCCGATCTGCCCGATCAATCCTTTATTTTGGAAGCCATCGGACTTAGTCCACAGCGGATAAAAAATGTATTGCAAGAAATTCGTGAACTCACCAAAACCAAATTAACAATATGAAAGTAACTTTTTTAGGCGGGGTGGGTACCGTCACGGGGTCTAAGACCTTAATCGAATCGCAGGGAATTCGAATTCTCATTGATTGTGGCCTTTTTCAAGGGCTTAAAAATCTTCGGGAGTTGAATTGGGAACCCTTACCTATTTTACCCAAAACTATTGATTATGTGTTGCTCACTCATGGGCATCTCGATCATTGTGGGTGGCTCCCGTGTTTGGTGGCTCAGGGGTTTGAGGGTAAAATTTATTGTACTTCTTCAACCCGAGATATTGTAAAGTTAATACTGTTGGATAGTGCCAAAATTCAGGAGGAAGAAGCCGAACGCGCCAATAAAGAAGGTTTTTCAAAACATGAAGTCGCCCGCCCACTTTACACCGTAGAAGATGCCGAAGCGGTTTTTCCCTACTTACACGCAATTCAAGAAGACGACGAAGTTGCTCTTGATCCCGAGATTTCTGCGTTATTTTTTAAAGCAGGACATATTCTTGGAGCGTGTTCGATTCAACTTACATCAGAGGGAAAGACACTAGTTTTTTCGGGGGATATAGGCCGTGAGCAAGATGATTTAATGCCAGCACCCCTACGACCCAAAAAAGCCGATTTTATTTTTTTAGAAAGTACCTATGGCAATCGTATTCATCCTGTTGAGGTAGTGAAAGATATTTTAGCGAAAGTTATCAATAGTACTTTTGAAAAAGAAGGAACTGTTTTGATTCCTAGTTTTGCCGTGGAACGGGCGCAAGTTTTGATGTATTTATTGTGGGAATTAAAAACGGAAAATCGTATTCCTAATATCCCATATATTTTAGATACTCCAATGGGCATTAGTGTGTTGCAACTTTTTAAAGCTTATCCAAAAGGACATAAATTGACTCCAGAAAAATGTGAGGCCATGAGTCATATGTTTCAATCGATTACCAATTATAAAGATACTATAGCAACCCTGTATGATGCCCAACCCAAAGTGGTCATTGCTGCCAGTGGAATGCTAACTGGGGGACGAATATTGAGTTATCTCGAGCGATACCTTGAACGCCCCGAAACTTCGATAATTTTAGTTGGGTATCAAGCCGAAGGAACCCGTGGGCGAAAATTATTGGAGGGTGCAAAAGAGCTAAAAATGTTTGGAAAGTATATTCCCGTAAAGGCTGCAGTTTACGAAATTGAAGGATTGTCTGCACATGCTGACCAAACAGGTTTACTCCAATGGTTGAGTGAATTACAGTTACCGCCTCAAAAACTTTTTTTAGTGCATGGTGAAAATGAAGCGGCCGATGCCTTGCGCATAAAAATTCAAGAAACATACGGATGGCCCGTGCATATTCCCCATCTTGGCACTTCGTTGATTATTTGACTTTTAACTTTCTATTATCCTTTAATAGGACTATAGTTACTATCTTTGTGCTATGTTTTTGAGAAAGTTTCTTACGATTTGCCTAGCAGTTTTCATAGGGTTTGCCCAAATGGGGGTCGCTTTGCATGTGCACTATTGTGCAGGGGAAGTGGTTTCGGTTAAAACCGTGATGGGTTTCTCTGAACTTGCAGCGCAAATGGAAGACAATTGTTGTGGTGAGGATGCAACAAATTTCAAGAAAATGGCTTGTTGCAAAGACAAAAAACTCAAATTCAAAGACACTTCCGAAAAATTACTTGTCAAAGATATTACCCCTGAATTACTGGCTTTTGGAGGGGATAATGCTTTCTTTTCTCCTGTTTTATCACCAATAAAGACGGTCTGCAAAAAGCCTATTTTGGCGTATTACTGTGATGCTCATGGGCCACCGCTTTACCACCGCTATTCCCAGCTTATTTTTTACGCCTAATTTATTATTTGACCTAATATTTTTTGTCAAATAATAAATTATTGCATTTATGAAAACACCTGCGTTTGTTGTAGCGTTGTGTATTTCTTTAATGACTTATGGCCAACAAAAATTGGACGAAGTCAAAGTAGAAGGCAAATCGCGAAGCCTACAAAAATCCTTATCCAAAACCACCAATACGGCAGTGGTAACCTCCAAAGAGTTGCTCAAAGCCGCGTGTTGTAACCTCGCCGAGAGTTTTGAAACCAATCCTTCTATTGATGTCAATTTCTCGGATGCCCTTACGGGTACCAAGCAAATTCGAATGCTCGGATTAACTAGTCCCTATATCCTTATGGCCGAGGAGAACATCCCTTCAGTTCGAGGGGCTTCTCAAATTTATGGGCTATCCTTTATTCCCGGAACCTGGGTCGAAAGTATACAAATTACCAAAGGAGCAGGAAGTGTCGTCAATGGCTACGAAAGTATTTCTGGGCAAATCAATACCGAATTGATAAAACCATTAAACGATATTCCCTTTTTCCTCAATGCCTATGCCGATAATGGGAATCGCTACGAATTGAATACCCATTTTAATGTCAAATTAGGCAAATATTGGGCGTCAAGTTTGTTCATTCATGGCAATGCCCGTGTAGGGAAAAATGACATGAACGATGATGGATTTCTCGATAATCCTTTAGGACAACAGTTTAATGTTACCCATCGTTGGCAGTATACCAATCCCGAAACCGGGTGGGTGTCTTTTTTTAACCTAAAGTATTTGAATGATCAAAAGCAAATGGGCGAAGTCGATTTTCATCCCCAGTATCATCGGGGAACGACCCAACAATGGGGCTCCGAAATTAACACCGAACGCTTTGATGTATCCACCAAGTCGGGGTATGTCTTCAAAGGCATGCCGTACCAAAGTTTAGGGTTTCAAAATGCTTTTTCGTACCATCATCAATCTTCCTATTTTGGGTTGCGCGAATATGCCATAAAGCAACAAAGTTTGTATTCCAATTTCATTTTTAACTCCATTATTGAAAATACTCGCAACAAATTTTCAACGGGTATCAATCTAACGTTAGACCGCTACACCGAAGTCTTGGATGCCACCGATTACAGTCGTATCGATAATGCCATCGGAACCTTTTTTGAGTACACTTTCGACAATGGAAATTCGCTAAGTTATATTTTGGGAGGACGCGTCGATTATCACAATCGTTTAGGGGTATTTTTTACACCCCGTTTCCATTTGCGCTACAATCCATGGGAGTTTGGCGTAGTGCGTTTATCGATGGGTCGCGGTAAAAGAGCGGCCAATATTTGGGCGGAGAACCAAACATTATTCAACAGTTCTCGGCAATTTGTAGTGCAAAATTCAGGCGGTTCATTGTATGGTTTAGATCCAGAGATTGCATGGAATTACGGGGTTAGTTTTACCCAAAAGTTTCGCATATTCAATAAAAACGCCGCTTTTACTATTGACGCTTACCGCACCGATTTTCAAAACCAAGTGGTTGTCGATGTCATGCAAAATGCGCAACAGGTGATCTTTTACAATTTACAGGGGCGTTCGTATGCTAATACCCTTCAAGTTGATTTTGATTTCGAACCCATTCATCGGTTGAATATTCGCAACTCCTTTAAATATTATGATGTGGCTACCGACTATTTGTCGGGTCGATTTCAACGTCCGCTTCAAGCAGGACACCGTTTTTTTTCCAATGTTGAGTATGAAACAGCCCGTACTGAGAAAAACCAACAATGGAAAATGGACGCCACCTACAACTGGATGGGTGTTCAACAATTGCCTTATACCGGAAACAATCCTGCATCGGAACAGTTGGGTAATTTTTCTCCATCGTATTCGTTGGTTAATGCGCAATTGACCCGAGTTTTTTCCAAATCCTTGGAAGTCTATTTGGGGGCAGAAAACCTATTCAACTACCAACAAGAACGGGCAATTTTAGGAGCAGATGCGCCCTTCGGACCCAATTTTGATGCCACCATTATCTATGCTCCTGTTTTTGGTCGAATGGTTTATACTGGATTACGCTACAAAGTCTTATAAATAAAACAAATCCTAATACATAACTACAATGAAAAAATTATTGATTGTAATGGTGACCTTACTTACTGTTCAAGGATGGGCCCAAGAGAAAAAGAACAAAAATGCCGCTTATACTATCGAAGTGAATGGCAATTGTGAAACCTGTAAACAGCGCATTGAAAAAGCAGCTTATGCCGTTAAAGGAGTTAAATCTGCGGTATGGAATATTGAAACCCACCAGTTGCAATTGATCATTAACGAAGAGAAAACCACTCTTGATGGTGTAAAAAAAGCCATTGCCGCTATTGGGCATGATGTTATCGGCTCCTACAAGGCCCCCGAAGGAGTTTATGAAAACTTACACCATTGTTGTAAATACGAACGCTTGAACTAAATTAATTGAGGGAGTGAAGTCGATGAACAAGGCATTATAAAATTGAACAATTGCTGTTGATTTTGTAGCGTGTTAAGTGCAATAGGATTCTACCAAAAAATTAAGACTCCTTTTGGAAAATAATGCCTAATTTCACGACCTCAAAAAATTGATTTCATGGACCACTTTGATTGGAGACAACTCCTAAACCCCGAGTTTTATATTTTATTGGAAGTTGGAGGTATAAAAATAGGCCTGTATGTAGTATTGTTTATCGTCTTTGCCGAGACCGGATTGCTGGCAGGTTTCTTTTTGCCTGGCGATAGTTTGCTTTTTCTTTGCGGGATTTATAGCGAACTTTTAATGCGGGATTTCTCTACGGGTAGTGATTTTGTTAACGTGACGATTTTGGCTTCTATGGTCGCGTTAATGGGAATTGTGGGCAATATGTTTGGATATTGGTTTGGAAAAAAAAGCGGTAGCTACTTGTACAAACGAGAAGACAGTTTGTTTTTTAAGAAAAAGTACTTGTATCAATCGAAAGAGTTTTTTGATAAATACGGTAGTCGAGCCGTTGTATTTGGTCGCTTTTTACCTATCGTACGAACTTTTGCTCCCGTGATTGCTGGTATAGTCGAAATGGATCGCAAAAAGTTTATGTTTTATAATATTCTTGGGTCGGTCCTTTGGTCCGTTACAATGATCTTTGCGGGTCATTATTTATACGAGTTGTTTAAAACGCAATTCAATATTGATTTAAAACATTATATCGAATACATCGTTATCGGGATCGTATTGGTAACAACGGTTCCCGTGATCATGAAGTTTGTGCGAAAACGAAAATAAGCACAGAAAATAGGATACTAAAAAATCCGACTGCCTTAAACAACAGTCGGATTTTTTTATGCTTATGTATTTAATCTTACATCATGCCGGGCATACCGCCACCCATTGGCATGGCTGGAGCGGATTCTTCCTTAATCTCCACCAAAGCACATTCCGTGGTTAAAATCATGCCCGCAACCGAAGCCGCATTCTCCAAAGCAACGCGCGTCACTTTTTTCGGATCGATGATACCTGCTTTCAACATATCTACATATTCATCGGTTTTGGCATTGTATCCAAAATCACCTTTGCCATCGGCTACTTTTGCTACTACGACAGAGCCTTCTAAACCAGCGTTCTCCACAATCGTACGTAGCGGCGACTCAACGGCACGAGAAACAATTTGAATTCCTGTCGCTTCATCCGCATTTTCAGCTTTTAAATCAGTCAAGGCCGCTTTTGCGCGTAATAAAGCCACACCACCTCCCGCTACAATACCTTCTTCTACGGCGGCACGTGTTGCATGCAAAGCATCGTCAACGCGGTCTTTTTTCTCTTTCATTTCAACTTCAGAAGCAGCACCAACATACAATACAGCCACACCACCCGCTAGTTTAGCCAAACGCTCTTGTAGTTTTTCGCGGTCGTAATCAGAAGTCGTGGTCTCAATTTGCGCTTTGATTTGATTCACACGATTTTTGATCATGTCGGCATTACCAGCACCGTTTACAATGGTCGTGTTATCTTTGTCGATCGTTACTTTTTCAGCCGTACCCAACATTTCTAACGTAGCATTTTCCAGGGTAAAGCCACTTTCTTCAGCAACAACAGTACCGCCCGTTAAAATAGCGATATCTTCTAACATGGCTTTTCTACGGTCACCGAAACCAGGTGCTTTTACAGCAGCGATTTTCAAGGCGCCACGCAATTTGTTGACTACCAAAGTCGATAAGGCCTCTCCATCCACATCTTCGGCAATAATCAATAACGGTTTACCCGATTGTGCCACAGGCTCAAGGATAGGCAACAATTCTTTTAAGGAAGAAACTTTTTTGTCGTACAATAAAATGTACGGTCGGTCTAAGTCCACTTCCATTTTTTCAGCATTCGTCACAAAATAAGGCGACAAATACCCGCGGTCAAACTGCATTCCCTCTACGACATCCACATAAGTATCGGTTCCTTTGGCTTCTTCTACGGTGATAACGCCTTCTTTACCCACTTTGGAGAAAGCGGTTGCAATTAAATCGCCAATCACTTCGTCGTTGTTGGCCGAAATCGAAGCCACTTGTTTGATTTTCTCCGAAGAGCTTCCAACTTCCTGGGATTGTTTTCCAAGATCGGCTACAATCGTTTCAACGGCTTTATCAATACCGCGTTTTAAATCCATTGGATTTGCTCCAGCGGCTACGTTTTTCAATCCTTCTTTAACAATGGCTTGCGCTAAAACGGTCGCTGTAGTGGTTCCGTCACCCGCTAAATCATTGGTTTTTGAAGCCACTTCTTTTACCATTTGAGCCCCCATGTTTTCGAGGGCATCTTTCAATTCTACTTCTTTAGCAACCGAAACCCCATCTTTCGTTACTGTAGGGCCGCCAAAGGATTTTGAAATGATTACGTTACGGCCTTTTGGACCTAAGGTTACTTTTACCGCATTGGCCAAAGCGTCTACTCCACGTTTTAATCCGTCGCGTGCTTCAATGTCAAATTTGATATCTTTTGCCATAGTTTTCGTTTTTTAAATTTTTGATTTGTTAATCCTGTTTTCTTAAATGATGGCTAGGATGTCATCCTCGCGCATGATTAAATAATCTTTACCGTCGTATTTAAGTTCGGTTCCAGCGTATTTTCCATACAATACGGTATCGCCCACTTTGACAGTCATCGAATGGTCTTTTTTACCGTTACCTACTGCAACGACAGTTCCTCGTTGTGGTTTTTCTTTTGCAGTGTCCGGAATGATAATTCCTGCTGCGGTGGTTGTCTCTGCGGCCGCAGGCTCAACCAAAACTCGATCAGATAAAGGTTTAATGTTTAAAGCCATAATGCATTATTTTTAGTTTGTTATTTTTTTGTTTGCCTCGTTTATTTCAGAAATTGTGCCAAGGGGTAAAAACTGCCAATTTTTCAGTCTGGCTGTCAGCGGATTTTAGGTCAAAAAAAAAGTCCCGAATTGGGACTCTTTACATTATTTTTTTTCAGGAGTGGCAGGGGTCTCTGCGGGTTTTGTATTGGCATCACCCGGTTTTGCTTCCTTAGCATCTTCAGGAGCTGGCGCTGCTGATTGACTCGCATCGATGATTTTGTCAGTACTGCCACCAGAACCCGGAAAGCTCATGCTAGACAATAAAACCAACACAATCAACGCTGCACCCAATACCCAAGTACTCTTATCTAAGAAATCGGTTGTTTTTTGTACACCGCCTAATTGTTGTGTTCCTCCTAAGGCAGAAGACAATCCTCCTCCTTTAGGGTTTTGAACCATTACTACGATGATTAACAGAAAACAAACAATCGTAATTAATACCAAAAAGATTGTAAATGTGCTCATTGTTTAGGGATTATTTTGTTGTAATTTTTTTATTTCTTCAATTCGGTCTGCAAAGAAACTACTTTTTTCTGGATATTTCAAAATTAAAATTTCATACGCTTGAATTGCCCGTTGATACTTTTTTTGCTCCAAATAGACCTTGGCTAGGGTTTCGGTCATTAAGTAACTTTTATCGGGCGTTTCCATAGCTATCGCAGTTAGCGCACTTTCTTTTGAAATCGCAGGTATTTTCGGATTAGTCTCTATAAATTTATCGATGAGCTCCAGTTTTTTTGAACGTGTAGCAGCAGTATCTGTAGGGTTAGATTCAGCAGGGATTTCTTTTCGTTCAATAGGTTTAAAACGCGAAAGTTGAAGCCACTTTTGAAAACTGTGCTTTTCCTCGGTGTTGAATGGCAAAGGCTTTCCAAGCTCGAGCGCCTCAGCAGTTTGGGATTCTCCTCTTGGTACAACTTCTCCCGATTTTTCAATAGTAGCTAAAAGGGATTGTTGCAAAGGGTCGACCATCGGTTGCACAACGACTACTTCAGAATCAATGACTTCCATATTCAATAACTCGGCTACCTTACGATCATACAACGTATTGTCTATAGTAGTAAATTGTGTTGTTGTTATAAAGTCAAAAAGCACACCACGGTCCTGGGTGTAGGCCGCAGTTTTTTTTAACGCATCGTTGTATTGGTAACTGTCAAGATTGTACAAATGCTTCAATTGTAAAACACGCGCACTTTGAAAATAGGGGTATTTTTCCAGAATCGGTTCCAATTCTCGAAATTGCCGATCGTTGATGGCATAAGGTTTATTGAGTAGATAGATGTAATCAGTGCTATTCATACCTACCACTTCGCCAACGATTCATTAATAATATCTTGTGTAATTCGATTGAAAATGAAATCGACAACTTCAGTGAGTTTGCTTCCCGTCAATTGGGCATTTCCCTCATAATCTTGAAAAAAGGAAAAACGTTTTTCAAAATTTTCATCTTCTTTGTTGGCGTTGGTAAATTTAACCAATACCGTAATGGTTAATCGGTTTTGTGCCGCTGTAAAATTGGCAGTTGAGGTCATTGGTGACACGCGATAATCCACGATTTCACCTTCATACACCAAGTCGCCATTGGAGGAGGTCAAACTTAATCGCGTTTGGTTTTGAATGGCCTCTTGTAATTTGTTGGTGAAAATTCGTTCAATCCCAGGTTCGACAAGCGGTGCCGTGTTTTGAAAGTATTTTACTTGTACGGTTTTGGCGTCGGTTTGAATCCCCGTAAAACTATATCCTCCACAACCGTTGAGGAATACAAGCAAAGCCAATAAAGAAATCCACCGTAATGCTTTCATGAGTCAAAGATAAGACCGCTAAAATAAAGCAATATTTCGAATTGAAGAAGTTTAATTCCCGTAATAATACTCTTGATAGGAAGCAATTGTCCCAGGTGTATCATTTACATATTCTTCTGAAGTAAATTGCAACGAGCGTTCCCCCGGAAGTACACCATAACTGTAGCGAAGCGTTGCGGGAGCGCCGTGGTGACATTCTTCAGGTACATATTGCGACGTGAAGGCATGAGCTAAAAATTCGGGCTCTATAAAACTTTTAACCATGGCCAAAGCAGCGGTGTATCGTCCCAACTCTGTTCGGTAGGTCATCATTGTGTTATAATTGTAATTACGACTCACATTAGAAGTCATCGAAGTGCGGGTGTAGGAGGTCAAATTTCCTGCTTGATAGGTCATTGTGTAACCAGTGGACGCTGTACCTTCCATGTCGACAATTTGGGTAGCTTTTCGGTCGGTATTAAAGGTCACCGAGCGAGCGGTACCGTTGTGCGTATAGGTGTATGTATTTGTTGCGGTGTTGTGAACGACAGCATTCCCGTTGATACTTGCCACTATACCGTTAGTGTCATAGGTAAAGGTATAACTGTTGGTTTCAGTGCCATTGGTAAAAAGTCCTACGCGTGTGATTTGATTCAAATTGTTGTAGGTATAACGCTCAACGACCTGATTTTGACCATTGGTGGCTTCCGTTAATTGACCATCGGTATTGAATTTCCAATGTAATTCTTGTGGTGAATTTCTGAAAAGGACAACTTCTCGAAGTGAATTAGCAATAGACGCGTTATCACTATCGTTGGAACAAGAAAAAAAACTTACGGTAAGTACTGCTAAAACTAGTAGTTTTTTCATGGTAGGTTAAATTGGGCTTCAAATGTAAATGTATTTCTGGTTAAGCCACTGTTTATAGGTCAAACTGCTTGATTTTCCGATAAAGTGTACGTTCAGAGATACCTAGCTCATCGGCAGCTGCCTTTCGACGGCCTTTGTTTCGCTCTAAAGCCTTTTTGATTAATTCGATTTCTTTTTGCTCCAAACGCAATACTTCCTCTTCTTCTACGGTTTCGGCAAAAAGATAATTGTGTTCAGCGTCATCATCGTGAAATTCCTCTTGATGCGTTTCTACGGTAGGCTGGTATACCGCAACAGTAGTCTCTGGTGTAAATGGAGTGCTTTCCTCGGCTTTGCCATAAATTTTTTGAATCAAGCTCGGATTAATATCCTGAACGTTTTTGCCGTTTTTCATCAATTCTAAAGTGAGTTTTTTTAAATCATTCAAATCACTTTTCATATCAAATAAAACTTTGTAAAGGATATCGCGCTCCGTAGCAAAATCACTCTCCGATTTGCTATGCGAGACCACAGTAGGTAAATTGCGTTGGTCTAGCGGAATGTATCCTGCCAAAGTAGATGCGCTGATATCCCGTTTGGTTTCAAGTACCGAAATTTGTTCAGCGACATTGCGCAATTGGCGAATGTTTCCCGCCCAACGGTAATTGACTAAATATCCAACAGCGTTGTCTTCCAATTTGATGGGGGGCATTTTGTATTTGTGAGCAAAGTCAGCCGCAAATTTTCGAAACAACAAATGGATGTCATCGCGGCGTTCACGTAGGGGAGGTAATCCTATTTCTACGGTACTTAAACGATAGTACAAGTCTTCTCTAAATTTCCCTTTTTCAATGGCTTCGTGCATATTCACATTAGTGGCCGCAACAATGCGCACATTGGTTTTTTGAACCTTGGACGACCCCACTTTGATAAATTCGCCATTTTCCAAAACACGTAATAAACGCACCTGGGTAGTCAAAGGCAATTCGCCTACTTCATCCAAAAAAATGGTGCCGCCGTCAGCTACTTCAAAATAGCCTTCACGCGTTTGTGTAGCACCTGTAAACGACCCTTTTTCGTGTCCAAAAAGTTCGCTGTCAATGGTGCCTTCAGGGATTGCACCACAGTTCACCGCAATGTATTTGCCGTGTTTTCGATGCGAAAGGGAATGAATAATCTTCGGAATGCTTTCTTTTCCAACACCGCTTTCACCCACCACCAACACCGAAATATCGGTAGGGGCTACTTGAATGGCTTTTTCTATAGCGCGATTCAATTTGGCGTCATTTCCGATAATTTCAAATCGTTGTTTGATACTTTGTACACTTTCCATAAGTCAAGGAATTAAAGCAATTGTTTTTTTACAGGCACGGTCTTTAATAGCGTTCGGATGGCTTCTATTTGGTTGGGTTGCAGTTGTGATTTAAATATTGGTAGCGCCGAATTGTGTTGGGTGTAAATCAAAAACCAACGTTTGGTTTCTTTGACCCTGTATATGGATCGCCAACTTCGGGTTACCTGAAAGCTGCTTCCTTTTTGTTCGATTTCTTTTTCGCTCAAACGCAATTGGTGCAGCTCTTGATTTTTCGGGTTATGCAACAACGACCGTTTTAACGTCCATAACAGATAGCCGTAAATCAGAAGTCCAATGCCTACCAAGAGCAAACCGTTAAACGAGGCCACCCAATATTCAGGAAGTCGGTAATACAGCGCTGCAAAAAGACTGCCGCCCAATAACATACCAACTGTAAATAGTAAGATTTTCACAAGCGGCTTTTCAAACAATACATACCGCGTAGCCAAAGCCATTTCTTGTAGATCGGGTCGGTATTGAATGTGAATTTCCATAGGTTACGATTGCATTCGCTCTGCATAGCCAACGGCCTCTCCGATAAGTGTTGCCGAGGTACAATCGGTTACTTTTACCATCACAAAATCGCCTGGTTTGTAATTTTCTTTGGGGAATACGACTACCGTGTTTTGCGAATTACGTCCGCTCCAATGGGCATCCGAACGTTTGGATTCTTTTTCGATCAACACTTCAACTTCTTGTCCTAAAAAACGGCGGGTGCGTTCCCATCCTAATTTTTGTTGAAGTGCGATAATTTCATTCAAACGTCGTTTTTTAACTTCCTCCGGCACATCATCTTCCATTTTGCGCGCAGCCAATGTTCCAGGTCGCTCTGAATAAGCAAACATGAATCCAAAGTCGTACTTGGCATGCTCCATTAAGGACAAGGTGTTTTGATGGTCTTCTTCTGTTTCAGTCGGGAAGCCAGCAATCATGTCTTGGGATAAAGAGATTTCGGGAATGATTTCATAAATTTTATCCACCAACGCCATATATTCTTCTCGCGTATGTTGACGATTCATCGCTTCCAAAATTCGGGTGCTTCCACTTTGAACGGGTAAGTGAATGTACTTGCAAATATTGTGGTGTTTGGCCATCGTTTCGATAACCTCCAAATGCATGTCTTGTGGGTTGGAAGTAGAAAAGCGAAAACGCATTTTTGGGAACTGTGTAGCACAGAGGTCTAAAAGTTGCGCGAAATTGACCGCCGTCGCTTTTTGCATTTCTGAAGCTTTGACAAAGTCCTTTTTCAAGCCACCCCCATACCATAGGTAACTGTCCACATTTTGTCCCAAAAGCGTTACTTCCTTGTATCCTTTATTCCATAGATCTTGAATTTCAGCCAAAATACTTTGCGGTTCACGACTGCGTTCACGACCACGCGTAAAAGGAACTACGCAAAAGGTACACATGTTGTCACAGCCACGAGTGATGGATACAAAAGCATTCACACCGTTACTGTTTAAGCGCACGGGGGCAATGTCGCCATAGGTTTCTTCTTTAGACAAAATCACATTGATGGCATCGCGACCGTCTTCTACCTCTTTTAAAAGATTTGGAATGTCCTTGTAGGCATCGGGCCCTACCACCATGTCAACGATTTTTTCTTCATCCAGGAATTTTTCTTTCAAACGTTCGGCCATACAACCCAATACACCGACTTTCATGGAAGGGTTGATTTTTTTTACCGCATTGTATTGCTCCAAACGCTTGCGAACGGTTTGCTCTGCTTTGTCACGAATCGAACAAGTATTGACCAAAACCAAATCGGCTTCTTCCAAATTTTGGGTCGTATTGTACCCTTCATTGGCCAAAATAGAGGCCACAATCTCACTGTCCGAAAAATTCATTTGACAGCCGTAACTTTCGATAAACATTTTTTTGGTGTTCCCTTGACGTTCGTCGAGAATCAAACTTTGTCCTTGTATACTTTCGTTAATTTCTTTTTCCATCGACCTTGTGCCGTTCAATTACGTAAAAACGGACTGCAAAGATAATACTAAAATCAAAAATATGACAAGATGGCAGTGTTAATCTAAAGAGGAAGCTGTTTTACTACCAATTACTAAAGTTATGGTTCAAAAAATAGATAAATACACCTTTTAATTCACTGTCGTTTGACAAAGCAAACCAAGGCATTTGAAAACGCTTACTCTTGGAATTTAAAAAAAACACCTACTTTTGCCCCAAACAAAACAATGAATGGCAAAAAATTTAGTGATTGTAGAGTCGCCTGCCAAGGCCAAAACCATTGAAAAATTTCTTGGGAAAGATTTTCAGGTGGAGTCGAGTTATGGACATATTGCCGATTTGCCTTCCAAGGAAATAGGCGTTGACGTTGCCAATGGCTTCAAACCCAAATACGAAGTTTCTCCCGACAAGAAAGCCTTGGTTAAAAAACTCAAAGATCTTGCTAAATCGGCCGAAATAGTGTGGTTGGCTTCCGATGAAGACCGTGAAGGAGAAGCGATTTCCTGGCATTTGGCCGAAGAATTGAAGTTGGATCACCAAAAGACAAAACGCATTGTTTTTCATGAAATTACCAAAACGGCCATTCAAAAAGCGATCGAAAACCCACGAGGTATCGATTATAATTTGGTCAATGCACAACAAGCTCGTCGTGTACTCGACCGTTTGGTAGGGTATGAGCTGTCTCCTGTATTATGGAAAAAAGTAAAAGGGGGACTTTCAGCAGGACGTGTCCAGTCGGTATCGGTTCGCTTAATTGTCGAACGGGAACGAGAAATTCAGGCTTTTAAGGCGGAACCCTTTTATAGTATAGCGGCTGAATTTGTCAACGAAAAAGGAAAAGTGGTCAAAACGAAATTGGCAAAAAACTTTTCAAGCCAAGAACAAGCTGCCCAATTTTTATCTCAAAATATCGGGGCCGAATATAAAGTAGGCGAACTAGAAACGAAGCCCGCCAAAAAATCACCGGCGGCTCCCTTTACGACGTCAACCTTGCAACAAGAAGCGGCACGTAAGCTATACCTTCCTGTGGGAATTACCATGCAAATTGCCCAACGCCTTTACGAAGCGGGTTTGATTACCTACATGCGAACCGACAGTGTAAACTTATCGCAAGAGGCGATGGCAGCAGCCAAAGCGGAAATCTCAAGATATTATGGTCCTGAGTTTAGCAAGCCAAGAAATTTTAATACCAAGTCCAAAGGCGCACAAGAAGCTCACGAAGCAATACGCCCTACGGATATGTCACGTCATTCGGTCGATTTGGACCGCGATCAAGCCCGATTGTATGATTTGATTTGGAAACGCACTCTTGCTTCACAAATGAGTGATGCCGAATTGGAACGCACCCAAGCTAAAATAGTGGCCAGTACCCATTCAGAACCCTTTATTGCTTCTGGAGAAGTGATCAAATTTGAAGGGTTTTTAAAAGTCTACTTGGAAGGACATGATGATGAAGAAGATGAGCAAGAAGGAATGTTGCCTGCCATGAAAGTGGGAGAACGTATGCGCAATCAACTCATTACGGCAACCGAACGATTTTCAAGACCACCAAGTCGCTATACGGAAGCTTCTTTGGTAAAAAAATTAGAAGAGTTAGGTATTGGACGCCCTTCAACCTATGCTCCGACGATTTCTACTATTATGGGAAGAAATTATGTTGAGAAAGGAAGTTTTGAGGGACAAGAGCGAAAATACCAGCAATTAGTATTGAAAGAAAGTCAGGTTATTACGCAAACGTTGACCGAAAATGTAGGGTCAGATAAAGGGAAGTTAGTGCCCACCGATATTGGGATTATCGTGAATGATTTCTTGGTAAAAAACTTTGAGACGATACTCGACTATAATTTTACAGCTAAAGTAGAGCAAGATTTTGATGAAATTGCGGAAGGCAACCGCGATTGGGCGGCGATGATGAATGATTTTTACCAGCATTTTCATCCCAATGTGGTCGATGTGGAGCAAAATGCCGATCGTGAAAGTGGAGAACGAATTTTGGGTACGGATCCCAAATCAGGAAAACCCGTTTCGGTGCGTTTGGGTAAATTTGGACCCATGGCACAAATTGGCGATGCAGAAGATACGGCCAAACAATTCGCAAGTTTGCGTCAAGATCAGAATATCAGTACCATTACACTTGAGGAAGTGTTGAACTTGTTTGAGTTGCCTAAAAAATTAGGGGTATATCAAGGAGAAGAAATAGAAGTCAATAATGGACGATTCGGACCCTATGTACGTTTTGGGAAACAGTTTATTTCGCTCCCCAAAGGAATGGATCCTATGGATGCAACTATGGAGTTGGCACAACAATTAATTGATGAAAAGAATCAAGCCGATGCCCCAATTGGGGTTTACGATGGGCTGCCCGTTCAAAAAGGAGTGGGGCGCTTCGGACCTTTCATCAAATGGAATGGGATGTTTATCAATGTGAGTAAAAAATACAATTTTGACCATCTTTCCGATGAAGATATTCAGAGTTTAATTGTAGATAAACTCCAAAAAGAAGAAGAAAAAGTGCTTCAAGAATGGCCTGAGGAGAAAATCCGTATCGAAAAAGCACGATGGGGACGTTCCGTGATTTTAAAGGGTAAAATAAAGATCGAATTAAATAAGGATGTAGATGCGGCGAAGTTGACACTAGAGGAGGTCAAAGCCCTGTTGGATAAAAAAGCACCAGCAAAGAAAGCACCAGCAAAGAAAACACCTTCCAAAAAAACAGCAACAACCAAAAAGAAATAAAAGGTTATGGAATTTGATTTTCTAACCCCATTGGAGACCGATTTGATCATTGATATCAAACGTTTGTCTTCGCAACAATTGGGACAAAAAGTTGTTTTTCACACCCAAGAGGCATTTCCCGATGTCACCCAAATCGATATAGCTATAATTGGAGTTCCCGAAAATAGAGGGGCACAAAATTATGTGGCGCTAGAAGATCTTTCCGAAATACGAATGCAATTGTATCGTCTTTTTCCTGGAAATTGGAATAAAATTATAGCCGACATGGGCGATATTAATCCGGGGAATTCGCCAGAAGACACCTACTATGCTTTGCGAAAGGTGGTTTCTAAATTATTGAAGAATAAAATTATACCGATTATCATTGGAGGTTCTCAAGATCTTACCTATGCGGTTTACAGAGGGTATGATGATTTGGAACAAATGGTTAACTTGGTGGCGATTGACAATCGTTTTGATTTTGGTAAACAAGATGATAGCATTCCCGCGTTGGCATATTTATCCAAAATGATAGTGGAAGAGCCTACAAATTTGTTCAATTACAGTAACGTAGGGTATCAAACGTATTACAATTCGCAAGAAGAAATTGATTTAATCGAAAAATTATATTTTGATGCCTATCGATTAGGCGATGTAAGCGCACAAGTAGCACTTGCAGAACCCGTTTTTCGCGATGCCGATTTGGTAAGTTTGGATATGACCTCAGTGAAATCCTCGGATTCAGGGAATTTTAACGATTTTCAGCCCAACGGATTTAACGGAAAAGAAATTTGTGCTTTGGCGCGTTATGCAGGCATTAGCGATAAAGTAAGTGCTTTTGGTATTTTTAACCATCAAGCTACTGCACAAGAAGCACCACTCATCGCGCAAATTATTTGGTATTTTATGGAAGGAGTAAATTTCCGTTCTAATGAATATCCCTTCGGTAGTCGAGAGCACTATTTAAAATATATTGTGCCTTTTGAGAGTGAAGAAATCGTGTTTTATAAGAGTCACAAAACCGACCGTTGGTGGATTGAAGTTCCATTTTTTTCAAACATACACAATAAGCTTCATAAAAACACGTTATTGCCCTGTACTCATGACGATTATTTGGCGGCTTGCAATCAAGAGTTCCCGGAACGCTGGTGGAAAGCACAACGAAAGAGTATTTTATAAAAATTAAGTAATATTTGTAAGAAAAATATTTCAAAAAACACCAAAATTGCTTTTTAGCGATAAAAAAATGCACTTAATCGACACTTTTTCATTGTCAATTCAACTTTAGTTGTATTTTTGATTTGTGAAAAAAATTTTAAGAAGCAAATAATTGTTTTTTTGAAAAATAATAGATAGGTTTACGGCCTCAAAAAAAATAACATAAATTAACCCAAGTTATATGAAGAAGTTCATTGCGTTTGCATCTGTTTTAACCCTATTAGCCAGCTGTGGGAAGTCCAGTGACAAGGGCGAATTAGTAGGAGTTAAGGGTAAAAAATGGCATCCTGAAAAACCCTACGGAATGACATTAGTTCCCGGTGGAGCTTTTATCATGGGTAAATCAGATGATGATTTAGCTAATGTACAAGATGCACCTACGAAAACAGTGACCGTTCGTTCCTTTTATATGGACGAAACTGAAATCACAAACAGTGAATACCGTCAGTTTGTAGAATGGGTTAAGGATTCTATCATTCGTGTGCGTTTAGCCATCTTAGCCGATGAGGTAGGTGTGAAGCCAGGAGCCGGTAAAGGTGGAAAAGGCGGTGGAAGCATCGGTGATTTCGCTTTCGCAGATCAAGATCCAGCGAAAATGACGCCTTACGATAAATACATGTACGAGAATTATTACAGTGTGGGTACTGCTGATGATCCGTATGCAGGTCGTCGTTTGAACCGAAAAGTAAAATTGATTACCGACACCAAAAAGTATCCTGATGAGTATTATGTAGAGGTTATGGATTCAATGTACTTGCCAGCTACAGAATCTTATAACGGTTTGCGTACAATTGATGTCAATAAGTTGGAATTCCGTTATTCTTGGATGGATATTCAAGCAGCAGCAAAAGCTAAAGTAGGAAAACGCAGCAAGTTCATCCGCAACGAAAAAACGAGAGTGTATCCAGATACTACAGTTTGGATTAAAGATTTTGCATATTCCTACAATGAGCCAATGCATAATGATTACTTCTGGCACCAAGCGTATGGTGATTATCCGGTAGTAGGGGTGAACTGGAAACAAGCGAAAGCATTCTGTGCTTGGAGAACGTTAAACAAAAACGTGTATATCAAATCCAAGAAAAAAGGGAGAGATTTAGTGAACTCATTCCGTTTGCCAACTGAAGCTGAGTGGGAATACGCTGCCCGTGGAGGTCTAGAATCAGCAACCTACCCTTGGGGAGGGCCTTATGCTAAAAACGATCGCGGTTGTTTTATGGCTAACTTTAAGCCGAATCGTGGAGACTATGCCGCAGACCAAGCTTTGTATACCGTAGAAGCTAAATCATTTGAACCCAACGGATATAACTTGTATAACATGTCAGGTAACGTAGCGGAGTGGACCGATTCATCCTATGACGCCGCAGCTTATGGATATGTTTCAACAATGAATCCTAATGTACCTGATACATCCAATAAACGTAAAGTAGTACGTGGGGGTTCGTGGAAAGATGTGGCCTACTTCCTTCAAGTAGGAACACGTGATTGCGAATACCAAGATACAGCGCGTAGTTACATCGGGTTCCGTACCGTTCAAGATTACATGGGTACACAAGTGACGGGTAATGCTGGAAAAGCGGGAAGACGTCGCTAATTAGAATTGTATATTAACTAACTTAATTATATTAAACTTAACTAACTAAATTATTATTATTATGGGACTATTACCACCTAGAGTTATGAATTTCACCTACGGTATGGGTGCAGCTGTTGTAATTATTGGAGCGTTGTTCAAATTGATGCACTGGCCTGGAGCAAGTTTGATGTTGATCATCGGGTTAAGTACAGAAGCGTTGATTTTCGGTCTTTCTGCTTTTGATGCTCCTGAAAAAGAATTGGATTGGTCTTTGGTGTATCCTGAGTTAGCAGGAGGTCAAGCTAAACCACGTGACAAAAAAGAAAACCCAACAGAAGCTCAAGGATTGTTGTCACAAAAATTAGACAATTTATTAAAAGAAGCTAAAATTGATGGTGAATTGATGGCGAGCTTAGGAAACAGTATCAAAAACTTTGAAGGGGCTGCAAAAGCAATTTCTCCAACAGTTGACTCGGTAGCTTCTACCAAAAAATATGCTGAAGAAATGACCAAAGCGGCTACGCAATTGGAAACTTTAAACAGTTTATATCAAGTTCAGTTACAAGCTGCGGAGCGTAATGCACAAATCAACAACGAAGTAGCTGAAAACAACTTAAAATTAAAAGATCAAATGCAGTCGTTAGCTTCCAACTTACAGTCGTTAAATTCTGTATATGGAGGTATGTTATCTGCAATGAGCAACCGATAATTAGTTTTAAACGCTCATTATTTATTTTAACGAATTAAAACTAATTAGAAGAAATGGCAGGAGGAAAACTAACCCCTAGACAGAAGATGATTAACCTAATGTACTTGGTTTTCATCGCGATGTTGGCATTAAACATGTCGAAAGAAGTGCTTTCGGCTTTTGGTTTGATGAATGAAAAGTTTAATGGTATTAATGCAACTCAAACAGAACAAAATTCGAAGCTTGCCCAATTGTTAGGCCAAAAAGCTGCTGAGAATCCAGGATTTGCTGCATCATTAGCTTTATCAAAGCAAGTAAATACAGCTACTAATGAATTCTACGAGTTTATTGAGCAAGTAAAAAACGAAGACATCTTAAAAGATTTCAAACCTGAGAACGGTGTTTTACCTTACGAATCCATGGATAAATCAAATATTGATGAGAAATGGTTCAAAGGTGATGGATATTCAAAAAGAGGTCAAGAAATCATTGATCGTATCGATGCATATCGTAATAAAATGAAAGAATTGTTTGGTAAAGATGCCAAATATCAACCTCTTTTAAACAAAATCGATAAGATGTTTAGCACCGAAAAAATCAAAGACAAAGAAGGTGTAAACAAATTATACTTAGATTACCACTACAAAGGATTTCCAGCCATTGCTTCAGTAGCTAAATTGACAGCTTTGCAAAATGACTTGAAAACCATTGAAAATGAATCGTACAACATTTTCTTAGGAAATGCTTACAAAGAAGCAGCATCTATGAAGAACTTCCAAGCGATTGTAGTTTTGGATAAGAATGCTTATTTTGAAGGGGAAACCATCAAAGGTAAAGTAGTTTTAGGTCGTTACGACAAAAACACTGTTCCTACAAGTTTCTCTGGTCCTGGAAAAATTGAAAATGGACAAGCGGTTATTTCGATGACAGCGGGTGGAGTAGGTGAACATAAATTAGGAGGTAAATTTACATTCTTAGAAGATGGAAAGCCTGTACCACTAGATTTCGAAGGAACTTATGTTGTTGTGCCTCGTCCTAATTCTGCCAATATTTCTGCAGATAAGATGAATGTGGTATACCGTGGATTACCTAATCCAATGACCATTTCATTTGCAGGTATTTCCGATAATAACGTTACAGCTTCAGCACCTGGTCTTCGTTCTGTAGGAAAAGGAAAGTATGATTTGAATCCTGGTTCTGGTACTGAAGTAACCATTAATGTTTCTGGAAAAATGGGTGATGGTAAAACGGTTTCTGATAAAAAAGTTTTCCGTATCAAAAACATTCCTGCACCACAAGGAGCTATTGGAGGGACACCTGGGGTACAAAAAGGGGCTAAGTCTCGTTTGCAAGCTTCACAGATTTCAGCGGTTTTGCCTGACTTCTTGTATGACTTGAAATTCCGTGTAACCCAGTTTGTGTTCAAAGTACCTGGTCAAGCTTCTATCGTGGTTAATGGTGATCGTTTGAACGCTCAGTGTATCGCTGCTTTGGCACGTGTTTCCAAAGGGGATCAAGTGACTATTTCAGATATCAAGTCTAAAGTAGAAGGTGCGCAAATTGACGTTAAAACAGCTGCTCCTGCGATTTACGAAATACAATAATGCTTTAGCATCAGCGTTTGTATAATAAACAAAAGAAAAAATGAAATTGAAAAGCCTTTTAGTACTCATTTTAGCTGTAGTTGGTTCTTCAGTAACCGCTCAGTCCAACTTATTGAACGCGAAGTCACCCGATGAAATCGGTAAGAAAACTGCCGCTCAATTGGAATCCGATAATGACAAACCATTACCCTATGGTTATGTACACGATCGCGATGTATTGATGGGTAAAATGATTTGGGAAAACATTGACTTGGACGAACGCGTGAATTTCCCACTTTACTACCCTGTGGATACAGCGTTTGTTGGAAAAGAACGTCGTTCCCTATTTGCTGTTTTGCTAAAAGGAATCAAAGATGGTAAAATCACTGAAGTTTATGGAGATGACTATTTTAATATCAAAAAGTCATTGAAAGATATGGAATCAGTATTTAAATTTATTGATACCACGGATGCCGGTAAAGACGAAATCAACAATTATTATGAGGATTATAAGTCTGGCAAAAAAGTTCTTGATAAACAGTTTATCAATGAAACGGAACTAGATGCCTCTGATATTTCTGGGTATAAAGTGAAAGGGTTTTGGTACTTTGACAAACGGCAAAGTGAATTGAAATACCGCTTGATGGCTATTTGTCCTTTAGCTGTGGAAGCACGTGATAAAGCACGTGGAAATAATGACCCGATTGAACTATTTTGGGTTTATTTTCCAGCCGTACGAAATATTTTGCACGAAGCCAAAGCTTTCAATGACCGAAATTCCGCGATGCCGATTACCTTTGATCAATTGTTGAATTCGCGCCGTTTTAATGGAGTGATCTACAAAGAAGAAAACGTATATGGCGACCGTACTATTCAAGATTACATGAAAGATAACGCCCAGTCCCAGCTCTTAGAGTCAGAACGCGTTAAAGAGAAAATTCGTAATTTTGAACAAGATATGTGGAATTACTAAAATTCAATTTCAATTCTAAACATAGAAACTCCTACCTTTGGTGGGAGTTTTTTTTATGATTACACACGAATATATTATTGTTGGAGGCGGTTTAGCCGGGTTAGCATTTGCACACTATTGTCGCAAAAACAACCGAACATTCCTATTGTTCGAGGATGGCTCTCAAAACGCCTCCTTAATTGCAGGAGGGCTCTACAACCCTGTAGTGCTCAAACGGTTTACTTCGATATGGAATGCTCAAGCGCAACTTCAATGTGCCGACAAATTTTATCGTGAACTCGCGACTGATCTAAATTGTAAATTAGATTATCCTTTGCCTTTATATCGCGTACTTCATTCTGCGGAAGAACAAAATAATTGGTTTTCTGCCGCTGATAAGCCTTCTTTGAATTCTTACCTTGCAACTCCTTTAGTGCAAAACACACATCCCGCTATTGAAGCGCCCTTTCAATTGGGCAGTGTTAAAAATTGCGGCTATGTCGATACAAAAACGCTACTACAGCAGTTTCATGACCGCTTAGAAACAGAGGAGGTGCTAATTCGAGAAAGCTTTAATTATGGGGATATAGCTTTCGAAGATGAAAGTGTCACGTATCATGAAATAAAAGCAAAACACATCGTTTTTGCCGAAGGTTTTGGGTTGTCTCAAAATCCCTTTTTCCATACCCTACCTCTTGACGGAACCAAAGGAGAGTTGTTGGTTATTCATGCTCCCGATTTAAAACTCGACGCCATTTATAAATCGGGCGTCTTTATCTTTCCCCTAGGGAATGACCATTATAAAGTTGGTGCCACCTATGATTGGCATGATAAAACCGATGTGCCAACTCCTGCAGCACGTGAGGAATTAGTTCAAGGATTAAAGTCTTTTTTACATGTTGATTTTAAAGTAGTTGCCCATTATGCAGGCGTACGGCCTACCGTCAAAGACAGGCGTCCGCTTGTGGGAACACATCCATTGCATTCCAATGTGCATATATTAAATGGAATGGGTACCCGCGGCGTATTGCTTGCACCAGCCATGGCAAAGGCGTTATTTGAATCTATTGCGTTGGGAATACCTTTAGACCCTCATGTCGATATCAAACGATTTAAACATTTTTACGCCAATCCTTATCGTAATTGACAAACATGTTGATATAGATATTACGGGCAATGCGCGCAGTGATAGGCATTAAGACCAAAATCCCTATTCCTAATGCGATAAATGATGTCTTTGCAGGGAGTCCAAGTATTAACTTGGTGATGACAAAAATAGCAACCCCAAACGCAATTGACACGCCATACGCTACATACATCGCCCCATAGAAAAAGGAAGGTTCAATTTCATAACGTAGATGACAATGACTACAAGTTTCGTGCATGGTGTATACTTTACTCAATTTGTACGGATTTTTTTCCACATACATATTTTCTTCTTGACAACGAGGACAACTTCCTGTTAAAATACTATTGATTTTCCAGCCTTTTTTTAACATTTGCAAATAATTTGATACAAAGGTAAAATAACCCTTTTTATCCCATGTAACCTAAGTCACATTTTTATGTTGAATATCCATAATTTATCGGTTTCTTTCGGAGGTACCTATTTGTTTGAAGAAGTAACCTTTCGTTTGGGTTCGGGCGATCGCGTAGGACTCGTAGGGAAAAATGGCGCCGGTAAATCGACCATGCTCAAAATCTTAGCAGGCGACATCAAACCCGACAGTGGGACCATTGCTACTGAACGCGATATTAAACTAGGGTTTTTACGTCAAGACATTGATTTTGAACAAGGGCGAACGGTACTTGAAGAAGCCTATGAAGCCTTTGAAGAGATTAAATATATCGAGCGTAAAATAGAGGATATTAACCATCAATTGGTCACACGGACCGATTATGAAAGCGAAGCCTACAGTCAGTTGATTGAAGATTTGTCAGAGTACACCCATCGCTTTGAATTGTTGGACGGCTACAATTATGTGGGAAACACCGAACGCATTTTATTGGGCTTAGGATTCAAACGAGAAGAATTTAATAATCCCACCGAAACGTTCTCAGGAGGTTGGCGTATGCGTATTGAACTTGCCAAACTTCTGTTGCAATCCAACGATGTCTTACTACTTGATGAGCCCACCAATCACTTGGATATTGAAAGTATTATTTGGTTGGAAAGTTTTTTGAAAACATTTCCAGGTGTAGTCGTAATCGTTTCCCATGATAAAATGTTTTTGGATAATGTGACCAACCGAACCATAGAAATTTCGTTAGGGAAAATTTACGATTACAACAAACCCTATTCTCAATACCTTGTCCTTCGTGAAGATATTCGAGAAAAACAATTAGCCTCCCAACGCAATCAACAAAAAAAGATTGAAGAAACCGAAAAACTGATAGAACGTTTTCGCTACAAGGCCACCAAAGCAGCCATGGCACAATCCATGATAAAAAAGTTGGAAAAAGTCGAACGTATTGAAGTAGATGAAGATGACAATGCCGTCATGGCGATTTCGTTCCCCGTGTCTAAAACGCCGGGCCGTGTCGTGATAGAGGCTGAAAACGTCTCTAAAGCATTTGAGGCGAAAATAGTTTTGCAAGGGATTTCTCTTTTGGTCGAACGCGGAAGCAAAATTGCGTTTGTGGGTCAAAATGGCCAAGGTAAATCCACGTTTATTAAAGCGATTGTCAACGCATTTCCTTATGAAGGCACTATCAAGCTGGGTCACAACGTAGAGCTTGGTTATTTCGCTCAAAATCAAGCCGACCATTTAGACGGTGAAAAAACGCTTTTAGATACCATGCTAGAGGCCGCTACCGACGCCAATCGAGCCAAAGTTCGCGATATGTTGGGTGCCTTTTTATTTCGAGGCGATGACGTTGAGAAAAAGGTTAAAGTATTATCCGGAGGTGAGCGCAATCGGCTAGCTTTATGTCGTCTCTTATTGCAACCGATCAACGTTTTACTCATGGACGAACCCACGAATCACTTGGATATTAAGTCCAAAAACGTACTTAAAGCTGCTCTAGAGCAATACGAAGGAACGCTATTGATTGTATCGCATGACCGTGACTTTTTGCAAGGCTTAGCTACGACAGTGTATGAGTTTAAAGACACTAAAATTCGGGAATACCTCGGTGACATCAACTTTTTCTTGGAACAACGCAATGCCCAATCCATGCGAGATTTTGAACAAAAAGGAATTCCTGATGGTGTTCAAAACGAACCCAAAGCCGAGAAAAAAACCTTGAGTTTTGAAGCCCAAAAAGCCCAAAAATCATTGCAAAACAAATTGTCTAAAATTGAAAGTCAAATTCAAGAATTAGAAAAAGCCATTCAAAATGACGATAAAGAACTAGCCTCCAATTACAACAAACATATAGAGAATGCCGCCTTTTTTGCTGCTTATGAGAAGAAAAAGCATGAGTTAGAGCAGCTTTTGGGGGAATGGGAACGGATTCAACTCGAACTGGAAGCGTGAAAAATTTACACTTAATCATCGGCAGTAGCATCGTAATTCCTGCAGGGCTTTGTTACGGCTTGGCACCCGATTGGGCTTTCGGAATAACCGATACCTCACCAACGTTGCATAGCGTGTTGAAAGCGGTAATGGGACTCTATGTCGCCTTTGCTTTGTTTTGGATCGTAGGGATAGTCAAATCTAACTATTGGGAACCCGCTACTTGGTCGTCACTTTTATTTATGTGGGGATTGGTCTTCGGCCGAATCGTTGCTTGGATCTTGATGGGAATGCCCGCACCTATTTTTGTGCTTGGGATTGTTGGAGAGTTTGTGTTAGGCTTGTATGCGGCACTTCAATTGCGAACGTATTCCTCTTCAAAGCTATGATCTTCTAATCTTGTTTGTTTTTAAACGGGTGACGCTGCTCCCATCGTATCGGAGGTTCAAGGTTTTTAAATAAACGTGGCAAAAGTTGATGGACTAGTGGCTGGGTGTGTTGCATAAAACCAAACATAGCTACGGGTTCTGCTCCGATTGAACTTTTTATTTCTAAAGCCGTGCGCCCAAAAATGATGCGTTGAAACTGGTTCTCAATGCCAAACGCGGTCATGCGATAAAGCATATTCAAATACAACATGCGCTCTTTTTGATGCGCCGCATCGTACCCCAAAAAGTAAGTCTCTAAGGTTTGTCCGTTTAAAAGTAAGGTATAAAACCCAATCAATTTGTCTTCCAAAAAATAGCCAAATACTTTAAATCGATCACCGCATTGTTTTTTAAAAACATAAAAATGATTTTTCGCAAGAAAGAAGGTATTGAATGGAGCATTAAGCGCCACATGATGGTATAGCGAGTACAGCGCTTCTTCATGTTGTTGAATCATCGGTAAATCTAATTCGCAGCACACAATCCCTTCCCCCTTTTTTTGGGCGCGTTTGTATTGGTCACGGTACTTTTTTTGCAAAGCAGCCACATAATCTTGACTATTTTGCCAAGAAGGATGTAGATGAAAAATCATGTTGGGTTGCACCGAAAAATGAAAAAGCGATCGAAATCTGTGGTTACGCAGCGCTTGTGATTCTAAAGCATAAAAATCTTTGAAGGATACCAAATGAATGCGAATGCCTTCCTTTTTAAAATGAACCATAAGTTCATCCGCCATGGCACGAAGTAAACGACTCAAGTCTTCAGGCGCCAAAGGTTTTAAAAAAGTGTATCCATTCTGTCCCGTAATCATGGTATTTCCAATAAAAAGCACATGCCGGGCCAAACGACGAAAAGCAAAATTGCGCACTTTTGTTTTCATGCAATGCTGTCGTTCACCAAACGAATACAACTTGCTTACATCCAAGTATTGCGCCAAAGCAACGCCAATCAGCTGCTCTTTTTCATAGATGCCAATAAAAAAACACCGCATATTGGTGGGCGCTGATTTTTCCAATACGCTTAAATACGGCGTTTGTAAAAAAGCATTATCATGTGCCACCGTATCCCAAGAAGTTGGCAAAGACTCAATAGTAGTGTAAAGCGTAAAGCGTAAATCTGACATGCTAAAAAAATCGCCCCACAAAGGTAGAGCGATTACATATAAATAAAATGTTAAGAGGGTTGATTATGGCATGCTGCACAAAATGCCTCCCATAACCGTAAAACAAACCATCCAATAGCCACCATGGATTAAAATGTATTTTGCCGAACGTCGTTCATACAAGGCATTAGTGCCTATCAGCGGTAAGGCTAGAAGAACTCCTGACATAAATCCGTGTAATGCACCGTGCTTAAACGTGCGAAATTTCATGCCGTAATCATTCATAAAGGCAGTGTAGGAGGGAAGGGCTTGTTTAACATCGCCGCCAATCATCCCCAGTGCTCCCCACTGATGAATGGTCAACATATTGATGATTAGCGAAATCATAAGCGCAAAAAGAAACGTCATCCCAAACAGTTTTGCCAGGTTAGCGCCTTTGATTTTTTCTTCGGTCATCCCCGATTCCTGCATCCATACCGTTCCCATTACTTTGGGATGATACCATATAACCCCAATAATTAAGGCTGAAACGGCAGCACAAAGCACGGCAATCCAATTCATTTGTAATTCCATAAAATGTTGATTTAAAGGTTGGTCTATCAAAGATAAAACTTTTACATCAATTATTGGTAAACCTTATTAATAGTAAGAAAAGTATTATTTATATATCAACCATTTTATAATTAGATGCATTTCATCGATTTTATTTGCATATAAACGACAAGATGTCTTACTTTTACAACACCAAATCTAAACAATCATGAGACGATTCGTAACCCTTTTTGCCCTATTTCTTGCTACCACCGCTTTTGCCGAAGTTTCTAACGCTGAGCGAAAAGCACTCCTCGATTTTTACAAAGCTGCTCAAGGTGCCCAATGGACACATACTTGGGATCTTACTAAACCCGTAGCTACATGGTACGGTGTGAAGGTTGAAAATGACCAAGTGACTGCCATTGACTTGTCAGACAATAATCTTTCGGGGTCGTTGACAGCAAAAATTGGCGACTTGAAGTACCTACAATCGTTGGTTTTGTTCAAAAACAATCTGGAAGGTGCTTTGCCTACATCCATTGGTCAATTGAAAAAATTTCAAATATTAAACGTTTCCTTCAATAAATTTTCTGGAACTATTCCTGCCGAAATTGGCAATGCTGTATCGCTTACCGAGTTGGTGATGTTTATGAATAACTTCTCCGGAACTATTCCTTCCTCTATCGGAACGCTAACCCAATTGCAAACCTTGTCATTGTACAACAACCGCCTCACAGGGGATATCCCTTCGGCAATTTATGCACTAAAAGGGTTGCGCACGCTTGAATTAAACAGCAATGAGTTGACAGGAAGTTTGCAACCTGAAATCGCCAACTTGACAGCGCTTGAAACGCTAAGTTTATTCGATAACAAACTCAACGGACGCATTCCTGTTGAAATCGAAAAGTTAGATAACTTAACTGCCATGAACATCTCTTACAACAAATTCAACGGTTTTGTGACCAAGAAAATGTATGCCAAAGACATGATGAACATGACCATGATCAACGAACAAGGATTGGCAGTAAACCTATCCGTTAAAACCGATCCCAATACGGCAATTGCCAACGAAGAATAATTTTTTTCCTTTATCCGAGTTTAAAGCCCTGTAAATCACAGGGTTTTTTTACGGCATAAACTTTTGTATTTTTTTTAATTCATCATTTGTATTTCAAATAATAGTCTTATATTTGCACCCGAATAGCGCGGGATAGAGCAGTAGGTAGCTCGTCGGGCTCATAACCCGAAGGTCACAGGTTCGAGTCCTGTTCCCGCTACTAAGAACCCAGCAACTGCTGGGTTTTTTCATTTAATCCCATTATCATGTCACACAAAGCCGGTTTCGTCAATATCATCGGGAATCCCAACGTAGGAAAGTCTACCTTAATGAATGCATTCATCGGAGAACGCCTTTCCATCATCACCTCCAAAGCACAAACCACCCGCCACCGTATTCTGGGTATCGTCAACGGCGACGATTTTCAGGTTGTACTCTCCGATACCCCAGGAATTATCAAACCGGCCTACGAACTTCAAAATGCTATGATGGATTTTGTAAAAACCGCTTTTGAAGACGCCGATGTACTCCTGTATATGGTTGAAATTGGCGAAAAAGAACTGAAAGACGAAGCTTTTTTCAATAAAATTATTCACGCCAAAATCCCCGTACTTCTTTTGCTCAACAAAATCGATACCTCCAATCAAGAACAATTGGAAACACAAGTCGCCCTGTGGCAAGAAAAAGTCCCCAATGCCGAGATTTTCCCCATTTCAGCGCTGAAAAATTTCAATGTCAAAGAGGTTTTTGATCGGATTCTCGCCCTGCTGCCCGATTCGCCCCCGTATTACCCCAAAGACGCCCTCACCGACAAACCCGAACGTTTTTTTGTCAACGAAATCATCCGCGAGAAAATCTTACTCAACTACGACAAAGAAATACCCTATGCCGTCGAAGTTGAAACCGAAGAGTTTAAGGAAGAAGAACACATCATTCGCATCAAAGCCCTTATCATGGTCGAGCGCGAAACGCAAAAAGGAATCATTATTGGTCATAAAGGCGGTGCACTCAAAAAAGTAGGCACCATGGCGCGGGAAGACATGGAAAAATTCTTTGGCAAACAGGTTTACCTCGAAATCTTTGTGAAAATCAATAAGGATTGGCGCAGCAACGCACGACAGTTACGCCGTTTTGGTTACAATCAAAAATAAGGAGCAGCAGGTTTCAATTTCTTATGAATGCTTGGTCCTGCTGTCCGCACTACCTCCCGGCCTAACGGCTTCGGCAGGGTAGTTGGCTCCCATCAGGGCTATCCCGAAAGCTTTGTGCCTCGATTAGTGTTGTAAAGCCTCTTCCATCAAAGCCTCCAATTCATGCATTTGGTCGATGCCTTGCTCGCGAATCTGGCGGGCGACGACATACAACATGAACCAAACACCTACCATCATCCCCATGATAAATATGTTCCAAAGAATGGGTTGCTTTAATGTCCAATTGGAATAGGCCATGACGCCAAAAATCACAAATACGCCCGCTACGATGAAATGTAAAAACATAAATAAGGTCCATAAAGTGGGGTCGGGACCAAACAATCCTCGAATATGCGTTCCCGATTCTGGATGGGGCTCCAGTTCCAAATGCAAATGCGGCGAGTAATAGGCTTTCTGCGAACCCACAATGTGAAACCAAATATGGGTGTCGTTCACTTTTATCGTGTAATCCGCTGGGCATTTCGATTTAAAGTGTTCAAAAAGCGCTCGAACTTCAGCAACCGTTTCGGGGACATCCTTGTAAAAGCGCAGCCGTAATTGAATAGCATTTTCGTTTTCCATGGCAGAGGAATAGGAGTTTGATTTTAACTAAGATACAAAAAATTAGATAGCTCAAGCCAACTTTATTACCTTTGCATCCCAATTTAGAATACGTATGAACAATATCGTCGCCATCGTAGGGCGCCCCAATGTAGGGAAGTCTACTTTTTTTAACCGACTCATTCAACGAAGAGAGGCCATTGTCGATTCGGTGAGTGGGGTAACCCGTGATCGGATTTACGGTAAAAGTGAATGGAACGGTAAAGAGTTCTCAGTCATCGATACTGGTGGATACATCAAAGGCTCTGACGATATCTTTGAAGCCGAGATTCGCAAACAAGTCGAACTGGCCATCGAAGAAGCCGACGCCATTATTTTTGTTGTGGACGTCGAAGAGGGTATTACCCCCATGGATGCCGAAGTAGCCAAATTGTTGCGAAAAGTAACTAAACCCGTACTTTTGGCCGTCAATAAAGTCGATTCCGCCGGCCGTGAAAAAGACGCTTTCGAATTTTATAACCTAGGCTTAGGCGAATATTTTACTCTCTCTGGCATGAACGGGAGCGGTACAGGAGATTTACTCGACAAACTCGTAGAAGTCTTACCCGAATTGCCCGAAACCCCCGATGAAGAGGAAGTTTTACCCCGTTTTTGTGTGGTCGGGCGTCCCAATGCAGGAAAGTCTTCTTTTATCAATGCCTTGATTGGTGAAGACCGTTATATTGTTACCGATATCGCAGGAACCACCCGCGATGCGATCGATACCCGATTTACAAAGTTTGGTTTTGACTTTAACTTAGTGGATACAGCAGGAATTCGACGTAAAGCGAAAGTCAAAGAAGACCTAGAATTTTATTCCGTCATGCGTTCTGTTCGAGCCATCGAACACAGTGATGTGTGTATTCTTATGGTCGATGCTACCCGCGGATTTGAAAGTCAAGATCAAAACATTTTTTGGTTGGCACAAAAAAACCGAAAAGGGATTGTCATTTTGGTCAATAAGTGGGACTTGATTGAAAAAGAAACCATGACCATGCGCGAGTACGAACTTCGGATTCGTGAGCAATTAGAGCCGTTTACGGATGTACCTATTTTGTTTATTTCAGCTTTGACCAAACAACGCTTATTAAAAGCGTTGGAAGCGGCCGTTACCGTCTATGAAAATCGTAAACAGCGCATTGCAACGTCCAAGTTTAACGAGTACATGTTGGATTTGATTGAGCGTTTCCCTCCTCCTGCATTGAAAGGCAAATACATCAAAATCAAATACTGCATGCAATTGCCCACACCGGTACCGCAGTTTGTATTTTTTGCCAATTTACCCCAATATGTCAAAGATCCCTACAAACGTTTTTTAGAAAATAAAATACGGGAAAATTGGAATTTTTCTGGCGTTCCCATCGATATTTACATTCGCGATAAATAGTTTTCATGCTCACACAAGAAGTACAAAAAGCGGTGGATAGAGGCGAGTTGTTGCCCCTTATGGAAGAATTTTATACCATTCAAGGCGAAGGCTTCCATACAGGAACGGCTGCCTATTTTATTCGTATTGGCGGTTGTGATGTCGGATGCCATTGGTGTGATGTTAAAGAAAGTTGGAATGCCGATTTACATCCCCCGACAGCCATTGAACACATCGTAGCCAATGCTCAAAAATATGCCGATACGGTGGTTGTTACAGGAGGTGAACCCTTAACTTGGGACATGACCCTTCTCACGACCTCTTTAAAAGCGGCACAACTACGCGTGCACATCGAAACGTCAGGGAGTTATCCCGTGACTGGACATTGGGATTGGTTTTGTTTGTCACCCAAAAAAAATCGATTGCCCGTACCCGAGGCCTACCAAGCTGCCAATGAATTAAAGGTGATTATTCATAATAAACATGATTTTATTTTCGCCGAAGAGCAAGCGGCTTTAGTCAATCCAAATGCCATTCTCTTCTTGCAACCCGAATGGAGTAAACGCGAGCAAATGACTCCGCTCATCGTTGATTATGTGATGCAACACCCCAAATGGCGTGTTTCGCTTCAGACCCATAAATATTTAAATATCCCTTAAGTGAAAAAACTATTGCTTTTAGGATTGTGTTTGTGGGCTGTGCTTACTGTAGCGCAACCAATACAACCGCCCAAGATGCCCGTATTTCCAACAGATAAATACGCTTCTTTTGAAGATTTTTTAGCCAAACAAAGCGCAATGGCTATCGATACCGCTCAAGTAATCCGTTTTAAAGTTTCCTTTTACATCGATAACCAAGGGACAGTGCACTTTCCTACGGTTTTTTACCATACCAATGAAGCCGACGCCCTACGCCTTTATAATACGATTCAAAAATCTCCAAAATGGAGTACCGAAGGGATGAATGAAGCGTACATGACCTTGGTAGAAAAATCAATCCAAATCAAGAATGGACAATGGGAAGCCAAAACAAAATTAATGAGCTATAAACGGACTAGTCTCAATTGGGATGCCTTAAAAAGTCAAAGTGTTGTGGTCTATATGCCCAATGATGAGGGACCCAAGACCGAACTGGTTGAAGATAAATCCGAACCCGTGTATTCTTTCTCTGCAATTGAAACTAAACCTGAGTTTCCTGGGGGTATGGAGGCATTTTATAAATTTATTGGAAAAGCATTTAAAACTCCCGATATACCCGGTCTCAAAGGGAATGTATTTATCAGTTTTGTGATTGAAAAAGACGGGTCATTATCAGAAATTAAGGTGCTCAGGGATGTGGGTTATGGTACGGGAGAAGAAGCGGTGCGTGTTTTAAAATCATCCCCCAAGTGGAAACCTGCTACACAACGAGGCAGACCTGTGCGGTGTAAGTACAGTTTACCAATTAAAATCATAGTTCCCCAATGATACGCTTCAAGTTTATGTTAGCCCTATACTGCTTTTTTTTCATTTTCAACGGTGCGGCTCAAATTCAAGGCGAAGGCGAAGTTTATTTGAAAGGGGATTTGATCGACCCCAAATTTCAAGGCGGGGGAGTCGAGAAGTTTTACGATTATGTTAAAACTCATTTTGATTTTTCAAAAGCAAAAAAGCCAGGAAGAATGGTGCTTTCCTTTGCTATTACTACCAAAGGTGAAGTCAGCGACATTCGTATTGTTGAAGTCTTAGACATCGAATCGGCCACCGAGATGATCCGTGTTGTCAAAGCATCTCCTTTGTGGGTTCCAGCCTATCGAAATGGAAATCCAACAGTTACTACTATTAAATTCCCTTTTGAGTTTAAAGCGATCCAACCAACAACACCCGCCCAAGGGACTCCAGCCCAAACAACACCCAAAAGTGAACCCGAGGTATATACCAAAAATCAAGTGGAAAAAGCACCCCAATATCCGGGCGGTTTGGAGGAGTTTTATACACTGATAGCCAAGAACTATCAAACACCCAGTGTGGCGGGTTTATCGGGTACTATAATCGTCTCCTTTATAATTGATGAAGCGGGCTCATTAACCGATATAAAGGTGGTAAAAGATCTTGGTTATGGAACGGGAGAGGAAGCAATTCGCGTACTAAAATTATCGCCACTATGGCAACCCGCTATGCAAAGAGGCGTGCCTGTTCGTTGCAGTTATTCGATACCCATTAAAATTAATAGTAAATAAAAATATTTTATTGTACATGCAAGTAACAAAAAAACTGTTTTTGCGTCTAAGAAATTAAATGTAAAAACGTACATTTATAACCATTAAAAAATATACCATGAGAAAATTAGTTTACACATTCGCATTTGTTTGCGTTTCCTCTTTGGCAATGGCCCAAGCCCCTGCTAAACCCGCTGTTGATGAAGCTTTGAAAAAAGAATGTTTGGCCGTTATTGAAGCAAGTGGCTCCGGAAATGTGCTTAGCGGATACAAAGATCAATTGTTGGGGCAAGTTCCCGACGATAAAAAAGCAGCATTCACCATGGAGTTTGATGCCATGATGAAAAAAATCAATGAAAAAACGGCCGAGGTTTACGCACAAACTTACACCAAAGAAGACATCAAAGCAATGATGGCATTTTATAACAGCCCTGTTGGGAAGAAAATGAAAGAAAAAGCCGGTGAAATCAATCAGAAGTCTCAAGAAGCGATGATGGAAATTCAAGCGGACTTGCAAGCGATGATGATGAAATACATGCAATAATCAATGCAAAAACCTTAAGAAGTCCCAAACAAATTGTTTGGGATTTTTTTTGACCCATTCCTATGAAAACACATTTTTTATTAGATCCAACGATAACGTTCTTAAATCACGGTTCTTTCGGAGCGACACCCCGACCCGTTTTTGAAGCCAAAATGGCTTTACAGCGCGAAATGGAAGCGGACCCCGTACATTTTATCCAAAAAAAATTACCCAATTACCTGAAAGAAGCCAAATATCCTTTGGCTGAATTTCTGGGTTGTGAGGCCAACGATTTTTTCTTTACCCCCAATCCCACTCAAGCCATCAATACCATCATGCGGAGTTTGCAGTTGCAACCAGGGGACGAAATTTTAGCCACCAATCATGAATACGGCGCCATGGATCGTACCTGGAATTTTTATTGTAAAAAATCAGGCGCCAAATATATTCGTCAAAATATTACGTTGCCGATTACGTCCAAGGAGCAAATCATAGCCGATTTTTGGAAAGGGTATACCTCCAAAACAAAAGTGGTATTTATCAATCAAATTTCGAGTTCAACAGCACTCATTTTTCCCGTCAAAGAAATTTGTGATAAAGCCCAAGAGCTTGGTTTGATTACCATTGTTGATGGAGCGCATGTACCGGGTCATATTCCGTTGAATTTGCACGAACTCAACCCCGATTATTATACAGGAACGTTGCACAAATGGATGTTGGCGCCCAAAGGAAGTTCGTTTTTGTATGTAAAAAAAGAGTTTCAAGCCGACCTCGATCCATTAATCGTGAGTTGGGGCTATGAAAGTTTGTTCCCCAGCGAAAGTCCGTTTTTGGATTACCATGAATACCAGGGCACCAACGACTATTCGACCTATTTATGCACGCCAGAGGTGATTCGGTTTTTAAAAGAGAATGACTGGGAAAACCAAGCCAAAGCCTGTCGTGAGTTGGTTATCGATCAATATCCTAGGTTTTGTAAATTGGTAAATAGTCAGCCGATTTGTCCCGTTACGGAAGAGTTTTTAGGACAAATGGCGAGCATACCCGTTTGTACTGCCAAACCGATGGAACTTAAAGAACTATTGTATACGAAATACAAGATTCAAATTCCAGTGATGCCTTTAAACGATGGGGTTTATTTACGGTTTTCAATCAATGCCTACAATACCGTTGCGGATTTGGATACGTTGTATGCCGCGTTATGGGATATTATCCAAACGACGGATTTAATCGATGTGTAGAGCCATACAATTGTCTGGCGCTGCAGCCCGGATTGAAGCGGCATCCCCGCAACGAAGTGGAGGGACCTGCCTGCCGGCAGGCAGGTATAGCGGAAAGCCGGAATTGCTGCCCAAAAAATTAAACCGTCAACCGCGCTAAATAATCATAGTTTTTGCCTTCCATGACTAATTCACATTGGAACCCGTTGGCCAAGGCTGCGTTTTGAAGCGTATTGTAATCCAAATACAACCAAGGGAACTGCTCTTTTTGTCCTTTGTAGTGGAGGGTAAATTCAAGCTCGCCATAGTAACCGTTGTCGGGAATCCAACGTCCGCCGTCTTCATCTTCGTCAAACATGTAGATAAGATCTGAACTGTCGATTAGAATTTGCCCCCCGGGATTCAGTAACGATTTTAGCTTTTGGAGGTACAATGCAGTCTGATTCAATTTTCCGAAAATTCCTGTGCCGTTCATCAATACTAAAATCGTGTCGAATAGCGTATCGGGGTTGTAATCGAGCAACGAACTTTGAACGCAATGTTGAATGTTTTGTAAACGACAAGCTTGAATAGCATACGAGGATTGGTCCAACGCGGTAACATCAATCCCTTTTTGTTGGAGATACAAGGTGTGGCAACCCGCCCCCGCCCCTATATCCAAAACTTTTCCATTAGTGAGTTGCAGTGCTTTTTGTTCGAGTCGCGGCATATTTTGATACGTTCGAAACAGATACCCCACATCCATTTCATCTTTCTCAGAGATCGAAGTTTCCGTCAAAAGCGGTTGCGGATTATTTTGGGTGTAAAAATCGAGGATGGCTTGGCCGAATAAATCCAACATGATTGTATTTTTGTACAAAGATACCGAGCAACATTGAAACCCGCTGTACACGAATTAGCAAAATTGGCCAAAGAACGCCAGAGTGAGAACAAAAAGTATTTTGACAAACTCAAAAAACATCCGCCGCGCGATTTAGATTACCAAATGCAGGAGTTGCATGAGCGTGAATTTAAAAAAACCGATTGTTTGCAATGCGCCAATTGCTGTAAAACGACAGGCCCTTTATTTACATCGGCCGACATTGAGCGAATTGCCAAACACTTGCGCCAAAAGCCTCAACAGTTCATCGACCAGTATTTGCGCATGGACGAGGATAAAGATTATGTGTTAAAAAGTGTCCCCTGTACGTTTTTGGATGCCGAAAACTATTGTATGATTTATGAGGTACGACCCAAAGCTTGTCGCGAGTATCCGCACACGGATCGTACGAAGTTTTATCAAATCGCGAATTTGACCCTACAAAACGTTGCCATTTGCCCAGCCGCCTTCAATATTGTAGAGGAAATGAAAAAAAGAATTCCGGTGAAATAATATTCTTTTGTAGCATTCGTTTTGTAAAAAACACACTTCCTATGCGACATTTGTTTATTCTTCTTGGCATCTATGCTATCGGTTTGGGACTTACCTTGTTTGGGGCCTATATTGATACCGATGTACCACAGTCCAGTCATTTTTCGTTGGGAATGGAAATTGTTTGCATGTCCCTCATCGTTTTTGGATTGCTAGTGGGAATCTTTTATAGTTTGTTTTTCACCTTCAAGGGGTTGCAACGGATTCTAGAACAGCGTTTTGCTTAGTATAATAAATAGGGCTGACGCATTTTTTTGAAAGCTTCAAGGCCATTTTTCCACGAATCCCGTATCGCCTCTTCCGTCACTCCAGCTTCAATTTGTTGACGCAATTGTTTGGTTCCCGCCAATTTGGTAAAAAAATCATTGAAGAAAATACTCTTGTCAACAGTAGATGCATAGGCTTTAAGTAGCCACTTTAATTCCAAATGTTGTACTTTCTCAATTTTCGATAAATTTTCACCAAAGCATTTTTGTCCTTTGTGTAGGGGTTCTTTGGCACCAAAATTAGGTTCTGGTGTAAATTCAAACGGCATATTCTCAAGAAAAGGCGATCCGTAAATTTGAAATTGTAAATCGGTGCCACGTCCGACACTCACGTTGGTGCCTTCAAAAAAACACAAACTCGCATACAAATTAATCGATTGATCGTTGGGTAAATTGGGGGAAGGCCGAACCGGTAGGCTATACAACATTTCGCGTGAATAATTCAAACAGGGAATGACGGTGAGCTGACATTGAATGCCGTTTTTTAACCATTTTTCACCATTAATCATTTGGGCATATTCACCGATAGTCATGCCATGTAGCACCGGAATAGGATGCATCCCCACAAAACTGGTATGTTCTTTTTCCAAAACAGGTCCATCCACTATGCTGCCATTCGGATTGGGGCGGTCCAGTACAAGCAACGGAATTTGATTTTCCGCACAAGCTTCCATAATATAATGCAAGGAAGAGATATAGGTGTAAAAGCGAGCCCCGACATCTTGTAAATCAAAAACCATCACTTCAATTCCCTCCAATTGTTCCGGTTTTGGTTTTTTGTTGTTGCCATACAACGAAACAATAGGCAAGCCCGTTTTGGTGTCTTTACCATCAACGATATGTTCACCCGCATCGGCAGTACCCCGAAAACCATGTTCAGGGGCGAAGATTTTTTGAACATTGACGTTGGATTCCAAAAGGAAATCGACTATCGACTTGCTGTATTTTTGAAAACCACCTTGGTCATCTCGTTCATAAAAGTGACGAACGGTAATGATTTTGCCATTGGGTAACGTGTCATTTTTAGCATTACTGGAAGTGAGTATTCCTGACGGATTGGTGATAATTCCGACTTTCTTTCCTTTTAAAAGCGGTAAGTAGAATTTTGTATTTTCAGCTCCGGTGAGTAAAATATCTTCCGATTGTTTGACCATGGGTACGCTGGTGCTATTGGTTGGTCTATGCGTTTGCAATCCGCTACACGAAACCATTAGCAAAACCAAGAATAAAACTGTACTTTTGAGCACCCAATTACGCATACGATTGAATTTAGAATTTTTCATAGCAAAACGCCTTACGGCCTCCAAAAAGGTTAAAAGTAGTATTTCTGCTCCAATTATAAAAATTGCAGTGGTGGCGATTGCCTTGGGGATATTTATGATGGTGCTCTCAGTCGCTACAGGTGTAGGTTTGCAAGAAAAAATTCGAGAGAAAGTAGCCGCTTTCAATGGTCATATTGTGATTAGCGCTTTCAACGGCAATGCCTCCGAAGTGAGCACTGAACCCATAGCACTTCACCAAAAGTTTTACCCAAAGTTTACCTCCGTAAACGGGATCGCTCATGTGCAAGCCGTGGCAACCAAAGCGGGGGTCATTCGCACAGCGAATTCTTTTGAAGGGATTTTGTTCAAAGGGGTTGGAACCGATTTTCGCTGGTCGGCCATTCAAGAGTATGTCGTCGCTGGAACGATTCCTAAACTCGGGAAAGGCTATTCCCAGGAGGTTTTGATTTCACAATACCTAGCCGACCGACTCCATCTCAAGGTTGGAAGCCAGTTCAATACGTTTTTCTTAGCACAAGGTCAAAATTCTTTGCCCAAAGCACGACGGTTTACGGTGTCTGGTATTTACAACTCTGGCGTTAAAGATTTCGACTCGGTGTATCTCATCGGCGACATCAAGCATGTGCAACGCATGAACCGCTGGCGTCCTGACCAAGTGGGAAGTTTTGAAGTTTTTGTGTCCGATTTTAATCGCATCGCCCAAACGGGTCAAGCCGTATACCAAGAAACAGGGTCGCTATTAAACACCGAAACCATCACTGAAAAATATTACTATATCTTCGATTGGCTAAAGCTTTTCGACTTTAATATCCTTATTATATTGTGCGTCATGATTGCTGTTTCGACGATCAATATGGTGGTGGCCTTGTTGGTGCTAATCCTAGAGCGAACGCAAATGATAGGCATACTCAAAGCCATGGGAGCGACCAATTGGTCTGTGCGGAAAATCTTTTTGTACAATGCATTACATCTTATCGTACGCGGTTTACTGTGGGGCAATGGCGTTGCCTTACTCGTGTTGTACATACAAAAGTATTTCGGAGTCATTCGTCTCGATCCCGAAAGCTATTATGTGACCACCGCCCCCGTTTCTATTGATTACGGCTACATTGCATTGCTCAATTTAGGCACTACTCTCGTATGTTTGCTAGTGCTTCTCATTCCTTCCTATATTATTACCCGTATCGTTCCTTCCAAAACCATTCGCTTCGATTAGTTTTTGGCAGCACCTTATTTTCGGGTTCTTGCGTGAGCGGCTTCCCGTGCTATGCTATACCGGCCCCTTTCGCTAGCGCACCGGGGCAGGGTGCCGCGTCGCCCGGGGCTGTGTTGTAGGCTTGCTGCTGCAGAAGAATGCCTTAAAATTGTGCTTTGAAAAAACCAATGCCAAAAAATTCGCTTTTTTCACGACGTTTTTGGGGTGTTGTGTTTTCAAAAATGAGCCCCAATTAGGCCGTTGGATTGGATTTTCCACCCGAAAATCAAATCCTTTCACGGTGTAAGTCTTTGGAAACAAGCCGATAGAAAAAAAGATAGAAAAAAGACCAATTTTTTTTTGGATATAGGGTGTATAGGTTTCTATATTTGCACTCCCAAAACGGAAGTTACGGGTTTTTGGAATGGTAAAAGATTTCGAAAAAAAAGTTGCAAAAGTATTTGTCAGATTAAAAAAGAGTTTTACTTTTGCACC
>NZ_JAPZUB010000058.1 GCF_027533505.1 Flavobacterium sp. | reverse complement strand
GCCAACTCCTGATTTAAAATCTAACTCAGTATCAAAAGAACTTATAACTTCTAAAACTCTAAAATAATTTTTAACTATATTTGTCATAAATGTTGGTTGTTTTGCGACTTCAAGATACTGATTTTCAGTATCTTGACCAACATTTATTCAATTTTTTAATTCAAATAATTACACCCAACGGGTTATCATTTTTATATTTGTATAAATTTGAAAAGTATGGAAATCATCAGCCACCGTGGATATTGGATAGATCCACAAGAAAAAAATACCGAAGCTGCATTTATTCGTTCATTTTCAAAAAATATAGGAACCGAAACTGATATTCGTGACTATAAAGGTGAATTAGTGATTGCTCATGATATAGCCGATGAAAATTGTATACTTGCTCGAACTTTTTTTGAAATTTACAATCAGTTTAACTGCACGGGAACTTTAGCTTTAAATATAAAAGCGGATGGTTTGCAAGCACCGTTGATGGAATTATTACAGGCGCACCACATCACCAATTATTTTGTTTTTGACATGTCGGTTCCGGATTTATTGCACTACGATCGCCACGGGTTTATCTACTATTCCCGTCGCAGCGAATACGAAACCGCGGTTAGCAAATACGCAGAGTGTAATGGTATTTGGTTAGATGCATTTGAAAGCTTATGGTATGATAACACGTTGATTCGCAAATTTATAGACGATGACAAAAAAGTAGCTCTAGTATCGCCCGAATTACACAAAAGAGATCCAGAAACACTTTGGAATTTACTGAAATCGGAAAACTTACATAGACTTCCCAATATCATTTTGTGTACCGATTTACCAGAGGTCGCTACACTCTTTTTTCAAGAAAGCTAATGATCCATCCTCAAGACATTTCATTTGTTGTGCAGGGTCCCATAGTTAATGAGGAATCACTTAATACACTTTTGGTATTGAAGAGCATCCGAAAACACTATAAGGGTGCAACTATTATTCTATCCACATGGGACACCGAAAACACAAATGAACTTGATTATGATTTATTGATTAAACAGCAAGCACCGGAAGTATTAAATACTGTATATTCTGAACAATGTAATGTAAACCGCCTTTTAGTTTCTTCTCAACATGGTTTAGAAAAAGTTAAAACTCCTTATGCCGTTAAAACACGAACTGATATTGTATTTACTAGTAGTCATTTATGCGGATTTCAATTCGATGACAAAGCAGTTTTGTTTGAATCTAAAATTGTATTACTTAATTATTTTTCAAGAAATCCATATAAACAGTTTGTCAAACATGGTATCGGACTATTATTTCATCCATCAGATATTTTCCTTTTTGGGAAAACTAAAGCTGTACAAAAATTCTTCAGCGCAGAACGTGCTGAAACTTCTATACTCAATAATATTAATGGTAATGCTCCCATTTTTCCGGAACAATATCTACTCATGTCTTTGCTGATTCGCGAAGGATTATTAACCGATTATCATAATTCACGTTTAAAAAGTAACTCGGAATTTACGCACCTTTCTGAAAAAATATTTATCGAAAATTTCAAAATTCACAATCCGAATCAATTAGGAATTACAATTCCAAAGCGCATTATTAGCGGTTGGCACGCAGACTCTATATACACTGAAAATGAATTGATTAAATCAAAATATTTTAGCATACTAAAAGCAATATACTATTGCAAAATATATCCTATTTTTATAAAAATAAAAAAATTGGCAAATGACAAAAATCAAAGCCGTATTGTTTGATATGGATGGCGTACTCATCGATGCTAAAGATTGGCATTATGAAGCCTTAAACAAAGCCTTGCGCTTATTTGGAACCGAAATTAGTCGCTACGATCATTTGGTCACTTTTGACGGACTTCCGACCAAGAAAAAATTGGAGATGTTAAGTTTGGAAGGTGGTTTTCCCCGTAAATTGCATGGGTTCATCAACGACCTTAAGCAAGTGTATACGATGGAAATGGTCTATGCCAAATGCAAACCTTCATTTAATCACCAATATACGTTATCCAAACTAAAAGAAGAAGGCTACCATATTGCCGTTTGTTCGAATTCGGTGCGCAACACCATCGAAATCATGATGCAAAAAGCCAACTTGACCCAATATTTGGATTTCTTTATTTCTAATCAAGATGTGACTCACGGTAAACCCGATCCGGAGATTTACCAAAAAGCCATTCAACGCTTGGGACTCCAACCCGAAGAATGTTTGATTGTAGAAGATAATGAAAACGGAATCAAAGCAGCGATCGCTTCGGGAGCCCATTTATTAAAAGTAGAGACGGTGGATGACGTACAATTTACCGCCATTATGAACCGTATTAAAGAAATTGAACATGCTTAAAATCATTATTCCTTTAGCCGGTAGTTCTGAATTGTACACCAATGCCGGATTCTCCTATCCAAAACCTTTGGTTGAAATCGATGGCAAACCCATGATTCAAATAGTGATTGAACAATTCCAATCGATTACCGAACCTTTTCAGGCTGTTTTTATTTTAAAAGATGAAGATGTACGAAAATTTCACTTGGACAATACCATTCGTTTATTGGCACCCAATAGCGAAATTGTAAAATTGAAAAGTGATACCAAAGGTGCCTTGTGCAGTATCTTAATGACGATTGATTCCCTTTCGGATGACGATCGTATTTTAGTATTGAACGGCGACCAAATCATCAACCATAATTTCCAATCCATTTTACAATCGTTTGATGAACGTAAAGCGGATGTGGGTATTGTTACCTTTCCTTCGGTACATCCACGTTGGTCGTATGCCCGCATTGAACATGGTGAAGTGGTACAAACGGCTGAGAAAAATCCGATCAGTAGTGCAGCTATTGCCGGTTTTTACTTCTTTGCAAAAGCACAGGATTTCTTTGCCAATGCGTTCCAATGTATTTTGGATGATGTACAAATCAATGGGAACTTTTTCACCTCATCCTTGATTAATGAATATATTTTAAAGAATCAAAAAGTAGTGGATTTTGGCATTTACAAAACGGATTACCATTCGTTTTATGCACCACAAAATTTACAAGAATTCTTAAAAGCACAAAAATAATGGCGCTTGAAAAACACGATTTAGCCGATATGTTTAAAGGATGGTTCATTGGTAACTTCGAACCTTCATTATACAATACCAATGATGTAGAAGTAGGTGTAAAATCCTATACTGCGGGGGAATACGAAGCTTCGCACCATCACAAAATCGCAACGGAATTTACCGTAATCATTTCTGGAGAAGTGGAAATGAGTGGTGAAAAATATGGCGCCGGTGCGATTATCAAAATTGAACCCAATACTTCAACTGATTTTAGAGCACTCACCGACACAACCACCGTAGTAGTAAAAGTTCCCGGTGCTTCCAATGATAAATACGTAGATTCATTATGATTAATATTGTAATTCCGATGGCTGGTCAAGGCAGTCGTTTTGCTCAAGCCGGTTATGAAAAACCAAAACCTTTTATCGATGTAAACGGTAAGCCAATGATTGCGCGGGTGATGGAGAATTTATACTATCCCAATGCCAATTATATTTTAATAGGACGTAAAGAACATTTGAAACAAGAGCGGGAATTGGTCGCTGCATTGGAAAAAAATTACAACGCTCAATTCATCGAATTGGATCAATTGACTGAAGGAACGGCTTGTACCGTTTTGTTTGCTCGTAAATTCATTAACAATGATTATCCGTTGTTGATTGCCAACTCTGATCAGTTGGTAGATCATTCGATAGAAGCGTATATCAACGATTGTTTGGAGCAAAATGCAGACGGCAGTATTTTGACGTTTGTCGATGCAGAACGCAATCCGAAGTGGTCCTTTGCCAAAATCGATGCGCAGGGTAATGTGACCGAAGTAAAAGAGAAAAAAGCCATTTCAGAATATGCAACGGTAGGGATTTATTTCTTTACCAAAGGACACTATTTTGTGGATGGCGCCATTGATATGATTGCCAATAACGACCGTGTCAATAACGAATTTTACACCTGTCCGGTCTATAATTATTGTATTGCAGAAGGCCAAAAAATCAAAATCTACAACATTGATTTTGAAGCGATGCACGGTTTGGGTACGCCCGAAGATTTGACCCTCTATTTAGAAAAACATGCCTAATCCTTCGGATTTTTCGGTTGTCGTTCAGGGTCCAGTTCACGGGAAACCCACCGATGTGGCGAGCTTACAACTGACTCAACGTTGTATCGAAAGTGCCCGTGCTTTTTTACCGGGAGCGGAAATCATTTTATCGACCTGGAAAGGCAACGATGTTTCGCATTTGGACTTTGATGTTTTAATTGAAAATGAAGATCCGGGAGGCACCTCATATTACGATAGTAATACTTCCAAATACAATAACAACAACCGACAGATTGTATCCACGCGAAACGGCGTATTGAAAGCCACGCGAACCTACACAATGAAACTGCGCAGCGATTGCTGTTTGATCCATGGAGGTTTTATGGATTATTTGGGGAAATATACGGCACACAATGACTACAAGGTTTTTGAAGAGCGTGTACTCACCTCTGTGGCATTTACTAAAGATCCACGAAGAGTGCCGATTTTGTATCATGTAAGTGATATTTTCCAAGTGGGATTAACGACGGACATGCATTTGTTATGGAATATCCCGTTACAACCTGAACCCGAAACGACGCGACGATTTCCTGAAAATCATATTATTTACAACGAAGCCTATCCCTACGAGGCGTATAAAATGCGCTATGCCTGTGAGCAGTACATTTGGTGTGCTTGTACGGCAAAAAAAGGGATTGACTTGCAGTTGAACTATTATACCGAATTGCCTTTTTCAAAAATTGCCCTTTCGGAAAAAACACTCATTGATAATTTTGTGTTTTTAGAATTGGACCAATTGGGCTTACGATTACCTGAAAAAATGGATATCGAATTGGATAATCCTACTTTATATTCCTTTGCGCAATGGGAAGCGTTATACCAAGCCTATTGTGTGGCAAAGAACAGCAATGATTTTTGGACGGCATTGCAGGTGAAATGGAATTCGTTCCTGTATATTTTAAAAAATTTCAGACGAAGAAAAAAACGTTTACAACGCTTGAAGCGTTCTTAAGTTATGGAACTGAAGTTAATTGCGAAAGAAGTACATAATGCCTTCGAAGTCATTGCGAAAGGCGGTATCATTTTGTATCCCACCGATACGGTTTGGGGTATTGGATGTGATGCTACGAATGAAGCAGCAGTTCAGAAAATTTATGCCTTAAAACAACGCGAAGAGTCCAAAAGCATGATTGTATTGATGCACAGCGAGCGCTTGGTGCATAGTGTATTTCATCAGATTCCAGAAGTCGCTTGGCAGCTGTTAGAATTTGCAACCCAACCCACTACGCTTATATTGGACCAACCCAAAAATGTAGCCCCCAATTTAATCAGTACCGATAATTCCCTCGGCATGCGGTTGGTGACCGAACCGTTTTGTTACCAATTAATGGAGCGAATGAAACGCCCGTTGGTATCGACTTCGGCAAATGTTTCAGGGGCGCCAACACCGAAATCGTTCCAAGAAATTAGTCCCGAAATAGTCCAAGGTGTGGATTACGTCGTGCAATTGCATCGCGATCGCGTGGCGAGCAAACCGTCGACAATTATCAAACTTACCCTTGATGCGCAGGTAAGGGTGATACGGAAATGATTTGAAGATTTGAAGATTTGAAGATTTGAAAATTGTGATTCATTTACCGATGGCACCAGCGGTAGCCCCGAAGTATCGGGAGGCATCCTTTTATGAAGCCCTAGCGGCATAAAAGATACAGCGGATGACGCGCCCGGGTGCCCAAATAACCACCGTGAATTTGTATTTTTGCAAAAATATTTCGCTTTGAAAACCAACTACGCCGACGTTTTAGACCGTAAGATATTTAAAATCATTGCTCAAGCTGCAAGTGAATTGCAGTTGGAATGTTATGTGATTGGCGGTTTTGTGCGGGATGTTTTATTACAACGGAACCACAAGAAAGACATTGACATCGTGGCGGTGGGGTCGGGAATCGATTTGGCACTGAAAGTGAGTAGCCTGCTTCCCCATCAACCCAAAGTACAGGTTTTTAAAAACTACGGCACAGCGATGTTGCGTTACAAGGATATGGACATCGAATTTGTGGGTGCGCGAAAAGAAAGTTACACCGAAGAAAGTCGTAACCCCCAGGTCGATGCCGGCTCGCTAGAAGACGATCAAAACCGTCGGGACTTTACTATCAATGCCTTGGCCTTTTCACTGAATTCGACCCATTATGGTGATTTGATTGATCCTTTTGGGGGTGTTGCCGACCTGGAAGCCAAAGTGATACGCACGCCTTTAGACCCTGACATTACCTATTCCGACGATCCGTTGCGGATGTTGCGCGCCATTCGGTTTGCGACCCAATTGAACTTTACAATCATTCCCGAATCGTTGGAAGCCATTGCGCGAAATGCGTACCGTATCGATATTATTTCGGGGGAGCGTATTGTGGAGGAATTGCATAAAATACTACAAACCCCACAGCCATCGACGGGCTTTTTATTATTGTACCAAACCCAACTTTTGGAACGGATTTTACCCGAATTGACCGCTTTAAATTTGGTCGAAGAAGTCGAAGGACACACCCATAAAAACAATTTTTACCATACGTTGGAAGTCGTCGATAACATTTGTAAAACCACCGAAGATCTTTGGTTGCGATGGGCAGCCTTGTTGCATGATATCGGGAAGGCACCCACGAAACGATTTCACAAAAAACAAGGGTGGACCTTTCACGGTCATGAATTTTTAGGCGGTAAAATGGTAAAGAAAATCTTTGCGCGTTTGCACATGCCCTTGAATCAAAAGATGAAGTTTGTGCAGAAAATGGTCATGATGAGTTACCGCCCGATTGTACTTTCGCAAGAGATTGTCACGGATAGTGCGGTACGACGGTTGATTTTTGATGCCGGTGAAGATGTAGAATCACTGATGACGTTGTGTGAAGCCGACATTACCACGAAAAATCCGAAGAAGTTTGAAAAGTACCATAAAAACTTCGAACTCGTACGCCAAAAAATAGTGGAAGTTGAAGCGCGAGACCAAGTGCGCAATTTTCAACCACCCATTACGGGGGAAGAAATCATGGAGCGGTTCAATTTGAAACCCTCACGCGAAGTGGGCCAATTGAAAGAGGCGGTGAAAGAAGCCATTTTGGAAGGAGAAATTCCCAACGAATACGAAGCGGCCTATGCTTTTGTAGTTGCGAAAGCGAAAGCGATGGGGATAATAATGTAGCTGCTGAGCTGCTGAGAGGCTGAGAGGCTGAGAGGCTGAGCTACTAAGCTGAGCGTCTGTGTTATTATTCGGTCAATTCATGTTTTGTACAACAGTTTCAATTCGCTTCCATTGGTTTGAAAAAAACAAAAAATTAACCACCGTTTAATCGATGCAATTCAAGTCTGTACTGTACCTTTGTGGGGCTTAAAAATTTTCATATGAAAGCGGATAAAGGCGTTATCAATTGGTTGTTTACCGGCTGTATTTTGGTTTTTGTAATGGTTGTGGTGGGAGGAATCACGCGCTTGACAGGCTCAGGATTATCGATGACCGATTGGCATTTGGTGACCGACACCTTTCCCCCGATGAGTGATGCCGCTTGGCAGACTGCTTTTGAAGAGTACAAGAAATTCCCCGAATACCAGCGTATCAACAGCCACTTTACGTTGGCAGACTACAAGTTCATTTACTTTTGGGAATGGTTCCACCGCTTTATCGCACGCATACTAGGCTTCGTATTTTTGATTCCGTTTATCTACTTTTTAGTGAAAAAAAGATTGACGCAACGAACAGTAGTTCAATGCTTGATTTTATTAGGCATGGGGGCCTTTCAAGGATTTTTGGGTTGGTTTATGGTCAAAAGTGGTTTGGTCGATTTCAACCAGCCTGATGTGAGTCATTTCCGTTTATCCATTCATTTAACGTTTGCTTTTCTCACCTTTGCCTACACTTTTTGGGTGGCGTTGGACTTGAAGTATCAAGGGATTTCGGAACGTATTGCGCCCTTGGGCAAAATTGCGCTTTGGACATGGATTCTGGTTGTGGTACAAATTATTTGGGGAGGATTTGTAGCCGGTTTGGATGCAGGTTATATTCACAACCATTGGCCCTTAATGAGCGACGGACAGTTTTTTCATGAAAGCATTCGTTTGGAAAAACCCAATTGGTTGTTGCGGTTCACCGAAGGAAAAAGCGGCGTACAATTTATACACCGCACTCTGGCGTATGTCGTGGTAGGTTTTATCGTTTACTTGGCCATTAAAAGTCGGAAATACCGTCTATCTACAACTCAGAAAAACGGCATCACAGCCTTGTTGGTTATTGTTTTTATCCAAGTGACCTTAGGAATTTTCACCTTATTGTATAGCGTACCGTTGTGGTTGGGCGTGACCCATCAAGCAGTAGCGTTTTTTTTGTTGGCGGCAATTACGTTTGTAATGCACCGAGTAATCAAGTAACCAATGAAATATACCCTTCTTTTCACCCTACTGTTTTTTTTTAGTTGTAAACCTGAAACGGAGCGATTACCAATTTTGGGAGAACCCACAACCATACAGGGTAAAAAAGTATATCCTAGAATTGGAGATTTTAGTTTTACTGATCAAGATGGAAAGAAAATCACCAATCGAACCTTTGAAGGAAAAATATACGTTGCCGACTTCATTTTCTTATCCTGTCCGACCATCTGTCCGATAATGAATCAAGAATTAAAAAAAGTATACACTGTTTATCAAAACAATTCTAAGGTAAATTTTCTCTCTCATACCATTGATCCTGAGCACGATACCGTTGAAAAACTAAAAGCATTCAAAACAAGCCAAAAATTAAATTCACATTGGTTTTTTGTCACTGGGTCGAAAGATAGTATCTTTGAACTCGCAACAAAGAGTTATATGACTCCTGCCTATCCCGATGCTGAAGAACCGGGAGGTTTAGTACATGGAGGAGGACTTTTGTTGATTGATAACAACCGGCATATACGAGGAGTTTATGATGGTACAAATCCAGAAGAAACGAAGCGTTTGATTAATGATATAGGGATATTATTGAAAGAATTGATGAAATGAAAAAAGTATTGGTGCTTTTTTTACTTTTTATTTTTACAATCCAAGCCACAAAAAGTTTTTGGATAATTTCATCATTTTACCTTAACAGAGAGTACATCGCCGAGAACATTTGTATCAATCGATTTGATAAAATTCCCATTTGTAAAGGTATTTGTTACTTAGATAACCAGTTGAGCAAGGAACAAAAAGAAACCCAAAAGAGCTTACTTAAAATTGAAAAAGAAAGCTTTTTTGTGCTTTCCATTTTTAATTCCAAAGAAATTTCTCGTTTTATCCCTACAGAAACCAAAAAAATAATTGACTGTCAAACAGTTAAACACCACTCCCCTTTCCTTTATAGTTTTGACAATCCCCCAGAGTTAGTTTAATAATTAGACATAATTATTAACTTTAAAACTAACCATCATGCAGTCAAGTCATGTCTTGATATGTGATTTGGTGGATTTTAGCAAAAGTAATTGTGCTATTTTTTATGATACCTTAAAAGGGTTTAACGCTAAGTTCCCATTTGTGGAAGAATCGCACAAACAAAACTTTTATTCAATTTTGTTTTTAGATTCATGCAATGGTGAAATAGAAATTGATAATCATAAAATTTATTTCAATTGTCCAAAAGTTGTTATTATTCAGCCAAATTGTATTTCAAAAATAAATTTACATCCAGAAACAGGAGGCAGGATTATTGCTTTTACCGAAACATTTTTTTCGTTGCGTTACAACAATAACTCTTTAAATGATTTTTCATTTTTTGAGCATGGTTGTAAACCATATGTAGCATTAAACTCATTTCAAAAAGAAAACTTACAAACATTTTTTGAATTATTTGAGTTGGAATACAATGCAATATTAAAAGACAAAACAAAAGTACTTCGTTCGATTCTGAATATTTTATTGGTTCAATTGGAACGCATTTACAATCCGCAAATAATTCCTAAAACACCGAATACCAAAAACGAAAAAATTAAAGAATTTGAAAAACTGGTAGAGCAACATTTTAAAGAACAAAAAATGCCTTCGTTTTATGCCGAGAAGCTACATGTTACACCCAATTATCTGAATAAGGTATGTAAAAGTGAAACAGGGAAAACAGCAGGCGATTTAATACGAAAAAGAATAACGATAGAAGCACAACGCCTTTTACATTACACCTCGCTATCTATCAATGAAATAGCACACGATTTAGGGTTTGAAAATGTATCCTATTTTGTAACTTTTTTCAAAAAACAAACCTTAACGACGCCTGAACAATTTAGAAAAAATGCCAATCACTAATCAACATTAATTTAAAAAACAATGAAAAAAAATCAAATTTTATCCGTTTTCATATTGCTCTGTACAACCGTATCAGCGCAGTTTACACAAAAACCATTGCCGTATAATTACAATGCTTTGGAGCCCTATATTGATGCGCTAACCATGGAAATTCACTACAGCAAACATCATGCGTCGTATGTAAAAAACTTAAATACGGCTATCCTTGGAACAGAGGCAGAAAAAATGACAATTACAGAGATTTTTGGCCATGTTTCAAAGTTAAGTCCAGCTATTAGAAACAATGCGGGTGGCCATTTTAATCATGAATTTTTTTGGTCAATTCTCACTTCTGAGAAGAACACTCGACCCTCGACTGACTTAGCAAAGGCAATTCAAGAAACTTTTGGTGGTATCGAAGCGTTAAAGGAAAAAATGAATGCCGCTGCGTCCAGTCGTTTTGGTTCGGGTTGGGTTTGGTTGTACGTTAATCAAGACGGTAAATTAGCTATTTGTACAACGGCTAATCAAGATAATCCGATAATGGATATAGCCGAAAACAAAGGAATGCCAATTTTAGGTATTGATGTTTGGGAACATGCCTATTATTTAAAATATCAAAATAAACGTGCAGATTATGTCGATGCGATATGGAATGTGATTAACTGGAATGAAGTAAGCAACTATTACAAAACAGCTTCGGCTAAAAAGAAAGGCAAGTTTGATGACTGGCAAGCCTTGAAAGATTTTCATAAAGTAATGTCGCAAACATTTCACCCCAGTGAAGAAGGCAACTTACAACCGATAAAAGAACGAAGCGGAGAAATGGTTCTGAAAGCCGAATTACTCGCGAAATCAAACATTCCAGCGGAGTTTAATTCAAAAGAAGTAGTCGCAGCTGTTAAGAAACTAGAAACCGATAGCAAAAAATTGGACCAATTAGTCAAAAGCAAAAAATCGGATAAAGAACTCACGGAAGCCTTATCAAAATTACATGATGTATTCCATGAAATTATTGGATTATGTTCAAATGAAGAACATCATTAAAACAGGGGTTACAATGAAAAGAACAATCGTAATGATGATGGGAATCCTTAGTGTAGGATGTCAAAAGTCGGAAACCGTAACAAATGGCTTTACTGTAAAAGAAAATCCAAGTTTGATTGATCCAAAAAATCCATTGAATAAGTTAACCTACGCCAATCAAATTGATTTCTATTGCAAAATGGATATTACCAAATTTGGAGTATCCGATACGGTAACTTATCAGGGAAAACTATACGGTTTCTGTGCCCCAGTCTGTAAAGAGGAGTTTATAAAAAATCCAGAAATGTATTTGGCCAAAAAGTAAAATACAAGGATTGAAAAACGAAATAGATGTCGTTTTAATGAAAATAAACCGCTTAACTGTTTAGGTGATTTTGCAAAAAATTAAACAATGTATAAAAAGATAACCATGAATCTTAAGAGTGTAATCACTTTATTCTCCCTATTTGGGTTAGCCACGATGGCATCGGCACAAGTTAACGACTCCCTAAAAGTCCAAAAACTAGAGGAAGTAATCGTAACCGCAAACAAATCGGAACAAAAAATATTGAAGTTCCAGTGGCAGTTACCGCTATTTCCGCAAAATCGGTCACAAACTCACGTTTGGTAACTATATCCGATTTATCAGGTCGAGTTCCAAATTACCTTTACCAAGAATTAGGCGTTGGTTTTCAAGCCTTACAATCCATCAGAGGGATTCAAGTATTTAGTGAAAACCCAGCCGTTTCAACCTATATCGATGATGTAAATTTATTGGATATATTGGCCGGTGGATTTGCGCTAACCGATGTAGAACGCATTGAAGTGTTACACGGACCGCAAAGTACACTCTTTGGAAGGAATGCCATGGGTGGCGTTGTAACTATTTTTACGAAACAGCCCTCCAACAAAACTACAGGATTTGTCGAACTTGAAAATGGTAATTTTGCTTTACAGCGTTATACAGCAGGTTTTAAAACGCCAATAATTAAAGACAAGTTATTTTTTGGAATCAATGGCTTGTTTCAAAAAAGAGAAGGTTTTATGAAAAATGACATTACGGGAACCTCATCGACAGACGTGCGTTTGAATGGAAGAACGGTTGGTGGTGAAGAAAACACCTATGGTAATGCGTTTTTAAAGTGGTTAGTGACTGATAAATTTAGTCTAACGGCAAACGTAAAAACGCAAAAAGATTTCTCTAATGAATCGGTTTTTTTTGTATCCCAAGCCAATGAAACCGCGGCATTAGAAAACCCGACTGTCATAAACCTTAGTCGTATAGGAAGACATCAACGTAAAATTACCAACTATTCCGTAACGGGAAAATACAAAGCAAAAAACTTTGATTTGATTTCAATAAGCTCTTTTCAACAAATTAGTTTATCGTTTCGAGATATTGATTTTCCTGGTATTTATCATTCTTTTTCAAGCAGTGCCATTGGAGAAGAACTTCCTCCTCAAGAAGTGTTGAGCCAAGAGTTTCGCATCAACTCAACCAACAAAGAAAGTAAATTGCAATATGTAGCCGGTCTTTTTGGTTTTAAACAAGTGGGGTATGAACCTTCTACGAATTTAGCTTTTGAAAATGCGCCTAATAACTTTAGTATTTTTAGAAATAGAAGTAATAATAGTGGCTATGCTGCTTTTGGAGAAGTAAGTTACAAGGTCTCCGAAAAGCTAAAAATAACTGCTGGAGCGCGTTATGATATTGAGGAACGCGAGGCTACATTTAATGGTTTTGGTGATGCTGTATTTGTTAATGGTGTATTTACACAACTTAATCCCGACCAAACCAAATCAGCTTCTTTCAACGCTTTTTCCCCAAAAGCGGCTATCGTATACAACTTGAGTAAAAATGCTAATGCTTACGCTACTTACACCCGTGGTTTCAGAGCAGGTGGCATCAATGCCCAAGGTGGTTTGCCTGTGGGGGTTCGCCAAGATTTTGATCCCGAGTATTCTAATAACTTTGAGGTAGGTTACAAATCTACTTTCTGGAATAACCGAATCCACTTTAATCTTGCAACCTATTTAATTAATTGGAAAGATTTACAATTCTTCAACAATGTGGCCCCCTTTACATTTGTTCGCGAAAATGTAGGTGATGCCTATTCCAAAGGAATTGAAGTAGAAGCCAATGTTATTCCAGTTAAAGGACTTCAATTGGATTTTGCGTATGCAATCAATGATGCAGCATACGAGGATTTTTCATTGTTACGATTTGGAAACGCTGTTCCCATTGGAGGAAATACTTTAGCTAATGCTCCGAAAACTACCTTTTTCACTGCCGCAGAATATACCATTCAAACTTCTGAAAATGTAAATTTATTGTTTCGAGCAGAGTTTAGAAACATTGGTGGCTACTATACAGATATTCAAAACTCATTGTATCAACCCACCTATCAGGTGGTAAATACTCGATTCGGGTTGAGTTATCCTAATTATGGAATATTCCTATGGACACGAAACTTGACCAACGCAAATTATTTAGCTTTTGGTGCAGCCGACACCAGTTTTGGTCGTCGCTCGCTCGCTGCAATGCCGGCGCAATTGGGGATAACTTTAACCGCACGATTTTAATGAATCAAAATGGGCGTTACTTGGTTTCGCCCATTTTTAATATACTTACAAATGAGAAAAATAATCGCGCTACTATTTGTCCCATTATTTACCATTTCGTGTAAAAATGAGGAGGTGAAAAAAAGTCCTGAAAAAGTAACTATGTCAAAAAGCGATTCGTTAAAAATAGCGAAGGAAATCGAAAATTTCAGTCCAGAAAACCATGTAAATTCAATGGAGATGATTTTTGGAAAACCAAAATTTGACATAAAAACCATTGGAATTTTAGTGTATGATGGTGTAAACGATTTGGATGTGATGGGACCTCGCTATGTATTAGGTCAGGCCATGGGTGTAAAAACACAATTAATAAGTATCAAAAAAGGAAATATCAAAACCGTAATGGGTGTTGAGATTGTCCCGAATACCACTATTGCATCTGTTAACCAATTGGATATTCTAATTATTCCCGGTGGTTTTACAGGTACCATTGAAGCGGCTTATGACGCTAATTTACACCAATGGATTAGAAAAATTGACAAAACCACAAAATATACTGGAGCTGTTTGTACAGGGGTATGGGTGTTGGGCGCTACAGGTTTATTAGAAAATAAAAAAGCGTCTACTAATTGGTATAGAGAAGAAGAATTTTTAAAGAAATACAAAGCTATTCCTGCTAATGAGCGGTATACAAAAGATGGAAAATACTGGACAAGCGCAGGGGTTACTGCGGGTATGGATATGTCGTTAGCCATGATGAAAGATATTTATGGCGATAAATATGCCCAAGCCATCATGCTTGATATGGAATATGATCCACACCCTCCGATTGAAGGCGGAACACCTGAAAAAACCAATTGGGCCGTCAATTGGATGATGAAATCGATGTATGATGGTGGAGTTAATCCTTTGATTGACAGTTTAGAAACAAGGAAAAAGAAGAATAAATAATCATTTTGAATATTTAAATTTGTTTGGTTAGAAACCCCATAGTATACTTACTTTTGGGGTTTTTTATTTAAAATAAAAACGTAAGAATTGAAAATCAAAATCAACCAGTGTAAACAGCAAAAAACATAGCACTTTTTTAAAACATAGCAGGAATATTTTTCAAAACTTCCTGCTTTATTTTTTTTAGTTTCTCGGGGGTATATCAATGAAATTTGTAAAAAAATTGAATTGTTATGGACTTCCCAATGTTTCACTTAGACTGGCTTAACGACCGTTTCTTGATTGCGGCCATTGCCATTTTACATGTTTTTATTAATCATGGTCTTGCAGTAGGCTTCATACCTTACATTACATGGTTGGAGCAGAAGGGTGTTTCAATGGCATCGCCCAATCAAATTACAAATCTAGAGTGGGATACTTTAGTGTACAAAAAGATGAAAGTTGCTTTTATCATCACGACTACTATCGGCGCGATGACAGGTGTTGGAATTTGGTTTTCAGTGGCCTTAGTTAGTCCCGCTTCCATTGGAAGTTTGATTCGCGTATTTTATTGGGCATGGTTTATAGAATGGTTAGTGTTTGTAACAGAAGTTGTACTAATACTGATTTATTTTCTCACCTGGAAAAATGCAAATACTTCATTGAAAGCAAAAATTCGTCATATTAATTTTGGTTGGTATTTGAGTGTATTTTCTTGGATCACCATGGCTATTATTGTTGCTATTCTTGGGTTTATGATGGATCCAGGAAACTGGAATAACGAACAAACCTTACTTAACGGTTTTACGAACCCCATTTATTTACCCCAATTACTTTTCAGAACTCCTACAGCGATGTTAGTGGCTGGTGTTTTTGGCATGTTGCTGACTACAATTTTTGCGAAAAAAGGTACAGAAATGCGTTCAAAAGCCATCAAATTTGCAGGGCAATGGATTTTAGCATGGATTCCTTTGGCAATTATCGGGGCCGTTTACTATTGGAATGTGATGCCCGCAGCCATGAAAGAGAATATGGCCACCGCTGTGGGTTCCCAAGATTTTGCCGAATATTACAATTTATTAAAATATTTCATCATTGGTGCTGCCTCACTAGCCATTATTTTGGCGGGGGTTGCGGTATTAAAACCTAAAAAAATAAAACTCGCTTACGTAATTGTACCCTGTTTATTTGTATTCGGATTTTTAGGAATTTTTGAGCGTGTGAGAGAATTTATCCGTAAGCCTTATGTTATTGGAAACTACATGTATTCCAATCTATTAAGAGAAGAAGACTATCCCTTGTACAAAAGAGATGGGATCCTAAAATATGCCACATATACCTCGGTAACCGAAATTACAGAGGAAAATAAAGTGGAAGCAGGTAAAGATGTTTTTATGAATTTGTGTAGTCGGTGCCATACCGTCAATCCACAAGGTGTAAACTCAATTGTATATGTTTTTGAACGCATGTATGGATTTGGAAAACCATTGGACGAAGGCGCTATGAAAGCCTATATACCCAATATGCACAACGGTAGAACGTATATGCCGCCATTCGCTGGAAATGAAAAAGAATTGGATGCATTGGTTGCCTACATCAAACAAGTGCAAGAAACCGGGGAAAGTCTTGAAGGCGTTCAATCTGCGGGAGTTAAAATAAACCCAATGAACAGTGCTGTTGAAGTTTCCAAAAGAAAAAATAATAAAGAAAAAGATACGCAACTCGCAAAAAACTAACGCAATATGTTACTTCAAATAAATACTCCAATACCAAAAGATTTACCTTTAGACTTACCATTACCCGAATGGCTTTTAGTTGGCTTACTCGTTTTCTCCTTTTTATTGCATATCCTCTTTATCAATTTAATGGTCGGTGGAAGTATCATTACACTTTGGGCACAAATCAAAGGTTTAAAAAATAAAGAATATGATATATTCGCACACGAAATTGCCAAAACAATAACAGTGAATAAAAGTATTGCTGTGGTAATGGGAGTTGCTCCATTGTTGAGCATCAATACCTTATACACCCTTTACTTTTATTCGGCCAATGCCCTAACAGGTTTTGCTTGGATAATGATCATTCCCTTAGTTACCATTGCTTTTTTACTCACTTACCTACATAAATACACTTGGCAAAATTTAGAAAAAAACAAATCGCTTCACTTAACAATTATGGGGTTGGCCGTGGCGATCTTTTTGTTTATTCCACTCATTTTCCTGACCAATGTCAATTTAATGCTGTTTCCTGAAAAATGGGGTACAGTTCAAGGATTTTTAAGCGCCTTATTGTTACCTAACGTGTTTCCTCGCTACTTCGAATTTTTGGGTGCTTGTATTGCAATTACGGGAATTTTTATAGTTTGGTACAACGGAAGAAAAGCCTATCCAATTGAAGAGATCTACACAAATTTCACACGATATACTATTAAAAAAATAGGGTATTCTATAGCAACTTTAGGGCTTAGTCTGCAAATTTTATTTGGTATTATTGTCTTGTTTACTTTACCCTCCAAAGGAATTAGCTACGCTGTCATCAGTGTAATGGCGGGAGCTGGTCTGCTATTGGCTTATGCTTTATGGTATTGTTACAAATCACTCACTAACGATGAGCATTTCATAGATATTCACTTCAAAAAAATTGTAATTTCAGTTTTGGTTTTCATGATATTTTACGGAGGAAGTCGTCAAATGTATAGGCATAATGCATTAGAAAAACATCAAGAATTAGTAGCAGCACATACCGCAGAATTTCAACAATTAAGTAAACAGGCACGCGAAGAATCAATTTTCTTAAAACAAAAGGCTGCTGCTACACCCAAAACAGAAGCCGATTTAGGAAAGGACGTATTTAACCAATATTGTGCCGCATGCCACAAAACTGATGCAAAGTTGGTGGGGCCACCCGTTATTGAAATGGCAAGTATTTATAAAAGCGATAAAGCCAATTTGCAAAAATGGATAAAAGCTCCCGGTAAAAAAAGAGCGGACTACCCCCAAATGCCTGGTTTTCCTCAATTATCACAAGCAGAATTAGATCAACTTTCAGAATACATTTTAACCATTAAATAGTCATTCCTTAAAAAGCCACTATTTTAAATTTCGATTAAAATAGTGGTTTTATTTTTAGTGAAAAAGTTGAACAATAATTGTAACCAAAAAATAATTAGTTCTTTAATTTGGTTAAATCGGAGCTTTAGATTGT